>JBEQUE010000250.1:0-5790 GCA_040349255.1 Acidobacteriota bacterium | reverse complement strand
GCCGAGGATGGTAGCACCCGAGCCCTTGGTCGCGCGATCGACGACGGCCCGGGACAGGTCGTCCGGCTGGTCGAACGGCCAGGCCGCGAGCGCTTCCAGCGCGGTCAGCCGCACGCCGGACCGGGGATCGTTCACCAGCCCCAGCAGGCGCGGGCGCCACTCAGCCGGCGCCGCCGTCTTCGTGCTGCCGATCAGCCTCGCCGCCGCGCGGAGGGCCTGGATCAGCGGTCGAGGCGAGGCGTCATCGAGGAGCGGCCGGAGCGCGGCCACGTCGGCCCCCTCGCCCACGATTCCGAGGCCGCGCGCGGCCCAGGCGCGGACCCGGGCGTCCGGGTCGGAGAGCAGGCTGCGCAGCAGGGAAAGGCTCTCGGGTCGCGGATCGCGGGCCAGGGCGTAGGCGGCGTGGAAGTGGATCTCGGGATCCGCCAGGGCGAGCCCCTTCTCGGCCAGGAGGACGGTCGCGTCCTCCTTGAACAGGAAGAGGTACGGGAAAAGCCGCGCCCAGCGCTCCTGCTCGTCGAGGGGGAGCAGGGCCTGGGCCACGTCGAGGACCGGCGCCTTGAGCTTGCCCAGCGCCTCGACGGCTAGAGAGCCGGTCTCGCGGTCCGTGTCGGTGACCGCCTGGAGGAGCGCCGGCACGGCCTCCGGGTCGTCGAGCTCGCCGAGCGCGAAGGCCGCGGCTCGGCGCACCGCCGGCACGTCGTCCAGAAGGAGGCCGACGAGCGGCCCCCGGCCCTGGCGGTCAGGGATCCGGCCGAGCGCGTCGGCCAGCGCCTCGCGCAGCTCCGGCCCGCCGGCGAGGGCCTGCTGGACGATCACCGGCTCGTACATCTGGCGATCCACCAGGTACAGCAGAAGCGAGCGGACCTGCAGGTCCGGGACGGCAGCCGTGGAGGCCGGCCGGGAGACGGTCCCGGCACACCCGGCCATCAGGGAGGCGAGAGCGAGCACGACGAGAGCGCGGCGCATGGCCGAGGATGGTAGCACCCGGGCCCTTGCTATAGTCCGACCGTGCCGCCCCCCCTGGACACCCGGCTCTCCTTCGAGAACCTCCGCCGCCGCTTCGGCCGCCTCTCCGTGCTGGAAGGCGTGTCGGGCGAGGTCGGCCCGGGCGAGCTGCTGCTGGTCACCGGGCCGAACGGTTCGGGCAAGAGCACCCTTCTCCGCTGCCTGGCCGGCTTGCTTGCGCCCGACCGAGGCACCATTCAATACAGGGAGGACGACAGGGTGCTCGAAACGGACGAACGGCGGCGGCGGGTGGGCTACGTGGCGCCCGACCTCGCGCTCTACTCGGAGCTCACCGCGGCGGAGAACCTCGAGTTTTTCGCCCGCCTGCGCCGCACCGGCCCGGAATGGGGCCTGGAGGTCCTGCGCCGCCTCGAGCTGCCGACCGACCGCATGGCCGGCGCGCTGTCGTCCGGCATGCGCCAGCGGCTGCGCTGGGGCTGGGCGATGCTCCACCGGCCGCGCTTGCTGCTGCTCGACGAGCCGTTCCAGAACCTGGACGCGCCGGGCGAGGCGGCGACCCGCGGCCTGCTCTACGAGCACCTGGACCAGGGAGGCCTCGCCGTGGTGGCGAACCCTTCGAGCCTGGAGATCGAACGTGTCACCCATCGCATCGAGCTGGGCCGCTGAGGTCGCCGCGGTCTTCGTGAAGGAGTGGCGGTGCGAGTTCCGCACCCGCTACGCCCTGAACACCCTGGCGCTCTTCGCCTTCACCACCCTGGTGGTGACGAGCGTCAGCCTGGGCCCGATGGGCATCGCCAAGGCCCAGGGTTCGGCGGTGCTGCCGGTGCTCCTCTGGCTGATCCTCCTGTTCTCGGTCGCCGCCGGGCTGCCGCGCGCCTTCGTCCAGGAGGAGGAGAGCCAGACCGCCACCGCCCTGCGCCTGGCCGCGACGCCGTCGGCCCTGTTCTGCGGCAAGCTGCTCTACTGCCTGACCCTGGTCATGGCCCTGGAGCTGCTGGTCACGCCGGTCTTCCTGACCCTGATGAGCCTCGGGGTGGAGAGCCCGGGCCTGCTCGCAGCGGTGCTCGCCGCGGGCGGCTACGGCCTCGCGGTCGGGAGCACGCTGGTCGCCGCGATCATCGCGCAGGCGCGGACCAAGGGGACGCTCTTCTCCGTTCTCTCCTTCCCGGTCCTCCTGCCGCTTCTCCTCCTCGTGGTGGAGCTGACCCGGACGGCGGTCGCCGGCGGTATTGGCGATATGGGCTCGACGGCGGGAGTGGTCCTGCCCCAACTGCTTCTGTATGATGCCTCGGTATCCGTCGCGGGACTGATGCTCTTTCCGGTGGTTTGGAACCCATGAAGACCCTGCTCGCCTGGTTGCTCTGGCTCTGGATCGCGCTCGTCATCTGGGCGGCGTTCTTCTACGCCCCCGGGGCGGCCGAGAACTTCCAGGTGCCGACCTCGTACCGCATCCTGTTCTTCCACGTGCCCATGGCCTGGGCCTCCTTCGCGGGCTTCATCGGCTCGGCGGTATGGAGCGTCCTCTACCTCCGGAGCCGCAACCCGCGGCACGATCTGGCGGCCGCGGCGGCGATCCAGCTCGGGCTGCTGTTCGGCGTGCTCGCCACGGTGACCGGCGCGGTCTGGGCGCGGATCGAGTGGGGCCTCTACTGGAACTGGGACCCGCGCCAGACCTCGCTCCTGGTCTCGCTGCTGTTCTACGGCGCCTACCTCGCGCTGCGCGGCGCGGTGGACGACCCCGAGAAGCGGGCGCGGCTGGCCGCGGCCTACGCCATCCTCGGCCTGGTGGTGACGCCGTTCCTCTACTGGATCGTGCCGCGGATCACCTTCTCGCTCCACCCGGAGCCGGTGGTCAACGCGGAAGGCAAGTCGCAGATGAGCTCCGACATCAGCCGGGTGCTGCTGGCGAGCTCGGTCGGATTCACCGCGCTCTTCTTCTGGATGCACAATCTCCAGACGAGGCTGCTGGTACTGGCGGAGCGGAAATCCGCCGGAGGGGATCAGGGTTATGGAGCTTAGTGGAGCCAACACGGGCGTCGTCGTCGTCAATCTGATCATCTGGACCGGGATCTTCCTCTGGCTGCTGCGCCTCAACAAGCAGCTACGGGACATGGAGAAGAAACCATGAAAAAGAACCAGAGGTACTACCTGCTCGGCGGGGTCCTGCTGCTCGCCTTCGCCGGGTTCTCGCTGTCCTCGTTCAAGCAGACCCTGACGCCCTACGTGCCCTACGCCCAGGCCCGCGAAGCCACGCAGGTCGTGCAGGTCGCCGGCGCGCTCGAGAAGGGCAGCTCGTCCTACGAGGCGTCCCGCGACTCCCTGTACTTCACGCTCAAGGATCCCAAGACCCACGAGAGCCTGCGGGTGCGCTACAAGGGGTTGAAGCCGGCGAACTTCGAGGACGCCATCAGCATCGTGGCCATCGGCCAGTACGACGAGGGCGCCAAGGAGTTCGAGGCCCATAAGCTGCTCGTCAAGTGCCCGAGCAAGTACCAGGGCGCCGAGGTCAAGGAGTACAGCTAAAGGGAGCTCCCCATGTTGGATTACCTGTCGCAGCTCTATCTCCCCGGGTCGGTGGCTCTCTGGAGCGCGCTGGTCTTCGCCCTGGCCTCGATCTGGGGGTACTCACTGGTCCTGCGCGGGGATCAGGGCGCCCTGCGCTTCGCGCGGCTGTCCTACAACTTCCTCGCCGTGTCGATGATCCTGACCTCGGCCATCCTGATCCTGCTCCTCCTGATGCGCGACTTCCGGGTCGAGTACGTGTTCCAGTACTCGGGAATCGACCTGCCGGGCCACTACCAGTTCGCCTCGTTCTGGGCGGGCCAGAAGGGGAGCTTCCTGATCTGGCTCTTCTGGGGCACCATGCTCGGCGTCCTCATCAAGCGGACGGCCGGCCCCGGTAAGGACGAGGCCGCGGTCATGGGCATCTACACCCTGACCCTGATCGGCCTGCTGTTCATCCTGGTGCGGGAGAACCCGTTCGTCATGCTGAAGGACACGCCGCTCGACGGCCAGGGTCTGAACCCGCTCCTCCAGGACGACTGGATGGTCATCCATCCGCCGATCATGTTCATCGGCTACGCCGCGAGCGCGATCCCGTTTTCCTTCGCCATGGCCTCGCTCTGGCGCCGCGACTACGACAACTGGGCCGCGCGCGCATTCCCCTGGGCCCTCGGCGGCTTCCTGGTGCTCGGCTGCGCCATCCTGATGGGCGGCTACTGGGCCTACAAGACGCTGGGCTGGGGCGGCTTCTGGGGCTGGGACCCGGTCGAGAACGCGTCGCTCATCCCCTGGATCCTGGGCACCGTGCTGATCCACGGCCTGCACATGGAGCGCACCCGCGGACGCTACCGCCGGGCCAACTACGTGCTCGCCGCGCTGGTCTACCTCTCGGTCCTCTACGGCACCTTCCTCACCCGCTCCGGCGTGCTCGCCGACTTCTCGGTCCACAGCTTCGTGGACCTCGGGATCTCCGGCTGGCTGATCGCGCTCATGGGCAGCTTCGTGGCCCTGTCGGTGTGGCTGATCGCCACCCGGCTGGGCCAGGTGCCGACGGAGCCCAACGAGGATCCGTTCCTGTCGCGCGGCACGTTCATGGTGCTGGCGACGATCACGCTGCTGGTCTCCGGGCTGGTCATCACGCTCGGCACCTCGGCGCCGCTCCTCACCCGCTTCATGGAGAACCCGGGCCAGGTCGGACCCTCGTTCTACAACCGGGTGAACCTGCCGATCGCGCTCCTGATCGCCCTGCTGCTCTCGTTCGTGCCGTACCTCACCTGGCGCGGCACCGAGCCGAACGAGATCCTGCGCCGGATGCTCTGGCCCGGGGTCTTCAGCGCGGCGGTGACGGTGGCGGCGTTCGCCTGGCAGGTCAAGGAGCCGCTCCACCTCCTGTTCGTCTTCCTGGCCGCGATGGCGCTCGCCGCGAACCTCCAGAAGACGCTGGGCAAGATGAAATCCGGCGGCCTCCAGTCGGCGGGCGGCTACCTGGCGCACGTCGGCGTCGGCGTGATCCTGCTCGGCATCCTGGCCTCGTCGGCCTACGACCAGAGCACCAAGGTCACCCTGGAGCGCGGCGTGGCCAAGAAGGTCGACGGCATGACGCTCACCTTTGCCGGCTACGTGCCGGGCCAGGGCCACGAGAAGGACAGCATGGCGATCGAGGTCGTCGACCGGGAGGGCAAGCACTTCCTCGTCCATCCCAAGATGTTCGTCAACGAGCGGACGCGGCAGGTCATGGTGAACCCGGACATCCGCAAGACGCTGGCCGAGGACCTCTACGTCTCGCCGATCGACTTCGACCCGGGCCAACCGCAGCTCGAGCTCGCCAAGGGCCAGAGCGGGCGCGCGGGCAAGACGGAGATCCGGTTCGTCGGCTTCGACCTGAACGCCGGCGGCACCAACGCCATGGCCCAGATGACCAAGGGCGAGGTCGGCACCATCGGCGCGGTCGTCGAGGTGAAGCAGGAGGGCGGCGCGACCACGACGGTCCGGCCGCTCTACCGCATGAATCCGGTGAGCGGCCAGGTGGAGACCCCGCCGATGCCGCTCCCCGGCGGCGGCTCGATCCTGGTCTCCGGCATCAACGCCTCGGAAGGCCAGGTGCGCTTCGCGCTCACCGGGGTCTCGAACCCGCCCCGGCTGTCGATCGACGTGACCCGCAAGCCGCTCATCAACCTGGTCTGGTACGGCCTCTACATCGTCCTGCTCGGCGGTGCGCTCTCCACGGTACAGCGCCTGCGGCAATCGATGAAGAAGGTTTGATCCCGTTCCCCCTCTCCCCAGCCCTCTCCCCCGTGCCGGGGGAGAGGGAGCCTCAAG
>JBEQUE010000247.1:0-44210 GCA_040349255.1 Acidobacteriota bacterium | reverse complement strand
CGGCCCAGGCAGGAGGGCTGCCGCCGCGAGGCTGGCCAGCAGGCAGAACGCGCCCCAGGCCGCGGCCACCAGATCGAAGCGCAGGCCGGAGGTGAGGAGCAGCAGGCCCGCGGCCAGGACGGCCAGGCTCGAGACGGCGGCGATCCAGCGCCGCGGGCTCTCTCTCGTGAGAGACCACAGGACGGCGGCCGGGCTGGCGAACAGACCGAGCCCGGCGCAGCGCAGGTAGGACGGCATGGTCCGCGGCGCGCCGCTCACGGCTTCCCTCCCGGGCAGAGCGGCTCGATCCCCACGGCGTCCGCCCAGCGCCGAGCCTCCCGCGCCTCGTCCGCCCGGCCCGCCCGGTCGAGGGCCTCGGCGAGGCGCAGGCGGTAGGCGGCGCTCTTCGGCCGCAGCTCCACGGCCCGGCGCCAGCGCTCCGCGGCTTCGCCCGGATCGCGGGCCAGGGCGGCGCGGGCGGCCTGGTACTCGGGATACGCCGAGCGCAGGGTGTAGTCCGAGGCCTCGGAACGGGATTCCACCAGCGGCGAAACGCGGTCCAGGAGCTCCTCCAGCGCCGCGCGCGCCCCGGGATCGGAGCTTGCGCCAGGCATCAGGGCGAGCGGCTCCAGCGCCTCCAGCACGTAGCCGGAGGACCAGTTGTGCGAGGCCGCGGAGCGCGCGGCGAAGGCGGCGGCTTCGGCCGGCCGGCCGGTGGCCGCCGCCTTCGCCGCCAGCTCCAGGGCGTGCCAGGATTCCTTCGGCTGCAGCTCGAGCGAGGCGCGAAGCAGCGCTTCGCGCAGCGCGCAGTAGGGCTCGCGGTCGTCCCAGGCCTGCAGGACGAGCTGCTCGATCAGCCAGGGTGAGGCGGAGCCGGCCCGCCCGGCCAGGCGGCCCGCGAGGGCTCCCGCCGCGGCCTCCTCCCCGGCCAGCCGCTTCCGCCCCTCGGGGTCGAGCCAGGCGTAGGCGAGCAGCTCGTCGCGGGCCGGGCCGGGCGGGACCTGCACGGCCAGGGCGAGCCCGCGGCCGAAGGCCCGGCGCTCCATCTCCCGGCGCGCCAGCTCCAGGGTGGCGAGATCGGACGGCAGGTCCGGAAGAGCGCGGAGGATCGGCGAGGTCGTCCGCGGCGGGACCAGGGCGAACGCCATCCCGCCGTCGCGGGCCAGGAGCGCGCCGAGCCGCGAGGCCGAGCGCAGGACGGCGACGCGGGCCTGGGCGCGGACGGCGCGCGACTCCGGCCCCTCGCCGCCGACGAGCAGGCGGGCCACCTCGTCCTGGTCCACGTCCTCCTTGTCCATCCCCCAGGCGGTGTAGTCGAGGGTGAGGACCGCGTCGGCGCCCGGCGCGCTCCAGAAGATCAGGATCCAGTGGCCGGAGGGCGGGACCCGGACGAGCACCGGCGCGCCCGCCGTCAGAACCCGATCGCGCGCGCTCCACGGGAAGGCCGCGGCCCGCGCGCCGAAGAGATCCGCGACCACCCGGAGCTGCTGGAGCGGCAGAAGCTCCGGCAGGTCGGTCGAGGACGCGCTGCCCGCGAGGTCCTGGAGCTTCTGCTTGACCTCCGACTCGCCGAGCTCCGGGCGGGCGACCCGCGCCGCGGTCAGCAGGGCGCTCCAGCTCGTGTCGAGAGAGCCCTCCTGGGACACCGGCGCGACCTCGACGCGGCGCAGACCCGCGAGGTCGAGGCGGGTGGCGAGCAGCGCCCGCGCCGTCCCGGCCTCGTCGAGGCCGGACGGGTGCTCGCGCACCAGGCCGTCGTCGATCCGGGAGAGCAGGGTCCGCGCCAGGGCCGGATCGCCGGCGAGCAGCGCCTCGCGCGCGCCCTTGATCGCGAGGCCTGCGGTGGAGTTGTCGCGCGGCGCCCGCGCCACGGCCCAGGCCCAGTGGCGGGCGGCGTCGGCGTGCCGGCCTTGGCCCGCCGTGGTCGTCGCCCAGCGGTTGCGCCAGGAGACCGGCCCGTCGCCGCACGCCAGGTCGAAGCTCCCGAAGAAGAGGAAGGCGAGCGCCGCGACCGCGGCCGAGCGCTGGATCAGCTCCAGGGTCCGCCGGGACTCGGCCAGGTACAGGGCCGCGGCGAGATAGAACACGGCGGCGAGGAGGAGGAACACGGTCTCGGAGGGCGCCACGCCGTTGCTGACGATCAGCTCGTCCGTGCGGCTCAGCCCGCGGGCCAGCCACTTGAAGAGCGGCTCGGCCCCGACGAAGGCCAGGCCGACGAAATAGCAGGACGCGGCGAAGACCACCGGCGTCGCCATCCGGAAGGGGCGGCGGAGCGCGCCACGGACAAGCCCGGTCAGCGCTCCGGCCGGCATCAGGACGAGCAGGACCATCCGGAGAACCTGCCGCGGCGCCGAGGGCTTGGCGAAGATCTCGTCGCCCCAGCGGGTGGTGACCGTGGCCAGCCCGAAGGCCAGGAGCACGCCGACCACCGCGAACGCGGCGCTCCACACCAGGATCTGGACGCCCGTCCGCGGCTCCTCGGTCCAGGGGACCTCCGGGGCGAGGCCGGCGCGGCTCTCCAGCCATCCGAGGCCCAGCCCGGCGGCCAGCCAGACCAGCCAGATCGCCGCCGCGGCCGGTCTCAGGGAGAGAGGGGCGAGGAGCCCGATCCCCAGCCCCAGCCCGATGGCGGCGATGACCGCGAGGGCGGCGGCCGCGGCGAGCCGACCGGCCCCGGTCCGCCGCGCCGCGATCCAGCGGGCGCCGAGCAGGAGGCCGCCGGGCAGCGGCGTGGCCGCGACCGCCAGCGTGGCATGCAGCAGGAGCCGGCGCGGCAGGGGCGAGATCCTCGCCTCGGCGGGCTCCGCCGGCTCGCGTTCGTCTTCCGTCAAGGATTGCACGATGGATCTCGGCTGATCCGAGGCAGGGTATCACGCGTAGAATCCCGGACAATGTCCGACAGAGGCTCCGAGCCCGGAGCGCCCATCCCTCTCGGCCCCTTCCGCCTGGAGCGCCGCATCGGCCGCGGCGGCATGGCCGAGGTGTGGTCCGGCGTGCACGCCGCGCAGCAGGTGCCGGTTGCGGTCAAGGTGATGACCGGCGAGCGCGCGCGGAACCCCCAGTACCGGGCCTCGTTCCGCAACGAGGTGCAGGCGGTCGCGAGCCTCGACCACCCCGGCATCGTCCTGGTCTTCGACCACGGCGAGGTGGCCAAGGACGCGGAGGAGGCCTCGCGCGGCCTGCTGCCGGCCGGCAGCCCCTGCCTCGCCATGGAGCTGGCCGACGGCGGCACCCTGGCGTCGATCCCCCGGGAGACGCTCGACTGGCCCGAGCTGTCCCGAATCCTGCTCGCGCTGCTCGACGCCCTGGCCCACTCCCATGCACGCGGCGTGGTCCATCGCGACCTGAAGCCCTCCAACGTCCTGCTGTTCGGCGACGATCCGGACGGCCTGCCCGGGCAGCGCCGCCTGAAGCTCGCCGACTTCGGCCTCGCCCAGGCGTTCGAGCTCCAGGTGGGGCCGGACTCCACCGACTTCGTCTGCGGCACGCCCACCTACATGGCGCCCGAGCAGCTCCGCGCCGAGTGGCGGGACTACGGCCCCTGGACCGACCTGTACGGCCTCGGCTGCCTGGCCTGGTCGCTCGCCACCGGCGATCCGCCGTTCACCGAGCCCGCGCTGCTCCAGCTCGTCCGCCTCCAGCTCGAGGAGGACCCGGCGTCGTTCAAGCCCCTCAACCCGGTGCCGTCGGGGTTCGAGGGCTTCCTCCGCCGGCTGCTCCAGAAGGAGTCCGGCCGCCGCTTCGTGCGCACCGCCGACGCCACCTGGGCCCTGCTGCGCCTGGGCGAGCCGGCCCGCCGGGAGATCTCCCTTCCGGCCCGCGCGCGGCCCTCCACGCAGGGCGAGCCGGCGCCGCAGGAAGCCACCACCGAGCTCATGACGCTGGTCGGCCTCTATCCCGCGGCCCGCACCGCCGTGCAACTGGCGGAGATCGCGGAGGAGCCCGGCCCGCGCGAGTCGCCGCCGCTGCCGGAGACCTGGGAGCACCCGGTCCGCCGCCAGGCCTCCATGAAGCTGGTGGGCGCGGGCCTCGGGCTCTACGGCCTGCGCTCGATCCCGCTGGTCGGTCGCGGCGCCGAGCGCGACCTGCTGTGGAGCGCGCTGGCCGAGGTCCACGCCTCGCGCCAGGTGAGGCTCGTGCTGCTGCGCGGCGCGGCGGGCAACGGCAAGACGCGGCTCGCCGAGTGGATTGCCCAGCGGGCGCACGAGGTCGGCGGCGCCACGGTGCTGCGCGCCTCGCACGGCCCGAGCCCCGGCGCCGGCGACGGCCTGCCCCGGATGATGGCCCGGCACCTGCGCTGCGTGGGCCTCAACCGCGCCGAGACCCTCGACCGCACCGAGCGCCTGCTGCGCGCCTGGAAGGTCCTGGACTGGGTGGAGGCCGCCGGCCTCACCGACCTGATGGTGCCGGGCACGGCCGAGGAGGGTTCCGGCGCCCGGCTGCAGACCGCGTCCGAACGCTTCACCCTGCTCGAGCGCCACTGCCGCCGGCTGACCCGCCAGCGGCCCGTCCTGATCCTCCTCGACGACGTCCACTGGAGCGCCGAGGCCATCGCCTTCGCCGACCATCTCCTGCGCAGCCACGACCTCCCGGCCCTGCTGCTCCTCACCGCGCGCGACGAGGCGCTCGCCGAGCGCCGCCTGGAAGCTGCGGCCGTGGCCGAGCTGCTGACGCTCCCCGGCGCCCGCGAGCTCGTGGTGCCGCCGCTCTCGGCCGGCGACCGGGCCGCGCTGGTCGAGGAGCTGCTCGGTCTTTCCGGCGAGCTCGCGGCGCAGGTCGAGGAGCGCACGCACGGCAACCCGCTCTTCGCCGTGCAGCTCGTGGGCGACTGGGTGCAGCGCGGCGTGCTGGAGGTCGGCGAGGCCGGCTTCGTGCTGCGGCCTGGCGAGGAGGCCCGCTTCCCGGACGACCTGCACGAGGTCTGGTCGGCCCGGGTGGAGCGCCTGTTCGCCGGCCTGCCCGCGGGGTCGCGCCAGGCCCTGGAGATCGCCGCCGCGCTCGGTCCGACGGTGGACCGGCAGGAGTGGGAGACCTCCTGCCGCGCCATGGGCGTCCCCAACCCCCCGCCGCTCCTCGACGGCCTGGTCGTGAGCCACCTCGCGGTCCGCACGGAGGAGGGCTGGCGCTTCGTCCATCCCATGCTGCGCGAGAGCCTGGAGCGCATGGCCCGCGAGGCCGGCCGCTGGGCGGGCCACAACCGCGCCTGCGCGGCCATGCTCCTCAGCCGGGCCGTGCTGGGCGAGCGCGGCGTGGCCGAGCGCCTCGGCCGCCACCTGCTCCTGGCCGGCCAGCCGGACACGGCGGTGGACTTCCTCCTGCGCGGCGCGCGCGAGCGGCGGGAGACCAGCGACTACGGCGCGGCCCAGGCCCTGCTCGCGATGCGCGACGACGCCCTGCAGTCGCTCGCGGCCGGCCGGCGCGACCCGCGCTGGGGCGAGGGCTGGGTGCTGCGCGCCCGCATCCACCTGCACCAGGGCCAGCTCGACGAGGTGTTCCGCTGGGCGGGCCGCGCCGTGACCGGCGGCTCCGACGCCGACTGGAACCACACCCGCTCCGAGGCCCTCCGCCTGCTCGGCGACGCGGCGCGCCGGCGCGGCGACCTCTCGCAGGCGGTCGAGCTCTACGAGCGCTGCGTCTCCACCACCGACAACCCGCACGGCGTGGCGGCGAGCCTCTGGGGTCTGGGCGACGTGCTGCGCCAGCGCGGAGACCTCTCCAGGGCCCGCGACCTCTTCGACCGTTCCTACCGGATGTACGACGAGATCGGGGACGAGCACGGTCTCTGCGATCACGTGATCGGCCTGGCCGACATCGCGCGCCAGGGGCGCGACACCGGCGAGGCCGAGCGGCTCTATCAGGAAGCCCGGGAGCGCTTCGAGGCGCTCGGGAACCAGTACGGCGTGGCCCGGACCCTGAACGGCCTCGGCGAGGCCGCACGCCTGCGTGGCGACCTGGCCCGGGCCGGCGGCCTCTATCTCCAGTCGCTCGGCATCCTGGAGAGGCTGAGCTCGGCGGATGGGATCTTCCCGCGCGTCAACCTCGCCCTGGTGGACCTCGGAGGGGGGCGCTTCGCCGAGGCGCGGGAGGCCCTGGAGGAGATCCGCCACCAGCTCGACCACCTGGGCTGGGGCGGGCTGCTCGCCTGCGTTCACACCGCCCGGCTCGCCTGCGCCGTCAAGGACCGCGACTGGTCCGCCTGGGACGAGTCCTACGCCCGTGCCGCGGCGCTGCTCGGTTCGAGCGGTCTCCAGGACCCGGACGTGGTCTGGGCCGTAGGATTGGCCGCTCGGTTGGCCGAGGAGGCGAGGCGGCCCGCCCTCGCGGAGGCGGTGCTGAAGCTGCTGGGTTGATCCCGTTCCCCCTCTCCCCAGCCCTCTCCCCCGTGCCGGGGGAGAGGGAGCCACCTACCCCCGGCCCAGCGCCAGCAGCTCGGGGCTGCCGGGATACTTTCCCAGCGCGAAGCGCAGCAGCGACGCCGCGCTGCCCGGATCGTGCAGGGCGCGCAGGGTCTTCACCGCCTCGGCGTAGGAGCGCGGCGTGGGGCTCGCCTCGACCATCCGGCGGAGAGTGGGCCCGACCTGCTCCGGCCGGCCGCTCACGGCGTAGAGCACGGCCAGGTTCGAGTAGGCGCGGACGTCCGCCGGGAACAGCCGGATCTCCTCCTGGAACGACGCCTCGGCGCCCGCCGCGTCGCCCATGTCGGCCAGGATCTTGCCGCGCAGGAGCGACAGCCCCTGGATGAGATCCGGGTCCTTGGCCTCGCGCTTGTCGTAGGCCGCGGCCGCGCGGCGGGTCAGGTCGAGCGCCTCCTCGTAGCGTCCGCGCGCGTGGAGCACCTCGGCCAGCGTGATCGTCGGGCCGACCCGCAGCGACTCGTCGCCCATCGCCAGACGGGCCTCGCGCTCGGCTCCGTCCAGGTCCTTCTTCCGCAGGGCGACCTGGGCCAGCAGGCCGTGCGCGAACGAGGGGTGGCTCGCGAGCGCCATGCGGGCGTGGGACTCCGCGTCGTCGAGCCGGCCGAGGTCGAAGAACAGCGAGGCCGCGGCCACCGCGATCGTGGGCGAGCCGTGCGAGACGCGCAGCCCCTCGCGGTAGGCCGCCAGGGCCTCGTCGGTCCGGCCCAGGTTTTCGAGCGCGTGGCCGAGGAACTCCCAGGCGTCGGTCATCTGCGGGTTGACCGCGAGCACCCGGCGGTAGGCCTCCGCCGCCTGCGCGTGCTCCTTGCGGGCGCTGTGCTCGAAGGCCAGCTTGAGGTCGCCGAGCGAGGCGATGCGGCTCTTGGGATCGGGCAGCGGACCGTCGACGTCGCCGACCCCCGATCCGATATAGCCGAGCGCCATCATGGCCTGGCGGCTCTCCTCGTCCACCGCGGCCGGCGGCGCCAGCTTCCGGTCGTACCCAGCCATCTCCTTCCTCATCTCCGCGTAGAGCCGACGCTCCCCGGCGAGCCGGTTCGTGCGCTCGTCCGGGTCCGCGGCGAGGTCGTAGAGCTCGGGGTCGGGACCCTCGATGTAGTGATGCCGGCCGTCGGCGAGCGACGTCAGCTCGCTCCAGCCGAAGTGGAGGCGCGGGTAGAACGTCTCCGAGTAGATCCGGCGGACCGGCGCCGTCTCCTTGAGCAGATCGAGGAGCGGCATCCCGTGGAGCGCCTTGGGGACCGCCATCCCGAGGAGCGACAGCACCGTCGGCGCCACGTCGGTGAGCTGGGCGGGTTTGGCGACCGTGGAGCCGGCGAGCTGCGCATCCGGGAGCTTGAGGATCATCGGCACGTGGATCGCCTCGTCGTAGAGCAGCACCCCGTGCTCCTTCTCCACGTGGTCGCCCAGCCCCTCGCCGTGGTCCGAGACCAGGACGATCAGCGCCTCGTCGTACACCCCGAGCCGCTTCAGCTCGGCCAGGAGGTCGCCGACGATCCGGTCGGCGGTGGCGATCTCGCCGTCGTACTTCGAGGCGTAGCGCGAGGCGAACGGCTCGGCCGGCTGGTAGGGCGTGTGCGGCTCGTAGAGGTGGAAGAAGAGGAAGAACGGCCTGCCCTGGACCGACTCCAGCCAGCTCCGGGCGCGGGCGAGCGTCTCGCCGCCCGGCCGCTGCAGCCCGCCGAGGCCGGTGTTGGTGCGGAACTCGATCGCGTCCTCGTAGAGATCGAAGCCGGTCGACAGCCCGCCCTTGCCCTGGAGCACGTAGGCCGATACCGCGCCGCCGGTCGCGTAGCCCTGCTGCCTGAGGATCCAGGGCAGGAACGGCAGCTCGCCGCGCTCGATCCTCTGCGGGTCGAGCCGGTAGCCGACGTTGTCGCGCACGCCGTGGACCGCCGGCAGCACGCCGGTCAGGAGCGAGGAGTGGGCCGGGAACGTGAGCGGCGTCGGCGAGTACGCCTTCTCGAACAGCACCCCGTCCTTGCGCAGGCCGTCGAGGGCCGGCGTCTCCACGCCGCGGTAGCCGTAGGCCGGCAGGTGGTCGGCGCGCAGGGTGTCGATCGAGATCAGGACGACCGGCGTGCCTTTCGGAACATCGACCCCGCCGCCGCGGGCGCAGGCGGCGAGGACCAGGAGGCCCGGGAGAGCGGCGGCGAGGACGGTCCTCACGGCAGGCGTCCGAGCAGCTCGCGGGCCTTCTGCACGTCGCCCGCGTAGCGCCGCGGGGCTCCAGCCACGAAGCGTTCCAGGGCGGCGCGGGCCTGCTTGGACCGGCCGATCTCCGCCGCCTTGAGGCCGAGGTTCCAGAGCGCGTCCCAGAGGTCGGGCTGGAGGTCCACGGCGCGCTGCCAGGCGTCCACCGCCTCGCCGGCCTGCCCGAGCTGGTAGAGGGCCACGCCGAGGTTGTTCCATGCCAGCGGCAGCCCCGGACGGAGGTCGACCGCCTTGCGCGACAGCTCGCGCGCCTGCTGCCAGTGGCCGAGCCGCAGCTCGATCAGGCCCAGTTGCTCGAAGGCCCGGGCGTCGTTCGGATCGTCTGCCAGGATCTTCTGGAGGACCTCGTAGGCCTCCTTCTGGCGGCCGGCCTCGGAGAGCACCAGGGCCAGGGCGTGGCGCGAGCGCGGCTCGCCGGTCGCGGCCATCGGCCGGAGCACCTCCAGCGCCTCCTCCGGCTTGCCCTGCTCGGAGAGCGTGAGCCCGAGCTGGCGCAGCAGGCTCTCGGTTGCCACCCCGTCGGCGCGCGCCTTGCGCATCACCTCCAGGGCCTCGGCCGTGCGCCCGCTCTCGAGGAGCGACTGCGCCAGGAGCGACCGGCCGAGCGGCATCGAGGGGCGCTCCTGCACCACCTCGCGCGCGACCGCGACCGACTCGTCGATCTTCTTGCGATTGTAGAGCCCGATCACCCGGAAGATCTTCGCGTCGAGCTCGATCAGGTTCTTCGGATCGTCCTGCGGGCCGTAGCTCGCCTGGGATGGGGCGGACCCGGAGATGTAGCCCAGGCTCCGCAGCCGCTGCTCGTCGCCGGCCGGCAGGGCCCCTCTCCTCGGCGGCCAGACCGACTCCTGCGGCAGCAGCCCGATCAGGGCGCGGGCCGTGGGGCGGTCCTGGTCCACCTGGTTGCGGGCTTCCTTCGGGTCCTTGGCGATGTCGTAGAGCTCGGGGATCGGCAGCACGATCATCTTCCGGCCCTGGCGCAGCACGCCGCGCAGCGGTGCCCAGCCGCGGTTCAGGTTCGTGGACAGCGCCTCGAAGTAGGACACCACCGGCTCCTTGGAAGGCGGCGCGAGGAGCGACTTCCCGAACCGGTTGCCGCGCGGCTGGGGGACCGAAGCACCGGCGATGCCCGTCGCCTGGAGCACGGTCGGGAAGATGTCGATGTGCCGCGCCGGCCGACCGTCCCGGCCCGGCTGCACGCCGGGGCCCCAGACGACGAGCGGCACCTTGAGCGTGGACTCGTAGGCGAACAGGCTGTGCGTGGCCTCGCCGTGCTCCCCCAGCCCCTCGCCGTGGTCCGAGGTCACGACCACCAGCGCCGGCGGCTCCTTCCCGCCGAGCAGCGGGTTGAGCAGCGGCGCGAGGAACGAGTCCACGGCGGCGACCTCGCCGAGATAGGGGTTGTCCTTGTAGCGCGTGGCGAAGGGCTCCGGCGGCGAGTAGGCGGCGTGCGGGTCGTAGAGGTGGAGCCAGAGGAACCGCGGCTTGCCGCGCTGGGCGTTCCACCAGGCGAGCGCCGGGGCCACCACCTCGTCGCCGCGGCGCTCGGACATGCCGAACTCGTCGGCCTCCGAACCGCGGGTCGTGCGGTCGTCGTAGACCTGGAATCCCTTGTCGAGCCCGAACTCCGAGTCGAGCGGATAGCCGCCGACGAACGCGCCCGTGGCATAGCCCGCGCCGCGCAGGGCGGTGGCCAGCGTGGGGATCTCCCCGTCCAGCCGGAAGCCCGTGTTGTCCCGGATGCCGTGCTGGTACGGGTAGAGGCCGGTCAGGATGTTGGTGTGCGACGGCAGGGTCACCACGTTGTGGGCGTGGGTGTCGGTGAACACCCGGCCCCTGGCGGCCAGGCGGTCGAGCACCGGCGTCTGAACCCGCGTATTACCTGAGAAGCCGGTCGAGTCGGCGCGCAGGGTGTCGATCGTGATCAGGAGGACGTCGGGGCGCTTGGGAGGAGCCGCCGCCGCCAGGAAGAGACCGGCGGCGGTGACGGCGCCCAGGGCGACGAGCGCCAGACTTCTGCGGATCCTCATGCAGGGCCGGATTATAGCCGACCCTGCACTCTCCATCTCCTAATGCAACCGGAGGGTGGCCCCCAGCCGGAAGACGCGCGGGCTGAGCGCCTCGTTGGCTTCGAAGCGCCGGCCCGACCGGGCGTTGCGCTCCACCTGGAGGATGTCGTCCTGGTTGGTCAGGTTGAAGCCGTCCAGACTCAGGATGAGGCGCGTGTCGCCGAAGGCGAGCTCCTTGTCCGCGTGGGCGTTGAACACCATGACGTCGGAGTGGCGGAACTCGTCGATGTCCGGCGTGAGCTGGACGCTGCGGCTGCCGACGCTGCTGCTGCGCGAGACGTAGGGCGGCGTGATGTAGCCCTCGCGGCCGTCGAGGCTGCCGCCGAGGTTGAAGCCCCAGGGCCGGTCGGGCGCCACCTGGTAGAGGCCGTTGAGGTTGAACGACCAGCGTCCGCCCACCAGGACGTCGGTCTTGTTGCCCGAGGAGCGGTCGAAATACACGTCGTCGCCGTCGGCGTAGCCGAGGCTGTCGGAGAGGACGTCCGTCGGGTCGTCGTACTTGCGGAACTCGGGCCCGATGTTCCAGTTCCAGTCGGCGTAGGTGAAGTGCCCGCGCATCATCCAGCGGTTCGACAGGCGTTTGGTCAGGCTGAGCGAGACTCCCAGGTAGTCCATCTCCCGGTCGCCGTTGACGTACAGGCTGCCGCCGGTCGCGGTGAGGCCGTCCTTGAGGTCGTAGTAGGGGATGGCCGCCGAGGTCTGGCCGTTCGGCAGCGCGCCGGTGACCGTGCCCACCTGGACCCAGTCGTCGCGGGTGGCGAGCCGGGTGATGCCGGTGGCGTCCTCGGTGACGAAGGCGCGGGTCTCCGGGATGTCGTGGATGTTGCGGTAGGTGAGGGTGAGGCCCCCGGCCAGGTTCGGCCGGAACGAGCGCTCGAGCCCGAGGCTGAGCTCGTCGGTCATCGACGGCTTCAGGTTGCGCGCGTTCACGTTCGGCGAGACCAGGGCGGCGGGGTTCTCGGGGTCGAAGCCGTAGGGGTAGGCGAACTCCAGGGAGCCGCGCTCGTTCGGATCGAGCAGCAGGTTGCCGTTGGCGTCGGCGAAGTAGAAGTAGGCGTAGGCGTAGCCGACGGGGGAGACGCGGCTCGCGAGCGGGAGCTGGCCGAGCTGCTCGGCGTACTGGGAGAAGCTGCCGCGCACCAGCGTGCGGCGCTCCTCGCCGAGGCTGTAGGTGGCGCTCACCCGGGGCACCACCGTCTCCCACTCGAAGCCGCCCGCGTCGTTGCCCTTGAAGTTGATCGGCGGTATCAGGTCGGTGTTCGGGTTGCCGGAGTCGGAGCTCGGCAGGTTCTCGAGGGTCTGCTTGTCGTAGCGCACGCCGGCGTTGATCGTCCAGCGGTCGAGGCTGACCGTGTCCTGGGCCCAGGCCGAGGTGTACTTCGAGTCGATGCCCACGGTGCGGTTGCGCGGGAAGACCACCATGGCGATGCCGGGATCGAGGTCCAGGAACACGCCGGAGACCACGAACTTGCCGCGCGGCCAGACCGTGCCGGAGTGGTTCTCCTGATCGCGGAAGCCGCCGCCGAACTTGAGCTCGTTGTGGGTGTTGCCCGCGTCGAAGAAGTAGTTCCCGTCGAGGCGGTACTGATCGATCGTCGCGTCCTGCGCGAAGTCGTAGTTGGTGCCGTGGAGCACGCCGTCCGCGTCGCGGTAGCGGTCGGCGTCGAGGCCCCCCTTGGGGCTCAGGGTGAACTTGCCGTCGTCGCGCGACCACAGCCCGGTGAAGACCAGGTTGGCGCTCGGGATGAACGTGTCCTCGATCTTGATGATGTCCTGCGGCGTGGTCTGGTCGTGCGTGGTCTCCGGAGCGCGGGTCGGGCCGGCGCCGCGGCCGAACTTGAGCTTGTCGTTCGTCCAGTAGTGCAGCACGCCCGAGTTCTGCTGGCCGGTCTGGAAGTTCAGCTTGGAGTTGAAGTCCTCCAGCTTGGTGCGGTCGAGCTGGCCGCCGATCACGATGTTGTTGATGTCGCTCTCGCCGTAGGAGGCCCAGGCCCACAGGTGGTCCTTCCAGACCGGGCCGCCGATGTCGGCGCCGTACTCCTCCACGTAGTCGATCTTGTTGCCCTCCACGCCGTCGACGACCACGGGGTCGGACTGCCAGTCGCCGTCCGTGCGCAGATAGCGCGCCTGGCCGCGCCAGTCGTTGGTGCCGCGCTTGGTCACCTGGTTGATGGTGACGCCCGAGGTGGCGACCGTCACGTCGGCGCTCGAGACCGTGAACTGCACCTCCTCGAAGGCGCCGAAGTCGAAGTAGGTGGCCGAATCGCCGACCGAGTTCATGTCGGTCAGGACCACGCCGTCCACCGCGTAGACGTTGTCGCGCGAGGTCGAGCCGACGCCCAGGAAGTTCGACTGCTGGCCGCTCTCGTTGCCGCCCAGGTTGAAACGGTCCACGAGCACGCCCGGCGCGAGGCTGAGGAGCGACCACGGGTCGCGGGCGGTGGGCACCTTGTCGAGCTCCACCGCCGGCACGTTGGCGCCGCGGTTGACCTGGCGCTCGTCGATCAGCGGGCTCTCACCGGTGACCGTGATCACGTCCTCGACCGCGCCGGAGAGCGTGACCTCGATCTGGGTCTTGCCGCCGATGCGGATCGCGATGTCCGGGTACTCCAGGGTCGAGAAGCCCGAGAGCTCCGCGGTCAGCTTGTAGGTGCCGGGGTAGAGGCCCAGGAAGCGGAACTGGCCGTCGGTCTCCGTGACCTGGACCCTGGGCGAGCCGATGCCTTCCAGGGTGACGGTCGCGCCGGGGAGGGCCCCGCCGTCCGCTCCCTTGACCGTGCCATAGAGATCGCCCGTCTGGAGCTGGGCGGCGGCCGGCAAGGCCGCGGCCAGCAGGACGACGAGGACTGCGAGCGCCCAACGCAGATACCTGAGTCGACTCATAGACTGGTACTCCCCTTTCGGTAAGAGCTTCTTTGAGCCGATCATATCAGTAAGGGTTGGAGCTGATCACCCCGTTGGTGACGCTCCGCAGGTAGTAGCCCGAGGTCGGCCGGTTTCGCAGATCGAAGGTGCCGCCGGAGAGCACCTTCCAGATCTTGTAGTTGGAGAAGGTCAGCGGCGAGCCCGACACGCAGGTCTCGGGCATGTGGTCGCCGAGCACGAAGTAGGCCGGGCCGTCGCCGATCACCGTGGCGAGGCCGTTCCGGTCCACCACCACCGAGGTGGCCTCGTTGACCGCCACGGCGAGCGCGGTCGGCGCCTTGCCGTCCTTGATCTGGCGGGCGACGAACGCCATCGTCCGGCCCATGCGGTCGCGGGTCACGAAATGGCTGTCCGTGATCGTCCGCCCCAGGTTCGCCCAGTTGAAGAAGTTGTAGGTGAAGGTGACCGACCGGTGGTACGGGTTCGCCAGGGCGTCGGAGGACACCGCGCTCGCGACGCAGCCGTCGTAGGTGAACTCGCCCTGGATCGCCAGGCCCGCGCTGGTGCCGCCGACCCCGCCGCCGCGGGCGTAGACGTCCTCGGTCGCGGTCTCGACCAGGGTGCCCTTGAAGTACTTGACGTAGTCGCACTGGTCGCCGCCGGCATAGAAAACCACCTCGGCCTTCTTCACCGTGTCCTGCACGGCCGCGGTGTTCGAGTCGCTCGCCTTGGTGATGACCAGGGTCTCGACCGAATCGACGCCGTTCATGGCATAGATGTAGTCGTTGTAGCCGTTCGAGCCCGAGGAACGCAGGATGACCACGTCGACCTTGGTCGAGCAGCTCGTGCAGCCGCGCACCTGGTCGATGATCCACTGCAGGGCGGCGTCCACGTCGGTGCCGCCGCCGCCGAAGTCGTGGGCGGGGCCGGCCATGGAGATCACGACGTCGCCGGCGTTGCCGGTCAGGTAGCGGGTCACCTTCGCATGGGCGGGTGCCGCCGGGATGGCCAGGATGGAAACGAGCAGGATCAGAGCCGGAATCGACCTTCTCATGACATCTCTCCTCTCCGGAAAGCGCCGGGGCGCATGAAATGAAGGAGGACCGCATGCAGCGCTCCCCTACCTTTCTGGTGTCCCGTCCGGGAAGATAGGGGACATGAGCCGCCTGCTCGCCCTCTGGCTGACCCTACTCGCCGCTTTCTGGCTGACCCGCGCGGCATCGTCGGCGCTGCTCTTCGGCACCGCGGTGCGAGGCCCCGGCGAGGTGCTCCAGCTCGTGGCGGTGCCGGCCCTCCAGGCCCTGCTGGTGGCCTGGGCCACCCGGCGTCCGGGCCCCTTCCTCCATGGCGAGCCCCTCCGGTCCGCGCTCGGCCAGGCCGACGTCCGCGGCATCCTGATCCTGGACGCGGCGGTCCTCGTCGTGGGCTGGATCTTTCTCGGGCACCCCTGGCTGGGCCTGGCGCAGGGCCGCAACCTGGCCAACGCCTGGATCGCGCTCAAGGCCGGCACGGCGGGTGTGGTCCTGGCTCGCTCTTCCCGGGACCGGTGGGTGCTCGCCCTGGCCGCCGGTCTCCTGGTGCTGGCCGTGCTGGTGCTCGCCGGCCTCGTCGGTCCGGCGCCGGACGGCCTGCTCCGCTGGCTGATCCTCCACGGCCTCCTCCTCGCCGCCGGCACCGGGCTCGCGCTCGAAGCCCAGCGCCGGCTCCGCCGGAGCCGGCCGGCCGCGGCGCTCGCGCTCGACTGGGCGCTCGGCCTGGCGCTCCTCGCCGGGATGCTGGCGGTCCTCGGGCTCGCCCCGGCCGCCGCCACCCTCGCCTCCCTCGCCGCGACCGCCCTCCTGGCCGCCGCCCTCCTCGATGAAACATCCCCGCTCGCCTGACCGTGAGGTCGGGAGGCGCCGGTCGCGAGGCGATCCTGGTCCTGAGAGACCTCATTTGAGGACGAAAAGGCGGTAAGAGAGCGAAAGGATCGCCGGCTTTTAGATTCTTTGAGGTGATTTGATCGGATTCGGCCCGGATCCTGAGGATCTTTGAGGGGGGTCCGGCTTACTCTTCTTTTCAGGGAGGCGGGATCCTCCCGATCCTTTGAAGTTCTTTGAAGTCCGTCTGGAGGGTAGCTCTACTGAAGTTCTTTGTGGTTCCTCTTTTCAGGGGTTGGAGGTGGTCAAGATCAGGCCTGGGTGTTCACCAGGCCTTTTCCTTTTTGGGGCGGACTCAGATCAGGCCGCCCAGGTAGACCGGCGCCGGGCAGACGCGGATGCCTTCGGGGCTGATGTAGTCGCGGGTCCCGGTCGCGGAAATCTGCCAGGCCTCGGCCTGGGGGAAGCGGGCCTTGAGGTAGCGGAGCCCCTTGTCGATCTCCGTGTCCGACTGCTTGCACTCGACAAGGGTCAGGGGCTTGCGCCGCTCCGTCAGCACGAAGTCCACCTCCCGACCGTCGACGTCGCGGAAGTACCGGAGCTCCAGGTCCAGCCCCTGGGTATCCTGCTGATACTGGACCCACTTGAGCAGGTGGGATGCCACGAGGTTCTCGAACCGGGCCGCTGGCTCCGGCACCAGGGTCCAGTCGAAGTGGTAGTGCTTCTGTTCCTTTTTCACCGCCCGGATGGCGGGGCTGCCGAACGGCGCCAGGCGGAACAGGGCGAAGAGGCGCTCCAGGATCTTCACCCAGCTCGACACGGTCTTGTGGCTCACCTGCAGGTCCTCCCGCAAGGCGTTCAGCGACAGGGGAGAGCCGACCAGCTCCGGCAGCCGGATCATGAGGAGCTCTAGGCTGCCCAGGTCCTGGACCCGCTCCAGACTGACCAGCTCCTCGCGGATGAGCAGGTTGCGGTACTCCCGCGACCAGCGCCGGGCTTCGACCTCCGAGCCGCCGAAGAACGGTTCCGGGAATCCGCCGAGCGCGAGCAGGGTCTGAAGCTCCTCGCGCGTGCCCAGCCCCAGCTCGGCCACGGAGAGCGGGTGGAGGTGCAGGAGGTGGTATCGGCCCTGGAGCGAGTCGCCGGAGTAGCGGTAATAGTCCAGCCGGGCGCTTCCCGTCACCAGGATCCGCTGTCCGGGCGGCCTCCCGTCGTAGAGGCCCTTCAGGTAATTGCGCCAGAGCCGGTACTTGTGGATCTCGTCGAAGATCCAGAGGGAGGACGGGGGCAGCTCGCGCCGGAGGATCCTCTCCCGGTGCTCGGGAATGTCCCAGCTCAGGTAGCCGCTCTCCGCCCCGGGAAGGCTCCGCGCCAGCGTGGTCTTCCCCACCTGGCGCGGCCCGGCGACGAACACCATCTTCCGCTGGAGATCGGCCTCCACCTGCGACTGGAGATAGCGGGAACGGTCTCTCACGCGGAGAGGATGCCAGTATTTTCACCCCCGGTCAAAAAAACTCGCGAGTGTTTTGGACCGGGGGTGAAATTCGCCGGCTACTGCCGCTTCGCCTTCACGTCCAGCGCCACCGACACCCGCGCCGGCGGGAGGGCGCCGGACAGGAAGAGCGTCTTCCCGCTCTCCGGGATCGTCACCGGCAGCGGACGGACACCCCCGACCAGGCCCTGCTTCAGCTCCTCGAAGCTGTCGAAGCTATAGTAGGACTGGGTCGGAGGGACCGGCTCGGCTGCCGGCGGCGAAGCCGGCTTCCTCTTACGCCCCAGCCTCAGGCCGCCGCCTCCCCCCTGGTTCAGGGGGATCGTCTCGGTCCGGCTTATCTTGCGCTCGTCCAGTTGGGGCGACTCGGCGGTGACCGTGATCACGTCCTCGACCGCTGCGTTCAGGGTGATCTCGAGCTCGACGTTGCTGCCGCTCACCACCTGCACGTTCGGGTATTCGAGAGCCGAAAACCCTTCCAGTTGGGCCTCGAGGTTGTACGATCCCGGCACCAGGCCGTACAGGCGGAACCGGCCCTCGCTGTCGGTCACCCCTGTCAGGGGCGCAAGGCCGGAGCGCGACGCCGTGACGGTCACTCCCGGCAGAGCCGCACCCTGGTCGTCGACGACGCGGCCGAGGATGGCGGCCGTGCCGCCATGGCTCAGGGCCGGCATGTTCTGGGATTCCTGGGGGATGTACCGGTACGCCGGGACCGGCGCCGGCCGCAGGTCGCCCGACCGGAAGCGGTAGCGGTTCGCCTCGGGCAGCAGGACCCGCCAGCGGTGCTCCAGCACGGGCACGGTTACCTGCGGCAGCTCCATCTCCAGCTCCGACCTCCCGGCCGGAATCGCCCGCTCCTGGACCGAGACCACCTCGACCACGGTCTCCGCGCCGCTGACGAAGCCCAGCGGCACCGAGATCCTGCCGCCCCGCTCCAGGGGCCGCACCGGCTGGTCTCCCACCCGCGCCGACCAGAGCGTCGAGCCGGCCGGGAGGGCGATCTCCAGCGCCGCCCCCGGACGCGTCACCGGCCCCAGGGTGTAGCGGTCGCGATGCAGCAGGGTGCCGTCCACTGTGAGCAGGGTCGTGGTGTCGCGCTGCCGCACCGGCTCGTCCAGGCTCGGCGCCGGGGCGAGGGCCTGGACCGCCAGCCGGGTCTCCCCCGGACCGGTCAGACGCCACGCCGCCGCGAGGTCGATCACCTCCAGCGCCTCGGAGAGCGACGGCGGCAGGTCGGCCAGGTCCACCCGCGACCAGGACGCCTCGGGCAGGGGATTGGCCTCGGCCGCCACCGACGACGCCACCGCCAGGTAGCGCGAGCGGACGTCGATCCCCGACGGCGCGGCCGGGACGAGCGGCGATCCCTCGTTCATCAGCCCGGCCGCGGGCGTCGAGGTGAGGACGAGGTAGCCCGTCCCCTTGAGCTGTCGGTGGCGGTGGACGGTCAGCCGGCCGGCCTCCATCGTGGGCACGGCCGCGCCCTCGTCCGTCCCGATCAGCTCCACCTCGACCCCGGGCGGCAGGTCCACGGTGAATTCCGGCAGGCTGCCGCGGGAGACTTCATAGAGGACCACGTCGTGACGGCGCGGCCCCTCGGGGCGGAGCTGGAAGATGGTCAGGACGACCGCCTGGGCCAGGAGCCGCTCGGAGTCGGCGCTGTCGAACCGGCGCCGGATCTCCAGCACCTGGGCCTCGCCGCGCTTCGAGGCCAGCCGCACCGTGCGGCGGCCGCCCTGCTCGCGGTCCTCGACCACCACTCCGCCCGGAGCGCTCCACGAGGACTCGGCCGGCAGGTCGACCTCGGTCACCGAGACCGGGGCCGCGGCCGGCGGGAACGCGAGACGGCCGATGCCGCCCAGGTTCTCCACCGCGGTGCGGCCCTGGACCGTGACCGCATATCGGCCGGGCAGCGGCGCCACCAGAAGAACGCCGCCTTTTCCACCCGATACAGAGCTGACCGCCGCGCCCGGCTCGGGCCGGCCGTCGCGTAGCACCTCGACCGTGGCCGGGTAGCCGGCGAGCGGCAGCGCCACCGGCCTGTCCGGATGGCCCTGGATCAGGATCTCGAAGCGCGACGTGATCCGCGCCTCGCCGTCCTCCAGGACGGCGGCCGTGCTCTGGGAGACGATCTCGGCGAGCGGAGCGGCCTGGAGCTTGATCCGCTCGGCCCGCGCCTTCTGCGCCGCCTCGGCCGACCCAACCAGCTCCAGGTAGTCCTTCAGGGGCAGGACGACCTCTCCCGGACCAGGCTCCTCCGGCCGCGCCGGGAATGGGACGAAGGCCAGCAGGAGAATGAGGGGAAGAAATCTCTTCAGAACCATTCGTTGGCCTCCTTTCCGCTCTCGATCCGGACCGGCAGCGGGCCGGGCGTGGCCGACAGGGCGCTCCACACCGCCTCGACCCGGAAGAACCCGGGCGGCGACGGGAAGAACCCGGCGGCCCCGGCGCTCAGGGCGGTCCCGGGCATGTCGAGCACCTGCTTCGCGATGTTGTTGGCCGACATGACGGCGTCCCGCCGGGCGGCGCGCTCGGCCTGGCCCGGCGGCGGCTGGACCGAGCCCGAGCGCGAGGGATCGACGATCCGGTAGGTGCGGCCTCCGGGCAGGACCAGCCTCACCTCGACCCGCGCCGCCGGAGCGGAGAGCGCCGGCAGGGGCAACAAGAGGTCGCCCTTCCCCTTCGGGATCACCAGGGGCATCAGGCCGGCGAGGTGCACGACCTGCGCGCCCTCGCCCGACGACAGCGGCACGGCGAGGCCCGTCCCGGCCGCTCCGGGGCTGACCCGCTCGCCGTCGCGGTGCCCGGCCACCAATTCAAAACCGGGCGGCGGCGTCACCACGAGCTGCTGGGAGCCGCGGTTGCGCACCTCCGCCCAGACCTGGTACGCGGCCCGGCCGGACTCTCCCACCACCACGTCCACGAGCAGCCGGTCCACCTGGGCGGCCAGCACCTGGGTGCGGTCCGCCCACTCGGCCCGCCAGCGCGGCGGCCGGGCCGGATCGAGCACCGCCACGAACGCGCCCGGCGCGCCGCGCACGTCGGCCGACAGCCCGGCGGTCTCGGTCTCCGACGCCGCCCGCACCGCCCCGGGATCGGTCAGCTCGAGCAGCCCGTCGCCCCGCAGGGCGGCCTTGGTCAGCAGGAGTGTCCGGTGGCTGTCCGCCGGCGCGAGCAAAGGGCTCGCGAGCTCGTCCGAGGGCGGAGCCGACAGCTCCACCTGCACGGCGAGCGCGGTCTCGACCGGCTCGAGCGGCGTGACCACGAGCCGCCCGGCGTCCACCTTCCAGCCCGCGATCGGCCCCTGGACGGCGACCACCTCGAAGCCGGCCGGCAGCGGCACGCGCAGCTCGGAGAGCCGGCCCTGGGCGACGCGGGCCTCGATCGAGCCGTACACCTGGAGGCGGGTGCGCGACAGGACCGCCGCCGTGGCGGCGGTGGTCTCGAAGCGCAGCGGGAGCTGGGCGCGCTCGGGCAGGGTCCGCCGGCCGCGCAGCGTGAAGCCGACCGGCTCGGGCGTGGGTGCGGCCACGAAGGTCCAGGCAGGAGGATCTCTCCGGACCAGGCCGGCGCCCTCGATCTCCACCTCCTCGACCACCCCGGCCATGGCCGGGGCCTCGATCCGGCCGCGGACGACCGCAGCCGGAGGGAGCCGCAGCCCGATCTGCCAGGTGGGCCGGGTCGCGGTCTCGTCCCGCCTCACCGGCACCACCGATTCGAGCGTCACCCGGTGGCGCCCGCGGCCCCGGACCTGGAGCGCCCAGCCCCCGGTCTGATCACTACCCACGTTGACCCGCCCCTCCAGGTCCCCGAACCGCGCGGCGATGAACGAGCCCGCCTCGCCGAGCGGGATCGTCTGCCAGCCCTCGGCGAAGAGGGACAGATCGAGCGCCTGGACAATCCGCGCGCTCTCCGGGCCGGCCGTGATCGCGAGGTCGGCGGACTCGAACGCGTACGGCGCCGGAGGCGGAGGCTCCGCCTCCCGGTCCGGGTTCGCCCGGGCCCGGAGCTGGTTGTAGTCGGACAACGGCATCCTGACCTGCGCCGCCGCTGGCGACAGGGCGAGCAGCACACAGCCGGCACAGACGAGACCCCTGACGGATCCTCGCATCGTTCGGACCTCCTCGTTTGGCCGGGAGGCAGGGCAAGAAGGATGCCGGAGGACAGGGAGGGCGGGAGATCGTTGCGGCTGAGGGACTTGCGCCGGGACCGGCAGCAGGGAGGAAACGAGCCGCGTCCAATTCCTTGGACGCGGCTACGGATTCATGGATGACATCCGGTAATTTGGAGCAGCCGGATCAGATCGTCATCGGGAGCGCGCCTTCGGCGGTCCGGCGCCGGCGGGCTTCCGCGAGCTCGAGCAGCGGGCCGGTCATGAAGGTCGTGCCGAGGGCCATGATGACCATGATGGCGAAGATCTTCTGGGAGAGGATGCCGAGGTCGTAGCCCAGGTTGAGGACGATCAGCTCCATGAGGCCGCGGGTGTTCATGAGCGTGCCGATCGAGAACGAGTCCATCCAGCTCATGCCCGTCCAGCGCGCGGCCATCATGCCGCCGCCGAGCTTGCCGGCCACGGCCACGGCGATCACGGCGAGGCAGACGAGCCAGGTGCGGCCGTCGTTGAGCAGGCCGATCTGGGTGCGCAGGCCGGTGAAGACGAAGAACAGCGGCAGGAGAAGGACGGAGACGATCACCTCCAGGCGCTCGCGCAGCGCCGCCCGGAACTCCTTCTGCGGCGGCGCCACGACGCCGGCCAGGAAGGCGCCGAAGAGCGCGTGGATGCCGATCATCTCGGTGCACCAGGCCGAGGCGAAGGCGAAGACCAGCGTCCCCGCGATCAGGCCCTTGCGGTGGTGCGTGTCGCCGCCGAGCCGGCGCTCCACCCACGGCCGGACCACGCGGATCATGAAGAGCACGAAGGCGATGGCGAGGCCGACGGTGACGAACGCCCGCAGCATCCCGGTCGCCTGCACGATCGCCACGACCACCGCCAGCAGACACCAGGCCGTCACGTCGTCGACCGCCGCGCAGGCGATCGAGGCGTTGCCGAGCGGGGTCTTCATCAGGCCGCGCTCCTCCAGGATCCGGGCCAGCACGGGGAAGGCCGTGATGCTCATCGCGACGCCCATGAACAGGCTGAACGAGCTGAAGGCCACGCCCGCGGGCGCGTAGGAGCGGTAGAGGAACAGGGCCAGCGCCACGCCGAGGAGCATGGGCAGGAAGATGCTGGCATGGCTGACCATGACCGCCGAGTGCGCCTTCTCGCGCAGGTGGCGGAGGTCGAGGTCCATGCCGACCAGGAACATGAAGAGGACGACGCCGATCTGGCTGAACAGCCGGAGGTTGCCCAGGGAGGCGGCCGGGAAGAGGAAGTCCATGGTCCCGGGGGAGAGCAGGCCGAGCAGCGAGGGGCCGAGCAGGATGCCGGCCAGCATCTCGCCGATCACCGGCGGCTGCTTCATCTTCGCGAACAGCAGGCCCATCAGCCGGGCCGCGACGACGATGACGACGACCTGGAGCAGGAGCAGGCTGAGCGGCTCCTGGATGTGATCCCGCAGCGCTTCGACGGCCCCGGAGGCGCCGGAGCCGGAGCTTGCCGCGGCCGGCGCGGCGGCCACGGGCGTCTGCAGGTGGGCGCCGATGTTGAGCAGCACGGCGAGCCCTGCGATGGAGACCAGGATGAGGACTGCGTAGGCCAGCAGGTTCTTGTTCATCAGTCTCGACTCCCTCGGAAAAAGATAGAACTGCAAATCAGACGCATCCAAAGTGCGGCGGCCCCGGGAAACCGGGACACGCATCCCCCGGGTATTATGGCGCAAGAGACAGCCCGGGTGTTACCGGGCCGGCCAGACGCTCCTCGGAGACCGGGATCAGGGGCAGGGTCACCGTGAACGCGGCGCCGCCTTCGGGCGCGGCCGTCTCGACCCGGATCTCGCCGCCGTGCGTCTTGACCAGGTTGCGCACGGTGACCAGGCCCAGGCCGGTCCCCTGCCGCTTGCCCGTGGTGGCGAAGGGCTCGAAGAGATGATCGGCCAGCTCCACAGGGATGCCCGGGCCGTTGTCCGCCACCCGGATCGCCAGCGCGTCCTCCTCCACCACCACCCAGGCGCGCACGAAGACCCGCCGCTCCCCGGGGATCGCGGACACCGCCTCCCGGGCGTTCCGGATCAGGTTCTCCAGCACGCGCTGCATCCGGTCCCGGTCCAGGAGGACCAGCAGCTCGTCGTCCAGCCGCAGGTGGATCTCGGCCGCGATCCCGCGCTCCTCCAGGTCCGCGGCGAGCGGCGTCAGCGCCTGGTCCAGGAAGCGCCGCGCCGGCACCGTCTCGAGCTGCAGCCGCGGCGTGCCGCCGCGCGCGAAGTCGAGGATCTCCTCGACCATCCGCCGCAGCCGGTCCGAGGCGGCCTGCACCTGCGCCAGCTCCCCGACGATGGCGGAGTCCCCGCTGCGCAGCGACGACCGGTAGGCCAGGTCGGCGTAGCCCTTGAGCAGCGTGAGCGGGTTGCGCAGGTCGTGCACCAGCGAGCCGGTCATCTGGCCGATCGCCACCAGCCGGCTCTCGCGCTCGTGGAGCTGGCGCTCGGTCTCGCGCGCCCGCAGGTGGGCCGCGATGCGGGCCTCCAGCTCGCGCAGGGCGAACGGCTTGACCACGTAGTCGTCCGCCCCCACCTCCAGGCCCTCGACCGCGGCCTCGGCGCCGGCCCGCGCCGTCACCAGGATCACCGGCACGGCCGCCAGGCCCGGGTCGGAGCGCAGCCGCCGGCAGAGCTCGTAGCCGTCCATCACCGGCATCATGACGTCGGCCACGATCAGGTCGGGCGTGGTCCGCCGGGCCGCGGCGAGCCCGGCGGCGCCGTCGCCGGCCTCGGCCACCCGGTACAGGCGGGAGAGCCGCTGCGCCAGGAAGCCGCGCAGCTCCTCGTTGTCCTCCACGAGAAGGACGCGCGGCCCGCCGGCGGGCGGCTCGGGCCGGGGCTCAATATCGGCGATATCGCCGATATCGCCGGAGAGAGGCGGCAGGTCCACGTCGGCCAGCAGCGTCTCCCGCGGCGAGCGCCGGGCGACCTCGCGCACCGCCAGGGCCTCGGCCTGCTCCGTCTCCCGCGGCAGCTCGACCCGGAACGTCGATCCCGTCCCGGTCTCGCTCCGCGCCTCGACGTCGCCGCCGTGGAGCCGCGCCAGCTCGCGCGAGAGCGCGAGCCCCAGCCCCGTGCCGCCGTGCGCCGAATCCCCCTCCCTCTGGTGGAACCGGTCGAAGATCCGCTCCAGATCCTCCTCCGGGATGCCCGGCCCCGTGTCCTCCACCTCGAACGCCACCCTCTCCTCTCCAGCCTCGGCCCGCCGCACCGTCACCCGGCCTCCGGACGGCGTGAACTTGAAGGCGTTCGAGAGCAGGTTCGAGGCCACGATCTCCACCTTCCCGGCGTCGAACGAGCCGTCCGGGAAGCCGTCCAGCCCCTCCGCGATCAGCTCGATCCCCCGCCGCTCCGTGACCGGCTCGGCCGCGGCGACCAGATCGGCCAGCAGCCGGCCGACGTTGCCCGCCGACGGCTCCAGGTACAGGCGGCCGGACTCCAGCCGCGCCGTCTCCAGCAGGGCGTCCACCTGCCGCAGCAGCTTGCGGGCGTTCCGGATCATGGACCGGAAGAGCCGCTGCTGCCCGGGATCGGAGGCCTCGCCGAGCAGCGACTCCAGGGGCCCGAGGAGGAGCGTCAGCGGCGTCCTCAGCTCGTGCGAGACGTTGGCGAAGAACCGGCTCTTGGCCCGGTCGAGCTCCTTCAGGTCCTCGTACGCGATCTCCAGCCGCAGCCGCAGCGACAGGTCGCGCCGCCGGGTCCGCCGGATCGACAGCGTCGAGAGCCAGGAGAATACCGCCGAGCCGGTGAGGAAGAAGCTCGGCCCGACCATCTCCCGCGAGGGGCCGTACGCCGCCAGGTTGATCCCGAGGTCCGTGGCGATGATGAGAGCGCTCATCAGGGCCGCCATGCCCAGCTCCCAGGGCAGGAAGAAATGGATCACGAACAGGACGATCATGTTGCCGGCGAAATAGTTGCTGGAGAACCCGCCGAGCTGCGCGGACAGGATCGCGATCCCGGCCGCCGACGCGAGCGACGACGCCATGACGAACGGCTGCGCCAGCTTCTCCGCGTGGCGCGAATGGACCGCGGCCAGCGAGGCCAGGTAGAGGACGCAGACCGCGGCGCGGATCTGGAGGGAGCGCCCCGCCAGCTCCGGCGCCATGGCGAGATCGAGCAGCCAGAACGCCGGGTAGAGCACCAGGACGATGCGCAGGAGGAAGCGCGCCCGTTCCACGAACAGGCGCCGGCTCTCCTCCCGGAAAGCCTCCTCGAAACCTCTCAGCCGGGGCGAGCGCGGCAAGTCAGGCCTCCGCGCGCACCAGGACGGCCGTGGGCGGCCATCCGAACGCCTGGAGCGCGTGGGCGCGGGCGAACCCCGCCTCGCTCACCAGCGCGGTCAGCGCCGCGGCATCGAAAAAGCGGAACCGGCCGTCCTCCTCCAGCTCCAGCAGCCGGCTGACGCTGTTGCCGTAGTGCCGCAGCGCCTCCAGCTTGCGCGCGGACTCCGCGTCTCCGGCCCGCGACAGGATCTCCGCCCCCTCCATGTAGAGCTTGGACGGATCGAAATCGGGCCGGATCGAAGAGACCACCAGCGCGCCGCCGGGCCGCAGGAGCCGGCGCATCTCGCGCAGGGCGGCCAGGGGATCGCGCAGGTACGGCAGGACGAGCGAGCAGCCGATGCGGTCGAACGAGGCGTCTGCCAGGACGGCCAGGGCGGGAGGGGCGTCCAGGTCCGCCACCAGGCCGCGGCACGCGGGCACCGGCATGCCCCGGTTCGCGAACCAGGCCCGGACCTTCTCCTCCGTCCGCGCCACCCCCTCCGGCACCAGGTCCACGAAGGTGATCGATCCCGGCGCCGCGCCCGGGGGGCAGGAGGCGAGCATCGCGAGCGTGAGGTTGCCCGTGCCGCAGCCGAGGTCGGCCAGATCCTCGCCGGGCCGCGCGTCGAGCAGCTCCGCCTGGCGCGCCAGGAAGCGCGGGTACTCCGGGTGCTCCAGGAGGACGTCGTAGCCCACGGTATCTGCCGGGATCTCCGGCGCGCCGAGCAGGTGCTCCTTCCAGAACGCCCCGGCGTCGTCCAGCTCCAGGCGGCGCACGCGCGCCCACTCGGCAGCGCTCTGCCGGGCGAAGCGGGCGAGGTCCGGGCCGCGCGCCGGCCGTTCGCGCTGGAACAGGTGCTTCGAGATCGACTCGCTGACCAGCTTGAACACCCCGACCGCCTCGGCGCCGGTCTTGAGCACGTGCCCGGTGGCGCACTCGAAGACCTCGCGCACGCCGCCGCCGGGAGCGTCGAGCATCGCCCGCACCCGCGAGCGCGTCACCCAGCAATCGTAGGTGCCGAGGATCCACACCACCGGCGCCTGGATGCGGGAGAGGTCGCGCCGCGCATCCTCCAGGAACGCGAGGCCGTCCGCCATCGCCTGCCCGTAGAGCGAGGCGCCGCGCATCGGCCGGCCGTGGATCAGGATCGTCTCCGGCCCCGTGCCCTGGCGGTACTCCTCGAACAGGTCGAGCCCGGCGAGGTAGTTGCGCAGCACGTCCTGCGCGTCCGGACAGCCGTAGGGCGCGATCCACAGGTCCACCGGCGCCATCGGCGCGGCACTCTCGCCGAGGACCACCTTGCGCGCCGGGATGGCCGAGAGCGACACGCTGACCAGGGCCCGCTTCGCCGGCCGGAACCGTCCTTCCAGATAGTGGAGCGACGCCTCCGTGTCCGCGCCGAGGTCGCCGAACGTCCAGTGATAGTAGGGCCGGCCCTCGGCCACGAGGCGCGGGTCCATCGCGCTCTCGCCCACGATGTGCGAGGCGTCGAACCTCAGGACCGCCACCTTGCGGCCGTCGCGCCCGAGGTCGTCCACGATGGTCCGCGCCAGGAGGCCGAAAACCTCCTTGCGCTTGAGGATCGCGGGCGCGATCACCACCGCCGCGTCCGGCCGCGCGTCGGGGTCCGAGGTATCGAAGTTGGCGTCCACGATCCCCGCCACGGTCCGGCCGAAGCGGTTGGAGTAGCGCACCACCTCCACCTCTTCCGCGCGCCGGTCCGGCCGGCGGACGAGCGCCGCGACCCTGCCGCCGAGCGACGACACCGTGCGCGAGAGGCGCGCCACGAGCCCGTTCGTGAGTTGGCGCCGCTCGAGATTCTGGCCGCGGTCCTCCTCGGTGAGATAGATCCGCTCCGGCACGAGCAGAGCCGGGCGCGCGCCGGGCTCCGCCAGGATCCCCTCGAACGCGCCGTGGAGCGGCGGATCGGCGAACGCGAGGTAGACCACCCGGTGCCCCGCGTCGAGAGGGAGGTCCAGCCGGAGAAGGCCGTCCTCGAAGGCGACCAGCCGGCAGGAGGCGGTCCTGAAGCCGCGCCCGGGTTGCACCGCGGTCATCGGGACGCCGCGCTCGACGGCGGAGCGCAGGATCCTCCCGATCTCCGGGCGATCGCCCAGGGGGAGCAGGTTGCCCGGGAACGCGCCGCCCAGGGCGCGCTGGACGAGGACGATGGCCTCGTCCATCTCATAGAAGCCGGTATGGGCGCGCAGCCGCGCGCTGTCGCGGGCCGGGACCTCCTCGAAACGGACGCCGACCCCGTCCGGCGTGACCCGGACGATGCGGGCCGCCAGCTCGATGGGCCGCGCGTCGGTGGGGATCTCCAGGCTCAGGCGCAGCCGCTCGCCGCGCGACGCGGAGCGGACCGGCCGGCTGCCGCGCAGAAACGCGCCGCCCGCCGAGAGGTCCGTGGCCACCGCGCCGTCGCCCAGGGCCGGCCCTTCGAACACGCGCACGCGGGCCAGCGTCTTCCGCCGCGGCGAGGTACGGACGTCGCTCGACCGGCCCGGCTCCCACCGGGTCGGGCTCTCCTGGACCAACCGCTCCATCAACACTCCCCTCAGACAGGAAACAGGGCCGTGTCAGGACCCCGGAATGAATTCGCCGTCGAAACCGTCTGTGCGCCCGAAGAGCCCGGGCGAGCCGTCCGCCAGGGGATCGATGAGCCGCTGGCGGATTCCGTCGAAGTCCCGGTGGCAGGCGAGGAACCCGTCCACCAGGGCCGGATCGAAGTGGAGGCCGCGGTCGGCCGTGATGCGCCGCACCGCCTCCTCGTGCCCGCAGGCGCCCTTGTAGGGCCTGCGGCTGGTGATCGCGTCGTAGGCGTCGGCCACGGCCACCAGCCGCGCGGCGAGAGGGATCTCGTCGCCGGCGAGCCCGAACGGATAACCGCGGCCGTCCCAGCGTTCATGATGGCTGTAGGCGATCTCCATGCCCATGGTCAGAAACGTGTTGCCGCGAAACTGCTCGACGACCGAGCGCAGCGTGTCGCCGCCGATCTCCGGATGCTGCCTCATCACCTGCCGCTCCTCGGCGGTGAGCGGTCCCGGCTTGAGCAGGATCGAGTCCGGGATCCCCACCTTGCCGATGTCGTGCAGCGGGCTCGATTTATAAAGGTGCTCGACGAAGCCGGTTCCGATACTCCCGGAGTAGACGCCGTCTGCGAGCTCCTCGGCCAGGCGCCGGCTGTAGGCCGCCATGCGCTCCAGGTGCTGGCCCGTGGCATGGTCGCGCGACTCGGCGAGCCGGGCGAGCGTCATCAGCGCGATGTCGCGCGTCTGGCGGATCTCGACCGTCTGCTCGAGCACCATGCGTTCGAGGTTGATCTGATACTCCTCGTTCTGGCGGATGAGCCGGGCGCGCTCCAGCGCGCGCTCGACCGTGTTGAGGAGATCGTCGGGATCGAACGGCTTGACGAGATAGTCGTAGGCGCCTTCGCGCAGACACTGGCGCACCGTCTCGAGGTCCTGGAGGCCGGTGACCATGACCACCTGGATGTTCGAATCGAGATCCTTGATCCGCTTGAGCAATTCGACGCCCGAGAGGCCGGGCATCTCGATGTCGGACAGCACGAGGCCGGGCCTCGGGGCCTCGGCGAGGAAAGCCATGGCTTCGGCCGCGTCGCGCGCCTCCAGCGTCTCATAGGGGAGGCACGACAGATGGGCCCTGAGGAGCCGGCGCACTCCCGGCTCGTCGTCGACGATGACGATTCGTTCCCGCACGGTATTTCGGAGACGGGTCGGGCCGAGGTAAGCCGGGTCCCTGGAATGGCAGTCCGCCATGCGGAAAGACCTTTCCACCACGGATAGCACCCGAGATGACTACCTACAGCACAACAACACTGGGGCGGATTGTAGCAGCATCTACCCGGGGAGCCCCGGCACGAGGACCACCTTCGTGCACCCGTCCACCCGGCGGTCGAACAGATCATAGCCGCGAGGCCCCTCTTCCAGCCCCAGCCGGTGGGAAATCAGGGCGCCCAGATCGTATTTCCTTGAATTTAACAATTGCAGCAGCCGGTCCATGTAGGAGCGCGCCGGGCAGCGGCCGGCCCGATAGGTGAGGTTCCTGTCGTAGATCTGCCCGGGCGTGAACGCGAGATGGCTCTCGACGTGGACGCCCACGGCCGCGATCGTGCCGCCGGGACGGACTAGGTCGTAGGCCAACCGTGAGGCCTGCGGCGAGCCCACCGCCTCGACCACGCCGTCCGCGCCGCGGCCTTCCGTGGCGTCGCGGATGAGGCCGACCGCGTCCTCTCTCTGGAAATCGACCGGCTCGGCGCCCCAGCGCCCGGCAAGGGCCAGCCTCTCCGGCAGCGCGTCGACGCCGAAGACCCGCTCCGCTCCCAGCTCGCGCGCGGCGATCACCGCCATCAGGCCGACCGGCCCGCAGCCCACCACCGCCACCGTTCGCCCCGGCTCCGCGCCCGCGCTCTCCGCTCCGAACCAGCCCGTGGCCAGCACGTCGCCGGCGAGGAGCGCCTGCTCCGGCGGAGTCCCTTCGGGAATCGCGACCAGCGTCGAATCCGCCAGCGGCACGCGGACATACTCGGCCTGCACGCCGTGCAGCCCCCTCCCCTTCTCCACCCAGCCGAAGAGCTGACCCCGCTCGCAGCGCGCGGTCAGGCCCAGGCGGCAGTAGAAACAGTCGCCGCAGCTCGTGGTGAACGGGCTCACCACGAGGTCGCCCGCGCGGAACCGGGTCACGCCCGGCCCGGCCTCGACGACCTCGCCGGCCAGCTCGTGGCCCATCACCGTGCCCGCGTCGAGCCCGGTCTCCAGGCCGCGATACACGTGCAGGTCCGAGCCGCAGACCGCGGCGACGCGGACCCGGACGATCACGTCTCCGGCCTCCTGGATGGACGGATCTGGAACCGTGGCGCAGGCGACACGGCGGACGTCTTCGAAGAGGAGGGCCTTCATGACGATGTCGCTTGCGAAGATATCACCGCCGTTCCCGCCCGGCTATACTCGTGCTCCATGACCCTCAGAGCGCGCTGTTCCGGCATCCTGCTCACCCTCCTGCTGGCGCCGGCGCCCTTCGCGGCGCAGCAGGCGCCGGTCCCTCCCGTCCCCCCGGTCGCCGCCGCGAAACCCCACGACGTCGTCTCGCCTCACGGCACGCGCAACGATCCCTACTACTGGCTGCGCGACGACACGCGCTCCCAGCCCGAGGTGCTCGACTACCTGAAGGCCGAGAACGCCTACTTCGAGGCGATGAGCGCGCCCTACCGGCAGCTCACCGAAACGCTCGCCAAGGAATTGATCGGACGGATCAAGGAAGACGACAGCACGGTCCCGTACAAGGATCGGGATTATCTCTACGCCTCGCGCTTCGAGGTCGGCAAGGAGCTGCCGGTCCATGTCCGGCGGCCGCTCGGCTCGGACCGGGAAGAGATCCTGGTGGACAGCAACCGCGAGGCCGCGAACCGCGAGTTCTACCGCCTCGGAGGCCGGGCCGTCAGCCCCGGCCAGGACCTCCTGGCCTTCACCGAGGACGTCCGCGGCCGGCGCCAGTACACCCTGCGCTTCCGCGAGATCGCGACCGGCCGCGACCTTCCCGACCGCATCGACGGGCTGCAGCCGCGGATCGTCTGGGCGGGCGACAACCGGGCCGTCTTCTACGTCGAGAACGACCCGGTCACGCTGCTCTCGACCCGGGTCCGGAAGCACGTGCTGGGAACGGATCCGAAGTCCGATCCGGTGGTCTACGAGGAAAAGGACACTTCGTTCTACCTCGGCGTCGATCAGACCGGAGACCGGCGTTTCCTCCTGATCCGCCTGAGCAGCACCGTGGCCAGCGAGGTCCGCTTCCTGGCCGCCGACGACCCTTCGGGCCCGTGGCGCGTCCTCGCGCCGCGCGAGACCGGCGTGCTCTACAGGGCCGACCACGCCGCCGGACGCTGGGTGATCCGGACGGACTGGAAAGCGCCCAACTTCCGCATCATGGCGGTCGCCGACGGCGACGGCGATGACACCGGCAAAGCAAAGTGGCGCGAGCTGGTGGCCCACGATCCCAAGATCTTCCTCGAGGACTTCGTGGCCTTCGCGGACCATCTGGCCCTGAGCGAGCGCAGCGACGGCCTGCCGCGCCTGCGCTACGCATCGTGGACCGGCCTCGGACGCTGGACGTATGTCCCCTCCGACGACCCGGCCTCCACGCAGGCCTTCAGCGTCAACGTCGAGCGCGACACGGCGCGGCTGCGCTACGACTACTCTTCGCTCGCCACGCCCGACTCGGTCTACGAGCTCGACATGCGAACCGGCGAGCGCACGCTGCTCAAGCGGCAGCCCGTGCCCGGCTACGACCCCGCCGGCTATGCCACCGAGCGCGTCTGGGCCACGGCGCGCGACGGCGCGCGGGTGCCGGTGTCGCTCGTCTATCGCAAGGGTTTCGCGAAGAACGGCACGGCCCCGCTGTACCAGCACGCGTACGGCTCCTACGGCGGCTCCAGCGATCCCTACTTCGACCCCACGATCGTCTCGCTTCTCGACCGCGGATTCGTCTATGCGATCGCGCACGTCCGCGGCGGGCAGGAGATGGGCCGCGCCTGGTACGACGACGGCCGCCTGCTCAAAAAGAAGAACACCTTCTACGACTTCATCGACGTCACCGACTTCCTGGTGCGGGAGAAGTACGCCGCGCCGGACAAGGTGTTCGCGAGCGGCGGCAGCGCCGGCGGCCTGCTGATGGGCGCGGTAGCCAACCTGGCGGGCGGGAAATACCGCGGCATCGTGGCCCAGGTGCCCTTCGTGGACGTGGTCACCACGATGCTCGACGAATCGATCCCTCTCGTGACCAACGAGTTCGACGAGTGGGGCAACCCCAAGCAGAAGGACTATTACGATTACATGCTGTCGTACTCGCCCTACGACAACGTGCGCGCGCAACCCTATCCGGCCATGCTGGTCACGACCGGGCTCCACGACTCCCAGGTCCAGTACTACGAGCCGACCAAGTGGGTGGCGCGCCTGCGCTCGCTGAAGACCGACCCCAACCCGCTGCTGCTCAGGATCGACATGACGGCGGGCCACGGCGGCCGCTCAGGACGGTTCGAGAGCATGAAGCAGACGGCGGACGAGTACGCGTTCATCCTCCATCAGATCGGGATCGAGCGCTGAGCGTGCCGCCGTCCTCATGACGGCAAATCTGCTCCTGTCGGATACACCACCTGGACCACCGGATCGGCATCGACAGGGGAGACGCCATGGTGTAGACTCATGTCATGAATGGCATGCCGTACCCTCGGTACAGCAAAGAAGAGTTCGCCCGGCGAGGCAACGACATCTATGAGCGCGAAGTGCAACCTCATCTCAGCACTCACGACGAAGGCAAGTTCGTCGCCATAGACATTGAAACGGGCGCTTTCGAGTGTGACGTGGATGAAATCGCTGCCTCGCATCGGCTGCTGGCCCGCTATCCGGAAGCTCAGATCTGGTTTCGCCTGATCGGCTCTCCTCATACCCGCCGCGTCGGCCCACGCAGCAAGACCGCCGCATAGCAACATGATCGTCGGAACCATGAGCACGCAACGCGAGGCGATCGTGCATCTCATGGTTGCAGGCCCTGACGGCCAGGAGAGGCGGATCGAGGCCGTCCTGGATACGGGATACTCCGGTTCCCTGACCCTGCCCGCGGCCCTGGTTTCCGCACTGAATCTTCCTTTCCGCGGGAGAGGAAGCGTCCTGCTGGGAGACGGCAGCGAAAGCGAGTTCGATATTCATGAGGCGACCGTGGCCTGGGCCGGCGAGCGACGGTTGACCGCGATCGATGTGGCGGAAACCGATCCTTTGCTCGGAGTCGGCCTCCTGCTGGGAAACGAGTTGACGATTCAGGTGATCTCCGGAGGAGCGGTTGCTCTCGAGAAACTGAGATTGGCTTGAGCGTCGCGCCTGGCGCCTCATCATTCCTTCCGGAGCTCATTCCATCCGGCCGCAAGGTATTATAGGAACCGACACGGCGCCAGACGAACATGCCGGAAACCACGGTCGCCTACCGGATCTGCCCCCTGTGCGAGGCCTGCTGCGGCCTGGCGGTCGAGCTGCGCGACGGCCGCGTGGCCGCCATCCGCGGCGACCGGGAGGACGTCTTCAGCGGCGGTTATCTCTGCCCCAAAGGGGTGGCTCTCAAAGAGCTGCATGAAGATCCGGACCGGTTGCGCGGGCCGCTCGTGAAGCGCGACGGCCGTTTCGTGACGGCGAGCTGGGAGGAGGCCTTCGCCGAGATCGAGAGGCGTCTCCCGCCGATCCTCGCCCGCTCGGGGCGGGACGCGGCGGCGCTCGCGATCGGCAACCCGACCGCTCACAAGATGGGTCTGCTGCTCTACGTGACGCGGCTCGCCCGCGCCCTGGGCACGCGCAACGTGTTCAGCGCCTCCACCCTCGACCAGATGCCCAAGCAGCTCTCCAGCGGGCTGATGTTCGGCCACTGGCTGTCGATCCCCGTGCCCGACATCGAGCGCTGCGATTTCCTGCTCATGCTCGGCGCCAATCCCCTGGCATCCAACGGCAGCCTGTGGACGGTGCCCGACTTTCGCGGCAAGGCCAGGGCGCTCCAGGCGCGCGGCGGCAAGCTGGTGGTGATCGACCCGCGGCGCACGGAGACCGCGCGGCTCGCCGACCGGCACCTCTTCATCCGCCCGGGAAGCGACGTCTTCCTCCTCCTCGGCCTGGCGCACACCCTGTTCGACGAGGGGCTGGTGCGCCTCGGAGCCCTCGAAGACCACGTGAACGGAGTCGAGGCGGTGCGCGAGGCCGTCCTGCCGTTCGCGCCCGAACGCGTGGCGGCCCGCTGCGGCATCGAGGCGGAGACGATCCGGGAGCTGGCCCGCACCCTGGCCGCCACGCAGAGGGCCGCCGTGTATGGGCGGCTGGGGACCTGCACGCAGCGCTTCGGCTCGCTCAGCAGTTGGCTGGTCGACGTGCTCAACGGGCTCACGGGCCATCTCGACACGCCCGGCGGCGCGATGTTTCCCAAGGCCGCCGCCTTTGCCGCCAACACCCTGGGGCCTCCCGGCACGGGAAAAGGCGTGGCGACCGGGCGCCGCCGGAGCCGCGTCTCGAACGCGCCGGAGGTGTACGGCGAGCTGCCCATGACCTGCCTGGCGGAAGAGATCGAAACTCCGGGCGAGGGACAGGTCCGGGCGCTGCTCACGGTGGCCGGCAACCCGGTGCTGTCGGCCCCCAACGGTCCCCGGCTGGCCGCGGCGCTGGAGACCCTGGAATTCATGGTCAGCGTGGACGTCTACGTCAACGAGACCACCCGCCACGCCGACGTGATCCTGCCGGGGCTGTTGCCCTTCGAGGAATCGCACTACGACGTGGCGTTCCCCCAGCTCTCCTTCCGCAACCACGCCCGCTACAGCCCGCCGCTGCTCGCGCCGCCGCCGGGCCGGCCCGCGGAATGGGAGATCCTGCTGAAGCTGGCCGCGATCGCCGAAGGGAGAGGCGTCGGAGCCGATATCCAGGCCCTGGACGACGAGATGGTGGCCGACGATCTCCGCCGCCGCGCCGGTCCCCAGGCTGACTTCCTGCTTCAGGCCGTGGCTCCATGGCGCGGCCCCGAGCGGCAGCTCGACCTCGCGCTGCGCGGCGGCCCCTACGGCGACCAGTTCGGCCGCCGCCCGGACGGCCTGACGCTGGCGAAGGTCAAGGCCGCACCGCACGGCATCGACCTCGGCCCGCTGGCGCCTCGCGTGCCGGAAGTCCTGCGCACCCCCTCGGGAAAGATCGAGCTCGCGCCCGCCCTGTTCCTCGAAGACCTGAGGCACGCCGAGGCGGACCTCGCAGCGCCCGCTCCCGACCTGGTGGTGATCGGCCGCCGCGACCTGCGCTCGAACAACAGTTGGATGCACAACCTCCCGGTTCTGGCCAAGGGCCCGCGGCGGTGCACGGCGCTGGTCCATCCCGCCGACGCCGCCCGCTGCGGCGTGGCCGATGCCGGCACGGCGCGCCTGGTCGGCGCCGGCGGCCGCGAGGTCCCGGTGGAGGTGAAGATCAGCGACGAGGTCATGCCGGGCGTGATCTCCCTGCCGCACGGCTGGGGCCACGACCTCCCCGGCGTCCGCCTGGAGATCGCCGCCCGGCGGCCGGGCGCCAATCTCAACGCGCTGCTCGACGAAAACCAGCGCGACCCGCTCTCCGGCAACGCCGTCCTGAGCGGCGTGCCGGTGCGCCTGGAGCCCGAAATGCCCTTTCAGGAGCCGAGGCGACGAGCGTAGAGACTGCGGGCCTTCCTACTGCACGTCGGTGTACGTCACATATGTCCGGGTCTGCCCCGGCGGAATGATCAGTAGCGACTGGACGACGATCGCCTGATCGGACTCCACGGGCACAGCGGGATCGCCTGTCCAGGTCACCGTCCAGTATTTCCCGTCAAGACCGAAGACGCCGAGCTCGGCAGGAGGGACGCCGTAGCTCCACCAGGCGCGGCCGTGGGACGAGCCGCCGTCGCCCTGCAGCCGCGCGCCTTCGAAGCTCGCATCGCTGCCACCTCCCGTCGGCGCCGTGATCCGCACCCGGACGGTCGGGGTGGCGGTGCTGCCCGTCATCACATTGTCGTGAACCTCGGCCCCGAACGGGATGAACCCGGGGAGGTTGTGAGTGTAGCCGCCGGCGCTCGGCACGGCCGTCCCGGTCGCAGTCCCGTCGTCCAGGTAGCCGACGTCGAGATCGGCTACCCGCGCGAGACGCAGCGAGTAGGTACTCCCGCTCAAGTTGCTGAAGTGATAGGTCTGCTCGAGCCGGTCCATGAAGGCCTCCTGGACGAGATGCACCGTGAGGCCGGGGAAGTTCGGCAGGCTGAAGTCGGTGATCCGTTTCCGGGGCGCGCCGCCGACCGTGATCACGCCGGAATCGAAGGCGATATCGGAGCAGGTGATGTGGGCGACATCGGCCGGCGTGCACAGCGGCTCGTAGAAACACGCGCCGCCCGGCGTCGGGGTGCAGGGACACGAGTTGCGCGGCGCAGCATGGACGCCGAGCACTTGGCGCCGCGCCCCCGCCTGATCGAAGATGTAGAGGCTGGTGCTGCAGTTGAAGTTGGCCGCCGGCAGAGGACCGGCCGGATCGAAACGGATACCCTTCAAATTGGAGTTGCCGAAGCCTGGACCGCAACTGAAGATGCCGCCGGTCTCGTCGGGGTTGAACGCCGCGAACCCATCCCCCGTGCCCGCCTCGAGGACCAGGGCGCCCGCCGGTGGCGGCGTGCAACAGGCGCCCCCCAGATCCGCGGCCAGAAGAGCGCTGGTATGGACCGCATCGCGATCGATGTTCGGCCAGGGCATGAGCGGAGCGATGGCACGCCCGGTCGTCTTGAAGACGTATATGTGCGGGCCGGTGCCCTGCGCGACCTCGAGCAAACCGTCGCCGTCGATGTCGGCGACCGCACCAGTGCGGAAAACCGGTTCTTCGATGAACTGCGGGAACCCCGCGATGGACGTTGCGGCCTTGGCGTCCCAAGCGTAGACGATGCCGTGGCCGGTGAGAGTGGCCGAGCCAATGACGACATCGAGCTGGCCGTCGCCGTTCACGTCGACGATTAGCGGCGCCGCGACCGAGCTGGTGCCGCCCGTTTTGTTCTCGCGGTGGACCGGCCAGCCGGTCTTCAGGACGCCGTCGTTCTCCCAGAGGTAGACGTGCTGCTCCGTGCCCAGTGCGACTTCCGGCAGACCGTCGCAGTCCATGTCGGCTACAGCGATCACGGCACCGTAGCTGGACAGACTGACCATGTGATCGCCGGCGTTAAGTGTTTTGCCGCCGGCCCAGCCAGCGACGGCCGAGCCGTCGAGGCGGAAGGCATAGACACGGTTGTCGCTTGGCAATTGGTTGTGGATGTCGCGGTATTGTGCCGCGACGATGATATCGAGCTTACCGTCTGCGTCGAGGTCGGCCAGGCTGGCTTCGTTGCGAAAGGCCACCCCGGGGACGGCCGCAATCAGCGACAGACCCGAAGCGGGATTGTCGAGCCTGAAGATCTCACCGGTGTTGAACGGAATCACCGCCTCCAGATCTCCGTTGCCATCCAGGTCCGCGAGCGCCGGGGTCGCATAGGAGTAGTTGCCATTCGGGATGTCATACGTCCCCTTGAGGATGCCGGCATGGTCGATCACGTAGACATGGCCCTCACTACCGCAGTCGGAGTTTCCCCAATCGTAGGCAGTAGTGATGACCTCAAGCCAGCCGTCGCCGTCGAGATCGCCGACGGCGGGCGATGTGGCGATCACGGCCGGCGGGCCGCCCTCGCAAAGGTTGGGGATGGCGACACCGGCTGCCCAGCCTGCCACGGGGACGCCATTCGCCTCAAAGGCGAAGACTTTGTACTTGCCGTTGACGATGATCTCGACGTCGCCGTCGTTGTCGATATCGGCGAATGCCGGCCCGCCGAAGTTTGGGCCATCGAGCGTGGCGAATTCGGCGAAGTTGGGATCTCCACCGGGGATGAGCTCATTACCGTCCTTGTCCCATGCGTAGAGCACGCCGTGATTGCTCTTGTCGCCGCCTCCCGTGTTGGCAAAGATTTCCTTCTGTCCGTCGCCGTCGACGTCGAAGGCTTCGGTGTGCCCGATGACGTTTTCGTCCGCAGGCAGCACGGAGCGCGGGAAGCCGGCAAGAGTCGGTAGCGAAAGCCAACTCTGCACCTGGACCGGCGACGACTCGTTGCCGAACGCATCGATGATGGCTGCTCGGTAGTAATAGCTCGGCAGGCTCGGATTGATCGTGGCATCCTCGTACAGTGCGCCGTCACGGACCAGGAAGGTCTCGATCTTCGCGTAGGGTCCGCCGGCCGCGGTGCTGCGATAGACCTTGTAGCTCCGATCAGCCGCCGTGGGCGCAGCATCCCAGAGCGGCGTGATGCTGGTGGCCGTGCTGCGGTAGGCCATCCCGGTGGGCGGCGCGGGCACGACCAGCTCGACGTTGCGCGTCCAGGTGTTGCCCAGACTGTCCGTCATCGCGAGCGTCACGGTGTCGACGCCCGGGTTGAAGCCGCCACCCAGACTGATGGTGAAGGTATCCCCGCTGTCCGCGTCGCTCTTCGCCAGGACGTCGCCGACCGAGGCCGTGCCGTCGGCCACCATCACCCCGCCGGTGTTGGCGGTGAGCGTCGCGCTCACCGCCCGGGCGTCGCCGAACCCGTTGTTGATCGCATGGAGCGCGAACTTGACCGTCTCGCCGGCTTCCGGGACGCCATCGTTGTCGCCCGCGCTGTCGTCGTAGGCGTGGGTCTGCTCGAGAATGGGTGCGAAGACAGGCACGTGGATATCAGTCTGCTCGTTCCCCGCGCCGTCGGTGGTCAGATCGAAGAGGAGCGCGTCACCGTCGGCGAATCCGTGCGCGAGAGAAACCGGAAAATCGATCGTCTGTGCTCCCCCCGGCGCCACCGCGGGCAGCGGCTGGACCGGCGCGGAGATCGTCACGCCCGCGATGGACGTGGCCAGGCTTGCCGTGCCGACCGCCGCAGCCGTTCCGCCGCCGTTGCCGATCGTGACGCGCAGCAAGGCGCTCTCCCCGGGTTCGAGTTGCTGGTTGCCGTTGCCGGCGGTGTCGACGACCTGCAGGCCGGACACATAGAGGTGGGCGCCGGCCGCGACCGCCACCGGTACGGAGAGCCTGAGAGGCTGTCGGTCCGGAGAGGTCACGACGAGGTCCAGCGTACCGCCGGTGTGCGCGACCAGCGTGCCGCTCAAGATGCCGCCCGCGGTCTGGCCGCCCGCGTACACGTTCCCGCCGGGCTCGCGAAACGTCACCGTGGCCTCCTCGCCGAGCGCCAGGCCGCCCACGGTGAGGTTGAGGGCGTTGGACCCGGTCGCGAGCGCTCCGAGGCCGGTGAGGGTCAGCGGCGCAGGTTGCTCATTCCACACCACCATCTCCGGATCGCCGAGCAGGTTCATGGCGCTCGACTCGTAGGCGTCGAAGAAGGCGCCGCCCTGCGTCGTGCTGAAGATCGTGCCGAGGTTGCGCAGCTTGTCGGTGAACCAGGACTGGAAAAACCTGTCGTCCTGCGCATACTGAGACCAATATCCCGTGCGGGAGTTGCCCACGAACGCCACGGCGCCGCCCTGCGGGTTGCGCATCCAGTGTTCAGAGACGGAGTCGTAGTCGAAGGCATTGGGATCGCAGCCATAGGTCCAGACGATGGTGCCGGGCAGGCCATTGGTGAAGGCGTCGACGTCGTCGTTGTCGATGGCGCCGCCGCCGGTGTGCGATCCCGTGCCCATGGCCGGAATGCCGGAGTGATCCATGTGATTGAGGATGTGATACCTCAGATTGATCTGCGCAATGGCGTTGCCGCGGTCGAGGATCACGTCGGGATGCAGCGGGCTGGGCGGATCGTACATGCGCGTCAGGTGGAAGCCCACGGGAATCCGCGGCTTGATTCTGTTTTCTTTGTCCCAGTCGGACGTCAGGTTGTCGCGCACCCCCAAGAGCAGGGCGCTCTCGACATAACCGGCAGGCGGGCTCTGCTCATAGAGCAGGACCTTGCCGACGAAGACCGCGGCCTGGGCGGCGGTTCCGACCGGCGCCCGGCCGACGAACACGTCCGGATCGAGATCCGGCTCGGTTCCTTCGCCGAACACGTGATTGCCATTGGCGTTCCAATTCGTATCGAGCCCCGAAAAATAGAGGTCCGCGGGCCCGTAGCTGCTGGTAACGCTATCGTAGAAACCGAGCCGGGATGGGACCTGCTCGACGTCGCCGCCAAGCAGGATCCACGACGTGCCCCATTTCGCCGCGGCGTCCAGGACGAAGCTCCGGATCTTGTTGGCCAGGTCCACGCCCGGGTAGTGGGTCGCGATCCACTCGACCGTCACCAGCCGGGCGTCAACGCCCTTGCGGGTCTTCCAGTCCACGAGAGGTTGAAACGACGCGGCGAGCGCGGCGCGAGTGATGATCACGTAGGGGACCGTGTCGTGCTTCGCCGGCCGGATATCGGACATGACATAGTCGGCGCGGGGAGCGAGCGGCGCGGCGGACCCTGACGAAGAGACAGAGGCGAGCGCGTCGGGGTTGATGACTGTGCGGAGGAGCGCGATGCGTTGTGCCGCTGGCAGGTCCGGGTAGAGATTCTGCGGCGGCCGGGCCGAGTCGAAGGTGACCGTCCCGATCACCGAGGTCCGGAGATCGGTGCGCTCCTGCTGCGCGTAGAACACGAGCGGCGAGATCTCGATCACCGCCACCCGGGCACCGTAGCGCGTGACCACCTTCTCGAGCCGGGCTGCCTCGGGCGGGTACGGCGCGTCCGAGCCGTAGACCTCCTCGTCGATGGCCAGCGGCGGAGCCGGGAGAGAGCGGTCCGCCGGCGGACCGTCCTGGACAAACGGCGGCGTGCGGGTCTGGATGGGAGGCTGCACGGGCTCGACCCGGGCATCGCGGGCCACCGTCGTGCTGGCGGCGACCCGGACCGTCGCGCGCACGTTGACCGCATCCGGCGGCAGCACCACGAGCACCTCGCTCTGGGGCACCGCCGGGAGCCCGACCTCGCGGGTCGAGCCGATCATGTCGGGGTGCTCCAACCGGATGTACGGTTTGCCTCCGAGCTCGATCGTCTCGATGCGAAGCTGGCCGGCGCTGTACTCGAGCGCAAACGGGTAGCTCCGGGGCTGCTGCTTCGGCGGGCGGCGCAGGAGAGAGCATCCCGGCGCAAGCCCCATCAGGACCAGGCACGCGACAGCCAAGAGTCTTCTGGACATGACGCCTCCTCGCAGGATGAACGCAGAGAGGCTGTCAACTCCCTCATCCCTTCTTGTCGTCGTCTGGAGGCTGGACGAACGAGAGCTACTTTGCGGACGCAGCAGACACTCGTGGGAAGCGAAACTCACCTGCCGGGCGCAGGTGTATCATGGCTTCATGACCGCGAAGCTGCTCCTGGTGGCCGCGCTCGGGCTCGCCCTCGTTCCCCGGTCGGGAACCCCGGTCCGGAGCCCTGAGCCAGGGCATGACCTGCGAGTCTCCGCCCCGCCCGCTATGAGGTCGGAGGCAGGCACACCGCCGGTCGAATTCCAGACGAGCATCCTTCCCATCCTCCAGGCCCGCTGCCAGCCCTGCCACTTCGAAGGCGGCAAGATGTATCGGGCGCTCCCTTTCGACCGCCCGGAAACCATCTATAAGCTGGGCGAGAAGATGTTTACCCGCATCAAGGATCCCAAGGAACAACAGTTGCTCCGGACGTTTCTGGCAGCTCACCGGAGTTGAGCTGTCAGGAAGGGTCGGCTCCGTGCTGGCGGGCCCAGGTGTGGCTGGATGCGGAACGTTCTACGGGACAACGGAACGTTCTACGAGGCAACGGAACGTTCTACGAGACAACGGAACGTTCTACGGGGCAACGGAACGTTCTACGGGACAACGGAACGTTCCACGGGGCAACGGAACGTTCCACGAGACAACGGAACGTTCTACAGAGGAATGGAACCTTCCTTGCGGCAAAACAACGTTCTACGGCGCGCTGTAACGTTCCATGCGCCAAAGTAAGCTTATCCGCGCCGCTACAGCCTTATCGGGCGGGAAATATCTCGAAGACCCCTTCTGCCGAGGCGCCAGGCCCTGAAGAACCCGGTCGGGTCGCGGCCGAACGACACGGGCCGGCGCAGAGCTTGCCGGCGTCTCCATAATCGCTCCACAATGGCGGTGCATCCTCTCCCGTGGAAAGGAGGATGCTCTCATGAGCAACCACTATCGTTGGATCGCAATCGTTGGCGCGCTGCTGCTCGCCGCCATGGTCGGCTTCGCGGCCTACCAGGCCGGCGTGGAGCGCGGCCTCGAACAGAGCGGCAGGATCGTCGCTCCCCCTGCCGGAGCGAACCCTTACCCGTACCCCTATCCGTATCCGTATTACGGCTGGCACCGGCCCTGGGGCTTCGGCTTCTTCTTCCCGTTCTTCTTCCTCTTCTGGTTCCTGGTCGCCCGCGGCCTGTTCTGGCGCCGCCGCGCCTGGTACGGCGGCGGGTGCGGACCGTACCAGCGCTTCGAAGAGTGGCACCGGCAGGCTCACGAACGGGATGCCGGCGATGCCGGCGGGCCCAACGCACCGGGGGGCCCGGGAGAGCGGTGAGCACGATCCTTGTCGTCGACGACGAGCTGCAGATCGCCGAGATCGCTCGGGACTACCTGCGGCTCGCCGGCTTCGACGTGATCGTCGCCGCCGACGGCGTCCGCGCGCTGGAGACAGCTCGCGGGCGCCGGCCCGACCTCGTGGTGCTCGACCTCGGGCTTCCCGGCCTCGACGGCCTCGAGGTGACGCGCGCCCTGCGGAAGGAGTCGGACGTGCCGATCATCATGCTCACCGCCCGGGTCACGGAGGACGACCGCCTGGACGGGCTGGAGATCGGAGCCGACGACTACGTCACCAAGCCGTTCAGCCCGCGCGAGCTGGTCGCGCGGGTCCGCGCGGTGCTGCGGCGGAGCGAGCGGCGCCACGTCGACGGCGACCTCCTGCGCGTGTCGGACCTCGTCATCGACGCGGCCCGCCTGAGCGTGCGCCGGGGCGACGAGCCGATCGATCTCACGCCGACCGAATTCCAGATCCTGGCCACCCTGGCCCGCCACCCCGGACGGGTGTTCACCCGCGCCCAGTTGCTCGACGCCGCGCGCGGCGCCGACGCCGAGGTGTACGAGCGCGCCATCGACAGCCATGTGAAAAACATCCGCCGCAAGCTGGAGCGCAATCCTCACGCGCCGCAATACGTCGAGACGGTCTACGGCATCGGTTACAGGATGGTGGAGGAATGAGGAAACACGGTCCGCCGCCGTGGGTCTTCCGAGACCGGTCACCGTTCGCGGGCCATCTCCGAGGATATCGAGGATACCGGGGATATCGCGGGCTGAATCCCTCCGTCCGTCGCATGGGCTGCGCCTTCGCCGCCCTGATCGTCCTCGCCGCCACGGGTGCCAGCACCCTCGTCTCGCTGCTCTGGCGGGCGCCGCAGCAGGCGCTCGCGATCATGGCGGTGGCGACCGCTCTGATCCTGGCGCTCGCCCTGGCCTTCCGGAAGCTTTTCGGTCGCGTTGCCGGAGCGTTCGCCGAGCAGGACCGCCTGAGGCGGCAATTGATGGCCGACGTCGCCCACGAGCTGCGGACGCCGCTGGCCATCCTGCAAGGCCGGATCGAGGGGTTGATCGACGGCGTGTACCCGCGCGACGAAGCCCGCTTCGCGGAGCTGCTCGACGAGACGCGCCACCTCTCGCGACTGGTCGAGGACCTGGGCACCCTGGCGCACGCCGAGGCCGGCGCTCTCGAGCTGCGCAAGGAACCCGTCGACCTGGGCGACCTCCTCCGCGACGTCGCGGCGTCGCTGCCACGGCCGATCGCCGTCGAGGTGCCTGCGGAGCTTCCCGCGATCGAGGCCGACCCGGTACGCATCCGACAGGTCCTGCTCAACCTGCTCGCCAACGCGCTGCGCCACACGCCGGCCGAGGGCGTCATCTCGGTCGAGATCCAGGCCCAGCCGCAGAAGATGCTGATCCGTGTGCGGGACAGCGGCTCGGGCATCGAGCCGGAGGATCTGCCCCGCGTTTTCGAACGCTTTCAGAAGGGAAGCGGCTCGCGCGGCTCCGGCCTCGGCCTCCCGATCGCCCGCAAGCTGGTGCTGGCGCACGGCGGCGACATCGGGATCGAGAGCACGACCGGAGAAGGCACGGAGGTCACCGTCTCGCTGCCGCGGTGACCTCCCGGTAAAAGAATCGCTAGCCCAACTTCCACAGTCTCCGGCCCCGAAACGGCCGATTAGGGCGTCTTCGGGGTCGTAAGTCATTGATTCTTGGAGAGTCGAGGGCCCGATCCACGGAAATAGTGACGAAACCAGGGTTCGCAGGTTTCTGGTATAGAAGCCCTGTGTTCATCCGCAAGACCGTCAAGCGATACAAGGACAAGACCTACACCAACTACTTGTTGGTGGAAACGGTGAGCACACCCCAGGGGCCACGGCAGCG
>JBEQUE010000241.1:0-42948 GCA_040349255.1 Acidobacteriota bacterium | reverse complement strand
GACGGCTATCTCGACACCGCGACCAGCGAGATCTACTACAACAGCGGCTTTTCCTGGCTCGCCGGCACGGGGGGGAGCTTCGACCTCGAGACGGTGGCACTGCACGAGCTCGGCCACTCCCTGGGCCTGGGCCACTCCGGACTGCCGGTCCTGTCGGTGATGACCCCGGTCTACAGCGGCATCCGCCGCTGCCTGCGGCCGCTGGACCGCGCGGCCCTGTGCGGCATCTGGGGACGCTGGAACAAGTAGACAGAGCCGTCCGGCCATGTGCGTTTCTTCTGTGCCGCCGCCGCAGGGCAGGCTGGGGCCGTGGAGCCTGCCCGGGGCGGGCGCGGCTGGTTCTCGCAATCGGAGGGCGGGGGCTCCCGCCTCCGCTCAGACCCGCGACACAGCCTGGCGGAGCTGGGCCCTCAGCGCGGCCAGGTGGCTCTCCCCTCCGGCGAACGGGGACGCCGAGACCCCGCAGATCCCGGAGTTTCCGCCCGACACGCGGGTCCAGGTCGAGCAGGTGCTCGCCTCGTTGACGTTGAAAGCGCCGACGTTCATCGCGAGATCCTTGACCTTGAAGCTCATGAATTCCTCCTTGGGGCCCCTCCGGCCCCGGTCCGGCATCTCTACTTCTCTCCACCCCGGGTGAGCAGCCAGATGTCTCCTTCGTCGACCGCACGCACGACGAACAGGCTGCGGTCTCCGGGTCCGGTGCTCATCGAAAGATAGGCGGAGCTCGACGGAGGCTCCAGCACCAGCCGAGCCTCGTGCGTCCGGGTGTCAAAAGCGAGGATGTTCCCGCCTTCGGTGTAGAGGAGCCGCCGGCCGTCGTGGAGCCAGACCGGGTTCATGCCACGGCTCGTCCATCTTTCATAGGTGCGCGAGGCGGCCAAATACACGCCGATCCCTTCCAGGATCGAGCGATCGAGACGGGAGATGTTGCCGGCGATCCGTTCGCCGTCGCCCGACCAGGAGGTCGGATAGAAGGACTCGCCGAGGAGGCTGGCGGAGGCGAACGGCGCGGGCCGCCGGGTGGCCAGCGGCTCCGCGAGGTCGATGATGACAGGCCCGGACTCCAGCGTGCAAGCCACCCGCCGGCCGTCCGGCGACCAGACCGGGAAGCTCGCCGGCTCGCGGCCCTCCGGCAGGACCCGCTCGACCCGCCCGGTCCCTCTCCCCGGGCCGACCGGCAGCTCGAGGAGCCAGGCCTCGTAGCGCCCGCCCCGGTTGGAGTAGAAGAGCAGCCGGCTGCCGTCCGGCGACCAGAACGGCTGGCGGTCCTTGGCCGCGTCGTCGGTGAGCTGGCGCAGGCCGCCGCCGTCGGCGCCGACGACGAACAGGTCCTCGCGCGGCAGCGCGGCGTGGAAGGCGACCCGGGTGCCGTCCGGCGAGACCGCACAGGAGCGCACCAGGTTGGAGCCGCGGGTGACCGACGCGCCGGGGCCCGTGACCCGGAGGTGGACCGGATCGAACGGCAGGCTCTCCACGTTCGACCGGCTCTCGTTGGCCGCGTAGATCATCCGCCGGCCGTCGCGCGACAGGCTCCAGAAGCCGCTCGACATGGCGGGCGTGGTGACCGGCTCGGGCCGGCCCCGCGCCTTCCCGGTGCGCTCGTCGATGGGCAGCCGCCAGAGGTTGAGGCTGCCGCTGCGGTCGCTGCCGAAGTAGAGCCAGGCGCCGTCCGGCGACCAGACCGGGTTCCAGTTCGAGGCGCCGTCGTCGAGCAGCTTGGACGGTTTGCCGCCCTCGGCCCCCCCGGCGGATACCGTCCACAGGATCCGGCGCGCGCTGCCCGCGGGCACCCCCCAGTAGGCGAGGCGCCAGCCGTGGGGCGACCAGCTCGGCTGCACGCCGTCGTCGACCGGGATCCGCCGGCGCAGGCCGGAGCCGGTATCCAGGACCCAGATCTCGCTCTCGGACTTGCGCATGCCCGGGTCGACAATCCCCTCGGTGGCTACCGCGAGCTCCCGGCCGGACGGCGACCAGGCGGGGTTGTAGCCCACCTCGGAAACGCGCCGCGCCGGCCCTCCCCCGGCCGGCATGACGAAGATCCCGCCGCCGTTGCGCTCGGAGCGGAAGGCGATCGTCCGGCCGTCGGGCGAGAGGGCGGGCTGGGTGTCGTCGTCCGGCGAGCCCGCGGTCAGGTTGACCGGGGGCTCGCCGCTCCCGACCGTCTGGAGAAAGAGGTCCAGTTGCCCGTCCACGGTCCTGGCGTAGACGAAGGAGCGGCCGTCCGGCGCCAGGCTCGGGTAGAGCTCCCGGCCCTCTTCGTCGGTGAGGCGGGTGAAGACGGGCTGGGCCAGGGCGCCCTCCTCCGGAAGGGGCGGCGGGCCGAGGGGCAGATACCCGAAACGGGAGAAAAAGGCCACGGCGAGCGCGGCGAGCGCGGCGATCAGGGCGACTCCGGAGAGCGCGCCGAGCACGACCGGCAGAATCCGGGGGCGCCGGGCCCGGCCGGCCGCCGATCCCGGCGGCGCCTGCAGCGCGGCCAGGTCGGCGGCGGCCTCGGCCGCCGTGGGATAGCGGGCGGACGGCGCGCGGGTGAGCATGCGCGCGACGATGCGCTCCAGCTCCGGGCCCACCTCGGGCCGCAGACGGACGAGCGGCTCCGGCCGGTCCTCCAGGAGCGAGCGCAGGACGGCCGTCAGGTCGTCGCCGCCCCGGAACGGCCGGACGCCGGCGAGCATCTCGTAGAGCACGACGCCCAGCGACCAGACGTCCGCGCGGGGGTCGACCTCCTCGCCGCGCGCCTGCTCCGGCGACATGTAGGCCGGCGTGCCGAGGAACGAGCCCGCCACGTTGATGCCGCCCGGCCCGCGCAGCTTGGCGACGCCGAAGTCGAGGATCTTGACCACCCCGTCGACGGTCACGATCAGGTTGGCCGGCTTGATGTCGCGATGGACGATGCCGTTGCGGTGGGCCTTGGCGAGGCCGAGCGCGGTCTGGCGGGCGATCTCGACGGCCTCGGCCACGGGCAGGGGCCCGCGCGCCAGCCGGCTGCGCACGGTCTCGCCGTCGTAGGAGGCCATGGCGAGGTAGAGGCGGCCGTCGCCGGTCTCGCCCACCTCGTGGATGGTGCAGATGTTCGGATGGTCGAGCGCCGACGCCGCCTGCGCCTCCTGGAAGAAGCGCGCCTTGGCCAGCGGGTCGCGGGAGAGCTCGGCGGGCAGGAACTTGAGGGCGACGGTGCGGCGCAGGCGGGTGTCCTCGGCCCGGTAGACGGTGCCCATGGAGCCGCCGCCCAGCACGCCCAGGATGCGGTACTGCGAGACCGAGCTCCCCTTCATGGGGTCGTCCGGGTCCTCCGCCGCGCGGGCTGGAGACGGCGGGAGGACCGGGGCGCCGGCGCGCAGGGCGCCGGGCACCTGCACGACGGTCGAGTCCACGTCGATCAGGCCGCTGCCGGCCAGGAGCCCGCGCAGGACCACGAGGAGGTCGTCCATGCGCGCCGGCCGGCCGGCCGGGTCCTTGGACAGGGCCCGGGCCACGATCTCCTGCAGCTCGAACGGGATCCCCGGGTTGACCGCGGTCATCGGCTCGGGGTCGCGGCCCAGGATGGCGGCTTCGAGCTCTTCCCGGTCGCCGCCGCGGAACGGATGGCGGCCGGTGACCATCTGGTAGAGGAGGACGCCGAGCGACCAGACGTCGGAGCGGGCGTCGGCCAGGCCGCGGGAGAGCAGCTCCGGGGAGCGGTAGGCGGCGATGGGAGCCGGACAGGAGCCGTCCGCAGGGAGGAGCCAGTAGAGACCGAAGCCCGAGACCCGGGCCTGTCCGCCGGTGGCGATCAGGACGTTGGCCGGTCGGAGATCGCGATGGACGACCCCGTGCTCGTGGGCGCGGCCGAGAGCCGCGGCGACCTGGGAGGCGAGGCCGACGGCCTGCTCCGGCGCCAGGGGTCCGTGCTCGATCCGGCTGCGCAGGGTTTCGCCGGAATCGAGAGAGCGAGCGAGAAAGACAAGGCCGTCGGAGGCTTCCCCCACCTCCAGGGCCGAACAGATGTGAGGGTGGTCCAGCCCGGAAGCGATCTCCGACTCGCGCCGGAAATGTTCCTCCACCACCCTGGCGTATCGCGTGGCCGGCAGCACCTCGAGTGCTACCTGCGCCCCGTCCCGAAGGTCCCTCGCCCGATACACCGTCGTCTCCCCGCGTTCGAGGACCTCGACGATGTCGTAGTGGGAGACCGTGCCACCGGTCATCGCGCTTCTCCAGGACAGAGCTCATGGCGCTCCTCGCAGCCAGGAGGTGTCTCCTAGTCTACGTGCAGCCGGGGACCCGGCGCATGCCTGGAAGAATCACTGCAAGTACGACTCAAAGAACCGTGCTGCCGAAGCTCGCGGGGCCGGACTGCTCAACCGGCCCGAAGAGCCGCTCCCCCCATCACGCGCGCGTCATCGCGTTGCGCAGCTGGGTCCTGAGGGCCGCCAGGCTGCGCTGGCGGGCGACGGCGTCCAGCCAGAACGCCGAGGCGTTGATGCATCCCGTGGGCTTGGTCAGCGTGGTGCAGGTGCTGCCGCCGTCTTCGCTCGACAGACTGACTGAGAGATCCTTGACCTTGAAACTCATGATTCTCTCCTCCTGGGGCTTCCGGCCCCATCGTTAAGACCGTCAACTTCCCTGATTGCCCTCAACCCGGGTGAGGAGCCAGATGTCCCCCTCCTCGACCGCGCGGACTGCGAACAGACTGCGGTCGTCGGGGCTGGCGCTCACTGCCAGGTATGAGGAGCTTGGCGGAGGCGCGAGAACGTCCCGCGTCTCGTACGTCCGGGTGTCGAAGGCGAGGACCTTGCCCGCCTCGAGGTAGAGGAGCCTGCGATCGTCGCTCAGCCAGACCGGGTTTGAGCCGCGGCTCGTCCATCTTAGATAGGTGCGCGAGGGGATGAAATACACGCCGATCCCTTCCAGCATGGAGCCGTCCAGCCGGGAGATGTTGCCCGCCAGGCGCTCGCCGTCCTTCGACCAGGAGGTCGGGTAGAAGGCCTCGCCCAGGTCCCGCGCGGGCGGCAGGAGCTCCGGACGGCGGCGTTCGAGCGGCTCGTCCAGGTCGATGACGGCCGGGCGGTCGTCGTAGGTGCAGGCGATCCGCCGGCCGTCCGGCGACCAGATGGGAAAGGTGACCGGCTTGCTGCCGGCGGGCAGGACCCTCTCCATGGACCGGTCGTCCAGGTGCAGGATCCAGGCTTCGTAATCGCCGGCGCGGTTGGAGTAGAAGAGCAGCCGCCGGCCATCGGGCGACCAGAAGGGATGGCGCTCCTTGGAGGCGTCGTCCGTGAGCTGCCGCTGGCCGCTGCCGTCCGCGTTGACCAGGTACAGGTCCTCCCGCGGGACCACGGCGGAGAGGGCGATCGTCTTGCCGTCGGGAGAGACGTCGCACGAGCGGATCATGCGGGAGCCGCGGGTGATGGCGGCCGTGGGTCCGGTGGCCTGCAGGGCCGCGGCGTCGAAGGCGAAGCGCTCGACGTTGGCGCGGCTCTCGTTGGCCGCGTAGGCGATGCGGCGGCCGTCGCGGGAGACGCTCCAGAAGCCGCTGCCCATGGCGGGCGTGGTCAGGGGCTCCGGCTCGCCCAGGACTTTCCCCGAGGTCTCGTCGATCGGCAGCCGCCAGAGGTTCAGGCTGCCGCCGCGGTCGCTGCCGAAGTAGAGGTAGCGCCCGTCCGGAGACCAGACCGGGTTCCAGTTGAGGAAGCCATCGTCGAGCGCCTTGACGGCCTGGCCGCCGCCGGCCGGGATGGTCCACAGGATGCGCCGCGCGCCTTCGGCCGGCAGGCCCCAGTAGGCGATGCGCTGGCCGCCGGGGGACCAGCTCGGCTGGACCCCGTCGCTCGCCTTGCGCACCAGCTCGCGGCGGATCCCGGTGGCCAGGTCGACGACCCAGATCTCGCTGTCCATCTTGCGCATGATCGGCTCGACGATGCCCTCGCTGGCCACGGCGATCTGGCGGCCGTCGGGAGACCAGGCCGGGTTGTAGCCGAAGTCGGTCACCCGCCGCGGCACGCCGCCGCCGGCGGGCAGGAGCCAGATCCCGCCCCCCTCGCGCTCGGAGCGGAAGGCGATCCACTTGCCGTCGGGCGAGAAGGCGGGCTGGGTGTCGTCGGCCGGCGAGTCCTCGGTGAGGTTGACCGGCTCGGCGTTGGAGAAGTCGCCTTCGTGGGCCTTCAGGCTCTTGAGGAAGATGTCCGCCTGCCCGTCCGGGGAGCCGACATAGGCGAGGGAGAGGCCGTCCGGGGAGAGGGTCGGATAGAGCTCGCGCCCCTCGTCGTCGGTGACCCGCGAGAAGGTGGCCTGCATGGGCTCGGGCCGGCGCTGGAGCGCCAGGTAGCCGCCCAGGGCGAGCGCCGCCGCGAGCGCGAACGCCGCCGCCCAGGGCCAGATCCGGCGCCGCGGCGCGCCCGGGGCCGAGGACTCGCGGAGGGCGTCCAGGTCGGCGAGCGCCTCGGCCGCGGAGGGGTAGCGCTCCTCCGGCGCGCGGGCCAGCATGCGCGCGACGATGCGCTCCAGCTCCGGCGATACCGGGTGCAGGTCGTCGGGCCGCAGGCGGTTCAGCGGCTCCGGCCGGTCCTCCAGGAGCGAGCGCAGCACGGTCGTCAGGTCGTCCCCGCCCTTGAACGGCCGCGCGCCGGTCAGCATCTCGTAGAGCACGACGCCCAGCGACCAGACGTCCGCCCGGGAGTCGACCTCCTCGCCGCGCGCCTGCTCCGGCGACATGTAGGCCGGCGTGCCGAGGAACGAGCCGGCCACGTTCACGGCTCCCGCCCCGCGCAGCTTGGCGACGCCGAAGTCGAGGATCTTGACCACGCCGTCGGTGGTGACCACGAGGTTGGCCGGCTTGATGTCGCGGTGCACGATGCCGTTGCGGTGGGCCTTGGCGAGCCCGAGCGCGGTCTGGCGGGCGATGTCCAGGGCCTCGGCGATGGGCAGCGGTCCCCGGGCGATGCGGGCGCGGACGGTCTCGCCGTCGTAGGAGGCCATGGCGAGGTAGAGATGGCCGTCGCCGGTCTCGCCCACCTCGTGGATGGTGCAGATGTTCGGATGGTCGAACGCCGACGCCGCCTGCGCCTCCTGGAAGAAGCGCGCCTTGGCGAGCGGGTCGCCGCCGATCTCGGTGGAGAGGAACTTGAGGGCGACCGTGCGGCGCAGGCGGGTATCCTCGGCCCGGAACACGGTGCCCATGGAGCCGCCGCCGAGCAGCCCGAGGATGCGGTACTGGGCGATCGAGGTCCCCGCCGCCAGGTCCACCTCGGCCGTGTCCCGGCGGCGCGGGGCCGAGGGGCGGGAGGAGCGCGACGCGCGGGACGGGCGCGACGGGGTCGAGGGGTTCGAGTCCAGCTCCGCGTCCGGCCGCAGGCCGGGCACCTGCACGACGGTCGAGTCCACCTCGGTCAGGCCGCCGCCCGCCAGGATGCCCCGCAGCGTGACGAGGAAGTCGTCCATCCGCGCCGGCCGCTCCTCCCTGTCCTTGGCCAGGGCCCGCGCCACGATCCCGTCCAGCTCGGCCGGGAGGCCCGGATGGATGGCGACCATGGGCTCGGGCTCGCGCTCCAGGATCGCGGGCACCAGGCCGCTCTCGTCCACGCCGCGGAACGGGTGGCGGCCGGTGACCATCTGGTAGAGGATGACCCCGAGCGACCAGACGTCCGCGCGGGCGTCTATCTCCGCGGGCCCCCGGGGCGCGGCGGGACCGGCGGGATCGGCGGCGCGCAGCAGCTCGGGCGAGCGGTAGGCGGCGACGGACGGCGGGCAGGAGCCGTTCTCCGGCAGGACCCAGGCGAGCCCGAAGCCCGAGACGCGCACCTGGCCGTCGGCGGTGACCAGGACGTTGGCCGGCCGCAGGTCGCGGTGGACGACCCCCTTCTCGTGGGCGCGGCCGAGGGCGGCGGCGATCTGCGAGGCGAGCCCCACGGCGTGCTCCGGCGCCAGGGCCCCGCGCTCGATCCGGCTGCCCAGGGTCTCGCCGTCCTCCAGCGCCCGCGCCACGAACACGCCGCCGTCGGCGGTCTCCCCCACCTCCAGCGTCGGGCTGATGTGCGGATGGTCGAGGGCGGCGGCGGCCGCGGCGTCGCGGCGGAAGCGCTCGATCCCGGCCGGGGACGACAGGGAGGCCGGCAGGATCTCCAGCACCACGAGGCGGCCGCTGCGCCCGTCGCGCGCCGCCCAGATCTCCCCCGTCTCCTGGCGGGCCAGCAGCTCGACCACCTCGTAGAACGACACCCTGACACCGGTCACCTCGGATCCTCCGCGGATGAGCCCACCGTCCTACTGCTGTTCAGGTTCTCCTCCTTCTAGGTGTCGCCCGGAGCCAGGACCGTGCCCGCCCTCTGCGCAGAACACGAACATTCCTGAAATAAAGCACTACCGTACCCTCTCCCGGGGTATGGTTTACTCAGCGCCTTTGGGGATATCCATAAGGGTACGGCTTTTCCGGGACGTTGGATAGCCCGTCAATCTGGCATCCAGTTCCAGGAGCCACATTACAGGAGATGTTTCTGGACCTTGCCCAGGGCGTTGCGCGGCAGGGACTCCACGGTGCGGATCTCGCGCGGCACCTTGAAGGCCGCCATCTGGTCCCGGCAGAAGGCGGTCAGGGCGCTCTCGTCGAGCGGGCCCTCCACCACCAGGAAGGCCACGGGGACCTGGCCGAGGTCGGGATCGGGACGGCCGACCACCGCGGCCTCCTTCACGCCGGGATAGGAGGCGAGCACCTCCTCGACCTCGCGCGGATAGATGTTGAAGCCGCCGCGCAGGATGAGCTCGTGGCGCCGGCCGAGCAGGGTGATGGAGCCGGTCTCCGGGTCGCGCCGCGCCAGGTCGCCGGTGCGGAACCAGCGCCGGCCCAGGTCGTCGTGCGTGAAGCTGGCCGCGGTCTTCTCCGGGTCGCGCCAGTAGCCCGCGAAGACGTGGCTGCCGCGCACCAGCAGCTCGCCCTCGCCGCCGGGAGGCAGGTCGCGGTCGTCCGCGTCCACGATCCGCGCCGAGACGCCGGGCAGCGGCGTGCCGACCGTGCCCGGGAGGCGCAGGCCGGCGTAGGCGTTGCTCAGGCTCATGCCGGTCTCGGTCATGCCGTAGCGCTCGAGGATCCCGTGGCCGGTCAGCCCGCGGAAGGCCTCGAAGGTCTCCGGCGCGAGCGGCGCGCTGCCCGAGCAGAACAGGCGCAGGCGGCGGAGGGCTCCCGCGTCCGGCTTCCCGCGCAGCTCCTCGACCAGGCGCACGTACATGGTGGGCACGCCGAAGAAGAGGGTGGGCTCGCCGCCGAGCAGCTCGGCCGCGGCCTCGGCGGCGTCGAATTTCCGGCGCAGGAGGACGGTGGCGCCGGCGGCCAGCGCGCAGTGCAGGCCCACCACCAGGCCGTGGGTGTGGAACAGCGGCAGAGTGAGAAGGAGGACGTCCTCGGCCTGCCAATCCCAGGCCGCGAGCAGGCCGGTCACCGTGGCGAGCACATTGCCGTGGGTGATCATCGCGCCCTTGCTGCGGCCGGTCGTGCCCGAGGTATAGAGGATCATGGCCAGGTCGTCGCCGTCCACCGGAGGGAATCCCGTCTCCTCCCCCGACAGTCCGTCCAGGTCCTCGGCCAGGATCACCTCGGCCGGCCGCTCTCCGGGCTCCAGCTCGTCGAGCACCGGCAGGCGCTCGCGGTCGGTCAGGAACAGGCGCGGCTCCGCGTCGCCGAGGATGTGGGCGATCTCCCGCCGCCGATAGGCGAGGTTCAGGGGCACCATCACCGCGCCGAGACGGATCACGGCGAGGTAGGCCGTGACGAATTCCACGCCGTTGCCCAGGAAGAAGGCGACCCGGTCGCCGTGGGAGAGGCCGCGGGCGCGCAGTCCGGCCGCCAGCCGGTCCGCGGCGCCGAACAGCTCGGCATAGCTCAGGTCCCGGCCGCCGCCGAGCCGGAGCACGGTCTTCCCGGGCGAGCGCCGCAGGGAGATCGAGAACAGGTCGTGAAGGTTCATGGATGGGAATGCTACGATGACAGGGCCGTCCATCACACACGGGGGAGCTTCGGCATGTCTCGATCGACCCTGCAAGTCCTCGCGGCCCGCCTGCTGCTGGTCGCCGCTTCCGCGGCTGCCCAGACCCCGGCCGAGCCGGACCCGACCTTCTACGAGAGCATCGACGTCAACGTCGCGAACGTCGAGGTCTACGTCACCGACAAGCAGGGCAAGCGCGTCCAGGGGCTGACGAAGGACGACTTCCAGGTCTTCGAGGACGGCAAGCCGGTGGAGATCACGAACTTCTTCGCCATGTCCGAGGGCCGGCCGGCGGCGGCCCCCGAGGAGGAGGCGGAGGAGGCGGCTCCGGCCCTGACGGCGGCCGAGGTCAAGAAACAGGACGACCAGCGCCTCTACCTGGCCATCTTCCTCGACAACCGCACCCTGGTGCCGGCCACGCGCAAGCGCGTCCTCGACTCGGTCAAGGACTTCGTGTCGCACCTCCAGCCCGGCGACCGCATCCTGCTCGCGGGCTACGACAACTCGGTGGTCATCCGGCAGGGGCTGACCAACGACCCGGAGGCCCTGGCCGCGGCGCTCGGCGAGGTCGCCCGGGCGGCTCCCGGCGGCGCGAGCCGCGACGCGGAGCGCCAACGCATCCTGCGGCAGATCGACTCCGCCTACGGCATGGGCGGCGAGGGCGGCGAGACCCAGCGCGAGCAGGCGGCGATCATCGTCGCCCAGAACCTCTACCAGGACATCAAGCTGTTCGGCACGCAGCAGCTCGAGGAGACGCGGGCCGCGCTGCTCGCGCTGGAGAAGTTCGTCGACGCGCTGGCCGGCCTGCCGGGCCGCAAGGCCGTGCTCTACGTGAGCGGCGGCATGTCGCTGCGCCCGGCCGAGGCCCTCATGCGCGCCTGGGAGTCCAAGTTCGGCAGCGCCCTGGGCCCCTCGGTCGGCTTCTCGCCGTTCGACGGCCGGCGGGACGACGCCACCCCCTTCCTCAAGCACCTGATCGATCGCGCCAACGCGAACCGGGTCACCTTCTACGCCCTGGGCAGCACCACCGAGCTGTCCGGGCTCTCGGCGGAGTCCACCGCGAGCTCCTACCTCTCCACGGAGATGGCGGCCACCGAGACCATGAACCTCCAGAGCTCGCTGGAGATGATCGCCGACGACACCGGCGGCCTGGCCAGCATCGACGCCTCCGAGCGCCCGCTGATCGACCGCATGCGCCAGGACTTCGACACCTACTACTCGCTGGGTTACGTGCCTCTCAACGGCCGCGACGGGAAGAAGCGCAAGGTGGAGGTGAAGACCCGCAACGCCTCGCTGACGGTGCGCCACCGCGGCACCCGCAACGAGCGCACCGAGCGCGAGCGCATGACCAGCCGCGCCATGGCCGCCCTCCTGCTCGGCGCGGACGACAACCCCCTGGAGGTGTCGGTCGAGCTCGGCAAGGAGAAGACGAACGACAAGGGGCAGGTCGAGGTCGAGGTGCTGGTCAAGTTCCCGCTCGCCAACCTCGTGCTCGTGCCGCAGGACCAGTTCCACGAAGGGCACCTGAGCCTGTTCATCGGCGCCCGCGACAGCCACGGCCGGAATTCCGACATCACCGAGGTCGACGTCCCCATCCGCGTCCCCAACGACCAGCTCCTCACCGCGCTCGGCCAGATCGGCGCCTGGAAGACGACGATGCTGCTGCGGCCCGAGCCGCACACGGTGGCCGTGGCGGTGCGCGACCGGATCGGCAACGTCGACTCCACGGCGCGGGCCGAGTACACGCCCCACCCGGCCGAGGCCTCCGAATCCGAGCCCGGTTCATGAGGCGTTCCGCGCTCCTGTTGCTCCTCGCGGCGGCGCCCCTCGCCGCCCAGCCCGAGGTCCCCCCCCTGCGCGTCCTGCGTTCGGGCGGGCTGCGGGTCGAGACCGCGGCGCTGCTCATGAGCGGCCAGGAGGGCGGCACCATTCCGCTCGCCACGCTCGTTGTTCCCATGCCTGGGCCCATGCCCGGAGCCGGTTCGCGCTCCCGCGTTGCCGTGCTGCTGGAGGTGGACGGCGCCGAGACCGTGGCCGGCCAGACGGCCGACCTCCTCCGCCTGGAAATCTGCCTCTACGCGATCACCAACCCGTCCGAAGGCGGGCCGGGCGGCCGGGTCGCCGGCTCGCGCATGGACACGGTGGAGATCGACCTCTCCCGGCTCGGAGCCGACCTGGAGCGGAGCGGCCTCAAGTACGTCGGCGAGCTCGAGCTCCCGCCCGGCGACTACGCCCTGCGCACGCTGGTGCGCAACGCGGCCACGGGCGAGGTCGGCCTGCGCTCGATCCCGGTCGCGATCCCCGACTTCAGCCAGCGCCAGGGCCTTCTCCTGCCCCCGCTGCTGCCGGAGCCCGCCGGCGCCTGGCTGGTGGCGCGCGGCGCCGGCCTGGCCTCGGACTCCCCGCTCCTCTCTCCGGACTCGCTGCCGTCGGCCCGGCCGATCCTCGCGCCGGCCACCCGGGCCGAGGTCCGGGTCGCGGCCTGGAAGCTGGAAGGGGACGGGCTGCGCGTCGAGGTCCGCCGGCCGGGCGGCGCGCGCGTGGCCGCCTTCCCGCTGGAGATCTCCGGCCGCGAGGCGTCCGCCGTCCCCGGCCTGGAGATCGTCACCGCCTCGTTCGAGCCCAAGGGCGTCGAGGAAGGGGTCTACGAGCTCCGGGCCCTTCCCGCCGAGGGCCGGGGCGACGACGCGGCCCTGCTCTCGACCTCCTTCGTCCTCCTGAACCGCGGCGCCGAAGGCCAGGTCTGGGCCGCGCTCACCCAGCCCCGGCAGGCCGGCGCGCAGGCAGCCGGCAACGCCCAGGCGGGCCGCACAACGCCGCCCGCGCGCCGCGGGAAGCGGACGCGACGGATCGACGCCGGCCCGGTCAAGCAAGCCTACCGGCAGGCGCTGGCCATCCTGGCGGGCGGCGACCGCGACGCGGCCCGCGCGGCAATCCTGGCCCTCGAGACCTCGACCCTCACCGGCGACAAGCCGGCGTCGAGCGAGGACCTCATCGGCGTCGAGCTGGACGTCGCCAGGGAGGTGACCCGGGGCGGCGGCGCCGCCGCCTCGGCGCTCGTGCCTCTGCTCACGCTCCACCAGGTGATCTACCGCGACGCGGTGCGCCGGCAGGCCTTCCTCATCTCGACCCACGACCGCGAGTTGGTCTTCCGCCTCGCCGCGCTGTACGCCGAGCTCGACGGCACCCCGGCGGGCCGGAAGAAGGCGGCGCGGTTCCTGGACGGGATCGCGGCCGAGATGATCTGGACGGCGCCGCCGAGCCTGCGCGCGCGGCTGTTCCAGCAGATCCTCTCCTTCGATCCCGAGGACCGCACTGCGCTCCTCTGCATGGCGGTGGACGCCGAGCGCCAGGGCCGCTACGCGGAGGCGGCGGCCGGCCTGGAGCGCCTGGACCGCATCGTGGCCGGCGACCCCGAGGCGCGCCTCCGGCTCGCCGTCAACCTCGCCCGGATCGGCAAGGTCCAGGAAGCCCGGCGCATCCTGGCCGAGGTGGCCAAAACCTCCGGCTCCGAGCCCTGGCAGGCCGCCGTGGCCGCGCAGGAGCTGGCGCGGCTCCTGATCGCCGCGGGCGACCTCGACGCCGCCGAGGCCGCGGTGCGCGAGGGTCTGGGCCGCCTGCCGGACGACGACAAGCTCGCCCTTCAGCTCGGTATGATCCGCGACCTGCGCAAGGATCCGCGCGGCGCCCGCGAGGCCGTGGCCCGGGTCGGGATCAAGGCGGGCGGTACCAGCGGCAGGGGCGGCGAGGCGCGCCACCGCTACAACCGCATGCCTCTCGAAGACCTGGACCGCGCCTGGTCGGAGCTGCAGCAGAACGCGGCCGACCTCCTCCCGACCCTGGCCGAGGTGCTCGGCGTGCCCGGCCCCAACCCGGCCCCGACGCCATGAAACGGATCCTGCCGCTCCTGCTCGCCCTGGTCCTGCCCTCTCCCCTGCTGGCGGCGGCCGAGGTCCGCCTCGTCAGCCCGGCCGCCGGCCAGCCGCTCTTCGGCGAGGTGGAGATCCGCGCCGAGGTCCGGGGCTCGCCCGTCGCCAAGGTCGAGTTCTATCTCGACAGCCTGCGGGTCGGCGTGGTCGAGGCGCCGCCCTGGCGGATTGTGGTGGACGTGGGCCAGAACAACATGGAGCATGCCATCGAGGTCCTGGCCTACGGCCCGGGCGGCCCGATCGGCAGCGCCGCGCTGCGCAGCCTGCCCCTCCAGGTGGACGACGAGATCGAGGTCGGCCTGCAGCAGCTCTACGTCGTCGTGGAGCGCGGCAACCGCCGGGTCACCGACCTGGCGCGGGAGGACTTCACGGTCCTCGACGACGGCGTGCCGCAGCCGCTCGTCACCTTCGAGCGCGGGGAGATCCCGTTCACCGCCGTGCTGCTCGTGGACGCCAGCACCAGCATGGCGGGCGACCGGCTGCGCACGGCCACGGACGGCGCCAAGGGCTTCGTGGCCGGGATGAAGCGGTTGGACGAGGCGAAGCTCCTCCTGTTCTCGGACCGCATCCTCCTGGAGACCCCGTTCACGAGCGTGCCGTCGATCGTCTCGCTGGGGCTCTCCGGCGTGCAGCCGCAGGGCGGCACGGCGCTCAACGACGCCCTCTACCTGGCCCTGAAGCGGCTGGAAGGGAGCCAGGGACGGCGGGTAGTGGTCCTGCTCTCGGACGGCATCGACATCGAGAGTGTCCTGTCCATGGAGCAGGTGCAGGCGATCGCGCGCCGCACCCACGCGGTCCTCTACTGGCTGCGGCTGCGGCGCTACGCCGAGCAGGAGCTGCCCTTCGTGGAGATCTTCAGCGCCTGGCGCGACGGCGCCGGGCACCGCCGGCAGATGGAGCTGCTCCAGAGCACGGTCCTCGAGAGCGGCGGCCGGATCGAGACCCTCGACACCCTGGAGCAGGTGAAGCCGGCGCTGGAGACGCTGCTGCGCGAGCTGCGGGACCAATATGTCCTGGGCTACTACCCGAGCCAGTCCAAGGGCCGCGGCACCTGGCACGACCTGGAGCTGCGCGTGCGCGGCGAGGGGCTCCAGGTGCGCACCCAGGAAGGCTACCTGGAACGGTAGGGGCAGCCCTTGTGGCTGCCCCGCAGGGCATCAGCCCTCGAAGCGCAGCTCGGGGTTGTGGCGGGAGCGCCGGAGGTAGGTGGCCATCCGGTCGAGGAAGCCGGAGGCGACCCTCTCCGCCTCGGAGGCCTCGCGGAACAGGAGCAGGGCCGCGATGGCCTCCGGGTGGACCTGGCAGGCCTGGAACACGGGCACGATCTCCGAGACGATCCGCTTGACCGCGACGGCGTCGCCGCGCCGGGCGTGGACCACGGCGAGGTCGAGCGAGACCATGGCCGCGTCGAACGAGATCTCCTGCTCCAGGAACGCGCCGCGGGTGATGGACAGCGAGCGCTCGGCTGCGTCGAGCCGCCCGAGGCCGAGGGCGATGCGGCCTTCCAGCCAGCGCAGGCGGGCCAGGTGCATCCGGTTGCCGACCTCCAGGTAGAGCGAGCGGCTCTGCTCCAGCAGGGCGAGCGCCTCCTGGTGCTTGCCGAGGTCGTTGAGGAACCAGATCAGATTGTGCCGGGCGGCCAGGACGAGCCGCGGCTCCAGGGCCGGATCGATCCGGTCCAGCCCCCGGCGGAGCAGGCGGATCGCCTCGCGCAGCCGGGGCCCCTCGCCGACGACCATGCCCTTGAGGATCAGGGTGCGGCCCTGCTGGTGGCGGTCCCCGGCCTCGCGGTAGAGGTCGAAGCAGCGGTCGAGGAGGCGGGCGGCCTCGTCGAAACGGCCCTGGGTGTTGCGCAGCGAGGCCCGGAAGCCGAGGACCTCGGCCTCGGTCAGCAGGTCGCTGCCGAAGGACCGGCAGAGATCCTCCGCCCGCTCCAGCGCCTGATCGGCCCGCCGGAGGTCGGAGGCGATGCGCAGGGCGTTGCCGAGATAGGCCCAGGCGAGGGCGCGGGTGTCCGCCACCAGCCCCTCGCCGTAGGCCGCCACGTCGAGGCGCTCGGCGACCGCGACCGCGAGCTCCGCCAGCTCGACGGCGCGGGCGGGATCGTCGGCCCAGGCCTCGCGGCTCTCCGCCTGGAGCCGGTGGCAGAGCTTGACGAGGCGGAAGCGGGGCTCGCTGCGGATGCGCTCCCGGCGCCGCGCCGGGGGCTCGCCCAGCAGCTCGCGCAGCAGGGCCGGCACCCGGGCGTTCTCGATCAGGACGCGGTCGACGCCGTCGCCGATTCTCGCGGCCGTCCTGGCGAACGCCCTGCCATAGTCGCGCCCGGTCGTCCGGGTGGGCCTTCCTGGAGGTGCCTTCCGCATGCGGGCATCCGTAGACACGAAGTTGCCACAGCTACCTGGCATTTGACAACGAAACGAGGGGAGAAGGGAAGGGGGTGCCCCAGCCCGACACCCCCGTCGTCGCGGACCCCGGCTCAGCCGTTGGGGTCGATGGTGCCCCGGTTGTCGCCGTCCAGGTTGGTCAACAGGACGACCTTGCTCCAGAGCGAAGACAGAAAGAACACCCCCAGACCTCTCATCAAGCTGCCAAACATGAGACACCCTCCTTCGGAGGGCGGGATCACGGCGAGCCGTCAGTAGCAAACCGCGCCCGCCCCATCAAAAGAGTTGTCGTCTGACGGCAAACCGGGACGGGAAGCTCCCGGGGGATGAAAAAAGGAGGAGCCCTGAGGGACAGGCTCAGGAGCGGAGGCGGAGGGAGAGCAACCGGGCGGCAGCCATCTTCGGCTGGTTGTCCAGGGCATCGAAGATCGGAATGGCGTCTTCCACCAGATGCCACGCCTCCTCCCGCTGCCCCCGCTTGCCGAGCAGCAGGGCAAGTTGCAGAGACAGACAGGCGGCCTCGCGAATGAGTTTCTGCTGGGACGACATTTCCCACGCCATGCGCAGGGACCTCTCCGCCTCGGGAAGCCGGCCCAGGCCTTCCGCGATCGAGCCCTCGAGCCAATGGAGCTTAATGACACCCGTGTTCCCCAGCTTGTCGTAGAGATGGCGGTTCTGCCGGAGGATCCGCTCCGCTTCCTGCGACTCGCCCGCTTCGTTGAGAAAGTTGAGGATGTTGTGCTGCACTCGAAGCCTCAACTCGAGATCCGCGGGATCGAAGCGGGCCATCCCTTTCCGCAGAAGCCGGATCGCCTCGCGCAGGTCGCCCTTCTCCACCATGGCCCGATCTCCAACGATCGTGCCCTTCGCCATCAATGCCATACCTTCCCAGCGACGGTCGTCTCCCTGGCGGGCCAACTGGAGGATGCGGTCGCAGTTCGCTACCGCTTCGGAATACCGCCTCTGGTGGTCCCGCAGAGAAGCCAGGAAGCCCAGGATCTCGCATTCGGTCACCAGGTCTCCGGACCGTCGCTGGTACTCGGCGGCTTTCCTCAGAGCCAGCTCCGCGGCTCCGAAGTCGGCGAGAATGCGGTAGGAGTTGCCCAGGTCCGCCCACGCCGAAGCCCGGGCGTCCGCCGCGACGCCGGAGCCGCAACGCGTCCCGTCGAGGCGCTCGGCGACGGCGACCTCCAGCTCCGCCAGTTGGAGGGACTGCGCCGGCTCCTGCCACCAGGAGGACCGGCAGCGCTCCTGAAGCAGGCGCAGGAGCTTCAGGGAGAGCGCCGGAGGAGCCTGCCGCAGGCGGTCCAGAGGCTCGGGTCCAGAGTCCCGCAGAAGCTCGGCCAGCAGTTCCCGCGCGTGGTGGCTCTCGTCCTGGAGTTGGCGGAGCCAGTTGCCGGCGCCCAGGGCGGCGCGCTGGATGGCGCCATCGTAGTTGAACGGGACGGCCTGCGAAGCCTCCGCCGACAGCCGGTCCTCCTTGCGCCGGCAGAGGGAGCAGCCCGCCACGTGCCTGGCGACCCGGCGCCTCTGCGGCAGCGGCAGGTCGTCCCGGACGTACCGGTCGAGCTGCTCGCGGGAAGGGTGCCACCCCAACATGCCGGCTAGACTGACACAATCCCCGGCAGTGATCTACATCGGGCGCTAAATCTCGCTGGTGCAGGCCGCCCTGCACTCGTCGAGCAGGACGTCGAGATCGCGGAAGTCCGTCAGGCAGCGGGCCTCGCACAGGTTGGCCGGCAGGACCGGCGCGGCGGCGAACTCGATGTCGAGATAGAGCGGCGGCTCGTCCGGACCGGGAATGTGCAGCACGGCCGGCACGATCTCGTTCGGGAACAGGTCCGAGGCCGAAGCCGGCCCGCTCGCGATCCCCGCCGCCGCCAGGAGCACCACAACCACCATCACCCACTTGGCTCTGAGCATCTCAGGCCCTCCTTCCAGAGAGGGCCTGTTCAATAACCGTACCAGCTATGGAGGTCAGGCCTCGGCGGCGTCGCTCTCCTCGACCGCCACCCGCCTCTCCTCGCGCTGCAGCCGGGCGTGCTCGTCCAGGCGCCGGCGCGCGGCGGCGAACGCCTCCCGGATGGCCACCGCCAGGTCCTCGTTGGCCTGGTGATTGACCACCAGCTCACTGCCAGGCACGCTCAGATCGATGCGGACGTCGAAGAGCCCTCCGTTGCGGTGATGACGGCCGGGGCCGGCGATGCGCACATGGCAGCCGATCAGCCGGTTGTAGAACCGCTCCAGCTTGGCCGCCTTCTCGCGGATGGTGTCCTCGATCGTCTGAGGCAACGTGATGCCCTGCGCAGTGATGGTGAGCGGGTGCTCCATAGTCATCTCCTTCGCTTCGGTGGACGTGCGGGGTCTCTCCGCGCAGCGGTGGGAAAGGATCCTTCGACGATCCCGCCACCTCTGCGCCGCGCGAGCTTCGATGCGCCGCTTGTCACTGAGGAGATGATACGCCCGTCCACCCCGGATGCCCAGAGGCGCGGGCGGAAGGCGGTCAGGGAGCGCCGCAGCCGACCTCGATCCAGCAGCTCTCGCCTTCCGGAGGCGAGCCGGACAGGGTCAGGAAGACGTTCCAGCGCTTGCCGTCCCCCACCCGCAGCTCGGAGGCCGGGATGCGCTGCAGGTCCACCGACCAGGAGCCCGGGGAGCTGACGATCTGGACCATCCCCTGCTCCACCCCGCCCACCTGGAACGGCAGCACCGCGCCGGTGTCCCGGACCGTGGGCTGGCCGGGCTCGATCCGCCAGTCCCCGCCCGAGCCGCCGCCGCGCAGGGTGTAGCGCGGACGCGAGAGCCGCAGGTCGCCGGCCCGGCGGTCCGAGGCCGACGGGCAGGACGGGTAGTAGCGCAGGCAGAGACGCATGCCGGTGACCTGGGCCGCGGTGAAGGCCTCGAGATCCTGGACCACCAGGTTGTTGGCCGAATCGATGCTGAACGTCCACGTGTTCGCGCCGGCCCCGGACTGCGCGGACGCACCTCCCGGAACCAGGGTGGCGAGCAGGGCCGCCAGGACCAGGACGCACCTCACCCGTACCCGCACAGTCTCTCTCTCCTCGTCTTGCATCGGAGAACCTCTCGGAGCTTCATCAGCGGGGTCGGCATGCTTGCCGTCTGAATTGTCGATCAATTCATCGCCAGTATCCCAGACCTGCGACTCCCGACGCAACTCACGTCAGGTCGGGCTCGCCGCAACGGGCCAGGATGCCGGCCCGCACCGCGTCGCGCAGGCGGACGGCGGCGGCCCAGTCGCTGCCGTCCGGCCGGACCGGCGGCGCCGCCTCGACCTCGATCCCGCCGCGCCGCGGGAACCAGCCGTCCCCCCGCAGCTTGGAGCGCGCGCCGCGGATCGCCACCGGCACCACCGGCACGCCGGTCCGCGCCGCCGCCACGAAGGCCCCCATCCGGAACGGCCGCAGGCCCGGGATGCGCGAGAACGTGCCTTCCGGGAAGATGGCCAGCGAGCCTTCTCCGGCCAGAGCCTCCGCCACCTTGCCGGTCTCCGCCTCCCCCTGCCCCGCCTCGAAGCGCTCGACGAAGACCGTGCCCAGCCGGGTCAGGAGAGCGCGGGTGAAGGCGTTGCCCTCCAGCTCCCGCTTGGCCACGAAGCCGACGGTCGGCGGCAGGGCCGCGGTGAGCACGAAGGCGTCCAGGTAGCTCGCGTGGTTGGCAGCGACGAGGACCGTCGAGCTGCCGAGGTTCCCGAGCCCCGTCACCCGGACCGGCGTGCCGGTCAGGGCCGCCAGGCCGCGCGCCACGTTCCGGGCCAAGCGCCGGCGCCGCGCCTGTCCCGGCGTGGCCAGAAGAGCCGCGGCCACGGGCGGCGCGGCCAGGACGAACACGGCCCAGAACCAGCCGGCATAGAGGAGGTCCGCCAGGCGCCGGGCCCGCTGCGCCGCCCGCGCCTTCAGCCCCTCCCAGGCCAGATGGACGAGCTGCAGCCAGACCGCGGCGCCGCCGCGGCCGATCCGGCCGCGCTCGTAGAGCTCGCGGCTCGCGGCCCGCCGCACCTTGCCGCTGGAGGTCTTGGGCACGGCGTGCGGCGGCGCCAGGACCACGTCGTCCGCCGGGGTCCCCAGGAGGTCGACCGCGACCTCCTGGATCGCCTGCCGCAGCCGCTCCAGCGCCTCGTCTCCCGACTCGCGGGTCTCGGCCAGGACGACCACGCGCTCGGTGCCGCTCTCCGGGTCGGCCGCGCCGAACACGGCCACGCAGCCCTTGCGGGTGCCGGGGATCTCCCCCACCGCCTCCTCCAGCTCATGGGGGTAGAGGTTGCGCCCGGCGCGGATGATGATGTCCTTGACCCGGCCGGTGACGTGCACCTCGCCGCCCGCGATGTAGGCGCGGTCGCCGGAGTCCACCCAGCCGGCCGCGGCGTCGCGGATCAGCCGCGCGGTCGCCTCCGGGTTGCGGTAGTAGCCGCTGGTGGCCGACGGGCCGCGGAACTCCAGCCGCCCCTCCTGCCGCTCCCCCGCCTCGTTGCCGGCCTCGTCCACGATGCGGATCTCGTGGTCCGGCACCGGGATGCCGCAGGAGACGAAACGCAGCGCGTTCGGAGAGTCTTCCGGCACCGGCGCGGCCTGGCCGGTCCGCTGGAAGGTCTCGCGGTCCACGCTGTCGAGCACCGGGCCGCGGCCGAGCGGCGTGAAGGCGAGCGCCAGCGAGTTCTCGGCGAGGCCGTAGACCGGCGCCATGGCCCTGGGATCGAAGCCGTACGGGACATAGCGCCCGGTGAAGCGGCGCATGGCCTCCGGGCTCACCGGCTCGGCGCCGTTCAGGGCGTAGCGCCAGGAGGAGAGGTCGAGGCCGTCGATCTCGGCGTCCTCCACCTTGCGCACGCACAGCTCGTAGGCGAAATTCGGGGCCGGCGAGAGCGTGCCGCGGTGGCGGTGGATCGCCCACAGCCAGCGCGACGGCCGGGCCAGGAAGGTCAGCGGCGACATGAGCACGAGCGGCAGGCCGAAGTACAGGCTCCCCATCCAGGAGCCGATGAGGCCCATGTCGTGATAGAGCGGCAGCCAGCTCACCACCACGTCGTCCGGCCCCATCTCCACCGCCTTGCCGATGGAGCGCAGGTTCGCCAGCAGGTTCGCGTGGGTGAGAGTCACGCCCTTGGGATTGCCGGTGCTGCCCGAGGTGAACTGGAGGAAGGCGATGTCCGAGTCCTTCACGTCCGGGAACGACGTTCCGGTTCCGGACAGCTCGGGGACGGTGACGACCTTGCGCAGGCCGGGGAGCTGGGCGCGCAGGAGCCGGGCCAGCGGGAGCACGTCGGGAAAGGTGATCAGGACGCTCGCCTGCGAGGTCGCGAGGATGCCGGCCTGCCGCCGCAGGTGGTCCTCGATCTGGCTCTTGCGCGCGGGAGGATAGAGCGGAACCGGGATGGCACCGGCCCTCTGGGCGCCGTAGAACGCGGCGAAGTAGTCCAGGCAGGTGGGCAGCATGATGCCCACCGCCTGCCCGGGGCCGACGCCCAGGTCGCGCAGCCCGGCGGCGACCTGGCGGGCGCGGCGGTCGAGGTCGCCGAAGGTCAGCTCCTCGGGATCGCCGTCGCCCGGGTAGAACAGGATGTGCCGCCGCTCCGGGTGGCGCTCTACGTGCCAGTCCAGGACCTCGAGGAGCGTGCGGGTGCGGTCCGGGACGGGCTCGGCGGCTCCGCCGAAGCCCTCTTCGGCGGAGAGTCTCTCGGCGGTGCCGGCATCGGCGGACGCCAGCGCGTCGAGAAAGTCCCGCGGGGTCTCCGCGGAGGCCAGCAGCGCCTCGGGCAGCCGGACGCCGAAGGCCTTTTCGAGGCGCGTCAGGAGCTCGGCGCGACCCAGGCTGTCGAGCCCGAAGTCGCGCTCCAGGGACGAGTCGAGCGTGGTGCGCCCGATGCCGCGGCGCCCGGGCTGAAGCTCCAGGGCCAGGGCGCGGATCAGGCCGAGGACCTCCTCGGCGGCTCCGACCGTTGCGATGGGCTCGGCGGGTTTCACGGACGCGTCATTGTATCCCTCCCCGCCGTCTCCGGACGAGCGGAGGCCAGGACCGTCGCGGACTGCAGGGCGTAGGGCGCCACGGTCACCGGGCTCCCCACCGGTCCGCCGCTCAGGGTCGCGAGCTGCACCGTGATCTGCACGCCGTTCGGGTTGTAGATGAAGCCCGTCTGCTGCGCTCCGCTGCCCAGGAGCATGCAGGAAGGCTGCAGCACTCCGGCCGGGCTCGTCGCCGTGCAGTAGACGCCGTTCTGGGGCGCGCCGTAGGTGCTCAGGACATAGGTGTCGACGAACGCTCCGGTCGCGGCGCCGGGGACGGTGAAGGAGTCGTCGATGATCTGGCTCGTGCAGGAGCTCAGGCTGCACGTCCCCCCTCCCGGTGCCGCGATCGCCAGGTTCTGCCAGGGCAGGCCCCCGGCCACGGTGCCGCCCGTGAGCTGGCTCCAGAACCAGCCGAAGCCCGAGCCCGCGGTGCCGAGGCTGAGGAACGCCTGGCAGGTGTACTGGCTCCAGTCCTGGCTGCAGGTGGCTGCCGGCGGGAACGTGCAGTCATTGCTCGGATTCCAGTACACGGCGCTGGGAACCGAGGTCGCTCCGAGCGCCGTGTACAGGAGGTTCACGACCGCGGCGTAGGACTGCGAAAAGTAGGGCTGGTACTGCTGACCGAGCGTGGCCGACGCCGCCGCGCCCATGTAGGCCGCGTCGCGCAGGACCGACAGCGTCGAAGGCTCGAGCGGCAGGACCAGGTTGGCCAGGGTGTCGAGCGGCGGCTGGCCGTCCTCACTCTGGTAGGTCTGGTACGTCTGGTAGACGGCGGGCGAGAGAAAGGGCCACGGGCCGCCGGCCGTGGTGATCTGGGCCGCCGAGGCGGGCTGCGTCTGCCAGGAGCTCAGGCCGCGCCCGCCGCTCACCAGGGTGGCGGTGTTGAAGTAGTTGCAGTTGTCCGTGCTCGAGCCTCCCGTGAGGCTGGACACGGTGGCGCGCTGGACGAACGTGCCGCCGACCGTGAAGTCGGACGCGTATTCGCACGAGGGGAGGCCGACGGTGGCGCAGGTCGAGAGGTCCGGGACCCGCTGCTCCAGGGTGCCGTTGAAGTAGGCGTCGTTGGCGTAGGCGCCGAGCGTGTAAAGGAAGGCGCCCAGGTCCGCCAGCGGCTTGCGGCCGGTGACCTGGCCCCACAGATAGATGGCCGCCCAGGAGAGCTGGGCCTCCTGCGCCGAGTTGTGCTGCTTGCCGAGCACCTGGGTGGGCTCGAAGGCGTCCGTGTAGGCGATGCCCGTCCACAGGTCCATGAACTCCAGGCGCGGGAACGGCAGGCTCGTCTGGCTCACCCACCAGGGGATCGGCTGGCCGGTCGCCATGTCGGCGTAGGCGAGATCCTTGATCAGCAGGTCGATGGCCGGCCCGTAGTTGCTCTGGTTCCACCACTGCTGCTGCTGGGCCGTGAACACGGGCGTCGCGCTGACCGAGTCCTGCTGCAGGACCATCGCCATCAGGGAGGCGGCCAGGATGTGGTAGCCCCAGGTGTAGGCGTTGTCGCTCAGCTCCGTGGCGATGCCGAAGGCGTCCACCGGGATCGTCGTGGCCGACGGCGCGCCGGCGTCGTAGGACTCGGGACGGCCGGGGTTGGCGACCGTGCCGGAGGGGTAGAGGATCACGTGCGAGCTGCCGGGAGCCGTCCCCGACGGGCTCTGGTCGTAGTAGGCGTAGACATAGGAGCTGGGGCTCTGGCCCACGCCCACCTGGCAGAGGTTGGCGGTGGTCGGCGAGGTTGCGGACGGGCCGTCGGGGCCGCCGAAGTAGTACCCGAACACTTGCGTGATCTGGTCGTAGAGGCAGGTCATCATCGTCGGGCCCGGCGGCAGCGTCGGCCCCGTGTACCAGGTGGGCGTCGTCGCCGGCTGGTTGAGACCGTACAGCACCGCGAGCAGCTTCGCGGCCTGGTAGAGCGACGTCCCGGCGCCGTAGCCGTCGTTCATCTGGTTGAGGTCGAATTTCGTGCCGGCCGGCGGGCTGTTGGTGAACCAGGTGTAGCTCTGGTCGGAGGCCAGCGCGTAGGCGAGGTCGTTGAGGACGAACGAGGTCGAGGCGAAAGCGCCGCACGGCGCGCCCGTCTGCGGCGGAGCGCTCGCCAGCACCGAGCCGGGGAACCAGGGCAGCACCGACGGCATGACGTAGCTCAGGTCCACGCCCGGCGCCACATAGGCCTCCAACTGGCCGCGCGGCATCCAGTACTTGTTGCGGGCCGCCCGCGTCCACGACTGCGAGCCGGCGAAGCTCAGGAACGGCTGCTGTTGCGACGTCCTGAGCGGCATCTGGCCGTTGCGGCCGTCCTGGAACCGGGTGGAGTACTGGTGCGGCTGCAGCAGGAACACCGTCCGGCGCGCCGCTCCCGGGCCGCGCTTGATGAGGTTCGGCGTGTAGTGGACCTCGACCAGGTTGGGCTTCGTGGCCGCGCCCTTGATGTTCTGGCCGACGTAGAACGACATCCGCGACCGGCCGCGGTAGTAGTTGAACGCATAGGGCGCCAGGGCGGTGGCCCAGGGAGCGGAGGCCGTCGGGTCGTACGGCGCCGCCGTGGCGGGGTTCACGTTGTTCTGGAGCTGGCTCGGCAGCGCGGCCACGACGAAGTAGCTCGGCGCTCCGGTCGGCAGCGGGAGGCTGTAGTAGGTCATGCCGTCGGGTCCCGTCGCGCCGGTCAGGCTCTTCGCCTTGATCGCCGCCGGGCTCCACATCACGGCGAAGCTGACCCAGTTGCTGCGCTGCAGGCTGGTGGAGCTCTCCGCGTTCGCGTCCGGCATCCAGTTCACCTGCTGGTAGAGGATCTGGTACCGCACGGTGCCGCCGGGGACCTGCACGTCCTGCGGCGAGGTGATCCCGCCGGCGACCGATCCCGTCGGCGTGCCCTGGTAGCCGGGCCGGTAGGCGGCGCCGATCGTCACCGCGGCGTTGCCGCTGCTGGTGAACTGGGCGAACGGCGAGCCCTGGGCGATGTCCAGTTGCAGGGTGGTCCCGGCCGTTCCGGACTGCATCAGGAAACCCACGTCCCAGTCTCCCTGGTGCACGGTCGAGGCGTTCGCCGGCAGGTAGGCCGGGACCCAGGGAGTCTTCGGCGCGGACGGGAACACCGCGATCGTCTCCCGCCACTTGCCGTAGGAGTCGAGACCGACCTGAAGACCGGCGGAATCGGTCTGGCCGAGCGTCGAGGGAGGCGTGGTGCCGTGGTGGACGCGGCCGGCCCAGTTGTAGTTCGTCGGGCCGCTGCCGGCGCTGTAGAGGTCGCCCTGGGAGATGGACGGCGTGGCCACGCCGAGATGGAAGCCCGGGGCGTAGACGTCGTCGTCCGAAGGACCGGCGCCCGGGTTCTGCTCGATGTAGGCGTTGACGGCGTAGCTGCCTTTCTGCGGCGCCTGGCCGGAGTACCAGGCGATCAGCGGATCGGCGTAGGCCGGCGTCTGCAGGCCCAGGTACTGGTTGCCGTTCTGCCAGTACTGGCTGGCGTTGCTGGACCAGGTCATCCCGCTCGCCCAGGAGTGGACGCGGGGCGGCAGCGGCTCACCCTGGACGGTCCTGGTCGCGGGCGCCGTGTTGACCGGCGCACCGGTGGAGAAGAGCACCGGCGTCGGATTCACCGAGTCGAGGGTCATGCCGGACGGGGCCTGCCTCTGCACCTGGACGTAGGCGGTGCCCTGGCCGAGCTGGACGGCCGTGTTGCTGCCCGCCGGGCCGGTGTCCACGCAGTTCGAGGGATAGGTCCAGGAGGCGATCTCGTGCGGGGCAGTGACGTCTCCCGGGATGCCGCCCCAGACATAGCCCGTGCCGTCCGTCACCCCGGCGGAGCCCGCGGTCGGGATGTTGACCACCTGGACGCAGCTCGCCTGGAACGGAGTCTGGATGCCAAGCGCGGGCGCCGAGGACGGCGGCGCCGTCGTGCCCGAGCTCCCCATGTTCATGGGCGGAGGGCCGATGCTGGTGTCGAAGTTGCCCCACATGTACAGGCTCGTCTGGGTGCCCGCGGGTCCGCCGGTCACGACGCACCCGTTCTCGTCCCCGAGCCCGTAGAAGTAGTAGCCGTTGTAGTACCCCACCTGCGGCAGCGAGGTCACGGAGGTTCCGCTGGTGCAGTTGACCGTGCAGCTCTGCGCGGTGGAGGCGGCGGGAAATCCGCCGAGGAGTGTCAGGGCGACACCGAGAGCGAGATGACAGGAGCGCATAGGCATCCCTCCTTTGTCCTCAGGACGGAGGGACTGCACGGTTGTGAAGACGAGGGGAGCTATCCCTTGATGACTCCGAGCGGCACCAGCCGGGCCACCTTGCGGGCGAGGCCGGCGTGGTGGACGACGTCCACCACCCGGTCCACGTCCTTGTAGGCGTACGGCGCCTCCTCCGCCAGCTCGCCGGTCGAGGCGCAGCGCACGGCGATGCCCCTCCCCTCCAGCTCCTTCCTCACCTCCTGGCCCGACTTGATCTTCCTGGCCGCCGTGCGGCTCATGGCCCGGCCGGCGCCGTGGCAGGTGCTGCCGAAGGAGCGGTCGATCGCCTCGTCCATGCCCACCAGCACATAGGAGGCCGTGCCCATGCTGCCCGGGATCAGCACCGGCTGGCCCACGGTGCGGTAGACCTCCGGCGTCTCGGGATTGCCGGGGCCGAAGGCGCGCGTCGCTCCCTTCCGGTGGACCACCACCGGCCGGCCCTCGCCATGGTCCTCCAGCTTCGCCATGTTGTGCGCCACGTCGTAGACCAGGCGGAGACCGCCCCTGTCGCCGAGCGCGCGCTCGAAGACCTGCCGAGCCTGGTGGGTGATGGCCTGCCGGTTCGAGAAGGCGAAGTTGGCCGCCGCGCACATGGCCCCGAAGTAGGCCTGGCCCTCCTTCGAGTGGAACGGAGCGCAAGCCAGCTCGCGGTCCGGCAGCCGGATGCCGTGCCGCTTCATGACCGCGTCCAGGCTGCGCACGGAGTCGGTGCAGACCTGGTGGCCCACGCCGCGGGAGCCGGTGTGGATCAGGATCACGAGCTGGTCCTCCCACAGGCCCAGGGCCGCGGCAGCCTCCCGGTCCAGGATGCGCTCGACCCTCTGGACCTCCACGAAGTGGTTGCCGGAGCCGATCGTGCCGAGCTGCCCGGCGCCGCGCTCCCGGGCCTTGTCCGAGACCTTGGACGGGTCGGCGCGCTCGAACGAGCCGTTGGCCTCGGTCCTGTCGAGATCCTCGGGCGTGGCCATGCCGATCTCTTCGAGATAGGCGCAGCCTTCGGCGAGGATGCGGTCCATGTCCGCCCGGACCCGGTCCTGCTGGCCGCCCTTGCCCAGGCCCGAGGGGATCGCGCGGGCGAGGTCGGTCATGAGCCCGTCGATCCGGGGCCGCACCTCCTCCACCCGGACATCCGCGGCCAGGAGCCGGACGCCGCAGTTGATGTCGTAGCCCACTCCCCCCGGCGAGATCACGCCGTCCTCGGCGCGGAACGCGGCCACGCCGCCGACCGGAAAGCCATAGCCCTCGTGAGCGTCGGGCATCGCGAGCGCCCGGCCGGTGATGCCGGGCAGGGTGGCGACGTTGACGAGTTGCTCCAAGGTGCGGTCGCCGATGGCGAGCTCCCACAGCACCTCGTCCGCATAGACCCGGGCCGGCACGAGCATGTCCTCGCGGGCCGAAGCCGGGATCTCGACCGTCCAGGGATCGATCCGCTCGTACGGGTAGCGCGTCGCCTTGGTCTCGGTCATACGTCCAGGATCACCTCCGCCTCGAAGCCTTCCGGCGTCTCCAGCACCTGGAGACCGTTGAAGGTGGCGGCCTTCACGGAAGCGTGTAGTCGAACGTGTACGAGTGCTTCCCGCCCTCGATCTGGATCGCCATCGTGCCCGAGAGTCCTTCCAGTTGGCCCGTGCCCGAGTCGGGCACCACGGTGATCGTCAGGTGCGGCGTGCCCCGGTTCATGAGGCCGGTGTGCTGGAGGACGAAGGTGCCGGTCCGGCCCTTGAGGGTGCCGGTGACCTTCTCGAGGGCGACATAGCCGGCCGAGCCCTGGACGCTCCCCATCGCGGTCAGCATCTCGCCCTTGCTGGTGGCTTCGAGGTCGCCGTGGAACTGCTTGTCGATCGACATCCGGCCGAGGTCGGCGGCGTCGGTCGGCTGGGGGGCCAGCTTGACCTCGAAGGTCCCGCTCGCATGCGTCGTCACACCTGCCTCCTTGGTCTGCGCCTGAACGCCCAGGCCGGGCAAAAGCCAGAGTGCCGCGGCCAGGGCGGCCGCGGCGGGGAACCGTCTCTTCATGATGCCTCCTACGTTCGCGGCCAGATGTAGGCGAGGACGAGCGAGCCGTAGGCTCCCGCCGTGGCGTCGAGCACGGCGTGGGCCGAGATCTCGCCGGCGCTCTCGGCGGCCTTCGCCAGGATGACCTGCACGTCGCTCCGCAGGAGGCCCCAGAGGTCCCGGTCCATCCGGCCGGCGCGCTCCATGGGCAGCGTGACGATCTGGTGCAGGTTCACCAGCAGGAAGTGGCGGGCATCCCAGCGGATCCGGTCCTGGATCTCCAGCTCGGCGATGCTCCGGTCGATGGCCTCCGCGATCCAGGCCAGGGGCTCGTCGCCCGGATGCTCCTCCAGGTAGGCCGCGTAGAGACTCTCGAAGATGACTTCAAACTCCGGTCGAGTCCGGCTCGCTCTGGCTTCAAGGGTAGCCGTATTCATCGGAATGCTCCTTTCCTATCCGGCGCGCTGGCCGACCGCGGCGGTCTCCAGGGGAGGCGGTGCCGCGGCGCGGCCGGCGAGCCGGCGCATGGCTTCGAACTCTTCGTGGAAGCCGGAGACGATGTTTTCAGGGTCCGGGACGAGGCCGGCGTCGGTGCCGACTCCCATGCGCACGCCGCCGGCGTAGCTGCAGATGCTGATGCCGATGCCCACCCTCCCCGCCTGCGGCACCCAGAAGAAGATATCCTCGATCGGCCGGCCGGCGAGATAGAGCGTCTGCCGCGGGCCCGGGACGTTGGTCATCACGGCCGTGGCCTTGGTGGCGAAGATCCTGACCACCAGCTTCTGGATCCCGCGCGGCACGATGCCCAGCGCGTCCAGGATGCGGAAGACCACGATCGGCTCCAGCGAGCGCTTGAGCGACCGGGCGCGGCGGCTCAGCTCCTCCAGCCGCTTCACCGGATCGGCGATGCCCACCGGCAGCGACAGGAAGATGAGCCCGAACTGGTTGCCGAGCTGGTTCATCCGCTCCATGGTGCGCAGGTTCACCGGCATGGCCGCCCGGAAGTTGAGGTCGTGCGGCGGCTCGCCGTGCCTCTGCAGGTAGCGCCGCAGGCCGCCCGCCATGGCCGAGAGGAGCACGTCGTTGACCGTGCCGCCCAGCGCCTTGCCCACCGCCTTGACCTCGTCGAGCGGCAGCGAGTCGGACCAGGCCACGCGCTTCGGCACCCCGAGCGGACCCTTGAAGACCGTGCGCGGGTCCGCCTTCCGGAGCACCAGGCGGCCCAGGTGGCCGGTGGCCACCGGCCCCTTGAGCCAGCCCTTGACCGAGCGGAAGGCCTCCGCCGGATGGAGGAGCAGCCGCATGCCGTCCGGCATGATCTCCTCGGCCAGCTCGCGGATGGTGGCGAGGTCGAGCCCGCCCTCCTCGCCCGGCGGCCTGTAGAGGCTGAGGAAGGGATTGGGGACCGCGGGGTCGGCGTCGGGGGTGAGGTCGGTCAGCGAGAGCAGCACGAGCATCAGCGCCACGCCGTCGCCCAGGCAGTGGTGCAGCCGGCCGAGGACTACCGATCCGCCGCGGTAGTTGTCGACCAGGCTGAAGCTCCACGGCGGATGGTCGAAGTCGAACTGGGTGCTGATGACCGACTCGACGGCCGCCCGCAGCTCGGCGTCGTCGCCGGGACCCGGCAGGACCATCCGGGGCACGTGGTTGGCGATGTCGAAGGCCGGGTCGGGCTCCCAGTAGGGCCGCCCGCCCTTCGGCACGACCACCCGGTTGCGGAACCGCGGGATGGCCAGCAGCCGCTTTTCGATGACCTCCCGCAGCCGCCCGAGCTCGATCGGACGCTCCAGGACCAGGACGCCGTTGATGTGCATCAGGTTGGTCGGGTCGTCCATCCGCAGCCAGGCGAAATCGATGCTGGAGAGCGGCTCGCGGCCGGCAGTGTTCAGGGACGGGGGAGACGGAGAGGTCACGAGGACAGTCTACACCCGGGCCGGGCTCCGATTCCGCCGCCCGCCGCACCGTTTCTTTTGGATGGACGTCCAGTCCCGCAACCCGAAAGGAGTGTACCGATGACGAAAGTTTTCAGAGTGTCGAGGAGATTGGTCCTGCTGATCCTCGCCGCGGCGATCGTCGGACTGGGTTGGGTCGCGCCCGCGAGCGCCTATGAGGAGGCGCCGATGCGCGTGGTGACCCGGGGTCTCACGGCGGAGCAGCACCTGCAGCGGCAGGCCGAGCTGAGCCAGCGGCTGGTCCGCGAGCTCCCGGCCGAGGCCGCGGAGAGGGCGGTCCGGGTGCCGTTCTCCGCCGGCGAGGCCGCCTTCATCGACCAGGCGCCGCGCACGGTCTCGCCGCTCCGGGTCGGCCTCGTCAAGGCCGTGATCCCGGCCGTCGCGCTCACCGGCCTGGAGGGCCAGCCGCTCCGCCGGACGGCGGACGGCGTGGTCTGGGCCGCGGTGGTGCGCTCCGAGGAGGCCGGCGCGATCCGGCTGCACGTCCAGGACCTGTCGCTCCCCCGCGGCGCCGAGCTCTACGTCTACAGCCGCGACGGCCAGGCCTACGGGCCGTACACCGGCGCGGGCCCGAGGTTCGACGGCGACTTCTGGACCACGGCGCTCTTCGGCAACGAGGCGATCGTGCAGGTCAAGGCGGCGCGCGAGGCCGACCTCGCCGGCGCGACCCTGCGGATCCCGGAGGCCGGCCTGATCACGAAGCATTTCGTCGGCAGCCTGACGGAGCCCATCCTGCCGGCCGCGGACGGCGGCATGAAGCGGGCGACGGCCGAGGCCAACTGGCCCTGCGGCAACATCAACTGCCTGGTGGACGCCACCTGCTCGAACGTCGCCGCCGCGAACCCGGCGAAGCTCGCGGTCGCGAAGATGGAGTGGGTCCAGGGCGCCTTCATCTACACCTGCACGGGCGGGCTCCTGTCCGACAACAACCCCAGCCAGAACAACTTCTTGCTGACCGCGAACCACTGCCTGAGCAAGAACAACGCGGCCTCGAACGTGAGCTTCTACTGGCGCTACGCCACGTCGTCCTGCAACGGCACCTGCCCGGCCAACAACGGCTGGCCCTACATCACCACCGGCTCCACGGTCTCGGCGACGAACCGGAAGGGCGACTTCACGCTCCTCCACCTGAACGCGGCACCGCCGGCCGGCTCGGTGCAGCTCGGCTGGACCAACGCGCCGGTCGCCAACACGAACAACGCCCACCTGTACCGGGTCAGCAACCCGAACTTCGGGCCGCAGGTGTACTCGCAGCACGACGTGGATACGGCCGCCGGCACCTGCTCGGGCTGGCCGCGCGGCGAGCGCATCTACAGCCGCGACATCACCGGCGCGATCGACGGCGGCAGCAGCGGCTCGCCGATCCTCAACGCCTCCTCGCAGGTGGTCGGCCAGCTCAGCGGCACCTGCGGCACCAACCCGAACGACGCCTGCGCCAGCGGCCCGGGCGAAGCCAACGCCACGGTGGACGGGGCTTTCGCGTTCTACTACAACACGGTGAAGCCGTTCCTGAACCCCTAGGAAAAGGCCATAAAGGACTGCAGGGACTCCAAGGACAAAGCCCCTGCAGTCCTTGCAGTCCCTCAGGTCCCTTGGCTACACCCTCGGGAAGCTCTCCAGCGCCCTGAGCGTCTCGTCGATATCGCCCGCAGCATGATCCGCCGAGATCTGGAAGCGGATCTCCTCGTCGCCCCGCGGGACCACGGGGAACTTGAGGCCGGTGGCGAGGATGCCGTTCTCCCGCAGGTGCTTGACCAGCGCGTTGGTCCTGGGCGTGTCGCGCACCATGAGCGGCACCACCGGGTGCTCGCCGGGCAGGGTCTCGTAGCCCAGGGCCACGATGCCGTCCTTGAAGCGCTTCGTCATCTCCCGCAGGTGGGCCAGGAGCCGGCGGCCCTCGGCGCTGTCGAGGATCTCCAGCGCCCTGGCCGCGGCCGCGGCCTCGCCCTGGGTGATCGGGTTCGAGTAGATGTAGAGCGGCGCGGTCTCGCGCAGGTAGCCGGTCAGCGCGCGGCTGCCGGTCACGTAGCCGCCGTTGACCCCCAGCGCCTTGCCCAGGGTGCCGATCAGGATGTCCACCGGCCGCGAGCCGGTGAACTCCTCCGTGCCGCGACCGGTCTCTCCGAAGGCGCCGACGCCGTGCGAGTCGTCCACCACGACCACCACGTTCTCCGGGTAGTCCTTGTCGTAGCGCCCGGCGATCTCCAGGATCTTCGGCAGCTCCGCGTGGTCGCCGCGCATGCTGAAGATGCCGTCGGTGACCACGATCGCCCGGCGGGCGACGCCGACCCCGCCGGCGAGCTTCGACTCCAGGTCGGCGTAGTCGAGGTGGCGGTAGATCTGCTTGTCCTTCGGCCGCGCGAGGCGCATCGCGTTGATGATGCAGTTGTGGTTCAGCTCGTCGCTGATGAGGACCGTGTCGGCGTTGCTCAGCGGCACCAGCACGCCGAGCGTCGTGGCGTAGGCCGAGCTGAAGATCATGGCCGACTCGCGGCCGTGGAAGGCGGCGAGCTTCGCCTCCAGCTCCAGGTGCTGGCGGTAGCTGCCGCTGATGAACCGCACCGCGCCGGGGCCGGCGCCGAACTGCGCGGTGGTGTGCTCCTCGGCCTCGATGACCTCCCGGCGCAGCGACATGCCGAGGTAGTTGTTCGAGTTCATCTTGAGGAACGGCCGGTCGCCCTCGCCTTCAAGAAGATAGCGCGGGCCGCGGTCGCCGGAAGCCGGCAGGACCTTGACGATGACGGTCTCGTCGCCCTTGAGCGTGCCCTTCTCGCGCAGCGCGTCGAGCTCCGCGGAGAGGGCCTGGTGGAAGCGGTCGTGCGGCATCTCTGTCCTCCGGGGCGGCTCAGCCGGCCTTCTTTTCCAGGTTCTCGAGCATGTCCGCGACCATGGCGTCCAGGTCGTAGGACGGCGACCAGTCCCACTCCTCGCGGGCGGCGCTGTCGTCCAGCGAGTTGGGCCACGAGTCGGCGATCTCCTGGCGGACCCTGTCGATCTTGTAGTCCAGGGCGAAGTCCGGGATGTGCCTGCGGATGGCCGCCGCCAGCTCCTCGGGGGTGAAGTTCATGGCGGTGACGTTGAACGCGTTGCGGTGGTTCAGGCGCGCCGGGTCGGCCTCCATGACGTCGATGCAGGCCTTGATGGCGTCGGGCATGTACATCATGTCGAGGCGGGTGTCCGGCCCCAGGAAGCAGGTGTAGTGCCGATGCCGGATGGCCTCGTGGAAGATCTCCACCGCGTAGTCGGTGGTGCCGCCGCCGGGCGGCGCGCCGTAGGAGATCAGGCCCGGGAAGCGCAGGCCGCGGGCGTCCACCTTGAAACGGTGGAAGTAGTAGTCGCAGAGCAGCTCGCCGGCCACCTTGGTGACGCCGTACATGGTGACCGGCCTCTGGACCGTGTCCTGCGGCGTGCCGTCCTGCGGGGTGCCGGGGCCGAAGGCGCCGATCGAGCTCGGGTGGAACACGGCGCAGCGGTTCTCGCGGGCGACCTCCAGCACGCGGTAGAGGCCGCCCATGTTGATGTCCCAGGCGACCTGGGGCTTGCTCTCGGCCGTGGCGGAGAGCAGCGCGGCCAGGTGGTAGATGGTGCCGACCTGGTTGCGGCGCACCACCTCGGTGAGCTGGCGCAGGTTGGTGGTGTCGACGAACTCGAACGGCCCGTCGGTGCCCCGGGGGGGCATGCGGATGTCCGAGGCGACGACGGCGTCCTCGCCGTAGCGCTCGCGCAGGGCGGGGACCAGCTCGGAGCCGATCTGTCCGAGCGCTCCGGTGACGAGGATTCGGGTCTTCATCTTGGGCATGCCGGGCCGGAATCCTATGCGGAGCGTGCCGGCGGATCAACCCCGCAAGGGGAGAGAGCACCCTGCCTTCTCCCTCTCCCCCGGCACGGGGGAGAGGGCCGGGGAGAGGGGGAACGGGATCAATCCGTCAGCTCAAACAGTCCGCCGCCGGCCGGCATCGCATAGAGCCTCCCCCGCGCGGCCGGGTCCTGGACCAGCTCGACCAGGTCCGTCAGGCCCGCCCGCTCGAGGCCGAAGTTGAACGGAGCCCAGATTCTTCCGCCGTCCTCGCTGCGCAGCACGCCGAGCTCGTTGGACGCCCAGAGCACCCCCGGGTGCTTCCTGTCCGCCACCAGCGAGAACACCCCGCCCCCGGGGATGGTGCCGATCTTCTGCCAGAGCGTGCCGTTGTCGCGGCTCCGGAGGAGGACCGTCTGACCTTCTTTCCTTTCCGCGATGTACAGCGTGCCGGGATGGGCCTGATCGACGGCCATGGCGTTCAGATCGCCGGAGCGCATCACGCGCCAGTGGCGGCCGGTGTCCGGGCTCCACAAGGCGGTGTAGCGGCTCCCGCCCGGGCCGGACTCGCTCGTGAAGGCATAGACGGTGGTATCGAACTGGTCCGTGACCAGTTGCAGGACGCTCCGGACGACATCGCCGCCGGGCTCCTTCCTGACGACGTGCGGCAGCGAAGTCACCCAGGTCTCGCCGAAGTCTCCGCTCCGGTAGGCGGCCCAACTGTTGCCGACCAGGACGGCCAGGCCCGAGGTGACGACGGTGTACATCTCGCGCTGCGTGGGCACCGGCATCCGCGTCGCCTTTCCGTCCGGCTCGATGCGCCAGGCCCCGTTCGACAGGCTCACCGCGTAGAGGACCGCGGGCCTGCGATGGTCGAAGGCCAGGTCCACGAGGTAGGTCTGGAAGGGGATGTCGCTGAACGGGGCCCACGTCCGGCCGTCGTCCAGGCTGCGCAGGAAGCCGGGGCAGGCCGTGGCATGGAAGAGATACTGGACCGACAGGCTGCGCGGATGACGCTTGATGAACGTGGTCACGGGATATCCCATCCCGACCCGGTCCCGGCGCTCCCACGACCGGCCGCCGTCCCGCGACGCCCGCAGGCCGTCGCCGTAGGTGCCGGTGAACAGGGTGCCGTCCGGCGCCCGGATCAGGGACGCCGCGGCGCTCCGGTCGAGGACCGTCCAGGTGGCGCCGCCGTCCGGGCTGAGCGCCACCCCGGCGGGGCCGGCCGCATGGACCCGGGCGGGGTCGGCGGGGTCCACGAGCAGCGCCGAGAGGTCTCCGAGCCCGATCCCGGGCCCGACCTGGGGACCCGCCTGCCAGGTCACGCCGCCGTCCTGGCTCGAATAGATCCGCCGGTTGGCCCCCGCGTAGACCGTCGACGGACGGGATGGGGCGACCCCGACGGCCGTGACTCCCTCATTGCCGATCTCGTAGGGCGGGTCCAGGGTGAGCGTGAAGGTCTCGCCCGCGTCGGTCGTCTTCCAGAGCCCCTGGGAGGTGGCGAACCAGACGGTCCGCGGATCAGTGGGATCGACGGTGATCGACGGGATGTAGGCCTGGACCGGGGTCGTGTTGATCCAGGTCTCGCCGTTGTCACGGCTGAGATAGAGATACCGGCCGCCGACGTAGATCGTGCCGGCCGCCAACTTCAGGGAGGCCACCGCGGGATCGAGCTCCTCGTCCACCCGTTGCGGCAGGCGGGACCAGAAGCGGCCGGCATCCCGGCTGAGGTAAACGTCCCCGTAGGTGCTCACGGCCGCCATCACCGCGGGATCGGCCGGATCGGCGGCGATCCTCCGGATGCCCGGATCGAGGCCCACGCCCCAGTACTGCCAGGCCGCGCCGCCGTCCGTGCTGCGGAACACGCGGCCGTCGGAGGTCACGGCATGAAGCCCCGGCGGCGTCAGGAGCAGGTCGGCCGCGGTGTCGTCGCCGCGGCCGAACGGGGTCCAGCGGTCGACGCCGGCGCTCGCCGTCAACGGAGTCACGAGCAGGAGGAGCGCGAGCACGGCGAGTTTCTTCATGACGGCCTCCCTCAAGGCGATTCGGGCAGGGTGACCACGTCCACGGCGGGCCCGGGGAGGCTGGTCACCCGGTTCGGGTTGTCCGGGTGCGGGTCGGTCGCGGCGCGCACCCGGAACCAGTGTCTCGTGCGCGGCGCGAGCCCATCCAGGCCTACGGACGTGGAGAGCTTTCCGTCGGTCGAGGCGATGCGGGTGAACGGGCCGTCGGGAGAGGTGGCGTGAAGGACGTCGTACCCCCCTTCGGCGCGGTAGCGGCTCGGCGACCAGGAGAGGCGGACCCGGGCCGGGCCGGAGAGCGCGGCGGCCAGGTTGCGGGGCGCGAGCGTCTGGGTGCTCCGCCAGTCGCCGGCCTTCGTTTCGAGCCAGTCGGCGAGGTCCGGGTCCGCGACCGTCAGGCCGTTCCAGCGCAGGTCGAGGCCGCCGTCCAGCAGCCGGACCAGGCGGATCAGCTCCCGCGGCACCGCCCCCGCGAAGCGGTTGCCGGAGAGGTCGAGGATCTCCAGCGACGGGAACCGCCCCCACTCCGGCGGGATGGCGCCGTCGAGATGATTGCGGTCGAGCCGCAGGACGCGCAGCGCGGCGTTGGCGGCCACGAGCGGCACCAGGGCGCCGGTCCGCTCCGTGCCGCCCAGATCCAGGTGGCCGATCCGCGTCGAGACCAGGAAGACCGGCGGCGGGCCGGGATCGAAGGCGTTGTCGCGCAGCGAGAGCAGGGTGAGGTCCAGCGCCCCGATCCACTCCGGCAGCGGCCCGGTCCGGTTCGTGCGGTCGAGGAGGAGCCGCCGCAGGCGGGCCATGTCCGCGAAGAAGTCCGGCACCGGGCCGGGATCGAACGCGTTCTCCGCCAGGTCGAGCCAGGCGAGGCGCTCCAGCTCCGGGAGCCAGGCGGGGATCTCCCCGGTACGGCCGGCGGCGCGCAGCTCCAACTCCCGCAGCCGGCCGAGCGCCCGCCAGCTCTCCGGCACCGGGCCGGGATCGAACGGGTTGCCGGAGAGGTCCAGGATTTCCAGGCTCGAAAAGCCCGCGCGGTCGGGCAGCTCGCCGTCCAGCCGGTTCCGGGCGAGGCGCAGGACGCGGAGCCCCGGGATCCCGGAAAGATCCGGGAACGGGCCGGAGAGCTCGTTCGATCCGAGGTCCAGCTCCTCCAGCCGGGCCAGACGACCGAGGCCGGCCGGCAGCGGTCCGGCGAGGCCGCAGCCGGCGCAGGCCAGCCGGACCAGGCGGTCGAGACCGCCGAGGTCCTCGGGGAGCCCGGTCCCCGTCATCGGGTTGCCGGAGAGGTCGAGCGTCTCCAGGCTCCGCAGAGCGAGGACGGCCGCGGGGATCTCCGGCAGCCTGCCGTCGCGGAGCCGGAGCGTGCGCAGGCGCGAGAGCCGCGCGAGGTCGTCCGGCAGCCCGGCGATCGGGTTGAAGGAGAGGTCGAGCGAGGTGAGGCTCGCCAGCCGGCCCAGCCCCGGCGGCAGGCCGGTGAGGGCGTTGCGCTCCAGGGAGAGGACGCGCAGGCGTCCGAGCCGGCCCAGCCCGCGCGGCACCTCTCCGGTGAGGCCGTTGTAGGCCAGGTCGAGGATCTCCAGGCCGGAGAGCCGGCCGATCTCGGGGGGGATCTCTCCTTCGAGCGCGTTGGAACGCAGGTCGAGGACCCGCAGGCGCGGGAGGTCGGCCAGCTCGGGCGGAATGCCACCCGGAAGACTGCCAGCGAGCCCGTTCGAGGAGAGCCGCAGCTCCACCACCGCCGACTCCGCGGCGTCGCAGACCACGCCGTGCCAACGGCATTCGGTGCCGGGCCGGCCGAGCCAGCCGGAGCGGTCGCGCCATGCGTCGCCGCCCGCGCTCCGGTAGAGAGAGGTCAGCGCGGCGCGCTCCCCGGGGGGCACCCGGGCCAGAGCCGGCGCGGCCAGCAGGAGAGCCAGGAGCAGGCGGCAGCGCATCGGGCTACTGTAGCTGAAAGGACTCCAAGGGACTGCAACGACTTCAGGGACCAAAGGACTGCAGTCCTTGAGGTCGTTGCAGTCCTTTTGGTCCCCTTCCCACCCGAGGTGGCGGGGCCCCGAGCCGCTCTAGGGACGGGCCTCGCCGAGCTCCCGTCTCAACTGCCGCAGCAGAAGGCCGTGAGCCTCCTGTCCTTTCTTGTCGTCCCCCTTCCCGGGACCCTCGCACTCCTCGGTCGGCGCCGGGCCGCAGGAGCAGAGCTGCAGGTCCTTGATCCGGCTGGTCGATCCGCCGGGCCCTTCGGTGTTGCCGTCGCCGGGGGGCTTCCGGTCGTCCTCGCCCAGGTGAAAGGAAAGCTCGTCGACTCGAAACATGATCCACCTCCTGGGGGCTCCGCCCCCGGTCAAGGAGCCCGGTCCGGGGGCCGCGCCCCGAGGTCGAGCATCCAGATGTCGCCTTCCGAGACCGCTTCGAGCAGGTAGAGCGTCCGCCGGTCCGGGCTGACCGAGAAGTTGACCAGCTCCGAGCCTTCCGGAGCCGCCGCGACCAGCCACGTCCTCCGGCCGGCCCGCTCCACGGCATGGATCTCCCGGCCGTCCAGGTAGAGCAGCGTCCGCGGACCGTCCAGGAAGACGATCCTCTCGCCGTGCCCCGGCGGGACCAGTCTCTCGAAGCGGCGCGACGCGAACGAGTACAGGCCCATGCCCTCGCCGGTGAGGGCCTTGCGGTCGCCGATCTCCCCGGCCAGCCAGGCGCCGTCCGGCGACCACGAACGCGCGTTGAAGAGGAACCGCTCCCAGCCGGGCAGCGGGATCGGGACGGGCTTCCGGGCGCCCGGCGGCCGCGCCAGGTCCACCAGCGCCGCGCCCTCGTATCCCACGCTGCAGACCAGGCTCCGGCCGTCGGGCGAGGGGATGGGATTGAAGAGGTTCCTGCCGGCGAGAGACGCGACCTCGCGCAGGCCACTGCCGTCCGGCCGCACCGCCCAGATCCGGAACGGCCCGCCGCGGTCGGACTGGAAATAGATCCACGCCCCGTCCGGAGACCAGCGGGCCTGGCGGTCGCGGTACGGATCGTCGGTGATCTGGCGCAGGCCCGTGCCGTCCGACCCGACCACGAACAGGTCCTCCCTGGGGATCTTGCTGTTCAGGACGAGCCACCGCCCGTCGGGAGACGGCTCGACCTCGCCGAAGCTCCGGCCGCGGACCACGGGCTCCGGGTCGCCGGTCACCCGCACGGCGGCCGGATCCAGCGGCAGCCGCCGGACGTCCGACCTCGAATCGTCCGTGGCATAGAGGATCCGCGCCCCGTCCCGGGACAGGCTGAACGGCCCGACCGACTGCGCCGGCGTGGTCACCGGCTCCGCCTTGCCGCGCGCCTCGCCGGACCTCGGGTCCACGGCGATCCGCCAGAGGTTCATGCTGCCTCCCCGGTCGCTCGCGAAGTAGAGGAAATCCCCGCCCGGCGACCACGCCGGGTTCCAGTTGACCGAGCCGTCGTCGAGCACGGTCGCCGGGGCCCCGCCCCGGGCCGGCATCGTGAAGAGCACCCGGCGCGTGGCCCGGAGGCCCCAGAAGGCGATCCGACCGCCGCCCGGAGACCAGCTCGGCTGCACCCCGTCGCTCTCGGACAGCAGGAGCCGACGGCTGGTCTCCACCTCCACGCGCCACAGCTTGCTCGTGGTCCGCCGCGACACCGGGCTGGTCACGGCCTCGGTGGCGAAGACCACCTCGCGGCTGTCCGGGGACCAGGCGGGCTGGTGGCCGAACGGGGCGAGGCGCCGGACCGACTCGCCGGTCGCCCCCATCATGAAGAGACCGCCGCCGTCGCGCTCCGAACGGAAGGCGATCCAGCGCCCGTCCGGCGAATAGACCGGCTGCGTGTCGTCCGCCGGCGAGTCCTCCGTCAGGTTGATCGGGTTCCGGCCGCCGACCCGCTGCAGGAAGATGTCCTGGTCGCCGCCCTCGCCGCGGGAGTACACGAAGAAGCTGCCGTCCGGCGACAGGCTCGGGAACAGCTCCCGGCCCTGCAGGTCGGTGAGCTGGCTCACCTTCGTCTCGGCCGGAAGCCCGGCCTCCCGGTCCCGGAACCGCCAGAGGAGGAACCCCGCCACGCCGAGCAGGACCAGGGCGGCCAGCGTCCAGGGGCGGCGGGGCCCGGAGGCTGGAGCCTGCGGACGGGCCGGCACCTGGGGCAGCGAGGCCGACACGCCGCTGCGCCCCAGGAGGATGCGCAGCTCGGCGGCGACGGCGTCGGCGGTCGGATGGCGGCCGTGGGCCAGCTTCGAGAGCAGGCGACGGATGAGCCTCTCCAGGTCCGGCGGCGCGTCGGGCCGCAGGCGCGCGACCGGCTCCGGCGCCCGGGTCAGCACGGCGTGCCGGATCGCCTCCGGGTTGTCGCCCGGGAACGGCCGCCGGCCGGTGACCATCTCGTAGACCACCACGCCGAGCGACCAGAGGTCGGCCCGGGCGTCCACCGCGTCGCCGCGGATCTGCTCGGGAGCCATGTAGGCCGCGGTCCCCACCGCCGCTCCGGTGCGGGTGAGGCTGGCCTCGCCCGCCAGCTTCGCCACGCCGAAGTCCAGGATCTTGACCAGGCCGTCGGCCGTGAGCATCAGGTTCGCCGGCTTCACGTCGCGGTGGACGATGCCGTGCCGGTGCGCCCGCGCCAGGCCCTTGGCGATCTGCAGCGCGCATTCGAGCGCCTCGTGGACCGGCAGCGGCCCGCGCGCGATCCGCGCCCTCAGGGTCTCGCCCTCGTACCACGGCATGGCGAGGTAGAGCTGGCCGTCCTCGGTCTCGCCCACCTCGTAGACCGTGCAGATGTTGGGGTGGTCGAGCGCCGACGCCGCCCGCGCCTCCTGGAGGAAGCGGGCCTTCGCCGCCGGGTCGCCCGCCAGGTCCGCGGGCAGGAACTTGAGCGCCACCGTGCGGCCGAGCTGGATGTCCTCGGCCTTGTAGACCACCCCCATGCCGCCGCCGCCGAGCAGCTCGCCGATCCGGTAGCGCGAGAGCCGCCGGGCGTCGGACAGCTCGGGCAGGCGGCCCGGCGCCCGGCCGGCGGGCCTCGGGCTGGTCTCCCGCTGGGTGCGCAGCAGGCGCAGCGCGTCCCTGAGCGCTCCGGCGCTGGCGTAGCGGTCCGACGGCCGGGACGCCAGGGTCCGCTCCACGACCCGCGACAGCTCGTCCGGCAGGCCCTCCCGCTTTCCGAGCATCGCGGCGAGCAGCGCCCCGATCGCCCAGACGTCCGAGCGCGGGCTCACGGTCTCGCCCAGCAGCAGCTCGGGGGCGAGGTACTCCGTGGCCGCCGGCTCGCCGCTCCGGAGCGTCCTCCACGTGCGCTCCTCCAGGCCGCACAGCCCGAAGTCCGTCACCCGCACCTGGCCGTCGGCTCCGACCCGGACGTTCGAGGGGCGCAGCCGGCCGTGCAGGATGCCGTGCTCGTGCACCTGCCCCACGGCGGCGGCGATCTGGACCGCCAGCTCCACCGCCCCCTCCATCCTCAGCGGACCGCGCCGCAGGCGCTCGGCCAGCGTCTCCCCTTCGCACAGCGCGCAGACCAGGAAGAGGCTGCCGTCGTCCGCCTCGCCGACGTCGTAGACCGGGTCGACGTTGGGGTGCTCGAGCGCGGCGACCGTGAGGGCCTCGCGGACCAGCGGCTGGCGCTCCTCGCCGCGGCCGGCAAGCCCGGGCGGGATCAGGCGCAGCGCGACCCAGCGCTCCAGCTCCGGGTCCCAGGCCTTGTACACCGCGCCCGCAGAGCCTTCGCCCAGGCGTACCCGAAGCTCGTACCGGGAGATCCTCCCGGACGAAGGGGTATCTTCCAACGGCATCCTCCCCGGCACCGGCCTCCGTGAAGCCTCTGGTCTGTATCCCACCAGCTTATTAACAGACGGCCGGGCCGGGGCAGTCTTCAGGGGGGCGGCGCGTGGAGGGCGGTCCGGAGCTGCCGGCGGAGCTGGAAAAGGCTCTCTTCCCGCCTGAACCCGCCGCAGGCCGCCGAGGGCGCGGCGCAGGTCGTCTGCGTCTGCACGACCGAGTTGACGCAGGAATTGCGGCACGAAGGGTGACGGCACCGCTCGTCCTCGTTCAGCAAGATCGGGACGACCATCTCTCGATATTGGAAAATCATCACAGCCTCCAGGGAGGAGGAGAGTCTGCCGCGGAGCATCCACGGCAGACCGGACCTCTGTCAGAGGAGTGAGCGGACTCGCGGGCGAATTGCATCCGCCTCCGGCCTCAGGGCCGGGGACGGAGGACCGAGATCCACACGTCCCCCTCGTCCTGGCTGTGCACGAGATAGAGCCGCCGGCCGTCGCGCGCCGGCGCGAGATAGACGAACTGCTCCTCGCCCGGAGGCTTCGCCACCCGCCGAGTCCGGCCCGTCCCGCGGTCCAGGGCGTGAACGGCCCCGCCGTCCAGGTAGACCAGCGTGCGGCCCTCCCCGGCCAGGCCGGGCCGATTGCCCCGGTCGAGCAGGAGCTCGAAGGCGCCCGGATCGAACGAGTAGAGGCCGATCCCCACCCACCGCATGGCCTTCCGGAGAGCGAACTGGCCGGTCAGCGACCGCCCGTCCGCCGACCACGAGCGGGCCGTGAAGATGTAGTCGTCTCCCCCGCGTCCGAGGATGGGCTTCACGGCCCGCGGGGCGCGGCCCTGCGAGAGATCCACCAGGGAGGCTCCCCAGGTGCTGAGGCCGCAGACCAGGCGGCGGCCGTCCGGGGAGGCGCTGGGCTCGTACAGATCCGCGCCGGGG
>JBEQUE010000183.1:0-5953 GCA_040349255.1 Acidobacteriota bacterium | reverse complement strand
CGCGCGCGAGGAGGCCGGGAGCCTGGTCTGCTCGCTCAACTTCAGGCGCAGCCTGTTCGACGACGCCACGGCGGTCCGCCTGCTGGAGCGCTTCGAGCGCCTGCTCTCCGCGGCGGTCTCCGCGCCGGAGTCGCGGGTCGGGGCTCTGCCGCTGCTGCCCGCGGCGGAGCGCTTCCAGCTCCTCGCGGCCTGGAACGACACGCGCGACGCCGCCGCGCGCCGCGACGCCTGCCTGCACGAGCTGATCCTGGCGCAGGCGGAGCGCACGCCGGAGGCGCCGGCCGTGCGCTGCGGGGAGGAGGTCCTGACCTATGCCGGCCTGGAGCGGCGGTCCGGGCGGCTCGCCCGCCGCTTGGCCGGCCTGGGCGTCGGCCCCGAGGTCCGGGTGGGGCTCTTCCTGGAGCAGAGCCTGGAGGGGATCGTGGGCCTGCTCGGCATCCTCCGGGCCGGCGGCGCCTACGTGCCGCTCGACCCGGCGGCCCCGGCCGAGCGCCTGGCATCCATTGTGGAAGACTCCGGCCTGACCCTCGTAGTGAGCCGGGGCGGAGCGCCGCCCGTGCCGGTGCCGCGCGTCGTGAGCCTCGACGACGATCCGCTGGAAGAGGGCGGGGCGGCCGCCGCTCCGGCGTCCCCCTCGAACCTGGCCTACGTGCTCTACACCTCGGGCTCGACCGGCCGCCCGAAGGGCGTGATGGTCGAGCACCGGTCGGTGGTCAACTACGCGCTGGCCATCGTCCGCAAGCTGGGCCTGCGGCCGGGCGAGAGCTTCGCCCAGGTGCAGCCGCTCACCGTGGACTCCTGCGTGACGGCGATCTTCCCGCCGCTCCTGAGCGGCGGCTCCGTGCACGTGGTCCCGCGCGAGCTCGCCCTGGACGCGCAGGCGCTGTCGGAGGTCCTGGGCCGCCACCGGCCCGACGGCCTGAAGATCGCGCCGTCGCACCTGTCGGCGTTGCGGGCGGCGGCGCCGGACGGCGCGCTGCTGCCGCGCCGGTGGCTGGTGGTCGGAGGCGAAGCGTCGCAGCTCGCCTGGCTGCGCGGGCTGCGGTCGGAGGCGCCGGGCTGCGCGGTGTTCAACCACTACGGCCCCACCGAGGCCACGGTGGGGATGCTGATGTACGAGGTGGACGGGCGTCCGGGGCCAGGGTTCTCGGAGTCGGCGCCGGTGGGCCGCCCGCTGGCCAACTGCCAGGCCTATCTGCTGGATACCGGCCTGGAGCCGGCGCCGCTGGGAGCGCTCGGCACGCTCCACATCGGCGGGGACTGCGTGGCGCGGGGCTACCTGGGCCGCCCGGACCTGACGGCGGAGCGCTTCATCCCCGACCCCCATGGCGCTGCGCCCGGAGGGCGGCTCTACGACAGCGGCGACCTGATGCGCCAGACGGCGGAGGGCGACCTGGTGTTCGCCGGCCGGCTGGACCACCAGGTCAAGATCCGCGGGCTGCGGATCGAGCTCGGGGAGGTCGAGGCCGCCGTGGCCCGTCACCCCGGGGTCCGCGAGGTGGTGGTGCGGGTCTGGGAGGAGGGCCCCGGCCGCCAGGGTCTCGCGGCCTACGTGGTGCCGCGCCAACCCGGCGTCGCGCCGCCGCCGGACACCCGGGAGCTGCGCCGCTTCCTGGCCGACAAGCTGCCGGACGCCATGACGCCCTCGGCGGTCGTGCCCCTGGCGGAGCTGCCGCGCACCCCGCACGGCAAGCTCGACCTCAAGGCCCTTCCCGCCGTCGAGCCGGCGCGGGAGGCGGAGGACGCCGGCGGCAGCCTGCCGCGCGGCGCCGTCGAGGAGCTGCTGGCGGGGATCTGGGCCGGGGTCCTGGGCCGCGACCGGGTGGCCGTCGGCGACGACTTCTTCGCGGTCGGCGGCCACTCCCTGCTCGCCACCCAGGTGGTGGCGCGGGTGCGGAGCGCCTTCGGCGTCGACCTGGCGCTGCGCGAGCTGTTCGAGGCGCCGACCCTGGAGGGCTTCGCGGCGCGCGTCGAGCAGGCCCTGCGCTCCGGCGCGGGCCTGGCGGCGCCGCCGATCGTCCCGGTGCCCCGGGACCGCGACCTGCCGCTCTCCTTCGCCCAGCAGCGGCTCTGGTTCCTGGACCAGCTCGACCCGGGGAACCCGCTGTACAACATCGGCATCGCCCTGCGGGTCCGGGGCCCGCTCGACGTCCGGGCCCTTGTCCGGAGCCTGGAGGAGATCGTGCGCCGCCACGAGGTGCTGCGGACCGTCTTCCGCGATCCGCGCGACCGGAGCGGCGCGCCGGCGCAGGTCGTGATGCCCCCGGCGCCGCTGGAGCTGCCGCGGGTGGACCTCTCCGCCCTGGACCCGGCGCGTCGCGCCGAGGCTCCGCTGCAACTCGCGGCCGAGCAGGCCCGGCGGCCCTTCGATCTCGCGCGGGGGCCCCTCTTCCGGGTGCTCCTGGCCCGCCTCGGAGAGGGCGAGCACGCCGTCCTCTTCACCCTGCACCACATCGTGAGCGACGGCTGGTCCATGCGCAATCTGGTGGCCGAGCTGGGCGCCCTGTACCCGGCGTTCGCGGCCGGGGAGCCGTCCCCCCTGCCCGCCCTCGCGGTGCAGTACGCGGACTTCGCCGACTGGCAGCGGCGCTGGCTCGACGGCGAGGTGCTCGACGCGGAGCTGGCCCACTGGCGGGAGCGCCTGGCCGGCTCGCCTCCCTTCCTGGAGCTGCCGGCCGACCGGCCGCGGCCGCTCGCGCAACGGTTCCGCGGCGGCCTCGTGCCGCTCGCCTTTCCGGCGCACCGGGAGCTCAGGGCCTTCGCCCGCCGCGAGGGGGCCACCCTGTTCATGCTGATCCTCGCCGGACTCCAGACCCTGCTGTCGCGCTACACCGGGCAGAAAGACCTCTGCGTGGGCACTCCGATCGCCGGCCGCAACCGCCGCGAGACCGAGGACCTGATCGGCTTCTTCGTCAACACCCTGGTGCTGCGCGCGGACCTGTCTGGGGGGCCGGCCTTCCGCGCCCTGCTGCGCCAAGTGCGGGAGACGGCGCTCCAGGCCCACGCGCACCAGGACCTGCCGTTCGAGAAGCTCCTGGAGCACTTGGCGCCGCCGCGCAACCTGAGCTACTCGCCGCTCTTCCAGGTCATGCTCGACCTGCACAACCTGCCTCGCCGGCGGCTCGAGCTGGAGGGGCTGGTCCTCGAGGCCCTGGAGGTCGACACCGCGACCGCGAAGTTCGACCTCACCCTGACGCTGAGCGACCGGGAGGACGGGTTGTCCGGTGTTTTGGAATACGACCGCGACCTGTTCGACGGGACGACCGTCGCGCGCCTGGGCGAGCACCTGAACGTCCTCCTGGAGGGCGCCCTGGCCGATCCCGGCCTCGCGCTCGCGGATCTGCCGCTGCTGGCTCGCTCCGAGCGCTGGCAGGCACTCTATGAGTGGAACGACACCCAGAGAGACTATCCGAGAGCATGCTGCATCCAGGACCTGTTCGAGCGACAGGCGTCCCGGACCCCGGACGCCGTGGCCGTGAGCTTCGAGGGTAGGACTTTGAGCTACCGGCAGCTCGACGCGCGGGCCAACCGCCTGGCCCACTGGCTCCTCGCCCGCGGCGCGGCGGTGGACGGGCTGGTCGCCGTCCTCCTGGAGCGCTCCCTGGAGATGATCGTGGCCCTGGTCGGCATCCTCAAGGCGGGCGGCGCCTACGCCCCCCTGGAGCCGGGGATGCCGCCGGCGCGCCTGCGCTTCCTGCTCGACGACGTGGCGTCGCCGGCGCTGCTCACCCAGGGCGCTCTCCTGCCGGAGATCGAAGCGGCCGGGGGCTTCGACGGACCGGTGCTGCTCCTGGACGCCGCCGGCCTGGAAGGGCTGTCCGAAGCCAGCCCCGGCCTGCCTTCGCACCCGGACCAGCTCGCCTACGTCAACTACACCTCGGGCTCGACGGGCCGGCCGAAGGGCGTCGTGGTTCCCCATCTGGGCGTGACCCGGCTGGTGAGGAACACCGACTACATGGAGATGGGGCCGGAGGACGTGATCCTCCAGCTCTCGACCTACGCCTGGGACGCCGCCACCTGGGAGATCTGGGGCGCGCTGCTCAACGGCGGGCGCCTGGTGATGATCCCGCGCGCGACCGTGCTCGACTTCCGGCGGCTGGCCCGCGTGCTGGTCGAGGAGCGCATCACGGCGCTCTACCTGACCACCTCGCTGTTCAACCAGTTCGTCGAGCAGGAGGGGGGGAGCCTCGCCGGCCTGGGCACGCTGATCATCGGCGGCGAGACCGCCTCGGTGCCGCACTTCCGCCGCGCCGTGGAGATGCTCCCCGGCACGCGGATCATCAACGAGTACGGTCCCACGGAGAACACGTCGTACTCGAGCTGGCAGCTCGTCCGGGAGACGCCGGAGCAGGGCGCCCTGCCGATCGGCAAGCCGCTCGCGAACTCCACGGTCTACGTCCTGGACCGCGACTTCCAGCCCATGCCCGTCGGGGTGCCCGGAGAGCTGCTCCTGGGCGGTGATGGCCTCGCCCGCGGTTATCTGGGGCGGCCCGACCTGACCGCGGAGCGCTTCGTGCCGCATCCGTTCGCGGCCGGCGAGCGGCTCTACCGGACCGGGGACCTGGGCGCCTGGCGGCCGGACGGAACCCTCGACTTCCTGGGGCGGATGGACTTCCAGGTCAAGATCCGCGGGCACCGGATCGAGCCCGCGGAGGTGGAGGACGCCGTCAAGCGCCACCACCGTGTCGAGGACGCGGTGGTGGTGGCCTACGAGCCCATTCCCCAGGACCGCCGGCTCGTGGCTTACGTAGTACCGCGCGCGGCGGCGGAGGGCGGCCTGGAGATCCGCGAGCTGCGCACGTTCCTGCTGGAGACGCTGCCCGACTACATGGTCCCCTCGGCCTTCGTGCTGCTCCCGGCCCTGCCGCTCAGCTCCACCGGTAAGGTGGATCGCAGGGCGCTGCCGCCGCCGGATGGCGCGCAGGCCGCTCCGGCCGGCTACGTGGCGCCCCGCAACGCGGTGGAGGAGGTCGTGGCCGGGATGTTCCAGGAGCTTCTGGGCGTCGACCGGATCGGCGCCGAGGGGAGCTTCTTCGAGCTCGGCGGCCACTCCCTTCTCGCCACCCGCCTGGTGGCCTGGGTGCAGGACACGTTCGGGCTCGAGCTGCCGCTGCGCGCAGTCTTCGAGACGCCGACGGTGGAGGAGGTCGCGGCGGCCCTCCTGGCCGCGCCGGAGACGCGCCACGCGGTGGAGCGCACGGCCGAGCTCCTGCTCGAGCTCTCGGCGGCGCCCGAGGACGACGGGCCGGCCCTGCCGGGGAGCGCCTCATGACCCGGCCCGCGGGACCGCGATCCCTCAAGCTCTCCCCGGAACAGCGCGAGCGCCTGGCCGAGGCCCTGCGCAAGGAGGGGATCGCCGCTCCCGCGGCGGAGCGGATCCCGCGCCGTGGGGGGGATGGCGGGGACGCCGGGGACCTCCCCCTGTCCTTCGGCCAGCAGCGCCTCTGGTTCCTCCAGGAGCTCGATCCCGCGAGCGCCGTGTACAACATCCCCGCGGCCGTGCGCCTCGCCGGCCGGCTCGACGTCGCCGCCCTGGAGGCGGCCTTCGGCGAGGTCCTGCGGCGGCACGAGGGGCTGCGCGCCCGTTTCGCCGCCGCGGCGAGCGAGCCGCGCCAGACCGTCGGACCCTGGCGGCCGGTCCTCCTTCCGGTGATCGACCTCTCCGGCCTCCCGGCGCCGGAGCGGGAGGCCCGGACCCGCGCCCTGGCCGCCGAGGAGCGCCGCCAGCCGTTCTGCCTGACCGCGGGGCCGCTGCTCCGCGCCGCCCTGCTGCGCCTCGGGCCGGAGGAGCACGCGCTTGTCGCGACCCTGCACCACATCGCCGCGGACGGCGGCTCCGCCGGCGTGCTGCTGAGGGAGCTCGCGGCGCTCTACCCGGCGTTCGCCGCCGGCCTGCCCTCCCCTCTGCCCGAGTTGCCGGTGCAGTACGCCGACTTCGCGGCCTGGCAGCGCG
>JBEQUE010000180.1:0-41310 GCA_040349255.1 Acidobacteriota bacterium | reverse complement strand
GGCGCTGCCGCTCGCGCAGGTCGTGGCGCAGGGAGTGGACGAGGTCGAGGAGGGCCGCGCCCTGGTGGCCGACTTCGTGGACGAGGGAGGAGGCGATGCCGCTGCCCACCATGCGCTCGCGCGGGATGCGGACGAGCGCCACCGGGTTCTCGCCGCCGCCGGGCAGGCGGGTCCGGGCGCGGCGGATCGCCGCGCCCTGGCCGCGGTCGAGATAGGTGACGACGGGCGGCGGGTCGAAGAACGGCGCCAGGAGATCCAGGGCCTCGTCCGCGGCCACGTCGAGCCCGCCGAGCCAGGTGCCGTTCTCGTGCTCGGCGCGCAGGGTGAGGGCGTCGGCGAAGATGTCGAGCTGGGTGAGGCCGGCGTTGAAGCGCAGCCGCAGCATCGAGAAACGCCGCTGAGCCTCCTCGGGGGTCGCCTCGCGGCCCGGTCCCCCGAGCCAGCTCAGGTAGCCCTGGACCCGTTGCCGGAGCTCGCGCCGGCCCTGGAGCAGGTGATGGTCGATGGCCATCGCGGCCTCCGGGGAGACGGCGGCGGCGCTGACCCTCGGCATGATCATGGCGAAGGGCTTGACCCGGTCCAGGCGCGACAGCAGCGCCCGCGCCTCCAGGGTGAGCGTCGACGCGGCGAAGGGTGGGAGGGGCATGGCTCAGATCCCCAGGAGGATGACCTTGCCGTTGCTCCGGATCCAGGCACCGCCGCGCCGCTGGCAGCGGCAACCGCCGCGCCCGTGGCCCGGGCCGGGGACCGGGAGCGGGACGAGGCTGCCCGGGGCTCCGCCGCCGGCCAGGCGCTGGCCGAACCGGCCGCGCAGCAGGCCGGGCGCGTGCTGTTGCGCCGCCGAGGCCACGGCCGCCCTGGCGGCTGTGAGAGGAGGCGCGGATCGCGGCGCGGCGGCGGCGTTCTGGGCCGAGGCGCCGGCCAGGCGCACGACCCGGCGGGCCACCTCCATCTCCATCTGCCCGGGGTCCATGCCCTCCATCTCCATCTCGAACAGGTTGCTGGCCAGGGAACCGAGCTTGCCGCCGATCATGCCGCCGACCGGCCCGCCGAAGAAGCTGCCGGCCACCTTGCCGGCGATCGGCAGCGCCGCCTTGGCGATCGGCTTCAGGATCTTGCCCAGCGGCTTGAAAACCTTTCCAAGGCCGCCGGCCACCTTCTTGAACAGGCCGCCGAGGAACTGCTCCAGCTCCTCCTCGCCCTGCAGGCTCAGCAGCTCGGCGGCGAGCTCCATCTCCTCGCTTTCGGAGAAGGGGCCTTCGTGGTCGAAGGACTCCATCTCCAGCTCGTCGCTCAGCTCCCACTCGTTCGTTCTCAGGGTGCGGTCCAGGTCGTGCATGACAGGTCTCCTCTCGTGGTGGGTCGGGGCTCAGAGGCCGACGATGACGATGTTGCGGCCCTGGCGATACCAGCGGCCGCTGGCCTGGCTTCCGCGTCCGCCGAAACCCGGCGCGGCGGTGGAGAGCCCGCCGTTGCCGCCGCGCAGGAGGCCCGGCGCGTGCCGGCGGGCCGCGGCGGCGAGCGCCTGTCTGGCGGCCTGCTGCGGCGAGCCGCAACCCGTCCGCGGGATCTGGCTGGCGGCGTCGCTCGCCAGGCGGACGAAGCGCTTCGCCACCTCCAGCTCCTTGTCCTCCGGGCTCATGCCTTCCAGCTCGAGGCCGAAGGCCCGGCCGCCCCAGTTGCCGAGCTGCTCGCCGATCCGGCCGCCGGTGGCGCCGCCGAAGTAGCCCCCCACCGCCCGGCCGACCATGGGCAGGGCCTTCTTGGCGGTCTGCTTCAGCAAGCCCTTGAGCGCCTGACCGGGAGAGGAGCTCAGCACCTGGCCGGCCACGCCCTTGACGCTTTTGAACAGGTTGCCGAGAAACTGGTCGAGCTCGGCCTCGCCGGAGACCGCCAGCAGCTCGGCGGCCAGCTCCAGCTCGCGCTCCTCGTTGACGCCGCCCTCGCCCTGCCAGCCCATCCCGGTCTCGAAGTCCCCTTCCTGGTCGCTCTCGAAATCGGCTTCGAAGTCGGCCTCGAAATCGGCTTCGAAGTCGCCTTCCCGGTCGGTGTACATCTCGAAATCGCCTTCGAACTCCTGGTCGTAGGTCTCGTCGTGGAATCCGTTCACGTGCTCCTCCTTTCGGCTGGCACCGCCAGAGCGCAAGGCCCATGCCCGGAAAAAGGCCGCTTTTCGCGAAGGGAGCTTCGCCCGGCGGTCCCGGCGGGGACCTGGCGGCGAAGCGCGCTTCGGAATGGAGGAGGAGAGGGAGGAGGAGGAAGAGGAAGAAGGGTTACTTCGAGACGGACAGGATCTTTTCGATCTTCTTCGGATCGTCCGGCAGCAGGCCCGCTGCGGGGAGGCGGGGGACGAGGCGGGCCCAGCGCGGCTCGCGCGCGAACACGTCCCGGAAGAGCGGCAGGGCCTTGTCCTCCTGGCCGACCGTGAAGAGGGTCACGGCCTGCCAGAACGGGAGCTCGGCGATGTCGGGCGCCATCCGGCTCGCCCGGGTGTAGTGCTCGACGGCGGCCGGGACGTCGTTCTTCGCCACCGCCTCGTCGCCCAGGTTCATCTCCTGGTAGGCGCGGTGCAGACCGAGGAGGCGGCGCAGCTCGACGAGCGGCGCCGGGTTGTCGTCGACCCGCAGGTCGACCAGCCGGTCGTTCCAGGGCTCGCCCGACGAGCGCGCCTTGACCACGATGAGCGCGGCGCTCTGCCGGCCGCGGATGTCGCCGCCCTCCGCCTCCGCCGCCTCCAGGGCGGCCAGGAGCCGGTCCGCCAGGTCGCCCTTGGCGGCCTCGAACGCCTTCGCCATGGCGGGCCAGACGGTCGGCTTGTCCATCAGGTTCGCCTGCACCGAGTAGCCGGCACCGGCCTGGTTGCCGGCCGCGGCGATGCACTTGGGCCCGGTCCAGGCCGCGACCCCGCCTTTCGCGTCCACCATCGCCACCTGGCGCACGTCCTTCTGCTGGTCCTGGGCGAGGAGCTGGTCGAGCGCCTCGCGGGCCGACTTGCCCTGGCGCATCAGCTCCAGGCCCTTCGGCCCGTAGTCCACCCGGACGAAGGACTGCGTGGCGACCGCTCCCACTCCGGCCTCGGCCCAGGGCACGCTGGGGCCCACCTGGAACCAGTGGCTCTGGACCGCCACGCCGAAGTCTCCGGTCGCGGGGTCGCGGGCGACGATGGAGTAGGTGTGGGCCAGGGGATCGCCCGCCTGGACGGCGGCGGGGGCGAGGAACACGAGAGCGGCGAGCCAGAGCCTGCGCTTCATGAAAGCCTCCTCCGGGAACGGTGATCAGGGGGAGGGTCGCAGAAAACCTCCGGCGAGGCAACCGAGGGTCGGAAACCTCCGGAGCGCTTGGCGGAAATGCCTGTCCGGGCATATGATTCTTCGGCTATCAGGAAACCCGAGATCCCATGGCCTCCGATGCCTCCATCAGCCGGCGCACGCACCGGCCCCTCCTGCCGCCTCGCCTCCTGGGGCTGGCGATCGGGGTCGGGGGCAGCGCCGTGGCCGTCCTGGTCTGGTGGCTGGCCTCCGACGCGCTCGGCCGGGACGCCATCGTGCCCTGGGTCGTCCTGGGCGGCGGGCTCCTCCTCGCCTGGGGCCTGGCATGGTCGTTCGGCGTGGCCGCCGCGGCCCGGGAGCGCGCCAACGAGGGCCTCGAGGAGCGCCAGCGCCTGGAGGCCGAGCTCGCGGAGCTGGCCGAGCGCGCCCGCCTCGCCGACTCCCTGCGCCGCGAGGTGGACAGCTACCGCCAGCTCTTCGACACCGGAGAGCTGCCCAGGGCCGTTCCGGCGGCGCCGGCCGTGACCGTGCCTCCTCCGGCGAGCCGCGCGATCCCGGCGGAGCCGCCCCTCCACGAGTCGCTCCGCGATCCGCTGACCGGCCTCTTCCACCGCCGGTACTTCGAGGCCTCGCTCGGGCGCGAGATCCATCGCATGGAGCGCCGCAACCTGAACCTCGGCGTCCTCCTCCTGAAGGTCGATTCCTTCGACATGATCGCGGAGATCCGGGGCCGGGAGAGCGCCGACGCGATGCTCCAGAACCTCGCCGAGCTGCTGAAGCGCCGCGTCCGCGGCGGCGACGTGGCGAGCCACGACGGCCAGGGCGAGTTCGGCCTGCTCCTGCCCGAGGCGCCTCTCGAAGGAGTCCGCACCCGCGCCGAGCAGCTCCGCGCGGCGGTCAAGGAGATGCGGGCCCGCTCCGGAGACGACCCGCCGGCCGGCTTCACCCTCTCCCTCGGCGTCGCCGCGTACCCGGAGTGCGGCCTCACCTTCGAAAAGCTCATGCGCGCCCTCCGGGATGCCCTGGAGCAGTCCGCGAGCGAGGGGGGAGACCACGTCTCCGTGGCGCCCGGCGCGGTGCTCGACCGCCGGCTCATGCTTCCCGATTGATGGAATTGCGCTTTCGTTGAAATGATCGGGACCGCGGGACCACTCTCTCTATAAGAGGGGGTGGAAGATGTTGAAGGCTCCAGCGACTCCCGAGGAACCCGGTCTCGACGACCGGGAGCCACGCCGTGGGGAAGAGCTCTACCGCGAGCTTTTCGACCACCACCCGGCGTCGGTCTATCGCAGCCTGCACGAGATCGCGGCGTCGCAGGACCTCTCCTTCCGCGAGAAGGTCCGCTCGCTGCTCGCCCTCGGCAGCGAGAGCTTCAGCCTGGAGCTGGCGGCCCTGCACCAGGTGGACGGCGACACGTGCGTGGTCGTCGAGGCGAAGACCCCGGGCTCCATCGTCAGCCGCGGCGAGCGCAGCCCCGCGCCCCACACCTTCTATCCGGCGGTCGTGGCGGCAGGGGGCCGTCCGCTCTCGTTCCTCTGCTCCGAGGAGGCCCCCGAGGCCTACGGCTGCAAGATCCTGCCCGTGGAAGCCTACCTGGGCGGGCTCGTGCTGGTCGAAGGCCGTCCCTGGGGGCTGCTGAGCTTCGCCAGCCAGCGCCGGCGGAGCCAGCCGTTCCGGCCGTCGGACTTCGAGCTGCTGGAGCTGATGACGCTCTGGATGGGGCGGGAGCTGGAGCGCGACCAGCGCGACCGCGAGATGTCGGTGGTGCAGGAGATGGGCGGCCTCCTCCAGAGCTGCAAGACGATCCGCGAGGCCTGCCAGGTGATCTCCCGGCAGGCCATCCAGCTCTTCCCGGGCGTGAGCGGCGTGGTCTATCGCCTCGATCCCGACCACCAGGAGCTGCACGCGCTGGTGGCCTGGGGCCAGGCCGGCGTCCAGGAGGACCCGCTGCCGGTCGAGGGCTGCTGGGCCTGCCGCCGCGACGAGGAGCACTTCGTCGCCGATCCGGACAGCAGCCTGCTCTGCGGCCACCTGCCGGGGCTGCCGCTGGCGAGCTACCTGTGCGTGCCGATGCGGGCGCACGGCGAGGCGGGCGTGCTCCACCTGCGCCTCGACCCGGGCGGGGACGCCGCGGCGTTCGGCTCCCGGTGGCGCCGGCTGGCCAGCATCATGGCCCGGCAGCTCGCCATGGCCCTGGCCAACCTCGGCCTGCTGGAGCGCCTGCACGAGCAATCCATCCGCGATCCGCTCACCGGCCTCTACAACCGCCGCCACTTCGACAGGACCCTGCTCGACGGGGTCCGGCGGTCGGAGCGCTCCGGTGTCTCCCTGGCCGTGATCTTCATCGACGTGGACCACTTCAAGAAGATCAACGACACCTTCGAGCACGAGGGCGGCGACGCCGTGCTGCGCGCGCTCGGCGAGGTCCTCGCCCGCAACTGCCGCCACGGGGACATCCCGTGCCGGCTGGGAGGCGAGGAGTTCGCGGTCCTCCTCCCCGGCGCCACCCTGGAGGTGGCCTGCCAGCGGGCCGAGGACCTCGGCGACGAGGTGCGCGCGCTCCGCGTGACCCACAACCGGCGCGCCATCCAGTCCGTGACCATCTCCATGGGAGTGGCCCTCCATCCGGAGCACGGCCTCTCGCCGCGGGAGCTGTCGGAAGCGGCGGACAAGGCCCTGTACCGCTCGAAGCACACCGGGCGCGACCGGGTCACCGTGGCCGAGCCCAGGGTGCGCCGCCGGCGGGTCGAGCTCGACGAGGAGGAGGTCCAGGGCTGAAAGCTCTGCTACGATCGCGGCCTCGATGCCCGAACGTTTCAGCCTGACACCCTGGAAGATCGCCGGCCTGCTCGGCGGCCTGGTCGCGTTCGGGCTCCTCGCCTTCCTGGACACGCCCCTGCGGCACGATCCTCAGATGGGCGCGCGGCCGGCGTTCGCGGCGGCCGGGGCCTCGCTCATGGCGATCTGGTGGCTCACCGAGGCGCTGCCGATCTACGTCACCGCCTGCGTGCCGCTGGTCCTTTTCCCGTTGACCGGAGTCTTCGGCGCCGGGCTCGGCGAGAACGTCCGCCAGAGCGCGGCGCCGTACGTCGATCCCTACATCTTCCTGTTCGCGGGCGGCATGGGCATCGCCGCGGCCATGCAGCAGTGGAACCTCCACCGCCGCATCGCCCTGGGCATCATGGACCGCATCGGCAGCGATCCGCGCCGGCTGCTGGCCGGGACGCTCGCCGCCACCGCCTTCATCTCGCTGTGGATCTCGAACACGGCCACCGCCGCGATGATGATGCCGATCGGCCTCGCCATCGTGCTGCAGGTGGAAGACCAGCGCGGCGCCGGCCGGCTGCAGCACTACGGCATGGCGATCATGCTCGCCATCGCCTACGGCTCGAACGTCGGCGGCATCGGCACCAAGATCGGCACCGCGCCGAACGCCCAGTTCTCCGGCTTCATGGAGAGGATGGGCATCCAGGTCACCTTCCTCCAGTTCCTGGTCGTGGGGCTGCCGTTCGTCCTGATGTTCCTGCCGGTGGTCTGGTGGGTGCTCTGGCGGATCGGCCGCCGCGAGGGTCTGACCGGGGAGATCGGCGCCGACGCCATCTCCGGCGAGCTCGCGCGGCTCGGCCCGATCCGGCGGCCGGAGCGCATCGTGCTCGGCGTCTTCCTGGCTACCGCCGGGCTGTGGATCGCGGGCAAGGTCCTGACCGATTTCCTCAAGGCGCGGGTGCCGTTCGAGCTCACCTCGGCGCACGTCGAAGGGGGCATCGCCGTGCTCGCCGCCCTGGTCCTCCTGCTCTGGCGCACGGGTGGCCGGCAGGTGCTCACCTTCCGCGCCCTGGCCGGCGTGCCGTGGGAGACATTGCTCCTCCTGGGCGGCGGCTTCGCCATGGCGGCGGCGATCCAGAAGAGCGGCCTGTCGGCCTGGCTCGGCGCGCAGCTCCTGGCGATCCGCGGCCTGCCGCCGTTCGGCCAGGTGCTCCTGGCGAGCGTGGCCGTGGTGGCGCTCTCGGCCGTGGCCTCGAACACGGCGACCATCGCGGTGATGCTCGTCGTGCTCAAGGACGCGGTGGCGCCCGACGTGATGACCACCACGCTGTTCGCGGCCACCCTCGCCTGCTCGTGCGACTTCGCACTGCCGGTGGGCACCCCGCCGAATGCCATCGTCTTCGGCAGCGGCTACGTCAGCATCCCGCGGATGGCGAGGACGGGCGTGGTCCTCGACCTCCTCGCCGCCATCCTCGCCGCCGTCTGGTGCCGGCTCGTGGTGCCGCTGGTGCTCTAGCCCGGGCTTCCGGAGCGCTATCGCTTCACGATCTCCACGCGGCGGTTCTTCGCGCGTCCCTCCTCCGTCCGGTTGTCGGCGATCGGCCGATCCTGGCCGAACCCTGCCGGAGCCAGCCGGCCTCGATCGATCCCGGCCGCGACGAGCGCGTCCACGACGGAACGGGCCCGTGCCTCGGACAGGGGTTTGTTGGTCGCGGGAGAGCCGCTGTTGTCCGTGTGGCCCTCGATCCCGACGCGCAGCGCGCCATGCTTGGCCAGCATCGCCGCGATCTCGCCGATGAGCGGCCGCGACTCGGGCAGGATCTCCGCCTTGCCCGTCGCGAAATGGATGTCGAGAGCGATGAAGCCGTCCTTTTCGAGGGCCGAAGCCATCGCGTCCGCGGTGATCACCTGCTTCATGGCCGCGCGCTCGACCACGTGCAGGAAGTAGAGGCGGCCCGGGAACTTCGTGGAAGCCTGCAACTCGGCCCAGACCTCGCCGCCTTGGTGGACCGCTTTCAGGACGGAGACGTTGTCATCCGAATAGACGACCTCGCCTCCGATGGCCTTGATCGCGTTCTCATAGTTCCGCCGGATCGCCAGGCCGCCGGGGTTCTGGCTCGGATCCTTCAGATAGTAGTGAATGCGGGTGTATTTTCCCTCAACGGCCTGCGGCGGGCGGGTCCGGAAGCTGTAGGACGTGAACGCCTCCTGCTGGTAATTGGAGATGGAATAGCCCGGCATCCGGTTCGGGAAGAGCGGGTGATCGGCGCTGTTCTTCACGTCCTGCGCGTAAGCGCCGGCCGAGCCGCCGGCAAGGCACAGAGCTGCGAGGATGGGGATCAGGCGGAAGCTTGGCTTCATGGCATCTCCTCCAGAGTGTTAGATCCGCAGGCGCAGCAGCGCTCCGAACGTCACCGTGTCGGTGTCCGCCTCGTCGATCAGGCCCCAGTCGTCGAAGCGGTAGTTGGCGTTCACGTCCACGCTGACGCGCGGAATGATCGAGATGTCGAAACCCACCTTGGCGGCGTAGAAGGGGTCGGACGACTCGCCGTCCGAGACCACGTTGCCGACGCCGACCCCGGCGTAGAGCCCGTGGCCGATCAACAGGTAGGCCTGCGGCGAGATCGCCGACTCGGTCGATCCGCCGAAGCCGTCGGCGAAGTACTCGAGGTCCAGCTCGAAGGAGAAGATCCCCTCCGGCATGTACTGGTAGGAGACGATCGCCGAGTTCCCGCTGTCGTCCAGATTGTCGAAACCCTCGTCGGCGAGATCGTCGACCGTCTGCCAGTGGTGGATGCCGACGCCGATCCGATGGTCGGCGGCGAAGGCGGGCAGGGATATCAGGGCCGCCAACACCGCCAGGAAGATCTTCTTCATCACCTCTCCTCTCTTTCGTAACTCCGTTGTTGCGGCCCGGTGCTCGGCTTCGGGAGCCTCGGGCACCTTGGAGGGTAAGCCGGCTCCAGCGGAGCCGGAGCCAACCCCTACAAGGAGGAAGTTTCCCATGAATCGATGCGCGAAGCTCCTGCTCCTGGCCTGTCTCCTTGCGGCGCCCGTCCGGGCCGCCGAATACGACGAGTGCGACGCCGGCTTCATCGCGTTCCTCGGGGCCGATGCCTACCAGTTCTCGCCCGCCCACGAGGGCGACCTCGGTCGGGTCCGCCTCTACACGATTCTGTCGAACCAGAAAGCCGCCGCCTTCGGCGACTACGGCAGCGCCTTCTGGCGCCTGGAGATCCGCAACGAGGCCGGCGGTCTCGTGCGCGCCGCGACCGGCCGGGCGCGGATCGACGGCGGCGGTCAGGCTCAGGCCGAATTCACCTGGGACGGCCGCGACGACCAGGGCCGGCTCGTGCCGCCCGGGAAGTACCGCTACACCTTCCTCGGCCGCTTCGCGCCGGACGCCATCCGCCTCGCCCTGCCCGCGCGCGAGTACGGCGACCTGCGAAACATCTCCGGCATCTCCGAGGCCTACGCCTCGACCGACGAGGTGGTCGTCAACTACTCGCTCACCGAGGACCAGAGCATCCGCCTGCGCCAGAGCACGGCGCTGGGCTCCTGCCAGGCGCAGCAGAACACGCCGATCGAGAGCGGCTTCGGCTACAACTACTACTACGGCTCGACCCACAGCCACTCCAACTGGTCCGACGGCGGCCAGCCCACGACCGGCTGCTCGTCCGGCAACGCCTACGGCAGCGGCAATTTCGATCCGACCGCCGTGTTCGACTACGCCCGCAACTCGGCCGGCCTCGACTACTGGCTGGTCAACGAGCACAACCACCTGATCAACGACGCCATGACCACGAACAACCCGCCGGTGACCGAGACCAAGGTGAAGCAGCGCTACGCCGCCGGCCTCACGGCGGCCAACACGGCCACGGTCAACGACGTGTTCATCGCGCTCTACGGCATGGAGTGGGGCGTGACCACCAACGGCGACCAGGGCCACGTGACGCTGATCGAAACGCCCAAGCTCTTCGGCTGGGAGACCTGCTCGACCTGCAACGGCCCGAACGCGGAGTGCACGGCCGGCACCAACTGCTACTTCGACATCTTCACGCCGAAGCGCTTCGGCTATCTCACGATGTACAAGCGCTCGACGGAGAACCCGTCGTCGGCGGGCGCGCTGGGCATCCTCTGCCATCCGTCCACGGGCGAGTTCGACAACTACGCCTTCAACGCGGACGCCGACGCGGCGCTCCAGGGCATCGCGGTGCGCAGCGGCCTCGCGTTCTCGACTACCACGACCTGCTCGGACGCGAACGTGGCTTCCACGGACTACTCGGCGCGCTGGAAGGAGGCCTTGAACAAGGGTTTCCATCTCGGCCCGGTGGCGGACCACGACGCCCATTGCAACAACTACGGCGTGGGCATTCCGAACCGCACGGTCTACCTGATCCCGAACGGAGCCACGCCGGTGCTGACCAAGAGCAAGCTCCTCCAGGCGCACAAGGCGCGGCACTTCTTCGCGACCGAAGATTCGAACGCCCAACTCGTCTTCACGGCGACCGGCGGCAAGATCATGGGCGACATCTTCAGCGCCTCCGGCTCGGTCACCCTGCGGGCCGCGGTCTACGATCCGGGCGCGGAGTCGGTCTCGACGCTGGAGGTCTGGCGCGGGCAGATCGGCGGCGGCGTGCCGGCCTCGGCCTACCGCACGGCGTCGGCCTCGACGCTGTCGTTCACCGAAACCCTTTCCTCCGGAACCTATTATTACTATGTCCACGCCGTGCAGGCCGACGGCCACGATCTCTGGTCGGCGCCGATGTGGATCACCTACGGTCCGGGCGGAGGCGGCAGCATCAACGTCGGCGGCTGGAAGCTCACGCAGCTCAACGCCACCTTCAACTACACGATCCCGACCGGCACCACGATCCCGGACAACGGCTACCTGGTGATCGGCCGCGACGCCACCAAGGCCGCCTTCGAAAGCTTCTGGGGGGCGCTGCCGGCCGGCGTGGTCTACCTGAACTCCGCTGGCGTCCTGCCGCAGATCAACGGCTCCGAGACCTACGACCTCTACAACGCCTCGAGCACGCTCGTGGACGGGCGCACGATCGCGATGGGCTCTTCCGGGGGCAGCTCGATCCAGCGCAAGGACCCCTGCCTGGCCGCGAACCTGAGCTCCAGTTGGAACGTCCTGGCCTCGTCGAGCGGCAACCCGGGCAGCGGAGCCGCCGCGGGCTGCGCCAAGGGCGTGGTGATCAACGAGTTCTCCGACGCGCTCGGGACCGGCAACTTCATTTATGAATTCGTAGAGCTTCACTACGATAAGTAGGTGAGGACGCGGGGGCGCGGCCTGCCGCGCCCCTTTCCGCTTCGATTCCGCCCCTTGGGTACCGCCCTCCCGGCTCTGACATCGGGAGGAGGAGCGCCGCTATAGTCGCAATCTTGAAGCTCTTGAAAATGGGCTGAGAACGGCGTAGCGTTGTTTGGACGGCTCCAACTGACAGTCGCAACCCAGGTCGGTTGAGAGGAGGAGGCTTTGAAATCGCCCTTGGCGGTTGGTGGCACTCTGGCAATGTTGGCGTTCGCCTCCGTTGTCCCTGCCAATGGGCAGGCGATCTCCTTCGAGCTTGATGAGCACGGCCGCCTGGTCGCGGTCGCGGATGCGTTCTGGCAGATCACTCGCTATGCACGTGATCCTGCGGGGCGGCTCCTCCGACTGACCTATCCCGACGGCAGGTGGACCGAGTACCAGTACGATGCCCAGGGGCGCATGAGCGAGTTGCGGACCGAGAAGGGACGAGAACTCCGCTACCGCTACGACCCACAAGGTCTCTGGGAGGAGGTACGCTTTCCCAATGGGGATACGCAGCGCTACGCCACGACACCCGACGCGCGCGGCCTCAGCCTCACTTATCCGGATGGCACTGGGGCCACCTTCCGATTCGACACGCAGGGGCGGATTGAGCGCGCTGAGACTCCTCTCTCAAGCTTGACCTTCCGGTACGACGCTAACGAGCGGCTGGACACCCTCCTTCGGGCTGATGGCAAGGTCGTGAGTTTTCGTTACGACGGGGAGAACCGGGTGAGGGCACTCATGGACAGTGCCGGCACGGAGCGGCGCGACTGGGAAATGACTGTGCGGACGGCCGAAGCGGGGCGGATCCTCAACGTGACAGATGCTCTCGATCAGATGGAGATCCGACGCGACGAGTCGGGCCGCTTGACGAGCGCCGCCTCGGATTGGGGCTGGAAAGCTTTTCTCCACTGGGACACGAGGGCCGGGCAACCGCGATCGATGACCGCTCCCTGGGGCTACGTCGAGCTCGATTCCAGGGGGCAGCCGACGGAGATTCTGACGGTGCAAGGAGGCCGCGTCACTGCCAGTTGGGATGGTTCCGGAAGACTCGAGCGAATGAGCATCCCACCTCTCGGTGACCTTCGATTGAGGTATGGTGAAAGTCGCTTTCCCATCGCGATTGAACTCGGCGATGGCCTGCGTACTCCGCTGGAGAGTGGGACACCGAGATTGGAGAGCGCATCCCTCGCTGAGGCATCGCGGCGGCGTCTCCTTGAGCGGGAGAGCGGCATCCGGCTTCAGTATCCCATGCCCACACTCTCGGCAGAGAAACTGTTCAACGCACAAGGAGATCGGTTCTGGTCGCGAGTGGCCTCCTTGGTCGAAGCAAGTTCGAAGCTACCGGCGCCCGGAACTCTAGAGGCATTAGCTCGCGACGATTATTGGATTTCCAACAAGTACCGGAACGATCCGTATTACGTTGAACTGGCACGGCCGGCCCCGGAGTTTTCGCCGGAGACCTTCCTCAACGCGTTTGTGCTGACGATAGGTATTACATATATCGACTTCGCTGAGTTCTACCTGGACAAAGTGCCGATCGGTGGCAAGATCGGAAAATCAGTGACAGGGGTTCTCCTGAAGCAAATGAGATCCGGAATGATGAAGCGGTTGGTAGACCCTGGTGGCGATCTCAGGCAGAGTCTGAACACAGGCAAGAAAGCTCTCGACAATCTGAGCGTTCCGTTTACCAAGATTCGCTCTTTGATTTCCATGCGAAACATTCTCTTGGACAACACCAGCCTAGCGCCTTGGGTGAAGTATAAGGTCGAAAGGCCGCCGCCAATCAAATTGGTGCTAGTGATCGAGGACGTGATCGCGAAGGTATCTGTTCGCCGTGCCGTTCAACTGAAATTCATGTCGCAGGGCTATGTAGTCGCCATTGATTCTCTCGGGATTCTGGGCGATCTCGCGAACGGAGCCATACGCAAGAGAGCGAACGAATGGCTGGATGGCTTGATCAAAAAACCACGCGACGAGAATATAGAGCCAGGAAAGTGGAGCGCCTTTTCACTGAGACTGCATCCCGAAACACTGAAGGTTGTATCGGGGATCAACCTTCTCGCGAGGTCGCCGCAGGCTACCGGCTCACTGAGCGATGATCCCCGGTCCGGGGTCACGATTCTGCGCCAGGCCCTGGAGGTCGACCTTGCGGCGATCCCTGTGAACCGCGAGCTTGAGAAACGAGGCAAAGCAACCGTCGATGCGTGCCCCCCGGACCAGGTCGTCTGCAAAGAGAGCCCCCCATGAAAACCTCAAGTGCATCCACTCTGTCGCGGCGCGGCTTCCTCCTTGGCTTGGCGGCCACTCCGCTTCTTGTGCCCCTCTCTGGCCAGACTGCGGCTGGCGCTGCGGAGGTCGAGACGCGAACGATCCGCCTCCGGCCCCTACAGAAGCTTGTGCGTGATGGCCTGCGAGCCGGCAGCCGGCTCGATCGCTCGGCCCTTGACCTTTTTGGGATGACCCAGATCGACGGGTTCATCATCGACAAGAAGAACCGAGACGTCCTGCTTTTCGGGCAGGTGGATCGTCGCTTCCCCGGGCTGCGGCTTGGAGACCTGGTTACCGCGATGCGGAACGTCTGGCCTACCGAAGAGGACCCTGCCTGTTCGATCGATCCGCGGAAGGAAGATCTTGCAGCGGCAATGAAGGTCTTCGCAGAGGGCTCAGCGGCAAGGCCCGGGGAGATGAAGGGAATCCTGGAGCGCGCAATGGCGATCTGCCGGAGACCCCAACCGGTATCGGTCTTCGGCGTTCCGCGTGCCTCGACCTTCGCCCAAATAATGGTGCAAGCGGACTACCGCATGAAACAGGTGGCGGCAGGGATCATGCCACACCCGGCAGGGCATAGGAGCTTCAAGGAACTGGGCTTCGATTGGATGGCGGCAGAAGCAAAACGAAACTGCGGTAGGGCGGTGCAGGCCCCTGTAATGGCGCGTTTCTGGTTCTACCCGGCGGTCCCCTCCTACGAGCAGGCGGAGGGCATTTTCGCGATTCAGGATGTCGGCGTGCGGCTCCTCACCGAGGAGGAGCACTTGACGGCCAGCGGTCAGCGGGTGCAGACCGGCCACAGTCATCCGGTGGCCGAAAAGTTCAAGAGCGACTTCACCGGCTCCTACCGCGAGGCTGCACGGAAGGAAGCGATCTACGCCGAGTTGCGTACCCTGTACCGGCTGGTGGCGCTCGCCATCTTCCTTCAGCGCAAGCAGGTGCTTGAACAGACAGGGCTGGACCTTAACCTCTGGCTCCATGACTTTCCGGAGGAACGCGCCAAGACGCCGGAGAGGTTGGACGGAGTCGCTGTCGTTCAGGAGGGGCAGATGAGTTGCACCAGCCCAAAGGGAACAAGGGTCGGTCAACTCTGGATGCCGATGTGCGGCGGAGTCGGAGTGGCGAAGGCCGTTCTGGGAGACCCTTCCCGGGTGACAGCGGGAGGCAGCCGGCTCGCGGAGATGGTCCAAAGAGCTTTGCGCGCGGAGCCGAAACCGGGACAGAGCCCTTTCTGGGATGTCAGCCTTCCGGGGCTTCGCCTGAAAGAACTCTGAATTGAACCACAGTTGAGGCATCGGCCGTCCTGCTTGTGACGCTCTCACGACAAAGATCTGAGGGGCCGGAGGCGGGCTCGTGGAGATGCGTTTCGGACGACCTCGCATGGCTGGGCGCAGGAAGGCGGGGACTCCCGGCCGGGCTCCGGAGGAACTCGGAAAGCCGGGAACGCCGCGTTCCCTCTTTTTCGAGAGGCTCGTGAAGTCGGGAACGCGACGTTCCCTGATTTTCGGGAGGCCGGAAAATCCGGGACAGCCCCGTTCCCTCTTTTTCGAGAGGCCCGGAAATCCGGGACAGCCGCGTTCCCGGATTTTCGAGGGGCCGGAAAATCCGGGACAGCCCCGTTCCCGGATTTTTGAGAGGCTCAGAAATCCGGGACAGCCTCGTTCCCTACATTTCGAGAGGCTGGAAAATCCGGGATAGCCCCGTTCCCGGATTTTCGGGAGGCCCAAAAATCCGGGACAGCCTCGTTCCCTGCATTTCGAGAAGCCGGAAAATCCGGGACAGCCTTGTTCCCTGATTTTCGGGAGGCGCAGAAAGTCGGGAACGCCGCGTTCCCGGCATGCGACGAGGCTCCGGCGCGCATCGGCCTCAATCCAACCGCCCCAGCGCCGCCGCCCGCTCCACATCCAGCACCCCAGCCGCGTAGTCCACGGCCAGGACCTCGGCGTCCAGCCAGGGGTGGAACTTCTCCCGCTCCTTGTTCGCGACGCGTCTCGCGAGCTCGACGGCGTCCGGGGGCTCCTCGGCTGCGATCTTCCGCAGCTCGGATTCCACGGCGTCCGGCGCCAGCCGGTCGAAGACCAGGGCCACGCCTTCACGGGTGACGTCGAGGTCTCGGCTCGTCAGCCACAGCAGCATCGTGTCCATCGTGCGGTCGCCGGCCCAGGGAAAGAAGAGGGTCCGGCTGCCGTCCTGGATCAGCGGGCGCTCGTCGAGCTGGTAGCGGCGGAAGTTCTCTCTTCCTTCCGCGAGCAGCTCGCGGGCCTGGGCGTCGAGGTAGCGCGGCAGCTCGACGCTTCGGTAGAGGCGCAGCATCTCCTGCCTCACCCGGTCGTGGACCGGCGCGGTCGCGCGGTCCTCGAAGGCTGGCGGCCGGCCTCCGGCGGCGGGTTTCAGCTCGACCACCTTCGCCCGCTCGTCGACCGAAACCACCACCCAGCGCCGGCCGCCGAAGATCACGTTCCGGCCGGGGAAAAGGGATTCCGTGAACGGCGCGCTCCCCAGGTTCCGGCCTCCCGCCACGACGCGGTACTCCTCGGCGCTGCTGAAGGCGGCGAAGAAGGTGTAATGGTTCACGATCTGCTCGCCCAGCTCCGCCAGGACGAGCTCTCCGGAGTGGTCCTGCTGGATCAGGCCGGACTTCCCGAGGGAGCGCAGGAAGCGCGCGAAAAGGTTTCCATCGACGCGGGAAAAGGGGCCGCTCTCACAGAGCGCCCGCCAGGCCTGGTCGGCGCGCACCGCTCCGAGTTGGGCGATGACCGAAAGGACCTGCTGCACGAGCGTCGAGAGGTGGAGGCCGCGCAGGTCGGGCGGCTCGCACCAGCCCTGCAGGAGCAGCTCGACCACGGCCATGGTCTCGACCAGGTCGGCGCGCAGCGATTCGTGCGGCGCGGTGGCCGGCTCGACCGACGGCTCCTGGATGTAGAGGCGCAGGATTGCCGGATCGCCGGCCCGTCCGGACCGGCCCAGCCGCTGGCGCAGGCTCGCCACCGACGGCGGCGGCCCGACCTGGGCCACGCTCGTGATCACCGAGATGTCGATGCCCAGCTCCAGCGTGGAGGTGCAGACGGCGCTCGCCGGACGGCTCTGGTCCTTGAGCGCGGCCTCGGCGTCCTCCCGGAGGTCTTTCGAGAGGCTGCCGTGGTGCGGCCAGAATTCGTTCGGCACCCGGTGCAACTCGCAGAGGCGGCGCAGGAGGTCGGCCAGCTCCTCGACGCGGGCGCGGGCGTTGGCGAAGATCAGGTGATGGCCGCCGCGCAGGTGCTCGAAGAGATGGCGGGCGATCGCGAAGAGGTCGCCGTCCGTCACGTCCTCCGGCGCGACCTCCTGGCCGGCCGCGAGGCGCGCCTCGGCTTCTTTGGGCGAGACCGGGGGCGGCAGCCGGCGATAGCCGCGCACCTGGAGGCGCAGCTCCTGGCCGGGCGCCGTGGACTGGATGCGCTGCACCGCGCCGCCCTCGCCCGGACGCAGGAAGTCGCAGGCGAGACCGGGATCGCCGAGCGTGGCGGAGAGGCCGATCCGCGGCACGCGCCGGCGCACGGCGAGCTCGATCCGGTGAAGGAGCGACTGGAGCTGGGCGCCGCGCTCGCCGCCGAGAAAGACGTGCAATTCGTCCACGACGACGAAGTCGAGGCGCTCGAACATCCGCCGCACCTCGTGGCCGCGGAGCACGAAAAAGGCTTCCAGGGACTCGGGCGTGATGATGAGGACGCCCGCCGGCTGATCGATCACGTTTCGCTTCTTGCCCGCTCCCACGTCGCCGTGCCAGCGATGGACCGGAACGTCGAGCTCCCGGCAGAGCAGGTCGAGGCGTTGGAACTGATCGTTGATGAGCGCCCGGAGCGGGCTGACGTACAGGGCCCGGATGCTGCCACCGGGGTCGTCGGTGAGGGTCGAGAGGATCGGCAGGAACGCCGCCTCGGTCTTGCCGCCGGCGGTGGCGGCGGCGATGACCACGTCGCGGTCCTGCGCCAGGATCGCCGGGATCGACTGCTCCTGGATGTCGCGCAGCTCGGACCAGCCGGTGCGCCAGATCCAGCGCTGGATCTTCGGGTGCAGCCGGGAGAAGGTCGAGGATTCCATCAGAGCCGGAACGAGGCCAGGTCGTCGTCGCCGCTCCGAGTCTCCTCGGGACCGGGCTCGCCGCCGGGTTCCTCCTCGCCTTCGAGCGGCTCCAGGTCCGGATTGGTCTCGGCGGCCAGCTCGACGCCGCCCAGGAGCTGGCGCCAGTCGATCTGGGGGTTCTGCTCGAGCACGGCGAGCAGTTCGAGAAAGGCGCGGATGGTGTTGCGCGGCGTGCGGAAGTAGGCGTCGCCGATGCGCTTCGAGCAGTGCTCCATGAAGGCGACGAGCGCCTCGTCGGGCAGCAGGTAGGCGGCCGGATCGCCCAGGGCCTGGACGTGGCGCAGGTTGCGCAGCAGCACGTAGAGCTCTTCCGGGGTGAGCCCCGGCAGCGGCACGACCGGGCCGCTCAGGTCCCGGAGGCCGTCGGCGGCGAAGCGGTTCTGGGCCAGGCGCGACTGCAGGGCCTCGTAGCTGTAGAGGCCGCGGCGCGGGTCCATCAGGAATTCCGGCGTGCCGCCGAAGAGGATGCCGAGGCCCACCGCCGAGCCCTGCAGGCTGTCGTTGACGATGCGCAGGATCAGCTCGTAGTTGCTGTTGCGGGCGCGGGTGTTGGCCAGCTTGTAAAGGTTGACCATCTCGTCGAAGCAGACCACGAGCCCGGCGTAGCCGGCCAGGCGCACGAAGCGCGCGAAGAGCTTCAGATGATCGTAGACCCCGGCGTCGTCGATGATCGTGCGCACGCCCAGCGCCTTGCGGGCGTCGGTGCGGGTCGCGAACTCGCCGCGCAGCCAGCGCACGGCGTCGGACTTGAGCCGGTCGCTGCCTTCGTCGTGACCCTGCCAGTAGGCCGCGATCACTTCGGCGAAGTCGTAGCCGCCGGGCATTTCGGAGAGCGCGGCGAGACGCTCGTCGAGAATTGTGCGGATGGCGGCGCCGCGCTCCCGCGCTTCCTGGAGGGCGGAGGTGACGAAGCGCTCGACGACGCTCGGCATGGCGCCGCCCTCGGGCCGCGTGCGGGTGGCGAGGCTCGCCATGAGGTCGGCGTAGAGGGTCCGCGCCTCGCCTCCGGTCGCGTGCAGGCGACGGCTGGGCGAGAGGTCGGTCTGCGCGGCGACGAGGCCTTTCTCCAGTCCGATCGAACGGACGAGGTGGAGAAAAAAGGTTTTTCCGGAGCCGTATTCGCCGATCACGAAGCGCAGCGCCGAGCCGCCTTCGGCCACGCGGTCGAGGTCCTGGAGCAGGGCCCGCACCTCGTCGGCGCGGCCGACCTGGATGTGCTGGTGTCCGCGCCGCGGCACGACTCCGGCGCGCAGGGACTGGAGGATGGCGTCGCGGTCCTTGGCGCGGAGCTTCTGGACGGCGGTGGTGATCTCGGTCATGGCAGCATCTCCTGGAGGACTTCCGGGTCGATCTCGATGATCTCATCCCCTTCGAGCAGGGGCGAGCCGCAGGCGGCGAACGCGGCTTCGTTGATGACTTCGAGCGCGCCGTCGGGCAGGAGGCCGAGGCCGTCGGCCAGCCGCTCGACCTGCACCCGCTCCCAGCTCGCCGAGCCGGCCAGCCCGAGGAGGAGCGCGGAGTGGGCGCTGTCGAGGCCGGCGACGGTCCGCCCGTCGGCGCCGGGAGGCGCGGGCGGCGGCGGAGCGGGAGCGGGCTCCTCCTCGTCCACGAAGATCTGGCCGAGGAGGCTCGAGACGCGCTCGGTTTCCGCGAGCTTCGCCCGCACCTTGTCGAGGTCGAGCTCGACGGGCGGCGGAGCGGCCTTGCCGTCGCGGGCCGGCCGCGGGATGGCGAAGCCCTGCGTGAGCTCGGCCGGCCGGACCGGCACCGGCTCCGCGGCCGGCGCGCGCTGCGCGCTCATGAGCTGGTGCACGTCGGAGTAGAGCGCCTGGGTCTCGAGGCCGAGGAGCGGATAGACCTTGCTCAGCACCTTGATCTCCTCGGGCGCGAGCTGTCCGTCGGCGCCCGCGAGGGAGATGAGGAGCGGGCCGAGCGCGCGGCGCTCGTCCGGTCCGACCTGTTCGAGGCTCTTTTTCGCGCGGCCGAGCGTGGGCGGGTCGGAGGCCAGCCAGCGGAAGTGGGCTTCGAGCCGGGCGCGGTCGGCAGCGGGCAGGCCGAGGGCCGCGTCGAGGTGCTCCATCAGGTGGCGCTCCTCGCCGGCCGAGATCTCGCCGTCGGCGGTGGCGACCATCGCGGCCAGGTTGAGGAGCACGGCCGCGCCCTGGAAGGCGGGGGAGGGGCTGTCGCGCCGGCCGCCGGGGAGCCGGAAGATCGCCGCGCGCCGGGCGCGGGCGAGCGCGGCGCCGCCGAGCGCCGCGTCGGGCTCGATGCCCAGGCCGCGCGAGGCCAGGAAGTCGCTCAGCGTCTCGAGCTCGCGGCGGGTCGGCCGGCCCGCCTCTTTGCACGGCCACCGGCCCAGCAGCTCGGACGGATCGAGCAGCGCGACGCTGCCTCCGGCGAGGCTGGTTTCGAGCCAGTCGCCGAGGGCGCGGGTGCGGTCGTCGCCGCGGCCGCGGGCCAGCTCCGCGGGCAGCAGGGCCACGGCCGGCGGGCTGGCGGTGTCGCCCGTCCTGCCGACCCAGCGGCTGTAGGGGTCGAGGTCCTGCGTGCACTGTTCCGTCAGTTGCCGCAGCCGGCCGAGCGTGGTCGTGGTCTGCGCGACGTCGGGCAGGTCGGTGGTGAGCGTCACAGGCCCTCCGAACGAGGCGCTCGCCGGCTTGTATTCGATCTTGAGGCGCGTCCTGTTCGGGCGCAGTTGGATGCCGTCGCCGAAGCTCTCGCGGTAGCGCAGGGAGAAGAGCTCGCGGAACTCGTCCGGGCAGCGTTGCACCGGGGTCCGCAAGGCCCGGTCCGGCGCCGTCAGCACCCACGAGAGCGCCCATTCCACGGGGAGGGGTCTTTCGCCGGCCGCGAGGAGACCCAGCGCGAGACGGGTCGGGATGGGGAGCTCCCAGCCGTCGTTCCGGAGCGGCGGCTGCAGGGTTTCGAGGTCGATCGAGCCGCCGAGGACGAGCCCCAGGCTGTGGAACGCGGAGGCGTAGCGCCGGAAGGAGTCGTGGCCGCCGTAGATCCCGAGCAGCCTCCCGGTCTCCGCCTGGATGGCGTTGCGCTCGTCGCGGGAGATCTCCGACCGCGCGTGATCGAAGAGCAGGCGCCGCTCGAGGCCGTAGAAGAAGAGGAAGACGTAGCCGGCGGCGGCGCCGGGAGCCTTGCGGCCGCCGCCGAGCCACTGCAGGTACGCGGCGCGGCTTGAGGGCGGGATGCCCGCGTAGGACGGCCAGTAGGTCAGGTGGCGTCCCGCGTGGTCCGGGTTCTGTTTCGCGACCGGCAGCGCGGGATCGATCAGGGCCGGCTCAATCTCGCCCGCCCACTCCCGGACCGCGGGGAGGCCGGTGCCGACGTAGAGCAGGCCTCCGGGCAGGACGCGGCCCGCGACCGCGACGGGCTCGCCGGGCGGGATCCAGCGGGCCGACGAAGGGCGCGGCTTCCGGGCGCCCGGTTTGGGTTTCGGAGGAGTCTTCGGCGCGCTCTTCGACAGCGCCGCCCAGACCAGCACGGCCAGGAGGACGAGGAGGAAGGTCCAGATGAAGCAGCCCATCCGTCGCGCTCTCCGGGAGGCCCGTTCAGACCAGCTCCTCCAGGACCGCGTCCGCCTCGATCTCGACCAGCATCTCGGGCGAGATCAGGCGGCTGACCTCGACCAGCGTGCAGGCGGGGCGGATGTCGCGGAAGAAGGCTCCGTGCGCTTCGCCGACCTTCTCCCAGTCATCGATGTTGGTGACGTAGATCCGCGTGCGGACCACGTTGGCGAGGCCGACGCCGGCCTTCTCCAGCGCGCTCTCGATGTTCTTGAGCGCCTGCACGGTCTGGGCGTAGGCGTCGGCGGGAGCGGCGATCCGGCCGGACTGGTCGAGGCCGGTGGTGCCGGCCACGTGCACGAAGGGGCCGACGCGCACCGCGCGCGAATAGCCCACGATCGACTCCCAGGGCGCGCCGCTCTGGACGTTTCTCCTCTTGCTCACACGGCTCCTTTCCGGGGCGGGTTCGGCTCCATTATTCCACATGGTAGAATGGGGACACCGAAATCCTTCCGGCCGTCCGGACACTCCGTGCCAAAGGGCTCCGCCCCGATCAAAGGAGAGCACGTGTCTACCAAAATACTCCGCTTCGTTCTCGCCGCCGCCTTCGTCGTCGCCATGGCGGTCTCCGCCTCCGCCCAGGAGGGTCAGGAGCAGGCGCCGGCGATCAACTGGATCCCGGGCCCGACCACGGCCCAGCTCGGAGACGGCCTGGCCTCGATCCAGGTGCCCGAGGGCTATCTCTTCGCCGACAAGGCAGAGACGAAGAAGTTCATGGAGATGACCGGCAACCCGCCGTCCGACCAGGAGCTCGGGCTGCTCACGCCCGCCGACGACGCGAAGACCTGGTTCGTGGTCTTCGAGTTCAACGAGGTGGGCTACGTCAAGGACGACGACAAGGACGAGATCGACGCCGACGCCATCCTGCAGTCGATCCGCGAGGGCACCGAGGCGGCCAACGAGGAGCGCAAGAAGATGGGCTCCGCTCCGGTCGAGATCGTCGGCTGGTTCGAGAAGCCCCACTACGACAGCACCACCCACAACCTGGTCTGGGCCATCGAGGGCAAGAGCCAGAATGACGGCCTGGTGAACTACGACGTCCGCCTGCTCGGCCGGCGCGGCTACGTGTCGGCGACGCTCGTCACCGATCCCAAGGCGCTGGCCGCGGACCTGCCGCACGTCCAGGGGCTGCTCGGCGGCTTCTCGTTCAACGAGGGCAACCGCTACGCCGAGTGGAAGGCCGGCGACAAGGTGGCCGAGATCGGCCTCGCCGCCCTGGTGGCCGGCGGCGCGGGCGCCGCGGCTGCGAAGCTCGGCCTGTTCGCACAGCTCGGCAAGCTCCTGGCCAAGGGCGGGAAGCTCATCGTGGTCGGCTTCGCCGCCGTGGCGGCCTGGCTCAAGCGGCTGTTCGGCAGGAAGCAGGAGAACACCGAGACGCCGATCGCGCCGTAGTCGATCGCCCGTACAATCGGCGGCATGCTGCTCGACGTTTTCCGGGAGCTTTTCCCGGTCCTCGCCATCCTCTACCTGCTCGAAGGCGTCGCCTGGGTCGGCGCGCGGAACCTCCTGTTCGTGCGCTGGCCCTGGGGATGGCGTGTGGCCGAAGGCCGCGGCTTCCGGCCGGCCGGCTTCCTGCCGTTCGACTTCGCCGTCTCGGCCGCCGGACCGGTCGTCCTCGCGACCGCCGACGCCCTGCTCCTGCCGGAGCCCGAAGCCCGCGGCGGCAGTCTCTACGATCCCGAGCGCTGGGTCCGGGTCGGTTACGATCAGGCGTCCGTCGAGATCGAGGAGGGGACGGTCCGCCTCGGCGACCCCCAACGGCCGCACAAGATCCGGTTCCCTTCGCGGCCTCATGCCGAGGAGTTCACCGAGCTGCTCGCCGAGATCCGCCGGCTCGCTCCCGAAGCCCGCGGCAGGCGCCTCGCGAAGCACCGCGCCCGGGCCTTCGATTTTTCCCTGGCGGAGAAGCGCCTCGACGCACTGCGCGAGCGCACCGAGCTCGTCCGCATCCTCGGCTGGGGCCTCTTCGTGTTCCTGCTCCTCCTGCTGCCGGCGGTGCTCTATCTTCATCCGCGTCCGGATCTCCTCCTCCTGCCGCAGCTCCTGGGCATCCTCCTGCTCTACGGCGCCGTGCTGGCCGCCATGGCGCACGCCGGCAGGGGCCTGCACCGCGATGGCGCGCTGCGGCGGCGGCCGTCGATCCTCCCGGTCGTGTTCTCGCCGGTCGCCGCGACCCGCGCGGTCGCGGTCCTCGCGCGCGATCTCTTCCCGGGTTTCGATCCTCTCCTTCTGGCCGCGCTCCTGCTGAGAAAAGAAACCTTTCTGGAGCGCGCGCGGGCCGAGCTGCACGGGGCCGGTTTTGCCGCGGCGCGCGGAGACGAGGGTTGGAAGCGCCACTGGGCGGAGCGCCGCAAGGCCGTGCTCCGCCTGCTCGACCGCTTCGAGATCTCCGAGGCGGACGCGCTCGCGCCGCCGGTCCGGCAGGACCCCGCCGCGGAAGCCTGGTGCCCCGTCTGCGGCACCGAGTATCGGGCTAAAGACGAGTCCGCGAGCGGCGCCTGCGACGACTGCGGAGTGCCCCTCCTGGGTTTCCCGAATCCTTCCTGATTGGTCCTGACTGGCATGTCTCTTGCGAATCCGGATTTCCGGATGCGGTGACCTTGTCCAAAGGTCCGGTGTTGAACTTCAGTGGTTGGAGTTGGCACGCCGCAGTGGCAATCCAGAAAGGATCGGTGCTATGGCGAGACGCGAAAACCCGGACGGGATCACCCGTCCGACGGCGACCCAGGAGGCGAAGGAGCAGGTCCGCAACCTGGCCGGCGACGCCAGGCGGGAAGCTTCCCAGATGGCGAGCCAGGCCGGCGACATGGTCCAGGGGCTCGTCGGCAGGCAGAAGGACCAGGCCGCCGAGCGGCTGGGCAGCGTCGCGGGCGCTCTGCGCGACGTGGGCAACCGCCTCCAGGAGCAGGACGGCGCGGGCTACGGGCAGTACGCCGTGCGCGCCGCGGACCAGGTGGACCGCCTCTCCGGCTACCTGCGCGACCGCGATCTGAACACCTTCGTCCGGGACACGGAGCGCTTCGCGCGCCGCCATCCGGACGTCTTCCTGGGCGGCACGTTCCTGGCGGGCCTGCTCCTGGCGCGGTTCCTCAAGAGCTCCTCGTCGAGCCGGGACGAGGACTGGAACGCGAACGCCTATGCCTCGTATCCGGGGCAGATGGGCCGCAACCGCTACGCGGGCGAGGCCTTCGACGACGTGAACCCGCAGGCCTACGCCTCCTATCCGGGCGAGCGTTTCGGCCGGGGCGCCGAATTCGGCGGTCCGCCGGAGCCGCACCGGAGCGAGGACCGGCCGGGCCCGTACGGCACGCCGGACGGAGTCCGCTACCCGGACACGCCGGAGGGAGGCTGAGCCATGCAGCCGTTGCGCGAAGACCGCTCCCTCGGACAGATCCTGCGTGATCTGCGCGACGAGACCAGCGCCCTGCTCCGCCAGGAGGTGGATCTGGCGAAGACCGAGATGTCGGAGAAGATCTCCACGGCCGGGCAGAATCTCGGCTCGGTGGCGGTGGGCGGGGCGGTGGCCTTCGCCGGCGCTCTGACCCTGCTCGCGGCGCTGACGCTCGGCCTGATCTCCCTCCTGTCCCAGCTCATGTCGCGCGACGTGGCCATGTGGCTCGCGCCGCTCGTCGTGGGCGGGATCCTGGCCGCCGTCGGCGCCTCCATGATGAAGAAAGCCCTCCACGCCCTCAAGCAGGAAGGCATCACTCCCAAGAGAACCACCCAGAGCTTGAAGGAGAACAAGGAATGGCTAACCTCGAAGATGAGATGACGGGCCGGACGGGCTCGAACGTATACGCTGACGACGAAGACCGCGGTCCGAGCTCGCGCCAGATCCGCCGCGACATCGAGCACACCCGCAGCCAGATGGACCGCAATCTCGACGCCCTCGAGCAGAAGCTCACGCCCTCGCAGCTCGCGCTGGAGGCCTGGGGCCTGTTCCGGGGGGGCTCGACGGCCGGCGCCAGCCGCCTCTGGCGGGTCGCGAAGCAGCATCCCGGTCCGGCCGCGGTGATCGGCGTCGGGCTCGCCTGGCTGATGACCGAGGCCTCGAAGAGCAGCGGCGACAGCCGGCGCGACTACGGTCCGCGCTACGAGGGCGCCTACGGCTACCAGGGTTACTCCGGCTACGCCGGCACCGCGGGCTATCCCCAGTATGGCGATGCGTGGGACGAGGAGCACGAGGGCCGCCTCCGCTCCGCCCTGCACGGCGCGAAGGACAAGGCCGCGAGCGTCGCCGGAACGGCGAAGCACGCGGTGAGCGATGCGGCCAGCTCGGCGAAGGATGCGGTGGCGGATGCGGCCAGCTCGGCGAAGCACGCGATGGGCGAAGCGGCCAGCACGGCGAAGGAGACCGTCGCCGGAGCCAGGGAGCGGATGGCGGACGCCACCGGCTCGGCTCGCGAGCGGGCCGCCGAGCTGAGCTGGCAGGCGCGGGAGAGGGCGCGGTACCAGGCGCGCCAGGCGCAGATGGGCTTCTGGCAGTCCATGGAGGAGCGCCCTCTGGCGATCGGTGCCGCGGCGCTGGCTCTGGGCGTGGTGGCCGGCCTGATGGTTCCGTCCACCCGCAAGGAGGACGAGCTCATGGGCGAGACCCGCGACCGTCTCATGGAGCGTGCGCGCGAGGTGGGCGGGGAGGCTCTGGAGAAGGGCAAGCAGGTCGCGTCGGTGGCCGTGGACACCCTCAAGGAAGAGGCCGAGCGCCAGGACCTGACGCCCGAGAAGCTCGCCGAGAAGGTCCGCACCGTCGCCGCGGAAGCCACCAACAAGGTCAAGGAGGAGGGCAAGAAGCAGGCCTCGGATCTCAAGGAGAGCGTGGTGGGCGAGACTGTGGCCAAGTGAGCCGTCGAGAGGCCAGGGAGGAACTTGAGAGCCCTCTCCCCCGGTACCGTGGGAGAGGGGGAACGGGATCAACCCTGGCCTCTGTAGAATCTCCGCTTGATGAAGACCACCGCGCTTCCGATCCCCGTCGAGCCCGGACCGGGCCAGGAGTCGGTCTGGGATTACCCGCGTCCGCCGCGCGTGGAGGACAGCCCCCGGCACCTGCAGGTCTGGTTCAACGGCGTCCTGATCGCCGAGACCCGCCGCGCCAAGCGCGTGCTGGAGACCAGCCATCCGCCCACCTGGTACATCCCGCCGGAGGACGTCCGCCGGGAGTACCTCCACGAGAACGAGGAAGGAAGCTGGTGCGAGTGGAAGGGGCTGACCCACTACTGCGACGTCGAGGTGAACGGCGTCCGCGTCCCTTCGGCCGCCTGGTTCTACCAGCAGCCCACCAGGATGTACGAGGAGCTGCAGAACCACGTCGCCTTCTATCCGCACAAGATGGAAGCCTGCTACGTGGACGGCGAGCGCGTCACTCCGCAGGCCGGCGGCTTCTACGGCGGCTGGATCACGAACGACGTGGTCGGGCCGTTCAAGGGCGATCCGGGTACGGCGGGGTGGTGAGGAGCCGAAGAAACGCCGTCGGGCTGACGATCTGGACCGGCCGATAACCCGCGCAGAGGATCACCTTGAGCGGCAGCAGGTCGCGCCTGTCGTCGGTGACGACGAAGTCCACCTCGGCTTCGAGTGCGCAGGCGACCACGATGTTGTCCTTATGGTCGGTGGGCACCTTGTCCAGGCCGGTGTAGTGCCCCGGTACGACGGATGCTGCTCGGCGGACGGTCGCGATCAGTCGCTCCAGGGTCGCTTCGGACAACGGCGCATATCTCTGGAGGCGCGGAGAGCGCAGAACCTCGCCAAGCTCGTCGAGGAGAGGCTCCGAGGTCACGAGATGGAAGGCTCGTTCTTTCCAGGCTGCTCGGATGCGACCGGTCGCTCCGGAAGGCGAGATGATCATCCTCACGAGGAGATTCGTATCGAGGACAACCCGACGAAGCTCGACCTTGGGCGCCAAGGAATGTCGCTTGCGGGGAGAGGTGCTCGGTCAGGAGGGGCGACTGGCGTTCCGCTTGCGAACCTCGCGAACAGTCCTGTTCACGTCGCTCGCCAGCGCACGAGGATCGACGGGACCGATCTTCCGCTGAAGACCGTCGATCAGTCGATGCAATTCATCCTCGGGATCTTCAGTCTGCCTGACTTTCTTCTGGTCTTGTGCCATGGCGGCTCCTGGACAAGGCAAGTCTAGCAGCTTTCGCGTTCCGGCGGAACCCTGGGGCCCGCCACCGCGTTTCAAGAGGACATTTGTTTCTACAGCAGCGACAGTCCCGCGACCGGCTCGCCTTCGGCGAAGCGGGTCGGCCGCAGGGCGCGGACGTCCACCGTGCGGGCCTCGCCGTCGAGGATCATCTCGGCGAGCAGGTGGCCCAGGGCGGGCGAGTGCATGACGCCGTGCCCGGAGGAGCCGTTCATCAGGAAGAGGTTGGCGACCCCCGGCGCCGGTCCCAGCAGGGCATGGGAGTCGGGCGACATCTCGTAGAGGCCCGCCCAGGACCCGGCCACGTCGATCTCCGCCTCGCGCAGGCACGGGACCCGCTCGTGCGACCGGGCCACGACCCGGTCCAGCCAGTCGCGGTCGAAGGTCGTGTCGAACGGATCGGCGGTCGCGAAGTCCTCCGAGCGGAGGAGGAGGACGCGGCCGTCCCGCACCCGGAGGTGGAAACCGTCCTCCAGGAAGATGGTCATCGGCATCGTGTCCGGCAGGCCGCCGAACGGCTGCGTCTGGGCCACCTGGCGCTTCGCAGGCACCACCGGGATGTCGACGCCGGCCATCCTGGCCACCGGCCCGGCCCAGGCTCCGGCCGCGTCCACCACGGTTCCGGCCGAGACCGGACCGCGCGAGGTCTCGATCCCGACGATCCGGTCCGCCTCGACCGTCAGGCCGAGGACCTCTGCGCCGTATTCGAATTCCACTCTCAGGCGGCGGGCGGCCTCGGTATAACCGCTCAGGATCGCGAGCGGCCGGATGAACCCGTCCGCCGGTCCGAACGTGCCGCCCGGAATACCTTCCAGGTTTGCGGCGGGGTTGAGCCGCCGGATGTCCTCCGGCCCGACCCGCTCGCAGGGTGCGCCGAGGCCGTGCAGGAAGCCGTGGAGCCAGTCCAGGGCCGCGAGCTGCTCTGCGTCCCCGGCCAGGAAGAGGTAGCCGTACGGCAGGTAGCCGGAGTCGACTCCGACCTCCTCGGGAAAGCGGAGGAGCTTCTCGCGCGAGAGCAGCGAGAGGCGGACGCTGACCTCGGTGGAGAACTGGCAGCGGAAGCCGCCCGTGGCCTTGCCCGTGCTGCCGCCTCCAAGCTCCGGCAGGCGCTCCAGGACGAGCACATCCCGGCAGCCGCGGGAGGCGAGGTGCCAGGCGAGGCTCGCGCCCATCACACCGCCGCCGACGATGACGACGTCCGCGGTCTTTTTCATGGAGTGTCCTTCGCCAGCCGGATGCCGGTGAACTGGAAGCGAGTGTCGGCAGGCCAGAAGTTGCGGTAGCTGGCGCGGATGTGGTTCGCCGGCGTGGCGCACGAGCCGCCGCGGAGCACCCGCTGGTTGTCCATGAACTTGCCGTTGTACTCCATCAGGGCGCCTTCGAACGGACGATAGCCCGGGTACGGCTCGTAGTGGCTGGTCGTCCACTCCCAGACATCGCCGCCCATCTGGACGAGCGAGCCATTGGAAGCCACAGGAGCCCGCGGGTGCAGCGCGCCGCTGTCGAGGAAGTTGCCCTGGCCTGGAAAGCCCGAGACCCGGGCCGCGTGCTCCCACTCGCGCTCGGTTGGCAGGCGGGCACCCTTCCAGCGCGCGTAGGCGTCGGCCTCGTAGAAGCTCACGTGGCAGGCCGGCTCGTCCGGGTCCAGATCGCGGACGCCGGAGAGGGTCCAGATCTTCCAGGCGCCGTCCTCTTTCTCCCAATACAGCGGCGCGGTCCAGCCCTGCTCCTTTACCTTGGCCCAGCCGTTCGAGAGCCAGAGCAGCGGGTTTGAGTAGCCGCCGTCCTGGACGAACTCCAGGTAGTCGCGGTTCGTCACCGGCCGGTTGAGGAGGGAGAAGTCGTCCAGCCAGGCCTTGTGCACCGGCATCTCGTTGTCCCAGCACCAGCCGCCTTCGAGGTTGCCGACCTCCCGGAGCCCGCCCTCGATCGGCACCCAGCGCGCCTCGGGAGCCGTCCGGCGCTCGCTGGTCGCCCGCTGGTAGGGCTCGCGCAGCTCCGGCACGTTGCAGCCGAGGATGTGCTTGAGCTCGGTGACCAGCAGCTCCTGGTGCTGCTGCTCGTGCTGGATGCCGGTGGTGACCAGGAAGCCGATGCGCTCCAGGTCGTCTGCCGGGCACTCCCCGATCAGTCGCTCCAGGCGCCCGTCCACGGACTCGCGGAAGCGGTAGACCTCGTCGTTCGTCGGCCGCGTGACGAGCCCGCGATGGTCGCGGCGGATGCGCGGTCCGAGCGACTCGTAGTACGAGTTCATGACGAACTCCAGGCGGGCGTCGTCCTCGGAGTAGAGCCCGAAGGGCTCCAGCACGTTCCTGGCGAAGAACCAGGTGGTGTGGCCGAGGTTCCACCAGGGCGGACTGACGTCCGGCATGGACTGGATGCGGTAGTCCTCGGGCCTGAGCGGACGGCAGAGCTCGACGCTCAGGCTTCGGGTGGCGCGGTAGCGGTCAAGAAGAAGGGCGCGACGATCCATGGGGCGCCATTGTAGCGCCGGCCCGGTAGTCGTCCAGCCACTTCTGCCACATCGCGATGCTGCGCTCGCGCCGCTCCTCAGAGAGGAGGTGGTGGTAGCCCTTGGTCTGGCCGGTCAGGATGCTCAGCGCCTGGATCGAGACCGCCCGCACCTGCGCCGTGGGACTGGACAGGGCCTGGATCAGCCCTTCATAGACCCGGACCTTCTGCGCCGGGTTGAGGTGCACCTGTTCGTAGGCCAGCGCGCACGCGGCCTTGTCGCGGAACAGGGGGTTGCCGTCGTTCTGCATCGTGTCGAGGAGCGTGTCGACCACTTCGGGAGCGTCGCTCACCCGGCCGAGCGCGTACTGGACGGCCAGCCGGAGGTCGGGGTTCCCGGTGTGGGCGTCCCGCATCAGCGCCTGCTCGGCGGCCTCGGACTTGATCCCCATCTCGTTGAAGAGATTGGCGATGCGCACTCGCTCGGGCTCGTCGCTCAGACCGTAGAGCCAGGTCATCGAGGGGATCGCGGCCTCGCCCAAAGCGCGCAGCCCCGCGGCGTCATCGGCCTCGACGAGCTGCGTCACCCGCTGGCTCATCTCCAGACTCTGATCCTGGTCCTGGGCGAGGAGAGAAAGGGGGGAAATCAGGAGACACGCGGACACGAAGAGCAGCGACAGACTGCGGCGGTACATCGGGTTGACCTCCTAACGTCGATTCGTGGCACTAGGATAACAGATCGCTGCGACGCAGGGGTCCTATCTATTTTTATGAATTCTGGTTGAAGGAGGAGCGTCATGCCGAGGGCACTGTGGAAGGGGAAGGTCATCGCCGAGTCGGACCGGTATCAGATCCTCGAGGGAAACATCTACTTTCCTCCCGAAGCGCTCCGATCGGAGCATCTGGCGCCGAGCCCGACCACGACGGTCTGCGGCTGGAAGGGGACGGCCCGGTACTACACCGTGGTGGTCGATGGAGACGAGAACCGCGACGCGGCCTGGTACTACCCGGACCCCAAACCGGCCTGCGCCGACATCAAGGGCCATATCGCCTTCTGGCGCGGGGTGAGGGTGGAGAGATAAGCTGCGCAGCATGTCCCTACTGGAGACCTCCGTCACCGATCAGCTCGGGATCGAGGTGCCGATCCTGTGCGGAGCGATGTACCCGTGCAGCAACCCGGAGCTGGTGGCCGCCGCCTCGGAGGCGGCGGCCATCGGCATCCTGCAGCCGCTGTCGCTGGTCTACGTCCATGGCCACGAGATCCGGGCCGGCCTGCAGCTCATCCGGAGCCTCACCGCCAAGCCGGTCGGCATGAACGTGATCGTCGAGCGCTCCTCGAAGGTCTACCAGGAGCGCATGCAGAGCTACGTGGACGTGGCCCTGGAGGAAGGGATCCGCTTCTTCGTGACCTCGCTCGGCAATCCGCGCTGGGTGGTGGAGAAGGCCCACGCGGCCGGCGGCCGGGTCTACCACGACGTGACCGACCGCCGCTGGGCGCTCAAAGGTCTGGAGGCGGGCGTGGACGGTCTCATCGCGGTCAACAACCGGGCTGGAGGCCACGCTGGATCCAAGGGCGTTGAGGAGCTGTACGCGGAGCTTCACGACCTCGGAGTGCCGGTGGTCTGCGCCGGCGGAGTGGGGGACGAGGAGGGCTTCGTGCAGGCGCTCCGGCTCGGCTACGCCGCGGTCCAGATGGGCACCCGCTTCATCGCCACCCGGGAGTGCACGGCGCACCCGGACTACAAGAAGGCCATCCTGGAGTCGCGGGAGTCGGACATCGTGCTGACCGAGCGCCTGACCGGCGTGCCGGTCTCGGTGATCCGCACGCCCTACATCGAGAAGCTCGGCACGAAGGCGGGTCCGTTCGGCCGCTGGATGCTCAAGGGCCGCAAGACCAAGCACTGGATGCGGATGATCTACTCCCTCCAGTCGCTCTGGAGGCTGAAGCGCTCCTCCCTGCGCTCCTTCTCCTACAAGGACTATCTGCAGGCCGGCCGGAGCGTGGAAGGCATCGAGGAGATCCTGTCCGTGGCCGAGGTCGTGCGGCGGTTCCGGGAGGCGGCTGCTACAGCGGAGCCCGGCCTCCTCGATCGGCGCGAGCGGGAGGCCGGGAGCGCCTGAGCCGGCTCAGTGGGCTTTGCGGATGTCGCCGCGGCGGCGGGGCAGCACCTCGTATTGGGTGAGGAACTGGCCGCTGTAGCCGACGACGGTGATCGCGTGGCCCCGCACCAGGAACGGGATCTTGAACGGGTTGATCCCGGTCGAGGCCGCGATGAAGACCTGCGTCTCGCCGGAGCCGTCGTTGATGAAGACCTGGTAGCCGTACGGCAGGTCGTTGACGATCGGCCGCGAGAGCGTGCCGGTGACTTCCACCAGCAGGCCCTCGGTGGCTTCGCTGACGTCGCCGGTCTCCACCGGCGTCGGCGTCACAGCCGAGGCTCCATGGAGCTTCACGACGTCGGCCAGCGAGGCCGGCCGTATCACCAACTGTCCGAAGCCGTCGTCGTCCACCGCGCCGGTCACTCGCACCCGGCGATGGTAGTTGAGGTTCGGGTCGTCGGCCGTGCTTACATAGATTCCCGCCGTCTCGTCCTGAAGGGCGAACCCCTGGTCGAACGTGGACGAGGAAAAGGTCCCCGAAGGCACCGTCACCGAGCCTTCGACCGTGACCACGGTGCCGGCGGGAAGGCTCCGCGCCTCGGCGATCGAGATCACATCCGCATGGACAGGGGCCACGACCGCCAGGGTCAGGGCCAGCATCAGCATCAGATTCCGCGCTCTCGTCATCACACCCTCCTCTCTGTCTTGGTTAATGCAAGGAAACGTTAACACAAGAACATCGAGAACTGTTGATGATGACTATGGACAGAGGCCGGCCATCGGGATCTGGAACGCGTCGAACGCGGTGCCCAGGCGCTCCTGAATGGCCGCGAACGAGACGCCTTCCTCGCTCAGGTCGAGCGCCTTCGGCGCGTTGCAGACCGTCACGATCTCGGGCTTCGCGGACGGATTCACGGACTGAAGGAGCTGGATGTCTCCGAACCGCGGATGGCCGTTCACGGCGACGAGCAGGAGGTCTTCGGGAGCGGCGAAGATCAGCGCCTCGTACGGATCGGCGTGCGCGCCGCGGCGGACTACGAGGTAGTCGGCGTAGAGTCCCTTGGCGAGTCGGCCCACCCGGTCGACGACGTGCGCGAGGCGCGCCGGGTTCGAGGTCGCCATCTGCACCAGCTCCCGGGCCGTGAAGACGGGCGGTCGCTTCTGGCTGCTCCAGAGGTAGGCGTAGCGCAACTCGGGGATCATGCCGCTGCTGCCGGACGGCGACCAGTCGGGCGCGATGGCGAGGGTGAGATGCTTTTTCGCCGCCGCGACATCGGTGGTCCGGCCGTAGAGCTCGATGTTGCTGCGCGGCGACCAGACCAGGCCGACTCCGGACCGGCCGAGCTCGTCGAAGTCGGCCTCGGTCAGGGCCACGCCGTGGACGATGACCAGCCCCGGCCGGAGATAGCCGTGCGCCCGCGCCATCCTGAGCTCGCGGGCCGAGCTCGCGTCCACGCCCTCGGCCAAGTGGACGATCACCGGTTTTCCATCCGCGAGCGCCCTGCGCAGGCTCTCCTCGTCCTCCGGCTTCAGCTCGAACGGAAAGACGCGGTATTGCACGGGGTCCCTGGCAAAGTCGTCGCCGTGATCGACGTTCCTCGCCAGACCGCGGCTGCAGTCCTCCGGAAGGCTGCCGGCCACGGTGGTCGCGCCCCAGGCCAGCGCCTTGATCTCCCCGAAGCGTTCGAGATCGCAGTCGACCGTCCGCACTCTGTCGTGGGGGCCGCTCAGCCCGACCGCGTAGCTGTCCAGCGCCTGCCATTCGTAGCGGTTTTTCACCGGGGTTCCCGGCGACCAGCGCGGATGCGCATTCCAGGTGACGTGGTTGTGGAGATCGATCAGCCCGGGATAGATGAAGCCTCCGGTGTCGATCACCCGGACTCCAGCCGGGATCTCGACGGCTGTGCCGGCATCGGCGATCAGCCCGTCCTGGACCAGGAGCACGCCGTTTTCGATCACCTCGTCCGGCGTGACGAGCGTGCCGCGCAGAGCGTAGGTGTCCGCCGCCGTGGCCGAGGCGGAGAGCAGCAGGGCGAGGAGAAGGCGCATGAGCCGCGATTCTATAACGCGGCTTTCTTTCTCTTTTCCGCGCCGCGGCCTTTCACGGCAGCGGCGCCGAGGAGCGCGGTGGCTCCCAGGCCGGCGAGCACGATCGGCAGCGGGTCCGAGACCGGTGGCGGGATCTGTACGACGCCGCTTTCGTCCGCGAGCGCCGGCCGGCGCACGTAGCGGCCCTTCCTCGGCATCAGCTCCTGGAAGTTCCGCGCCAGCGCTTCGAGCTCCAGGCGCAGCGCCTCGCCGCGCATCGGGACGCCGTGGCCGGTGCCCGCCACGGCGGGCTCCAGGCACGCCAGCTCCTGGATGGAGCGCTCGGCCGCGATCCAGTCGCTCGTGAAGTAGGCCGGCGGACGCGAGACCTCCTGCTTCCGGGTCAGGACCGCCGAGGCCGACTCCTGCCGCACGGTCACGAAGGCGTCGCCCACGAGGAGAATCCGGTCCTCGTCCCGGAAGAACGAGACGTGGCCATGGGTGTGGCCGGGAGTGTGGATCCAGCGCCAGCCCGGCAGGCCCGGCACGCTGCCGTCCTCGGGCAGCGGCCCGACGCGGTCGCCGAGATCGGTGCCGCGCCTCGGGAACATCCGCGAGGCCACGGCCGCCATGACGCCGCCTCCGACGGTCGGGTCGGGCGGCGGGTAGTCGGAGCGTCCGGTCAGATAGGGCAGCTCCAGGGTGTGGGCGTACACCGGCGCGTCCCAGAGGTCGGCCAGGCGCCCGGCGGAGCCCACGTGGTCGAAATGGCCGTGGGTCAGGAGGATCGCGGCCGGCCGGGAGCCGCGGCCGAAGCGCTTCCCGGCAGCGGCCACGATCTCTGCGGAAGAGCGGCCAAAGCCCGTGTCCACCAGGGCCCAGCCCCGGTCGCCGGCTCCCGGCGGACCGACCAGGTAGGTGTTCACGACGGAGAGCACGAGGCACTGCACGTCGGGAGCGAGCTCGACCGTCGTGCTGCCGCGGGGTTTCCTTGGGGTTGTCATCCGGTCCATTGTCGCACCGCCACTACCGGGTAGTGCAAGAGGTGTGCCCTTGAGATAGATTGATCGGCGTACCGCGACGAAAGGAGAGGGCCGTGAGCGACGCGAGCAAGCCGAAGCTGGGGACTGTCGGGTGGGTCGATCTGACCGTCCCGAACGCGGACGAGGTCCGCGACTTCTATGCCGGAGTCGTGGGCTGGAAGCCCGAGGCGCTCAGCATGGGCGACTACAGCGATTACGTGATGACGATGGACGGCGCGGGGGTCGCCGGCGTCTGCCACGCGCGTGGGATGAACGCCGGCCTGCCGCCGGTCTGGCTGGTCTACATCCAGGTGGCGGACGTGGACGAGAGCATCCGGGTCTGCCTGGAGAAGGGCGGCAAGGTGATCGTTCCCGTCCGGAGCCTGGGGCCGAACGGCCGCTTCTGCGTGATCCAGGACCCGGCCGGCGCCACGGTCGCGCTCGTCTCGCCGCCGCTGGAGACGAACGGATGAGGCTGACGCTCATCCAGGTGCCGTACGACTCCGGCCACTGCGGAGTGCGGATGGGGCGCGGGCCGCTCCACCTGATCGAACAGGGACTGCTCGACGAGCTGGAGCGGGCCGGGCATCCGGCCGAGCTGGCGCCGGTCGAGCTGGACGGCTTCCTCACCGAGGTGACGTCGGCCCCGCGTCTCCACCGGGCGGTGGGCGAGCGGGTCGCCGCGGCGCGGGCCGAGGGGCGGCTGCCGGTCGTGCTCTCCGGCAACTGCAACACGGCCGCCATCGGAGCGCTCTCGGCGATCGGCCCCGCGGCCGTGGTCTGGATGGACGCGCACGGCGACCTCAACACGCCCGAGACCTCGCCGTCGGGCTTCTTCGACGGCATGGCGCTCGCCCTGGCCACGGGCCGGTCGTGGCGCAACCTGTCGGCGAAGGTGCCGGGATTCCAGGCGCTGGACGAGCACAACCTGATCCACCTGGGCGCGCGCGACTGGGACCTGGGCGAGCTGAACGTCGTGACCACGTCGGCGCTGACCCGGCTGGACGTGGAAACGGTCCGCCGGCAGGGCGTCCGGACCGCTCTCGGCGGCGCGCTCGACGCGGTCGCCCGCCGCGTCGACCAGGTCTATCTCCATTACGACCTCGACGTCCTCGACCCCGCGGAGCTGACCGCGAACGAGTATTCCTGCCCGGGCGGGCTGACCGTGGAGGAGGCGCTGGAGGTGGCGCGGACCGCCGGCAGCCACCTGCGGATCGCGGCGGTGGGAGTCACCGCCTACGATCCGTCGCGGGACCCGGAGGAGCGGGGCATCCGCGTCGTCTCCTCCATCCTCCAGGCGGTCGCCGGCGCGGCCCGTGAGGCGTTCTGATTTCCTGAGGAGGTTTTCATGCAGATCGGACAGATCGCGATCAACGCGAAAGACGTGGAGCGGGCGACCGCTTTCTATCGTGACGTGCTGGGCCTGAAGCTGCTCTTCCAGGCCGGCCCGAAGCTCTCCTTCTTCGATTGCGGCGGCGTCCGCCTCATGGTCACGGCCCCGGAGGACGAGGAGTTCGATCACCCGGCGTCGATCCTCTACTACAAGGTGGACGACATCCGGGCGGCCTACGAGGAGATCAAGGCACGCGGCGCCGAGTTCCGGGACGAGCCGCATCTCGTGGCGAAGATGCCCGACCACGAGCTGTGGATCACGTCCTTCAGGGACAGCGAGGGGAACACGCTGGCGCTCATGAGCGAGGTCCGGTAGTCTCCTGGGCTTCATGCGCCGACTCGTCTCCGCCACCTTCCTTCTGCTGTCCCTGCCGGTTGCCGCGCAGGCGCCGGCTCCCGACCTCCCCGCCCGCGCGCGGGCCGCGCTGGCTCAGACGTCCGGCCGGCTGGCGGTCGCCGGGCTCGCCCGGCCGGTCACCGTGCTCCGGGATCCCTGGGGCATCCCCCACATCTATGCCGAGAGCCAGGACGATCTGTTCTTCGCCCAGGGCTTCGTGGCGGCGCAGGACCGGCTGTTCCAGATGGAGGTCTGGCGCCGCACGGCCGAAGGACGGCTGGCGGAGATCCTGGGTCCGAAGCTGGTGGAGCGCGACCGGGTCGCCCGCCTGCTGCGCTACCGCGGCGACATGGAGGCCGAGTACGCCAGCTATGCGCCGGACGCGAAGGCCATCGTCTCGGCGTTCGTCCGCGGGGTGAACGCCTACATCGAGACGGTTCGCGACCGGCCGCCGGTCGAGTTCGAGCTGGCCGGGTTCCGGCCCGAGCCGTGGACGCCCGAGGTCTGCCTCAGCCGGCTGGCGAGCCTGGGCGTCACCGGCTACGCCACCTACGAGGTGGCGCGGGCGCTCCTGATCCGCGAGATGGGTCTCGAGGCCGCGGCCGAGCTGTTCCCTCCGGAGCCCTACGCGCCTCTTCAGGTGCCGGAGGGGCTCGACCTCGCCCTGGTCGATCCCAAGGCGATCGCCGCCTTCCTCGCGGCCGGAGGTGCGGTGAGCTTCGCGGCTCCGGACCGCAAGGAGGGCAGCAACAACTGGGTCGTGGACGGCGCGCTCTCCGCCACCGGCAAGCCGCTCCTCGCGAACGATCCGCACCGGGCGATCGGCGTGCCGAGCCTGCGCTGGATGGTCCACCTGGTCGGGCCGGGCTGGAACGTGATCGGCGCCGGAGAGCCGGCGCTGCCCGGCGTGGCCGCCGGCCACAACGACCGGGTGGGCTTCGGCTTCACGATCGTCGGCATCGACCAGCAGGACCTCTACGTCGAGGAGATCAACCCGGAGAACCCGGACGAGGTGCGCTCGCCCCGCTCAAAAGACCGGTGGGTGCCGATGCGCGTCGAGCGCGAGACGATCCGGGTCAAGGGCGCGGAGCCGGTGGCGGTCGAGCTCAGATTCACGGAGCACGGGCCGGTGATCTTCGAGGACCCGGCCCGGCACCGGGCCTGGGCGCTGCGCTGGGTCGGAAGCGAGCCCGGCACGGCCGGGTATCTCGGGTCGCTCTCGCTCAACCGGGCGCGGAGCTGGCCCGAGTTCCTGAAGGCGCTGGAGCGCTGGAAGGTGCCCTCCGAGAACCTGCTCTACGCCGACGTGGACGGCAACGTCGGCTGGAAGGTGGCCGGGCTGACGCCGGTGCGCAAGGGCTGGCACGGCCTGCTGCCGGTGCCCGGCGACGGCCGCTACGAATGGCAGGGGTTCCTGCCGGCCGCGGAGCTGCCGCAGGACTTCAACCCCGCGCGCCACTTCCTGGCCACGGCGAACCACAACATTCTGCCGCCGGCCTACCCGCGCGAGCTGGGTTACGACTGGGCGCCGCCGTTCCGCTTCGAGCGCATCGTGGAGACGCTCTCGCAGCCCGGCCGGCGGTTCACGTCCGAGGACTTCCAGCGGCTCCAGCACGACGACGTCTCCCGCCCGGCGCGGGAATTCGTGGACCTGCTCGTCCAGGGTGTCCAGCGACAGGGAGCCGACGCGGAGCTCAAGCCCTGGATCGAGCGGCTCGCGAAGTGGGACCGCGCGTTCTCCAAGGACTCCGGCGAGGCCGCGCTGTACGTCCTCTGGATGGACCGGCTGCCGGACGCCGCGTTCAAGGAGCGCGTCCCCGCGGCGGTCTGGCCGGTGGTGAGCAACGCGCTCTCGTCCGACAACCTGCTGCGGCTCCTGCGCGAGCCGTCGCCGCGCTGGTTCGGCGAGGACGCCCGGGCGGGCCGCGACGCCGCACTCCTGTCCTCGCTGCGGGAGGCGGTCGCCGAGGCCCGCAAGCGCCTGGGTGACGATCCCGCGGCCTGGCGCTGGGGGGCGCTGCACCGCACCTCGTTCCGCCACCCGCTCACCGACCAGGATCCGCTCTTCGAGCTGCCGGTCTTCGAGATGGGGGGCGGCAACGACGTAGTTCACGTGACCGGCGGAGGCCCGGACCATACGGTCAATTTCGGCGCCTCGTTCCGGGAGATCCTGGACGTGGCGGACTGGGACCGCTCCGTGGCCACGAGTGTGCCCGGCCAGTCGGGCCAGCCGCTCAGCCCGCACTACGCGGACCTGCTGCCGCTCTGGGCCGCGGGAAAGTACTTCCCGCTGCTCTACAGCCGGGAGAGAATCGAGGCGGAGTCCAAAGAGAGACTGATCCTGGAGCCAAAGCCATGATGCGAGGAGAGGGTTTCGCCCTGCGCACGGTCCGCGAGGAGGACCTGGAGTTTCTCTACAACGCGGTCAACGACGTGGAGCTCCGCGGTCCCTGGGTCCAGATCCGCATGACGTCCCAGCCCGGCTACCGGAAGCGCTTCCAGGAGACCGGCTTCTTCACGCCGGACGAGGGGATGCTCGCCATCGTCGACGGCGAGGACCGGATCTTCGGCACGATCGGCTGGTTCCGGCCGGTCTTCTACTCGGACGCGCTGGAGATCGGCTACCAGATCCTCGACGCGGCGCAGCGCGGGAAGGGGACCATGACAGCCGCGCTGCGGCTCTTCTGCGCCTATCTCTTCGCGGACCGCAACCTCCACCGGCTGCAGCTCACCGTGGTGGTCGGCAACGAGGCCTCCCGGCGGGTGGCTCAGAAGGCCGGCTTCCGCAGCGAGGGCATCCTGCGCGGCGCCGCGTTCCTGCGCGGCGCCCATCGCGACCTGGAGGTCTTCTCGCTCCTGCGGCCCGAGTGGACGCCGGAGTCTCTGCCAGGGCTGGGATAGGGGAGCGGGAGCGCCGGCCGGCGCTCCCGGACCGGCCTCTACTTGTCGGGAGGCGGAGGGGTGCAGACGAAGCAGGCCGAGGAGCACTGGGAGAACTGCGTCTTCACGCCCCAGGCCACCTTGTTGTTGCAGCAGTCGTAACCGTACTGTCCCACCACCGTGGTGTAGGTCGAGTCGCTGTAGTAGGTGCAGTTGGAGGCGGCGTCCAGGGTAGGCACCGAAGCCATCATGCCGACCGCGAAGATCGTCAAGAGGAGGATGGCGAAGATCGCGTTGCGGAGGGTGGAGGTCGGATTGTTCATTCAGTCTCCTTTCTCTCGGCCGGGCGGGGCCCTCCGCGCCCGGCCCTTGAACCCTACCGCATCCTGAAGAATAAAGCCAATCATCTATGAGACCCTCTCCGCGTCCCAGACCACGACGTCGATCCGGTGGGCGTAGTGGAGGAGGGCCGGCGGTCCCTGGATGCGGAGGCCATGGAAGTCGAACATCGTGTTCGTTTCGATCCCGGCTTCCGCCTTCTGGAGCGGCCACTGGACGTGGTGGACCTCGTTGCGCCAGAGGGAGCCGTCCGGCCTCCGGGCGTAGAGGCAGTAACGCTCGGTGAGGAAGTGCTCCAGCGATCCGGGCTGCGACAGGTAGGGGTCCGAGGTCGGGCGGTACCAGGCCGCCAGCTCGGCCGACGGACGCTCCGAGCGGTACAGGATCCGGTCGCCCTGGTGCGCCAGCGACATCCGGGCCTGATAGTAGGGGAGATGGAAGAACCGCCGCGCCGCCCAGACCGCGAGCGGGTTCGTGGCGTCGAGGCTCAGGAACCAGACGCCGGGCTTGCCGCCGTGCTCCACGTAGAGCCGGACGTTGAGCTCCGGGAAGGCCGAGATCCACGGCAGGTCCGGGAAGGGCCGGCGCATGACGCCCGACATGCGGAACGGCACGAGCGCGAGCCAGGAGGTGCCATCGAATTCCTGGAGGCGCAGCGGCTTCGGCACGTACGGCTCCAGCACGGCGGCCGGGACCGGCCAGTGCGCGAAGAGCAGCTCGCGCCAGGACTGTCTCCAGGTCCAGGCGCCCTCCGGCACCGGCCACGGCCGGTGATCCACGTAGGAGAAGGCGGGGTGCACGCCGGGATTCTACGTCAGCGCTTCAGCGGTTGATCCGGAGCCCCACCCGGACCTGGCGCGGCGGGCCGAGCGTGAGGACCGGGGTGCGACCGATCTCGACCCGCTCGTCGAAAAGGTTCTCGCCGGCCGCGAAGACCTCCAGGCTCTCGGAGACCGGATGGGAGACGAGGGCGTCCACGGTCGTGAAGCCGCGCAGTCGCAACTCGTTGCGGTCGTCGTCGAACTGGCCGGCGGACCAGCGGGCCTGGAGCCCGAGCGCCCCCAGGCGCGGTGCGCCCGGCATGGGCGCAGAACAGGAGGTGGAAGTCCTCTGGGGGCCCTGACGAAGGGAACCTCTCACCGAGGGGACAAGGGCTTCTCCGCGAGGAGGGTCTGGTGGAAGTCCTAGGTGCAGTGCCGAACCGAGCACGCGCGAAGCGCCGGTCAAGGCGTACAACCCGAGGGGTGAGCCGGCCGCCGACGGCGAAGCCCGATATTCGTCGGGGGTTGTGCGTATAGGCGCCGGGGTTGGCAC
>JBEQUE010000042.1:0-14957 GCA_040349255.1 Acidobacteriota bacterium | reverse complement strand
TCGCTGCCGTGGCCCCTGGGGTGTGCTCACCGTTTCCACCAACAAGTAGTTGGTGTAGGTCTTGTCCTTGTATCGCTTGACGGTCTTGCGGATGAACACAGGGCTTCTATACCAGAAACCTGCGAACCCTGGTTTCGTCACTATTTCCGTGGATCGGGCCCTCGACTCTCCAAGAATCAATGACTTACGACCCCGAAGACGCCCTAATCGGCCGTTTCGGGGCCGGAGACTGTGGAAGTTGGGCTAGAGGTCGCTGTTCCGAGCCCGGAGCACCTCGCCGCTCTCAAGGTGACTGCCATGAAGAACGATCCGGCGAGGCTGTTCCAGGATCTGGCGGACATCCGCTTCCTCCTGACCGTCCCCGGAGTTGACCGGAGGCAAATCGAGGACTACTTTGTACGCCAGGGACTGAAGGACCGCTTCGATGAGCTCGAAAAAACCCTCTGATCTCCTCGATCTTGCGCGGGACATCCCAACGACTCCGGAGGACATCCGGTTTCTACGGGAGAATCGACCTGGCCCGCTGACGTTCGAGGAGCTTCAGGCGCTCGTGGACCAGATCGCCAATCTCCAGGAGATCCTGCGCAGCCGACCGGTGCCCCAAGGCGAGCCGTTCGAGTTGTAAGCCCGTGGATCTCTTGTCACGTTCGCCCTCCTTTGCGCACTCGTTTAGGGTAGGCTCTTCGAATCAAATCAAAGAAGAGATGTGATGTGCGAACTGCCTCCATCTGGGGGCAAAGGAGAGATCTCATGGAAGCGAGGCGTCTTCTGCTGTCGTTGTTGCTCATCCTGACGCTGTTCGGAACCGGTGTCGCGCGTGCCCAGAGTCCGGGCGCCAAGGAGCCCAACCCGGTGCCCGCCAGCGCAAGGCCACTGACTGTCCCGCCGACCTGCACGGAGCCCGGATGCAGTGGCAAGATCCCGCGGCTCCTGGACAAGGCCGCCATCACGGCGGCGTACTGCACCCAGTCCGGATGCAACGGCAAGAACCCGCAAGGCACCAATTGTCAGACCTACGCCTACCGGGTTTTCGGTTACGCCTATCCGATCGGGTCGTTCGGCGAGGTCGAGCTCTGGTACTCGACGAACTGCGTTGCGAACTGGGCGCGCGCCACCGGCTACTTCGGCCAGCCCGGCGTCTGGGTGGAGCAGAATGGGAACCAGTATCCCGCCTCCCACGCTGCGAAGGGCTGCTCCGGCAATACCTGCTGGAGCGCGATGCGGGACGGCTCGCTCACGACGAGAGCTTGCGGAGCGGCCGCGCCCTACACGGGCTGCAGCCCCTGGGGGTAGGGATGCCTGGCGCCGGAGGTGTGCGAAGCTCTTCCGCACACCTCCGGCCAGTCCACAACCCCTCTCCACCGCTGCGAGCCCTCCAGGCACGGATCTTTTTCCGGCAAATCCAATTTGTCTAAAGTTGGGACCGTTTGTCAAAAAACAGGCCGCTGCGGCAACTATATATAGAGGAGGCCGGAATCTCCCGGCCTGGACCGACGGAGGAGGCGGGATTCCGGCGTAGCGGAGACGGCCTGGGCGGCTTTGCGACAAAATAAGCTTCTCTATCGCGATGGAAGGTTCTATAAGTCGTTGGAAGGTTCCAGGAGAAAATGGAAGCTTCCTGGAGCCAAAACAAGGTTCTACGTGGCGTTGGAAGGTTCTACGGCGAAACGCAAGGTTCCTGGAGCCAAGGTAACGTTCTACGCCGTAAGTCAAGGTTCCTGGCGCCAGGATAACGTTCTACGCCGCAAGGTAAGGTTCTCTGGAGCAAAACAACCTTCTACGCCGCAACGTAAGGCTCTACAGCGCAATGTAACGTTCTACGCCGCCATAGAAGGTTCCATTGCGACACAGAAGGTTATCGGGCGGTGTGGCGGGAAACGGAGCGACAGGCTGGTCCGTAGAAGAGCCTGCAGAGGCAGGTGTTGTTGTTCACGGTTCATTGACAATACGGGGGGATGTCGGCCGCCGAGTCCAAGGACGCCGCCATCCCGTGCCTGGAAGCCCGTCCTCGGGGGAGACGGGCCGTGCCGGAGGTGTGCGGAGGGGCTGCGCACACCTCCGGCAGCCAGGCATTCCCGCACAGCGGCAGGATTGACATTCGGGTGCCTGCGCGCCTACACTTTCTAAGTCTCAAGATTCAGGAAATTTGCGGTCCGACCCTGGAATGAATGTGAGCCCAACCGGTTTCACTGGAGTTCTCAATGAAGGTCTTTTTGGTATTCGTCAGCATACTTGCCGTGCTCGGCGCGGTCGCATCCTACTATGTAGGAAATGAGCTCGACGCGCAGAACGTCGTGCTCAAGTTCGATCGGGCTTCTTCTATCGCATGTGTGATATGCGATGTCGATGTGTTTGTGAACGGCGTCAAAGTGGGCTCTGTCAGAAACAACAGCGTGGAGAAATTTCGGCTGGCTCCAAACCCAGAAAACACCTACAAGGTCATGGCGCGCCTGATTCCTGCTGTGGGCCCCAATTCCGATTCGAAAACCAAAGTAGTCAAAGCCACGTATGGGTCCATTGTGTATGCGCGATGGGAAATCAATCCTTGGGTCCTGAAAAATACCCCTGAGGTGAGGCTGGAAGTGGCAATTGAGAAGGATGCTTCGCGATCAGGTCGATTTCTGCCGAAGTCATTGGAGAGGAGAGGCTCTCAACTCGTAGCCAGACTTGACAAGCAGAAGTGGAATTTGCCTTGGGATGCGATAGGGGCGATTGCCGGAGTCTTGGGCGCTATCGCCGCAATCGTCGCTTTGTTTAAATAACGGAGAGTGCGGCGGGCGCTCGAAGCCATGTTCGTACTCTTCATCGGTCCCAAAGACAGTGGTAAGAGCCACATCGGCCGCGTACTCGAGCGGCGTAGCCTGCCGCGACAGGACCAGCGCGCGATCGACGGAGGCCATGGCGAGGTCGGGCCGGCCGGCCTCGGGCGGGTCAGCCTTGACGCCTGAGATCACTGTGGCACGACGGCCTGGGCAACGGCTGATCCGATGCGAACCGTGCTGATTGAACATTGAATTGCCAATCAGCGCGTTTTCTCCTGCTCGATTTACGCCCGCTATTCCCTGCGGCTGCCTGTGCTACCCTCCCCCCGACCTGCGAGGAAGGAGGAACGCATGCAGCCGCCGTCCGCCCGACAGGAGTCGGTCGCCGAGTTCACCCTGCGCGCCGCCGTGGCCGGAATCGTCTTCGGCGTCCTCTTCGGCGCCGCCAATGCGTACCTGGGCCTGCGCGTCGGGCTCACGGTCTCGACGTCGATCCCCATCGCCGTGCTCACCGTGGCCGCGTTCCGCGTCATGGGCCGGCGGCCCGGCGGGATCATTCTCGAGGCCAACATGTCCCAGACGATCGGGTCGGCCAGCTCGTCGCTGGCGTCGGGCACGATCTTCACCATCCCGGCGCTCTTCCTGTGGGGCCTGACGCCGCCGTTCTGGCAGGTGGCGATGCTCGCGCTGCTCGGCGCGATCCTCGGCATCAGCGCCATGATCCCGCTGCGGCGACTGCTCATCGTCAACAGCGCGGACGAGCTGCCCTACCCCGAAGGCACCGCCTGCGCCGAGGTGCTCGGAGCCACTGCCGCCGAATCCTCCGGCGGCAAGTGGATCTTCATCGGCCTGCTCGTCGGCGCGGCCATCAAGATCGCGCTCGGTGCCGCGGTGCTCATCCCCTCGGAGCTGAGCACCCACCTGGGCGCGCTCCCCAAGGCGGAGCTGGCGCTGGAGATCGCTCCCGCCCTGCTCGCCGTGGGCTACATCCTCGGCTACAGGCAGTCGGCCATCATGGTGTCCGGCAGCCTGATCTCCGCCCTCGTGCTCACCCCGCTGATCGCGCTCGTCGGCGAAGGGCTGACGTCTCCCCTCTTCCCCGAGACCGCCACGCCGATCCGCGACCTGTCCGCCGGCCAGATCTGGAGCAAATACGTGCGCTACATCGGCGCGGGCGCGGTGGCGGCGGCCGGCATCGTCACCGTGGCGCGGGCGCTCCCCACGATGTACAAGTCGTTCACGGCGGTGCTCAAGGGCATCCAGACCAAGGGGGCCGGAGCCGAGGCCGAGCCCGGGGTTCCTCGCACGGACCGCGACCTCCCGGGGTGGGTCGTGCTCGCGGGACCGGCGCTGGTCGTCCTGATCCTGGCGCTCGTGCCCGGGCTGCTCGGGGTTAAGATCGATGCAGATACAGATTTCATGGATTTTACGAAGCGCCTTGTGGCCGCGATCGGCGTCGGGATCTTCGGCGTGGTGTTCGTGGTGGTCTCGTCGCGCATCGTGGGCCTGATCGGCGTCTCCTCGAACCCGACGTCGGGCATGGCGCTGGTGACGCTCCTCGGGACCGCTCTCGTGTTCGTGCTGCTCGGCTGGACCGAGCCGGTGGACGCGGCCCGCGCCGCGATCCTCACCGTGGGCACGGTGGTGTGCATCGCCGCGTCCAAGGCCGGCGACATCTCGCAGGACCTCAAGACCGGCTATCTCGTGGGCGCCACGCCGGCGCGCCAGCAGGCCGGCCAGTTCCTCGGCGCCGCGTTCGCCTGCTGGGCCGTGGCCGGCACGGTGCTCTTCCTCGGCAATGCCTACACCTTCGGCTCGCCCGAGCTGCCCGCTCCCCAGGCCACGCTCATGAAGACGGTGATCGACGGCGTGCTCTCCGGCTCGCTCCCCTGGGGCCTCGTCGGCACGGGCGCGGCGTTCTCGCTCGCCGCCATGCTCGCCGGACTGCCCGGCCTCGCGTTCGCGGTCGGCATCTATCTCCCCCTGGGCAGCCTGACGCCGATCTTCGTCGGCGGCCTCGTGCGGCGGGTGGTCGAGGCCCGGCGCAAGGGAGGGCCCCGCGAAGGCGACCCCGGCGTGCTCGCCGCGTCCGGCATGATCGCGGGCGAGGGCCTCGCGGGCGTCGCCATCGCCTTCCTGCGCGTGGCCCAGGACCGCGAGTGGATCGCGCTCCCCGCCTCCCTGCACTTCGCCGAAAAAGGGTTCACCTGGATGGAAGGCACCCCGGCCGTCGTCTTCGGGCTCGCGCTCGTGGCCGTCATCGCGGCCCTGCTCTACCGCTCCGGGTTGAGCGCGAAGCCGGCCGAGCCGCTGCCGGTCGAGGCGCAGGGCCCCGAGGGGGGTGGATGATTTAGGGTCCGCTTTCGTTATCATGCGGGAATGGCTATAGCCATCGTTCCTGCCGCGGGCGCTTCGCGCCGGATGGGTCGTCCCAAGCTCCTGCTCCCTTTTGGAGACGGGACGGTCGTGGGCTCGCTGGTCCGGGCGCTGCGGGAAGGCGGGGTCGCCGAGATCCTGCTGGTGACGGCTCCGGGCGACGAGGCGCTGCGGGCCTGGGCCGCGGAGGCCGCGGTGCGGACCGTGGTCAACCCCGATCCCGAGCGCGGCATGCTGTCGTCGATCCGGGAGGGGATCGCGTGGGCTCCGACGTATCAACAGGTGGTGATCTGTCCCGCCGATCTGCCCGCTCTGCGCGCCTCGACCGTGGCCGCGGTGATCGCCGCGGCCGGCGGCCATCCGCTGACGGTCGCGTCGTACCGGGGCAAGCGCGGGCACCCGCTGGTCGTCTCCCCCTCGCTGCTGCCCGAGATCGCCACCCTGGACCCGGACGTCGGCCTGCGCGAGCTGCTCGACCACCACCCGGTCCACGAGGTCGAGGTGGACGACCCCGGCGCCGTGCGCGACGTGGATACGCCGGAGGAGTATCGCGAGCTGAACGGAGAGGAGCGGCCGTGAGGAGCGCCTGGCTCGTGCTGGTCCTCGCGCTGCTCGTGACCGGCACGATCTCGTGGTACGCCTGGAGCAGCGCGGAGACGCAGGACCGGCTGCGCTTCCAGAACCTGGTGCAGAAGAACCAGGCCATCCTCCAGAACCGGATGGAGACCTACATCGCGCTGCTCCAGGGGACCGCCGGCCTGTTCGAGGCGAGCGACGACGTGAGCCGCGAGGAGTTCCGTTCGTTCGTGGAGGGGCTCGACCTGCGGCGCCGGTACCCGGGGATCCAGGGCATCGGGTTCAGCCTCCGGGTCCAGGCCGAATGGAAGGAGCCGGTGACCGCGGAGATGCGCCGCAGCGGCGAGGCGAAGTTCCGCATCTGGCCCGATTCGCCGCGCGACGACCTCTTTCCGATCGTCTACCTGGAGCCGATGGACCGGCGCAACCGCGCGGCGCTCGGCTTCGACATGCTCACCAGCGCGGCGCGGCGCGAGGCCATGGAGCGCGCCCGCGACACCGGCCGGCCCGCTGCCACCGGCCGGCTGCGGCTGGTCCAGGAGATCGACCTCCACAAGCAGGCCGGGTTCCTGATCTATCTCCCGGTCTACAGGCAGGGCCGGCCGGCCGGGACCCTCGACGAGCGGCGCGCCGCGCTGGCGGGCTTCGTCTACTGCGCCTTCCGCGCCGACGACCTGTTGCAGGGCACGCTGGGCAGCAACCCCAACCTCGCGGTCGAGGTCTACGCCGGGGCCGCCTCCCTCCGGAACCTCCTCCACCGCTCGCACGCGCCCGGGGTGGTCGGGCCGGAGCCGCACTTCCAGTCCACGCAGCGCTTCGACGTGGCGGGGCATCCGTGGACGCTGGCGTTCTCCACGCTGCCGGCCTTCGAGGCGGGCTCGAACCGCGACCAGGTGGCGCTCCTGCTCGCTCTCGGCCTCCTCGCCAGCCTCTCGCTCTTCGGGATTCTGCGGAGCCAGGCCGCGGCGCGGGCCCAGGCCGAGACCGCGAGCGACGCCAAGGACCGGTTCATGGCCATGCTGAGCCACGAGCTGCGCACTCCGCTGACGCCGGTGCTCGCGGTCCTCGCGCGGCTGGAGAGGGCCGGGCTGGAGGCGCTGCCGGCCTCGGTCCGCAACGGGCTCGCGGTGATCCGTCGCAACGTCGAGCTGGAGGCGCGGCTCATCGACGACCTGCTCGACCTGACCCGCGTCGCGCAGGGCAAGCTGGAGCTGCGCCGCGGCCCGGCCGACCTGCGCCAGGTGCTCGATCATGCCATCGAGGCCTCGGCGAGGCCGGGCGACGGCCCGCAGGTGGTGACGGAGATCGGCGACGGCGACCTGCGGCTCCGGGCCGACGCGCCGCGCCTCACCCAGGTGTTCTGGAACCTGCTGAGCAACGCCCGCAAGTTCACGCCTCCGGGGGGCACCGTCCGCGTGCGGGCCTGGCGGGAGGGCGGCGATCTCGTGGCCCAGGTCTCGGACAGCGGCATGGGCATCGAGCCCGAGCTTCTGCCCCAGGTCTTCGACGCCTTCCAGCAGGGGCAGAGGCATGACCTCCGCCGGTTCGGCGGGCTCGGGCTCGGCCTCGCGATCAGCAAGAGCATCGTCGAGCTGCACGGCGGCAGCCTTTCCGTGGCGAGCGATGGAAGAGGCCGCGGCTCGACGTTCACCGTACGGCTGCCCTCCGGACGTCCAGCCTCTCTGCCGGAGACCCGCGAGGTTGCGCCAGCTCCCCTGCCACCGGAACCCGCGGAGATCAGGCCGGAAAAGCCGCTGCGCATCCTCCTGGTCGAGGACCACGCGGACACGGCCGAGGCCATGGCCGACCTCCTGCGGGCCACGGGCTATCAGGTGATGGTGGCCGGCAGCGTCTCGGAAGGGATGGCCCTGGCCGACGCCGCGCTCCAGGGCCGCCGGCGGGACGACCGGATCGATCTCGTCCTGAGCGACATCGGCCTGCCCGACGGCAGCGGACTCGACCTGATGTCCGAGCTCTCCCAGCGCTACGGCCTGCGCGGCATCGCGCTGACCGGCTACGGCATGGAGGAGGACGTGGCGCGCAGCCGCGAGGCGGGGTTCTCCCGCCACCTGACCAAGCCGGTGAACCTGGAGCAGCTCGAGACGGCGATCCGGCAGGTGGCGGGGTAGACTCTCCGCAGTGCGAACCGCCGTGATCTTCCTCGGCCTGCTGGCCGTGCCGCTTTCGGCGCAGACGATCGATCAGGCCGACGCCCTCCAGGCCGAGGGCCGGCTGCCGGAGGCGGTGCGGGTCTACCAGGCCGTGGCCGAGGCCGCGGCGCAGGCCGATCCCGAGACCTCGGCCACGGCGCGCAACAACGCCTGCGTGCTCCTCACCCAGCTCGGCGACTTCCGGGCGGCGCTCGCCGAGTGCGAGGCCGCGCTGCGCATCCGGCGCGCGCTCGGCGAGCCGTCGCGCATCGCGCGGACGCTCAACAACACCGGTCTCTGCCTGCACTACCTGGGCGACTACGGCGCGGCCGAGAGCCGCTTCCGCGAGGCGCTGGAGGTCAACCGGCTGCGCGGCGACGCCGAAAGCCAGGTCGTCAACCTGTCGAACCTCGGGCTCGTCGCCACCTCCGAAGGGCGCTACAACTGGGCCCTGGAACGGCACGCCGAGGCGGCCGGCCTGGCCTCGCGGAACTCCTCCGAGCCCTGGGCCGAGTCCCAGATCCAGGTCGCGCATATCAACCAGGGGGTCGTCCTGGAGAAGCTGGGCGCCTACCGCGAAGCTCTCGGCCTGTACCGCGGGGTGCTCGAGCATGCCGACCGCCTCGATCCGCGGCGCAGCGCCTCGCTGCGGGTCAACGCCGGCGTGGTCTACAGAAACCTGGGCGACCCGGTGAGCGCGCTCGACGACTTCCGCGAGGCGATCCGCATCTACGAGGCCGAGGGCGACAAGGCGGGGCTGTCGAACGCCTGGCTCAACATCGGCCTGGTCCACCACCTCAACCTCGATCAGCCGCGCGAAGCCGAGGAGGCGTACCGCACCGCCCTGCGCCTCGCGGAGGAGAGCGGCGACCGGTCCGAGGAGATCCAGGATCTCTTCTACCTGGGCCGGCTCCTGCTGGAACAGAAGCGACTGGACGAAGCCGAGCGGGCCTTCTCGCGCAGCCTCGACGGCGCGCGCCGGAGCGGCTCGGCCGAGGGCCGCTGGTCGGCGCTCGACGGGCTGGGCCGGATCGCGGCGGCCCGCGGCCAGGACGAGCGCGCGGTGGAGCTGCTGGAACAGGCCATGGACGATATCGAGACCGTCCGCGGCACGCTGCGGCGCGGCTCGCTCCGGGCTCTGTTCTTCGGCGAGAAGCGGCCGGTCTACACCGCGGCGGTCGAGGCGCTGGGTCGACTCGACGCGCGGAAGCCGGGTGCCGGCTATGCGGAGCGGGCGCTCGACGTCGTCCAGCGCGCCAAGGGCCGCGAGCTGCTCGACGCCCTGGGAGGCTCCGCCACCGGCGCGAGCCCGCTCCGGGCCGACCAGCTCCGGGCGAAGGTCGGCGACGGCCTGCTCCTGGAGTACTTCGCCGGCGATCGGAATCTCTATCTCTGGGTGGTGCGGGAGGGCGGCGTCGAGCTGGCCGATCTCGGCCCGGCCCGGCCCATCCTCGACGACGCCAAGGCGGTCCACGCGGCGCTCGCCCGCCGGCAGGAGCCGGACCCGGCCCGGCTCGACCGGCTGTCGAAGACCCTCCTCGGACCGGCCGGTGAGATCGACGAGAGTGAGGTCCGCATCTCTCCCGACGGCGCGCTGCGCTACCTGCCGTTCGAGATGCTTACCGTGTCAGGTGATCCCCTCGTGGAGCGGGCCGCCACGAGCTACCTGCCGAGCGGCTCGGCCCTGGGCTGGCTGCGGCAGCTCGATCAGTACACGCCGGCCTACACCCTCGCCGGCTTCGGCGCTCCCGAGGTTCCCAACGGCTCGCCGGCCGGCGACCTGGCGGCGCGCTACCGCCTGCCGCCGCTGCCGGGCGCGGTCCGGGAGCTCGACCGGCTGACCCAGCTCCTCCCGGGCCGGCACACGCTGCGCACCCGGGGTGACGACACCGAGGGAGAGCTCCGGCACCTGGCCTACAACGGCGTGCGGATTGTCCATCTCGCCACGCACACGGTCATCGACGAGCGGCCGGGCCGCGGCGCGGCCATCCTCTTCTCGCCCGACGGCGAGGACGACGGTCTGCTCTACCCCGAGGAGATCGCCACCCTCCAGTACCGCGCCGACCTTACGGTCCTCGCCGGCTGCCGTACCGCGCTCGCGTCCGGCGAGGGAGAGGGCGACGCGCTCGCCAGTCTGACCGGCTCGTTCCTCGCCGCCGGCTCGCCGTCGGTCCTCGCCACGCTCTGGGAGGTGGGCGACGACGCCACGGCGGCCTTCATGGAGCAGCTCTACCACGAGCTCGGCAAGGGCCGTCGGCCCGCCGAGGCCCTGCGCCGCGCGAAACAGCGCTTCCGCGAGGACCCGCGCTGGCAGCGGCCGGACCTGTGGGCCGGATACGTGCTGATCGGCGAGGCGCCGCGGGTGGCCTACAGCCACCGGCTGCGCTTCGGGATCGGCTTCGCGGTCCTGGCGGCCCTGGCGCTCACGCCCTGGCTGCTGGATCGGCGGCCCGGCGCTGCCGCCTCCGCCAGGCCTGCACCGTCCGGCGGTTCAGCGCCACCGGAAACGCCGGCCAGATCCGCGTGAGCCACCAGAGCAGGCGGGCGTAGAACGGGAACACGATGAGCCCCTGGTTGCGCTCGACCCCGCGCAGGGTGCGGCGCACGGCGTCGTCCACCTCCAGGAACTTGAACGGGATGAGGCTGGTCACGTCCCGCTGCGTGCCGGCCGCGTAGGTGGCCGCGTCGAAGATGCCGGTCCGGATGTAGGCCGGGCAGAGCGCGCTGACCCGGACCCCCAGGTCCGCCGCCTCGGAGCGCAGGCTCTGGGAGAGGCCGACGACCGCGAACTTGGTCGTGGCGTAGGGCGTCGAGCAGGGCGCTCCCAGCAGGCCCGCGGCGGACGCGGTGTTGACGATGTGCCCCGAGCCCTGGCGGACCATGATCGGGTAGGCCGCGGCCACGCCGTGGATCACGCCTCCGAGGTTCACGTCCAGGATCTTCCGCCAGTGCTCCGGGTCCAGGTCCTGGACCTGCCCCACCACGGCGAAGCCGGCGTTGTTGAACAGGTAGTCGAGCCGGCCGTGGGCGGCGGCGGCCTCCTCCACCACCCGGCGCACGTCGTCGGCCCGGCTCACGTCGAGCGCCGCGGCCGAGGCCCGGCCGCCGGAGGCGACGATCCCGTCGGCCACCGCCCGCGCTCCGGCCTCGTCCAGGTCCGTCACCACGACCACGGCGCCGCGCCGGGCCATCTCCTCGCTGAGGGCCCGGCCCAGGCCGGAGGCCGCTCCGGTCACCAACGCGACCGCATCCTTGAATGGGCTCATTTGTGCGCTCTCCCGTTTGATCCTAGACTCCCTGCGGGGTCGAGGTCAAAGCGGATGGCACGAGCCTTGAACCCCGGCCTGGACGGGAGGAAGAGAGCATGGAACTGAACATCCAGCACCAGCCGGGCAAGCGTTACTTCGCCGTTATCGAGGGGGGCGAAGGAGGCGAGGCCGAGGCCGCCTACTCCGAGGGCGCGGACGGCACGCGGAGCTTCAACCACACCTTCGTCCCGGACCAGTTGCGCGGCCAGGGCATCGCCGAGCAGCTCGTCCGCCACGCCCTGGACGACACGATCCGGAGCGGCCATGGCTTCATCGCCGTCTGCCCCTACGTGAAGGGGTTCGTCCAGAAGCACCCCGAATACAAGGAGGCTCACCATGGAGCTTGAGATCCGCCACGACGAGCAGGCCCGGCGCTACACCGCCACGATGGACGGCCAGGAGGTGGGCCTCCTCACCTATCGCCCGGCCGGCGACGGCCTGATCAACTTCACCCATACCTTCGTGCCGCCCGAGCACCGCGGGCGAGGCATCGCCGACAGGCTCGTGGAGCACGCGCTCGACGAGACCCTGGAGCGCGGCCTGCGCTTCGAGGCCTCCTGCTGGTTCGTGGACGTCTTCGCCCGCCGCCACGAGCGCTACCGGCAGGCCTACGCCCAGGCCTGAAATTCCCGCCCGCGCCGCGCGCGTTGTCTCCTTGGACATGAGAAAGCTCCGACCGATCCTCGCCCTCCTCTTCCTGCTTCCCGGTATCGGGTATTCCCAGACGGCGCAGACCGACCTGTCGGCGAAGCTCCCGCTGGACCCGGAGGTCACCCTCGGCAAGCTGCCGAACGGGCTGACCTACTACATCCGCCGCAACACGTTGCCGGCGGGGCGGGCCGAGGTCTGGCTCGCGGTCAACGCCGGGTCGGTCCTGGAGGACGAGGACCAGCGCGGCCTCGCCCACCTGGTCGAGCACATGGCGTTCAACGGCTCGCGCGGCTTCGAGCGCCAGGACCTGGTGCGCTACCTGGAGTCGATCGGCATGCGCTTCGGCGCCGACGTCAACGCCTACACGAGCTTCGACGAGACGGTCTACACCCTGACCGTGCCGACCGACCGGCCGGAGTTCATGGCCCAGTCGATGCGCATCCTGGAGGCCTGGGCGAACGGCATCACCTTCGATCCCGCGGAGGTGGCCAAGGAGAAGGGCGTGGTGATCGAGGAGTGGCGGCTCGGCCGCGGCGCCTCGGCGCGCATGGACGACGAGCAGTTCCCGATCCTCTTCCAGGGCTCGCGCTACGCCGATCGCCTGCCGATCGGCCAGAGGAGCATCCTCGACAAGGCCTCGCCCGAGGCCCTGCGGCGCTTCTACAGCGACTGGTACCGGCCCGACCTGATGGCGGTGATCGCGGTCGGCGACTTCGATCCGGCCGTGGTCGAGCAGCAGATCAGGCAGCAGTTCGGCGGTCTCAAGAACCCCGACAAGGAGCGGCCCCGCGAGGTCTTCCCGGTGCCGGCGCACGGCGAGACCCTGTTCGCCGTCTCCACCGATCCCGAGGCGACCGACACCAGCGTCGCCATCCACTGGAAGCAGCCCAAGCGCTCCGAGGACAAGGTCGGCGACTACCGGCGCTCGATCGTCGAGGCGCTCTACCAGACCATGCTCAACGCGCGCCTGGACGAGATCGCCCAGAGCCCCGATCCGCCGTTCCTGTGGGCCGGGTCGAGCGCCGACGAGCTGGTGCGCTCGGCCGAGGTGACGTCGCTCGCGGCGGGCGTCAAGGATGGCGGGATCGGCCGCGGCCTCGCGGCGCTGCTCACCGAGGTCGAGCGCGTGCGGCGCCACGGCTTCACGCCCGGCGAGCTCGAGCGGGCCAAGAAGGAGTGGCTGCTGGGCTACGAGCAGGCCTTCCGGGAACGCGGCAAGATCGAATCGACCACGTTCGCCGAGGAGTTCGTGCGCGCCTTCACCCAGGACGAGGCGGTGCCGGGCATCCCGGCCGAGCTCGAGCTGGTGCGCCGCTTCCTGCCCGGGATCACCCTGGAGGAGGTCAACGCCCTGGCCGGCGAATGGCTCAACGGCAGCAGCCGGGTGGTCATGGTCAACGCGCCGAAGAAGGAAGCCGCCCAGCTCCCCACCGAGGCGGATCTGCGCGCGGTCTTCGCCCAGGTGGTGGCCCGGCGCGACATCGAGCCCTACGTGGACCACGCCGTGGCCGGCCCGCTCGTGCCCGAGCCGCCGCAGCCGGGCAAGGTGGTCGAGGAGACCCGCGTCGCCGAGGTCGGCGTCACCGCATGGCGCCTGTCGAACGGCGTGCGCGTGCTCCTCAAACCCACCGACTTCAAGAACGACGAGATCCTCCTCACCGGCTACAGTCCCGGCGGCCACTCGCTGGTGCCGGACCAGGATTTCCCGTCGGCCCTCTTCGCCACCTCGCTGGTCGGCGAGGCCGGCTTCGGCAACTTCGACGCGGTCGCGCTGGAGAAGGCCCTGGCCGGCAAGTCGGTCCAGCTCGGGCCCTACATCAGCCAGTTGGAGGAGGGGGTCGAGGGCGGGTCGTCGGTGCGCGACCTCGACACCCTGCTCCAGCTCGTCTACCTGAGCGTCACCTCGCCGCGCAAGGACGAGGCGGCGTTCCGCTCGTTCCTGGCCCGGATGACCGCCTTCGCCGGCAACCGCCTCGCCGATCCCGGCCAGGCGTTCTCGGACGCCATGACCAAGGCGCTCACCCGGAACCACCCGCGCTGGCAGCCGGTCTCGCCCGAGCTGATCGCGAAGGTCGATCCGGACACCGCCTGGCGGATCTACAAGGAGCGCTTCGCCGACGCCGGCGAGTTCACGTTCATCCTGGTGGGGAGCTTCCAGCCCGAGGCGATCAAGCCGCAGATCGAGGCCTGGCTCGGCGGTCTTCCCTCCACGGGCCGCAAGGAGACCTGGCGGGACGTCGGCGTCCAGCCGCCCGACGGCGTGGTTGAAGTCAAAGTCGAGCGCGGCCTGGAGCCCAAGAGCCGGGTGCAGATCGTGTTCACGGGCGACGCGGTGTTCAGCCGCGCGGCGCGGCACGGCATCAAGTCGCTCGCCGACCTCCTGGAGGTGCGGCTGCGCGAGGTGCTGCGCGAGGACATGGGCGCGATCTACGGCGTCGAGGTGTCGGGCGGAATCGATCGGCGGCCGCGGCAGCGCTACACCTTCACGGTCAGCTTCGGCTGCGCGCCCGAGGCCGTGCAGCCCCTGGTCCGCGCCGTGTTCAAGGAGATCGAGTCGATCCAGGAGAAGGGCGTGCCGGAGAGCTACGTCGACCAGGTGAAGGAGTCGCAGCGCCGCGAGCGCGAGACCGACAGCCGGACGAACGAGTTCTGGCTCACGGCTCTCGAGACCTACGACGTCGAGGGGTTCGACCTGCGCGACCTGCCGCGTTTCGAGGAGCTGCTCCGCGGCACCACCTCGGACAGCCTGCGCGACGCGGCACGGCGCTACCTGAACGAGAAGCGCTACGTGATCGGCGTCCTCGACCCGGCTCCGAAGGCGCAGGCGGCCGGAACGCGCTGAAGATCAGTTAGAATCCTCGCACCTTTATGGCCGAGACCGTCTCGCGGGAGAGCTGCCCGAGCTGCAAGAAGCCCGTCGATCCCACGGCGCGGCGCTGCCCCCATTGCCGGCGCAGCCTGCTGGTGGACGTCGTGGTCGATTCGGCGCCGCCCGGCGAGAAGGCGCGCTACAACCTCGCCAAGGCGCTGTCCCAACTGGACCCGCCGTCGCCCACGTTCTCGACCGCCCAGCAGGCGATCAACATCCCGCACGCCGTCCTCATGGACGGGGTGACCCGGGAGACCGGCCGGCG
>JBEQUE010000166.1:0-4865 GCA_040349255.1 Acidobacteriota bacterium | reverse complement strand
AGAGAATCATCTTGCGCCTCATGGCTGGCCTCCTTCGGTCCGCGGCCCCTGCGGAATGATGCCGACCTCGAAGTCGGTCCGCGGCTGGTGCGCCGGGTCGTTGCGGTCGTAGATGAGGGCGCCGTCGATGTAGACCTTCTCGGCGCGGCTGTAGACGCTGAACGGGTCGCCGCTCCAGACCACGACGTCGGCCATCTTGCCGGGCTCGAGCGAGCCGGTCCTGTCGCCGACGCCGATCGACTTCGCCGGGTTGATCGTGATCCAGCGGATGGCGTCCTCCTGGCGCAACTTCATGCCCATGCGGTTGCCGGCGGCCATGGCCTTGGCGGCCTCCTGGTTGAGACGCTGGATGCCCTCGGCGGAGTCGGAGTGGATGACCACGCAGGCGCCGGCCTTCTGCAGGATGGCGGCGTTCTCGCGGATGCCGTCCAGGGCCTCCATCTTGAAGCCCCACCAGTCGGCCCAGATGTCGGCGCAGATCCCTTCCCGGGCTAGGACGTCGGCGATCTTGTAGGCCTCGATCGCGTGGTGAAAGGCGGCGACCTTGTAGCCGAACTCCTTGGAGATGTCGATCATGGTCAGCATCTCGTCGGCCCGGTAGCAATGGTTCTGGACCAGGATCTCGCCGGCCAGCACGCCGGCCAGGGTCTCCTTCTCCAGGTCGCGTGCCGGCGGCTTCAGGTCCTTGGCCTTACCGTCCTTGACCTTCTGGTTGTACTCGTCCCAGCTCCGACGGTACTCGGCGGCTTCGATCCAGGCGCGGCGGTAGCCGGACACGTTGCCCATGCGGGTCGAGGGGGCGCGCCCCTTGTCGCCGTAGACCCGCTTCGGGTTCTCGCCGCAGGCCATCTTGAGGCCGTACGGGGCGCCCGGGAACTTCATCTGGTCGACGTGCAGGGCGGGGACGTTCTTGACCGTGATGCCGCGGCCGCCGATCAGGTTGGCCGAGCCGGGCAGGATCTGCTGCGTGGTCACCCCGCCGGCCAGGGCGAGCGGGAACTGCGGGTCCTGCGGCCAGACCGAGTGCTCGGCCCAGACGTCGGCGGTGACCGGGTCGGTCGCCTCGTTGCCGTCCGAGGTGGCGTCGACGCCCGGCGACGCGTAGACGCCGAGATGGGAGTGCGCGTCGATGATCCCCGGGGTCACCCACTTGCCGCGGGCGTCGACCACAGTGACGCCGGCCGGGGCCTGGAGTTGTTCGCCGACGGCGACCACCTTGCCGTCCTGCAGCAGGATCGAGCCGTTCTCGATGCGGTCGCCGACGGCGGTGAGGATCGTGGCGTGGGTGATCAGGACGGGGGACGAGGGGAGCGGGTGGTAGGTGGAGGCGTAGGCGGAATTCGGGTCGGGTCTGGCCGGTGGCTCGGGGGCGGGAGCCGAGGTCTCCGGCGCCGCCTCCACCGGTTTGGTCTCTGCGGGAGGCGTCGGCGCCGTGGTGGCACAGCCGGCCAGGAGCAGAGCCAGAAGAGAGGAAGAAACCTGGGTTCTTGTCATAACCTCCTCATCCGGGACGATTTGGAGCCGGGATCGTATCACGGCGCCCGAACCCCCGGGAGCCCCCCAGGAGACCCCGGCGAATACTGCGTGTTAGCATGCGACAGCGGGTCTGCCCGCACCCTTTCGGAGGTTCGAGAATGACCTTTCCTCTCGTGGACCGGGGCGCTTCGGCGTCGGCCGAACGGTCCGAGTCGAGCCCGGAGCTGTTCACGAAGGAGAGCATCCTTCGCGACTACCGGATCGCGTTCGAAAGCCGCGAAGCCAGCCTGCTCGGCGAGAAGCAGGTGTTCTCCGGCAAGGCGAAGTTCGGCATCTTCGGCGCCGGCAAGGAGATCGCCCAGATGGCCGCGGCGCGCGCCTTCCGGCCGGGCGACTTCCGCTCCGGCTACTACCGCGACCAGACGATGATGTTCGCCCTCGGGCTGCTCACGCTCGAGGAGTTCTTCGCCCAGCTCTACGCCAACCCGGACGTGACCCTGGAGCCCTGCTCGGCCGGCCGCTCCATGACCGCCCACTTCTCGACCTGCCTGGTCGGGCCGGACGGCCGTTTCCACGACCTCACCGCGCGCCGGAACTCCTCGGCCGACGTCTCTCCGACCGGCTCCCAGATGCCGCGCCTGGTGGGTCTCGCCTACGCCTCGAAGCTCTACCGCGAGCTGCCCGAGCTTGAGGCGATGACCGGCTTTTCCCACAACGGCGACGAGATCGCCTTCGGCACGATCGGCAACGCGAGCTGCGCCGAGGGCATGTTCTGGGAGGCGATCAACGCCGGCGGCGTGCTCGGCATCCCGATGCTGGTCTCGATCTGGGACGACGGCTACGGCATCTCGGTGCCGAACGAGTACCAGATCACCAAGGGCGACCTGTCGGAGGTCCTCTCGGGCTTCCGCCGCGCGCCCGGCACGCGCCAGGGGTACGACCTCTATACCGTCAAGGGCTGGGACTACGCCGGCCTCTGCGAGACCTATCTGAACGCCGCCCAGATCCTGCGCCGCGAGCACGTGCCCGCCGTAGTCCATGTGGTCGAGATGACCCAGCCGCAGGGGCATTCCACCTCGGGCAGCCACAAGCGCTACAAGAGCGCCGAGCGCCTGGCCTGGGAGGAGGAGCTCGACGGCATCCGCAAGATGCGCCAGTGGATCCTGGAGCAGGGGATCGCCGGCGCCGCCGAGATGGACGAGCTGGAGCAGGGCGCCGCCCGCGCCGTGCGCGAGGCCCAGGACCGCGCCTGGGAGGCGTTCGTGGGACCGATCCGCGAGGACCGCAAGCTGGTCCTGGCCGTGACCGACGACATGGCCCGGGAGTCCTCAAACGGCTCCGAGCTGGAGAAGGTCCGCCAGGAGCTGGAGAAGCTCCACACCCCGCTGCGCCGCGACGTCATGGCCGCGGTGGGGAGCGCGCTGATCGCCGCCGCCGGGGAAGAACTGCCCTCCGCCCGCAGACTGCTGGAGTGGAAGCGCGAGCAGGACCGCCTGAACGAGGACCGCTTCAACTCGCATCTCTACAGCACCACGCCGCAGGCCGCGCTCCGCGTGCCCGAGGTCAAGCCGGTCTACGCGTCCGACGCCCGGTCGATCAACGGGTTCGAGATCGTCAACGCCTGCTTCGACCAGGCCCTGGGCCGCCTGCCCAACCTGATCGCCCTGGGCGAGGACGTGGGCAAGATCGGCGACGTCAACCAGGGCTTCGCGGGGCTCCAGAACAAGTACGGGCCGCTGCGGGTGACGGATACCGGCATCCGCGAGATCACGATCGTGGGCCAGGCCATCGGCATGGCGATGCGCGGCCTGCGGCCGGTGGCCGAGATCCAATATCTGGACTACATCCTGTACGCGCTCCAGATCCTGTCCGACGACCTCGCATCGCTGCGCTGGCGCACCAAGGGCCAGCAGAAGGCGCCGGTCATCGTGCGCACGCGCGGCCACCGGCTGGAGGGGATCTGGCACTCGGGCTCGCCCATGGCCGGCATCATCCACTTGGTGCGGGGCATCTACGTCTGCGTGCCGCGCAACATGACGCAGGCGGCGGGCTTCTACAACACGCTGCTCCAGTCCGACGACTCGGGCATCGTGATCGAGGTCCTGAACGGCTATCGGCTGAAAGAGAAGCTGCCCGAGAACATCGGCGAGCTCACGGTGCCGCTAGGAGTGCCGGAAGTCCTCCGCGAGGGCTCGGACGTGACCGTGGTCACCTATGGCGCCCTCTGCCGCATCGCGCTCGAAGCCGCGGAGAAGCTGGCCGAGGTCGGCATCGAGGCCGAGGTGATCGACGTCCAGGCCCTGCTGCCGTTCGACCGCCACGGCCGGATCGTCGAGTCGCTCAAGAAGACCAATCGGGTGCTCTTCGTGGACGAGGACGTGCCCGGCGGCGGCACGGCCTACATGATGCAGCAGGTGCTGGAGGTCCAGGGCGGCTACGCCTGGCTCGACTCGGCTCCGAAGACCCTCTCGGGCAAGGAGCACCGGCCCGCCTATGCCTCGGACGGCGACTATTTCTCGAAGCCCAACCGCGAGACGATCTTCGAGGCGGTCTACGACATGCTGAACGAGGCCGATCCGGGGTCGTTCCCGGTGTTCTACCGCTGACAAGGACCGAAGGGACTGCAGGGCTGCAAGGACTTAAGTCCTTGATGTCCCTGCAGTCCTTTGTGTCCTTTCAGGAGCCAGAGCTCTCCGGCGGCGGCGGAGCCTCGGGGGCCGGCGCCGCGGCCTCGCCGCCTGAGTCGCCGTTGCCTTGCGCCTCGCGGCTGCGGGCTCCACCGCGCCGGCGCCGCCGGCGCCGGCCACGCTTGGCCGCATGGCCGCCCTCGGCCTCCTGGCCGGCCGCCTCGCCTGGCTCTTCGAACGGTCCTTCGTCGTCCCCGGCGTCGTCGAAGGACTCTTCCGGAGCGCCCTCGCCGCGCGCCTGGAAGGCGGCGGCCTCGGCTTCGGCCGTGACGCTATGGCCATTGCCCTTCTTCCGCTTCCGGCCGCCGCGGCGGCGCTTGCGGCGCTTGGCCTCGGTATCGGCGCCAGCGCCGACGGGACCGCCGGCCTCGGTATCGGCGGGGTCCGCGGCATCAAAGCCGACCGCCTCGGCGTGCTCCTCCGGCTCCTGCTCTTTTTCCTGCGGCTTCTCGGGCTGGCGGTCGCGGTCCCGGCCTTTCCGCCGGCCCCGCCCGCGCTCCCGGGCCGGCTTGGAGGTATTGGCGGCCTTGGCGGTCTTGGCCGGCGCCTTCGGTGCCTCCTCCTCCTCTTCCTCCTCGTCGAGGCCGGGCAGGGCGAGGTCCCAGGGCTGGAGCGTGACCGCGGCGGGCCGCGGCTTGGGCGGAGGCAGCGGCTTCTCGCGCTTGTGCCACTCGATCTGCTCGTCCGGCCGGTGCAGGCCCG
>JBEQUE010000146.1:0-54224 GCA_040349255.1 Acidobacteriota bacterium | reverse complement strand
GACGGGGTCATGCCGGCTCCGGATGTTCCGCGGAAAGAAGGAGGATTCCATGGTCCGTAGCAATCTTCGTCGTGGGGTGACGGCGTTGTTGTTCGTGGCGGCCCTGACGGTGGCCGGAGCCCGGCCGGCCGCCGCCGAGGGCTTCGGCTGGCGCGAAACCCTGGACTGGCTGGCCCGGTTCTGGGGCGGCGTCACGCTTCAGGTCCCGAAGCTTCAGAGCTCGGTGGATGCCACCGGGACCGAGATCGTACCGGAGGGAGGAGGCCCGACGACCAACGGCGACTGCGGTCCCGAGATCGATCCGGACGGCGTGCCGAGGTGCAAGCCTTCCGGAAGCTAGGCGACAGGGCGGGGGAGGTTGCGGCCTTCCCCGCCGTCGTTCCTTCAATCGGCTTTCAATCGGACGACAGGTGTGAGAGACTTGGGTCGGTTTCATTCTTTCCCGTAACCCGGAGGCACCGCATGATCGAACATCCCCCACACACCTGGATGACGGGTTTCATCCGGGGCAAGCTCTCTCCGCGCCGGCGCAGGGCCTATGTCGCCCATCTGCTCAGCGGGTGCGAGCCTTGCCGGGAGGAGGTCGCTCCGATCGCCGAGGTGATGTTCCGCCCGGACCGTGCAGCCGTGCCGGTGAGCGGTGGGGCGGAGTACGACGGCCCGATCGATCGCGCGGTCCAGTTCGCCCTGGATCGCGGGCGGAACCGGGCGCGGGAACGCCAGGAGGCGGAAGCGAGCCTCGACCAGTACTTGATTTCCAGCGGCCCGTCCGACCTGGGCTCCAGGACGTGGGGGCTCTGCGAAGTGCTGCTTGAGAGGAGTTGGAGCTTTCGGCATGACGACACCCGGGAGATGCTCCGGTTCGCGAGCCTGGCGCGGGAGGCTGCCGACCGCCTCGACTCCGATCTCTACGGTACGGACGCGATCTCTGACATGAGGGCCCGTGCGTGGGGTGAGTATGCCAATGCATGCCGGGTGACCAACGACCTGATGCAGGCCGAGTGGTCGATCGAGCGGGCGCTGGGGCTGTACAGGCAGGGCAGCGGCTCACGCCTGCTCCGCGCGCGCCTCTCCGAGGTGACGGCTGGAATCCTCGCCTTCGAGAGGCATTTCCAGGCGGCCTTTCGCGCCCTCGACCTCGCCTTCACGCTCTACTGCCGCGAACAGCAGACGCACGACGCGCTGCGGGTCCTGATCCGGCGCGGAACCTACACGGGCCGGAGCGGCGATCCCGAGCTGGCCGTCCTCATCCTGGCGCGGGCGCTGACGTTTGCGGCGGACCACAAGATCATCGATTCCAAGCTCAACTTCATCACCCTGCACAACATTCTGCTCTTCCGGGTCGAGCATGGTGAATTCGCCGAGGCCAGGCGCCAGCTCTTCGAGATGCGGGCCCTCTATGTCCGGCACGCCGGCTCGGTCGACGCTCTGAAGCTGCGGTGGATCGAGGCGCGGATCGCCGCCGGGTTGGGCGACGACGAGCGCGCGGAGAGGGGCTTCCTCGACGTGCGGGAAGAGTTCAACAGGCGTGGACAGGTCTACCACGCTGCGATCATGGGTCTGGAGCTGTCCGCCCTCTGGCTTCGGAAGGGGCGTCTGGCGGAAGTCAAGCGTTTGGTCGGCGAGATCCTGGATGTCTTCCGCTCCCGTCATGTCGCCCGGGAGTCGATCGCCGCCCTCCTGATGCTCCGGGAGGCGCTGGAGCGGGACCGGGCAACCCGTGACCTCATCCTGTGTGTGGCCGGCTTGATCGAGCTTCACCAGGGAGACGACGCCGGCCAGCCTCAGCTCTGATCCGGGTCGGGCTCCTCGGGCCCGGGTTCCCCCAGCAGTCGCTTGAGTTCGGACCGGATGGTCGTCCGGACGATTTCCAGCATCTCCTGCCGGGTCGGCAGACGTCCGTTCTTGAGGAAGGGCATGGAAGGCGTCTGCCCGATCTCGAGCTGTTCCATCAGCCATTCCGGGTTCCTGGGCGGGGAAGCCACGAGGAAGAAATACAGGGGCTCCATCTCCAGGATCCGCGCGATCCCGTAGACATGGCTGACCCTGAGCTGGATGCGGCCCCGGAACAGGCCTCCGAGATATCCCTGGCTCAGGCCGAGCCGGCGCTCGATCTCGCGCTGGGACAGCTCCGACTTCCTGATATGGCTCTCCAGGAGGGTCAGCAGCCGATCCGATTCTTCCTTGCTCAGGGCATTCATGACGATAATAGTACCTGAACCCCGAGCCATTTGCTACGCACAAGAGCGGACTTCACGGGCGACTGATGACTCCAGGTCAACGGTCGGCCTGCTTCTCCCGGGCGATCCACCAGTCGATGTGCTTCTCCAGCACGCCCAGGGGGAGTGAGCCGCTGCCGATCAGGGCCTCGTGGAACCGGCGGATGTCGAAGCGCGGCCCGAGCTCCTGCTCGGCGCGCCGCCGCAGCTCCCGCATCTTCAGGCTCCCCATCTTGTAGGCCAGCGCCTGGCCCGGCATCCCCACCGCGTAGCGCAGCGTCTCCGAATCGATCTGGACGTCCGACTCCAGGAGGTGGTCGCGCATGTACTCGACCGCCCGCGAGCGCGGCCAGCCGAGGGCGTTCATGCCCGTGTCCACCACCAGCCGGTTGGAGAGGAACATGTCCATCGCCAGCCGGCCATAGAGCGAGTACGGATCGTCGTAGAGTCCCATCTCGACCCCCAGCTCCGAGGCGTACTCGCCCCAGCCCTCCACGAACGCCGTGTGGAGCAGCTCCCGGCGCAGCTCCGGCAGGGCCTCGTTCTCGCGCTGCAAGGCGAGCTGGAAATGATGTCCCGGGAGAAGCTCGTGGTAGATGAGCGCCGCCGCGCCGACCAGGGGGCGCTGGTCGAGCTTCGAGCCGTTGAAGAGGTAGATGCCAGCCGGTTCCGACGGCGTGGGGAGCTGGTAGAAGCCGAAGGTCCACGACCCCTCCAGGGACGGGTCGAGCCGGCGGACGCCGTACGGCGCCTTCGGCAGGCGCTGAAAGTAGCGGCCGATGAGCGGCTCGATCCGCCGGATCGGAGCCATCAGGCGGCTCTCCACCTCCTCCGGCGTCTTCGCCAGGAACCGGGGATCGGTGCGCAGGGAGTCGTTGAACTGCCGGAGGGTCCCCTGGAACCCGAGCTGGCGCCGGATCTCCGCCATCTGTCCCTCGATCCGCGCCACCTCGTCGAGCCCGCGCTGGTGGATCTGCTCGGGGGTCAGGTCCAGGCCGGTGTGATAGCGGATGAGGTCGCGGTAGAACGCGGGTCCGCCCGGATACTGTCCGAGGCCGACCCGGTCCGGCGCCGCCTTGCGGTAATCGCCCTCCAGGTAGGACGCGAGCCGTTCGAGGGAGGGGTTCACCTCGCCCTGGACCAGCTTCGCCACCTCGGCCGAGAACGCCTCGGCGTCCTTCGGCCCGATCGCCTTCAGGCGCTCGGGGGAGACCGTGAACAGGCTGTCCGCGCCGGTGCCGATATAGGACCGGATCATGGGGACCACCTGGTCGACGGTCTCCTTCGGGACCAGGACGCCGCGCGCCCGCTGGCGCTCGGTCCAGGCCTGGATCTGGCGGACGTGCCCGGGGTACTGGCGCAGGAGGCGGAGATAGTGGTCCAGGTCCTCCCGGCCCGCGAAGGCATGGCGCCAGAAGACGTCGTTCGTCGAGCTCAGGGGCAGGGCGTGCGGGGTGACCAGGAACTGGAGGCCGAGGTGGTCTGTCAGGCGGACGTCCTGCTCCAGGCTCCAGCGCAGGACCTGCAGGGTGAGGTCGTCCTCGTGCGAGAGCCCGGCCGAGTCGAGCCGGGCCAGCCGGTCGAGAAGCGAGCGCTTGACGAGGATCTCCTTCCGCACTCCTTCCTCGGTGAGATCGGAAAGGGTGTCGACACGGAGGCCGCGCCGGAGGCGGAAGGACGGCTCGCTCTCCATCCGGTACTGCTGGAAGTCGGCCGCGATCCGCGAGGGGGAGTCTCCTCCCGGAGCGGCGCCCAGGAAAAGGAGGGGAAGGGCCAGGAGAAGGAGTCGCTTCATGAGGTCTCTCCGAACTGGGTCTTGACGACGTCGACGGGGCGGTCGAGACGGAATTCCGACCGCGGCTCGGCCTCTCCCAGGACCAGGGCTGCCACGTGCTCCCCGACCGCGGGTCCGAGCTTGAAGCCGTGCCCCGAGCCGCCGCCGGCGATCCAGACGTTGTCGGACCCCGGGAGCCGGTCGATCAGGAAATGGCCGTCCGGGCTGTTCTCGTACTGGCAGACCCGGGACTCGACGAGCGGCGCGTCGGCCAGCGTCGGGAAGCGGAGCTTCAGATACTCGCGCGCCCGCGCCAGGGCCGCGAGGCTCGGCGTCCGGTCGCCTCGGGTCGGATCGAACGGCTCGCCGCGGGTGTCGTCCGCGATCTTGAAGCCTCTGAAATCACCCCCGAGATGGCCCGGGATGCCGTAGAAGGAGCGCTCGGCGAGCTCCATCCAGACCGGGAGCTCCCCGAAGCCGGGCGGGGTCCCGAAGAAAAAGACGTCCTGGCGCGTGGGCCGGACCCGCGGACCGACGGCCTCCGGGAACAGCTCGGGCAGCCACGGGCCACAGGCGAAGACCCAGGCGTCGGCGGCAACGGGCTTCTCTCCGGGCAGGACCCGGGCCTGGAGGATCTCGCCTCCGGCGCGCACGAACGCCTCGGCCACGGCGCGGCAGGCTCGGCGGGCCATCAGGTAGCCGGCGGCCTCCTCGAAGAAGACCGAGCGCAGGCCGGTGAAGTCGATCTGGGGGAATCGCCGGCGGGCCTCGTCCAGGCCGAGCTCGGCGACGGACAGCCCCTCCTCGGCGAGCAGGGGGAGGGAGGAGCGCAGATAGCTCTCGTCGTCGCCGCCCATCCAGAGTACGCCGGTGGGATGGTAGAGGCGGACACCCCACTCGCGCTCGGCTTCGAGCCAGGCCCGGAGCGAGCGGGCCGCCCATTGGACGTAGAGTTGGTCGGGTCCGTAGACCGCCCGGATGACGCGGGTCTCGCCGCCGGAGCTGGCGCGGGAGTTCCCGGGACCCCAGGCGTCGAGGAGGGTCACGCGGCAGCCGCGTTCCCGGAGGCGGAGCGCGGTCCAGCCGCCGAAGGCGCCGGCTCCGACGACGGCGACGTGCGGTCGGGAGGGCATGGCGGGGCGAGCATAGCAGGACCACCAAGGGACCGCTCTCGCGATAGACTTGCCCCTGTTTTGCGCGGGCCTGGCGGCCCCGGAGGAGTGCTTTCTGTGATCAGCGCGGAAAAATCGAAAGCGGAATTGGTCGATCAGGCCGTCGGGAAGGTGCAGGCCCGGCTCGACGGCGAGAGGTCCAGAGGCGCGGAGAGCTTCGTCCGCCAGCTCTATGCCCACGTCCCCCCGGCGGACCTGCTGGGCGACTCCCCGGACAACCTGGCCGGCGCGGCGCTGGCCCTCTGGGATCTCGCTCAGGAGAGGACGCCCGGCGTGCCCCGCATCCGGGTCTACAACCCGAGGGCCGAGCAGCACGGCTGGGACTCGTCCCACTCGGTGATCGAGATCGTCAACGACGACATGCCGTTCCTGGTGGACTCGGTGACGGCCGAGCTGCGCAGCCTGGGAGCGGAGGTGAAGCTCCTGACCCATCCCGTCCTCCAGGTCGAGCGGGACGCCGGGGGGCGGCTCCTGTCGGTCGGAGAAGGCGGGGAGCCCGAGTCGTTCATGCAGGTCCAGTTGAGCGCCCAGTCCGCCGCCCGGCACGAGGAGATCGGGAGCCGGCTGGCGGCGGTGCTGGCCGACGTCCGCCTGGCGGTCCAGGACTGGGAGACCATGCGCGCCCGCTGCTGGTCGATCGTGGCCGAGCTGGACCGCAACCCGCCTCCTCTGCCGGGCCGGGAGATCCGCGAGGGGATCGATTTCCTGGAGTGGCTGGCCGACAACCACTTCACGTTCCTCGGTTATCGCGAGTACAGCTTCGAGGGCGAGGGCGAGGCCGCGACGGCGCGGGTGCTGCCGGAGAGCGGCCTGGGCATCCTGCGCAACGAGGGGGTCGCGATCTTCGACGGCCTGCGCAACCTGGGGACCCTGCCCGAGGACGTGCGCGACTTCCTGCGCCAGCCGGCGCTGCTGCTGATCACCAAGTCGAACCGCGTGGCCACGGTGCACAAGCAGGTGCCCATGGACGCGATCGCCTTGAAGCGCTTCGACCCGCAGGGCAACGTGACCGGCGAGCGGCTGTTCATCGGCCTCTTCACCTCCACCGCCTACTCGCAGAGCCCGCGCACGATCCCGATCCTGCGCCAGAAGGTGGAGAGCTCCCGGGAGCGCGCCGGCTTCGCGCCCGAGGGCCACGACGGCAAGGCGCTGCTCAACATCCTGGAGACCTTCCCGCGCGACGAGCTGTTCCAGCTCGGGGAGGACGACCTGTTCCGCATCGCGACCGGCATCCTGCCGCTCCAGCAGCGACCGAGGATCGCGCTCTTCGTGCGGCGCGATCCGTTCGAGCGCTTCGTCTCTTGCCTGGTGCTGGTGCCGCGGGAGCGCTACGACGCCGACCTGCTGGTCGCGTTCCGGAAGATCCTGGCGCGGGCCTACCAGGGGAAGGTCACCTCGGCGAACACCCAGCTCACCGACGACGCCCTGGCCTGGCTGCACTTCCTGGTGGCGACGACGCCCGGGAGCATCCCGAACGTCGACCCGGAGGAGGTCGAGCAGCAGCTCATCGAGGCCGGCCGGTCGTGGAGCGACCGTTTGGAGGACGCGTTGGTCGAGGGCCTGGGCGAGGCCGAGGGCAAGCCCCTGGCGCGGCGCTATGCCGAGGCGTTCCCCGCCTCCTATCAGGAGCGCTACCGGAGCTCCAACCTGGCCGCCGACGTCGCCATGCTGGAGAAGGTGCTGGGCTCGGGCGACCTGGCGCTCGACCTCTACCGGGCCCAGGGCGCCGCGCCGGGCGAGGTGGGGCTCAAGGTCTACGGCGGCGGCGAGACCGTGCCGCTCTCGGACGTCCTGCCGATGCTGGAGAGCATGGGCCTCAAGGTGCTGGAGGAGATCCCGTACGAGGTCCGCGCGGACGACGCAGGCCGGACGCTGTCGATCCGCGACTTCCGGCTGCGGACCGAGGATGGGTCCGAGGTCGACCTGGCGCGCGTGAAGGGGCCGTTCGAGGAGGTCTTCAGCCGCGTCTGGCGCGGCGAGATGGAGAGCGACGGCTTCAACCGGCTGGTGCTCCTGGCCGGTCTCTCCGGCCCGGAGGTCACGGTGCTGCGCGCCTACTGCAAGTACCTGCGCCAGGCGAGCATCCCCTTCAGCCAGCTCTCCATGGAGCGCACCCTGGCGCGCAACCCGCAGATCACCCGGAGCCTTGTCGACCTCTTCCTGACCCGCTTCGACCCCGCGCGGCAGGAGGGGGCGGACGAGCGCGCCGCCGCCCTGGTCGACGCCGTCGGCCACCTCCTCGACAAGGTGACGAACCCGGACGAGGACCGCATCCTCCGGCGGTTCCTGAACGTCGTCGAGGCGACGCTGCGCACGAACCACTTCCAGAAGGACGCCTCCGGCGCGCCCAAGCCCTATCTCTCCTTCAAGCTCGACTCGCAGCGCATCGAGGAGCTCCCGGAGCCGAGGCCGTTCCGGGAGATCTTCGTCTTCAGCCCGCGGGTCGAGGCCATCCACCTGCGCGGCGGCCGGGTGGCCCGCGGCGGCATCCGCTGGTCGGACCGGGCCGAGGACTTCCGCACCGAGGTGCTCAGCCTGATGAAGGCCCAGATGGTCAAGAACGCGGTGATCGTGCCGGTGGGCTCGAAGGGCGGCTTCATCGTCAAGCGCCCGCCGGCCGGCCGCGAGGAGCTTCAGCGGGAAGGGATCGAGTGCTACAGGATCCTCATCCGCGGGCTCCTCGACCTCACCGACAACTACAAGGGGAACGACGTCGTGCCGCCGCCGGACGTGGTGCGCCGGGACGACAACGACCCCTATCTGGTGGTGGCGGCGGACAAGGGCACGGCCACGTTCTCCGACATCGCGAACGGGCTGGCCCACGAGTACGGCTTCTGGCTCGACGACGCGTTCGCCTCCGGCGGCTCCTCGGGCTACGACCACAAGAAGATGGCGATCACCTCGCGCGGCGCCTGGGAGTCGGTCAAGCGGCACTTCCGCGAGCTGGGCAAGGACGTCCAGAGCGAGGACTTCACGGTGGTGGGCGTCGGCGACATGGCGGGCGACGTGTTCGGCAACGGCATGCTGATGTCGCCCCACATCCGCCTGCTGGGCGCGTTCAACCACCAGCACGTGTTCGTCGATCCGGACCCGGACGCGGCGCGCAGCTTCGAGGAGCGCCGGCGCCTGTTCAACCTCCCGCGCTCGAGCTGGGCCGACTACGACGCGTCGCTGATCTCCGCGGGGGGCGGCGTCTTCGAGCGCAGCGCCAAGACCATCCCGGTCTCGCCGCAGATGGCGGCGCTGTTCGGCCTCTCCGAGGAGCACGCGAGTCCGGCGGAGCTGATCCGGGCCCTGCTCAAGGCCGGCGTGGAGCTGCTCTGGTTCGGCGGCATCGGCACCTACGTCAAGGCCCGGTCCGAGAGCCATGCGGACGTGAAGGACCGGGCGAACGACGCGCTGCGGATCGACGCCGCCGACATCCGGGCGCGGCTGATCGGCGAGGGCGCGAACCTGGGGATGACCCAGCGCGCCCGCATCGAGTACGCGCTCCGGGGCGGCCGTCTCAACACCGACTTCATCGACAACTCGGGCGGCGTGGACTGCTCGGACCACGAGGTCAACATCAAGATCCTCCTGGGCGAGGTGGAGCGCTCGGGCAAGCTGAGCCGGGAGAAGAGGGACGAGCTGCTGCGCGACATGACGAAAGAGGTGGGAGAGCTGGTGCTGCGCGACAACTACCTCCAGAACCAGGCTCTGTCGGTGACGCAGACGGTCAGCGCCCACCTCCTGGAGCGGTTCGCCCGCTTCATCCGGGCCCTGGAACGCGGCGGCCGTCTCAACCGGTCGATCGAGTTCCTGCCGGACGACGAGGCCATCGCGGCGCGCGGCAAGCAGGGGCTCGGCCTGACCCGGCCGGAGCTGTGCGTCCTGCTCTCCTACTCCAAGATGGCGCTCTACGAGGAGATCCTGCCGTCCGACCTGCCGGACGCGCCGTTCCTGCAGGAGGACCTGAAGCTCTACTTCCCGACCCCGCTCCGCAAGTCGTACGCGAAGGCGCTCGGCAAGCACCGGCTGAGCCGGGAGATCATCGCCACGGCGGTGACCAACAGCATCGTGAACCGGGCGGGCATCACCTTCGTGCACGAGGTGAAGGAGAAGACCGGCCTGTCGGCGGCGGACATCGCGCGGGCCTACGTGGTCACGCGGGAGGTCTTCGACCTGCGCGACCTCTGGGCGCAGATCGAGGGACTGGACAATCAGGTCCCGGCCGCGGCCCAGGCGCAGATGCTGCTCGACTGCGGCCGGCTGACCGAGCGCGGCACGGTATGGTTCCTGACCGAGTGCCTGCAGCCGCTCGACATCGGCAGCCAGATCAAGGCCTACGGCGCCGGTATCCGGGAGCTCGGCGACAGGCTGGAGGAGATGATCTCCGCCGCGGACCGCGCGCTGCTCACGGACCAGGCGGCGGCGCTCGCGGGCAAGGGCGTGCCGGCGGAGCTCGCCCGGCGGATCTCCTGCCTGGGCTGGATGGGCCAGCTCCTCGACGTGGCCCGGATCTCGAAGGGGACCCCGGTGCCGGCGGCGCAGGTGGGCAAGGCCTACTTCACGATCGGCTCGCGCTTCGGCTTCGACTGGCTGCGCCGGGCGGCCGGCAGCCTTCCCACGGACAAGGTCTGGGACAAGCTGGCGGTGACGGCGATCGTGGACGACCTGTTCAGCCAGCAGGGCGAGCTGACGGCGAGGGTGGTCTCGTCGGTCAGGAAGGGCGGGCGCGCCGAGGATACCGAGCGCGCGATCGACGGTTGGGTGGCGGAGCGCCGGCCGCTGGTGACGCGGGCCGAGCAGCTCCTGGCCGAGCTGCAGGCCGTGGGCACGCCCGACCTCGCCATGCTCGCGGTCGCGAACCGCCAGCTCAAGTCGATGGCCGGCGTGGGTCCCGAGGGCCGATGACGGCCGAGGCGTTTCCGTTCCGGCCCTGGGTGCGGAGCACGAGCCGGCGGGCGATGGTCTGGGGGGTGGGCGTGGTGGTGGCGATGGGCGCGGTGTCCTGGTGGCTGGAGAGAGGGGAGACGCAGGCCTGGGGCCGGGCGTTCGGCGTGCTTCTCGCCTACAGCCTGCTGTTCTGGGGCACCCTGCTCAAGATCTGGTGGACGGCCGGCCGACCGGCCGTCTCGCTGGACGACGAGGCCATCTACTATCAGCCGCTCCACACCTTCCGGCCGAGCCGGGTGCCGATCGCCTCGGTGCTCGCCTGCAACCCGCGGCCCGGCACCGAGGCGCTGCGCGTCGTGGTCGAGCGGAAGGGCGTGGCCCGCGAGCTCTACCTGAACCTGGCCGTGGTGAAGGGCCAGCACCGCTTCCTCGATCTCCTGGAAGAGCGGCTCGCCGAAGCCGGGCTGGAGAGGATCGCCGGCCGGGACCACGCGTGGACCCGGCCGGACTGGAAGGAATGACCCTCTACCGGCGGCCGGTGCTCGCGGGCGCTTCGGTGCCCTTGGCGAAGCCGGTGACCACGTAGGTGCCGGAGCGCTGGTCCTTCTTGAGGCGGATGATGTTCTTCCGCTCGGCGTCCTCCAGCAGCTCGGAGAAGCTCGGGTAGCCGTAGTAGCCCTCGTTGAAGGAGGGCTTCTTGCGCTGCATGGTCTGCTTGATCATCGAGCCCCAGAGCACGTCCTTGTTCTCGCGCAGCAGCGCCTGGATGGCGTCGATCATCAGGCTGAAGGCCTCGGCGGTCTTCTTGTTGAGGCCGTCGAGGTTGGGGCCCTTCTGGGTGTCCCGCCAGACGTCCTCGTAGTAGAGAAACTCGTCGCAGTTGTCGATCAGCAGCGCCGAGGAGGAGTTCTTCACCCCCACGCCGATCACGTACTTGTTGTTCTCCTTGAGCTTGGAAACCAGCGGCGAGAAGTCGCTGTCGCCCGACAGGATCACGAAGGTGTCGAGGTGCTCCTTGGAGTAGGAGAGGTCCATGGCGTCGACGACCATCTTGATGTCGGCGCTGTTCTTGCCCGAGTAGTACTTCTGCGGGATGTCGATCAGCTCGATGGCGGACTCGTGGAAGGGGCGCTTATATTCGCTGTAGCGCTCCCAGTCGGCGTACGCCTTCTTGACGATGATCTTGCCCTTCTCCAGCAGGCGCTCGAGGATCAGCTCGATGTCGAACTTGCCGACCTCGGAGTCGCGCACGCCGAGGGCGATGTTCTCGAGGTCGCAGAACATGGCGATCTTGCGCTCGTCGGCCATGCGCTGGCGCTCGGGCATGGTGATGACGATCTCGCGCGAGATGGTCTCGGCCGGTGTCAGCACAGGGGGCGCGAGGGGTGCGAGAGCGGCGACGCGGCGCGGCGCGGGCTCTTCGTAGACCGGCTCCTCCCGGACGGGCTCTTCATCCTCTTCGGCGTCGGCGGTGGGAGCGGGTGCCGCGGCGCGGCCTTCCTTGCGGCGGCCCCGACTGCGGCGCGGCCGGCGGCGGCGCCCTTCGCGGGCCGCTTCGCCCTCGGCGGCGGGGCTCTCGGCGCCTTCGGCGGCGACGATCTCGTCGTCCTCCTCGTCCTCTTCCTCGTCTTCCTCGGCGGCGGCCGGCTCCTCGGCGATCGGCTCGGGCTCCTCGGGCCGCGCGTAGTAGCGCGACTCGGGCTCGGGCTCGGCTTCACGGGCGGCCGGGGTGACCGGGGACAGGGGCTCGAACTCGGGCACCGGCTCATGGCGCCAGTCGGGCTCGGCGTCAGCCGACGGGACGGACGGAGAGGCGAGGGGCGCGCTCTCGGGAGCGACGGCGTTCTGGGTCTGGGGCTCGGGAGCGGCGGGGATCGGAGGCTGGGGGATTGCCTGCTCTTGGGGTTTGCCCTGCTTTTCGTCCTTCTCTTCGTTGGCGCCCTCGGCTGTGGGGCGCAGCCACCATGGTGTCAAGGTTTTGGATCCTTTCCCGGGCCCGTGGCGGGGCCCGCTGGAATGCGGTCGGTCAGCATTGTTTGATTGAGTGCAAAGTCAAAGCGTTCGGAGCTACAGGTCAGGCCACGGCGGCGGGGGGCGGACCGGACAGCCGGCGGGATTCTATCATAGGGCGTCTTTCTCCCTCTCCCCCGGCAGGGGGGAGAGGGCCGGGGAGAGGGGGAACGGGATCAATCCAGATCGAAAGGGCGTGGCGGGGGGCCTTCGGTGGGGTCTTCCTCGGCGCGGCGCATCGCTTCGCGGAACTTCTCTTCGAGGAGTCGGTCGCGGTCCTTCATGGCGGCGACCTCGCGCTGGAAGACGTCCTCGGCGCGCGCCTTGTCGTCGTCGAGACCCTTCAGGAGAGAGTCGAAGTCCTTGCCGCCGGCGAGCGGCTGCTTCGCCTTGCGATGGGAGAGGACCTCGCCGGTCTCGGCGTCGATCACGAGCTCGGAGGAGCAGTCGGGGCAGCGGACGGTCAGCTTGCGGGTCTCGCTCACTCCTCGATTGTACCCACTTCTGCTACGGTATGTCTTCATGAACGAAAGACTTCCGAGCCGCGACGAAGCCTGGCAACTGCTCTGCCAGTACACGGAGAAGGAGGGCTTGCGCAAGCACGCGCTGGCCGTGGAGGCCTCGATGCGGCACTATGCCCGCCTCTATGGCGAGGACGAGGAGCTGTGGGGGCTGACCGGCCTGCTCCACGACTTCGACTACGAGAAGTGGCCCGACGAGCAGAACCACCCGTTCCGGGGGGTGGAGATCCTGGCCTCCCAGGGCTATCCCGAGGTGATGCGCACGGCGATCCTGGGCCACGCGCCCTACTCCGGGGTGCCGCGGGAGACCCGGCTCGCCAAGGCGCTCTACGCCTGCGACGAGCTCTCCGGCTTCGTGACCGCGGTGGCGTTGGTCAAGCCCAGCAAGGCGGTGAAGGACGTGGACGTCTCCTCGGTGAAGAAGCGCTTCAAGGAGAAGGCCTTCGCCCGCGGCGTCCACCGCGAGGACATCTTCCAGGGCGCCGAGGAGCTGGGCGTGCCGCTCGACGAGCACATCGCGAACGTCATCCAGGCCCTGCAGAACGAGTCGGAGCGGCTGGGGCTGTAGCGCCACACCTTGTGGCGAGGCGCCACGCCTTGTGGCAAGGCGCCACACCTCGTGGCGAGGCGCCACACCTTGTGGCGAGGCGCGGGCGGACGGGGCTGCCACGCCACGCCTTGTGGCGCGACGCCACGGCTGGGGAGCGGGTCATCCCCGACCGTGGCGCGACAGCGCCGCGTGTGGCGCGATTGCAGGCTCTACAGGCTGACCAGAGAAAGGCCGGGGATGCGCTCGAAGTGGCGCAGGTTGCGAGTGAGCAGCGAGCCCGAGTGGTGCAGCACGATCCCGGCGATCAGGCTGTCGTTCCTGCCAATGGCGGCGCCCCTGCGCTCCAGCGACCTGTGGATCTCGGCCGCCTGATCGGCGGCCGCCGGGCCGAGGGGGAGAGCCGGGATCCAGGCCAGGAGAAGACGGACGTTCTTCTCCTCCCGCCAGGTCCGGACACCCGCCAGAAGCTCGAACCGGTTGATGACGGTGGTCCTCAGCTCTCCCCAACAGCCCTGCCGGACAAGCCCGCTCGCGACCGGCTCGCAGTCGTTGAGGAAGTCGATGAGGATGTCGGTATCGACGAAGATCATCGGCCGGCGCGAAGGCCTCGGAGCACCGCGCGGAAGTGCTCCGCCTCGTCGTCTGACAGGCTACCCCTGAGATCGAGAATGTCTTCAATCCTGGGCCTGGAAGGCTCGTCCACGAGGAAGCTCTCCAGGGCTTCGGCAACCAGGCCGGACACCCCATCCTGCCCGGCAAGATCCTGAAGCCTGGTTCCCAGCTCGTCCGGAATTTCGATCGTCGTCCGCATGGGTTCTTATTCTACTCCGAGATTCTTCCTGTCCGCAATACGATGCGCGGTCCCGGTACTTCCCAGACCCGGCCGTCGTGGTCCTCGAAGACCAGGGGCAACGGCAGGGTGGCGTCCGGGGCGGTCAGGATGTACCGCACTCCCAGCTCCGCGTAGAGCGGGTGCCCGGGGTTGCCCAGCTCCGGGATCTCCCCCCACCAGCCGGTGGTGATCGGCTCCAGGCGCCGGAACCAGGCCGCCGGGGCCATCGGGTTGTAGACGCGAATGTCGGCCAGCCCGTAAAGGGTGGCGAGGTTCGGCGGGAAGGCGCGGCCGAGCGCCGCCATCCGGCCGCCGTCGCGCAGGTGGTCCTCCAGGAACCGGATCGGTCCGGTCTCCGGGAGAAGCAGGCGCTTCGGCATCGGCGGATTGGCCGGCAGGTGGGCGAGGAGAAGCTCGGCCGCGATCAGGCCGGCGGCGGCCGGGGCGGTCCAGTTCCTTCCCCGCCCGAAGAGGAGGAGCAGGGCGCCCAGGATCAGGAACCGGCCCTGCCAGCGGAGCCAGCCGATCCGGAGCACCTCCAACTGGCCCGTGCCGTGGGCGAGATAGCCCCACGCGATGACCGTTCCCAGGATTGCGGCGGCCACGATCACCGATCCGCGCGAGACCTCTCCGAGCCGGACCCTTTCCAGGGTGCAGGCTCCCAGGTAGGCCACGCTCAGGGCGAGCGGCAGGAGGAGACGGCGCGTGCCGGGCCCCCAGGGCGAGAGGAGGATCAGGCAGACCACGGCGATGCCGAGGAAGAGCCACTCCTGGGGTTGGCGTCTGCGCGACCAGGTCAGGGCGGCGAGGAGGGTGATGGTGCCCACGAAGCCCGAGGCGTCCTCGTTCGTGTTCGACAGGCCCCAGTAGTAGAGATACCGGCTGTTGCCGTAGGCGTTCGGCGCGGCGATCGGGAGCCAGTGCTTCGCCAGGTCGGCGGTCGGGTGGGTGAGGGGGCGGGTGGCGCGCAGGGATTGGGGGAGTGCGATCGCGGCGGGGATCAAGGCAGGCGCGGCTAGGAGGACGGATATGAGGAGCGCGCCGAGGAAGACCCCTCCCCGACCCTCCCCCGCTGTGCGGGAGAGGGCGCCACCTCCCACCCAATACACTGCGACGGCGAGGGCATAGGCGATGGTCTCGGGGTGGCCTCCTAGAAGCAAGGCGGCGGTGGTGAGGGTGAGGAGAAGGAAGTCCTTCCTTTCTCCTTCCTGCCGGCAGCGGGCCAGAGCGTAGAGGACCGCGGGTAGGAGGGCGGCGGCGTTGGCCATGGGCCAACCGACCCAGAGGAGCACGAAGCCTCCCAGACCGAAGGCCAGCGCTCCGGCCAGGCTGGGACCTTCTCCGAGACCCTGGCGGCGCATCCACAGATAAGTAAAGGTCAGGGCGAGGAGGACCCGGAGCGTCGCCATCACCCCGGCCGCCCGCCACCAGGGCAGGGGCAGGGCGAGGAGCGAGATCGGCTGTAGGACCTGGGCCTGCGGATCGCCGAGCAGCGGCGTGCCCTCTCCGGCGAGCGGGTTCGAGAGCGGCAGGCGGCCCTCCCGGATCGCGGCCCGGACCGCGGCCTGCGCCGGGGCCACGAGCTGGAGGAGGTCCCCCTGGAGGAGATTGCCGTGCGGCTCGACCGGCGGCAGGCTCTTGAACGGCGCCTGGCCGCGCAAGCCGTCCAGGGGAAGCAGGAGCTTCCCGCCGAAGAGGACCGGGCCGAAGAGGAGGAGGAGGACCGCGGCGAAGACGGCCAGGATTCGGACCGGCAGGGCGTCGTACCAGCGGCGGAGCGCGGACCAGAGCAGCAGCGCGAGCGCTCCGGCCCAGAGGCCGGGCAGGAGGTCCACCGGATTCCAGTCGGTCACGGCAGGAGTCTACCCCGCCCTTGACACCCCGGGAGGGGTGGGTTAGAAGTCCGATTCCATGCTCCGGGTCGCAGGCCAGCTCTTCCGCTTCCGCGGCCTCCTGGCCACGCTGACCTCCCGCGAGCTCAAGGCGCGGTACCGGGGCTCCGCCCTCGGCTTCCTCTGGTCGCTCGCCAACCCGCTCCTGCTGCTGGCGGTCTACACCTTCGTCTTCAGCATCGTCTTCCAGCCGCGGGTCGCCGGCGCCGATCCCTACGCCCTCTTCGTGGTGAGCGGCCTCTTCCCCTGGATCTGGCTCTCGACTTCGGCGCTCGAAGGCTCGATGTCGCTCATCGCCAACGGCGGCCTGATCCGCAAGGCGGTGTTCCCGGCCGAGCTGCTGCCGATGGTCACCGTCCTCTCCAACCTGGTCCACCTGCTGCTCGCCATGCCGGTGGTCCTGGTGGCGGTGGTGGCGAGCTGGATGATCACCGACCACGGCGTCGGCGGCCTGTCGGTCGTGTTGCTGCCGGCGGTGATCCTCCTCCACCTGCCGCTCGTCGCCGGCCTGGCTCTCGGCGCCTCGGCGCTCACCGTCCACTTCAAGGACGTGCGCGACCTGCTCGCCAACCTCCTGACCCTGCTCTTCTTCGTGACCCCGGTGCTCTACCCGCTCGACTCGATCCGGCATCTGAAGCCGGTCTGGTGGCTGGTGCGGCTGAACCCGTTCACCCCGTTCACGCTCGCCTACCAGGAGGTCATCTTCTACGGCCGCTGGCCCACGTCCGAGCTCTGGATCCAGATGGCCCTGGTCAGCCTCGCCTCCTGGCTGATCGGCACCTGGCTCTTCGAGCGCCTGCGGGAGACCCTGGTGGAGGCGGTATGAGCACTCCGGCGACCACCGCCATCTCCGTGGAGAACCTCACGAAGCTCTACCGCCGCTCCGTGCCCGGCGACCGGTTCCGGACGCTCAAGAGCGCGCTGGTCGGCGGCAGCCTCACGCGCGACCTCCGCCGGGAGGACGCCATCGCGGCGCTCGAAGGCGTGGACTTCACCGTCAACCGCGGCGAGGCCTTCGGGGTCATCGGCGGCAACGGCTCGGGCAAGTCCACCCTGCTCAAGCTCGTGGCGGGGATGCTCAAGCCGTCCACCGGCCGGATCGTGGTGGACGGCCGGGTGGCCGCCCTGATCGAGCTGGGCGCCGGCTTCCATCCCGAGATCTCGGGCCGCGAGAACGTGTTCATCAACGGCGCCGTGCTCGGCCTGACCCGCAAGCAGATCGAGAAGCGCTACGACGAGATCGTCGAGTTCTCCGGCCTCGGCGACTTCATGGAGGAGCCGGTCAAGAACTACTCCTCGGGCATGTACGTCCGCCTGGGGTTCGCGGTGGCGATCCACACCGACCCGGATGTGCTCCTGGTGGACGAGGTCCTGGCCGTGGGCGACGAGGCGTTCGCGCACCGCTGCATCCGGCGGATCGAGGAGTTCCTCGCCCAGGAGAAGACGCTGCTTCTCGTCAGCCACTCGCTCGACCTGGTCGAGGGGGTCTGCGACCGGGTGCTCTGGCTCCAGAACGGGGAGCAGAGGCTGGTCGGCACGCCGCGGAGAGTCATCGACGCCTACCGCCAGGAGGTCGCCGAGGCGGAGGGCGAGGCGCACGCCCGCGAGAACCGGCAGCGCAACCTGAGCCATCTGGAGACGGACGCCGACGGCGAGGCGCTGCGCTGGGGCTCCCGCGACGCCGAGATCCTCGGCGTCCGGCTTCTCGCCGCGGACGGCGAGCGCTACCACCTGGAGTCGGGCGAGCCGGCGGTGTTCGAGATCCGCGCCCGGGCCGACCGGCCGCTGACCGACTTCGTGTTCGGGGTGGCGGTCTCCACCCCGCGCGGCATCGAGTGCTGGGGCACGAACACCGACCTCGCCGGCTTCGTGCCGGACGCCTTCGAGGGCGAGGCCACGGTGAGGCTCGTCTGCCCGGCGCTCCGGCTCGGCCCCGGCGACTACGTGGTGGACGCCGCGGTCCACAGCCGGGACGGCGCGCCCTACGACTACCGGCGCCGGGTCCTCTCCTTCACCGTCAGCTCGCGGGAGCGCGGGGTCGGGGTCTACTTTCCGGAGCACGGCTGGGAGTTCTCCGGCGGAGTCCGCTGGCAGGGATGACGGACCTCCAGGACATCGCCCGGAGGATCGCCGCCGCGGCGCTGGCGGCGGTGGACCCCGAGCGGCTGGTCCGGGAGCAGGTCGGAGATCGCAGGTTCGACGCGGTGCTCGCCGTCGGAAAGGCCGCAGTGGCGCTCGCGAGAGGCGTCCCGAATCCACCTCCCCGACGCCTCCTGATCCGCCCCCACACCAGCCCGGCACTCGGCGATCCAGGCTGGGAGGAGCTGAGCGGCGGCCATCCGCTCCCGGACCGCCTCAGCCTTGCGGCCGGAGAGCGGCTGCGCGACTGGCTGATCGAGATCGGGCCGGACGAGACCCTGCTCGCGCTGGTCTCCGGCGGCTCCTCGGCCTGCATCGAGCTGCCGGCGGACGGCTTCTCCCTGAACGACGTGATCCGGGAGAACCGCCGGCTCCTCGGCTCGGGGCTGCCGATCGGCGAGGTCAACGCGATCCGCAAGCGCCTCTCCGCCCTGAAAGGCGGCGGCGCCCTGCGGCTGACCCGCGGCCGGGTCGCGGTCCTCGTCCTCTCCGACGTGCCCGGCGACGACCCGGGGACGGTCGGCTCCGGGCTGTTTGAAGGAGCGGAGATGACTCTCCTCGGGAGCGCCCGCACGGCGGTGGCCGGCGCCGCAGCCGAGGCGCGGCTCCAGGGTTTCTCGGCGACGGAAGGGGAGCTCGAAGGCGAGGCTTCGAAGGCCGGGCACGGTCTCGTGGAGCGCGGACGGTCCCTGTCTGGAGACTCGGCCGCACTGATTCTGGGTGGCGAGACGACGGTGACCCTATCTAAAGATCATGGCCGGGGCGGGCGCAACGGCGAGCTGGCCTTGGCCGCGGCCCGGGACCTGTTGGACGGCGAGGTCGTCCTCTCCCTGGCCACCGACGGGGAGGACGGGCTGACCGGCACGGCCGGCGCCGTGGTGGACGGCCGGACCTGGAGCGCCTGTCCCGATCCGGAGGCGGCCCTGGCGCGGCACGACTCGCTCACGGCGCTCGAAGCCGTGCCGGGCGCCCTGCTGCGGACCGGGGTCACGGGCACGAACGTGGGCGACCTGGCTCTCTACCTGCGCCGAATGAAGTAGCATCCGCCCATACCGACAAGGAGAACCACGTGGAGGAGCCCCCGAAGGCACTCGAGGTCAAGATTGGAGACGAAGAGCTGAAGGGCCGCTACTCGAACCTTCTGCGGATCGTCCATACGCGCGAGGAGTTCGTCCTCGACTTCATCAACCTGCTGCCGCCGCAGGGCATGGTCACCGCCCGGATCATCACCAGCCCCGGCCATCTCAAACGGATCATCCGCGCCCTCGCCGCCAACCTGGAGAGGTACGAGCAGATCTACGGACCCATCCAGGAGGCTCCCGAACCCGACGTCGACGGCGGCGTGAACTGACCACCCCCCGGATACCCTCATGGCGCGAGGAGACCCTCCAGGCCGGCGTTTGAGGAAGATCGTCCCGATCCTCCTGTCGTGGTTCGCCCTGGCCTGCCAGTCGTCCGGCCGGACCTCCACGGCCGCCGGCCTCGCCGACGGGCCCACCCGGTGGCTCATGCTGCCGGACGAGCTGCGCCAGGTGCAGCGCATGCGCACCAACCGCGAGGCGGTGGACTGGCTGGAGACCTTCTGGCGCCGGCGCGACCCCACGCCCGAGGAGCCCGGCAACGAGCGCGCGAAGGTCTTCTACCAGCGGGTCGAGGCCGCGGACCGCCTCTACTCCGACGGCGGCGTCCGCGGCAGCCTCACGCCCCGCGGCCGCTCGCTGATCCTCCTCGGGCCGCCGCCCGTCCTGCGCTACAGCCAGAAGAGGGTGCCGTCCTGGGAGCCCGGCCGGCCCGGAGCGAAGCCGGCCATCCAGACCCGCGACGTGGTCCTCGAATCCTGGGTCTACGCCCTGGAAGACCTGGAGCCGGGGATGCGCGAACGGATGGCCCAGGACTACCCGGACGCCGCGGAGGTGGTCCTCGTCTTCCTGGTCGAGCCGCGGCGGACCGAGCTGCTGGAGGGCGAGAAGTTCCTCGACCTCGCCGTCCGCGCCTCGGTCCGCGACCCGCGCGACCCGCACGACCCATAAGACTGTCAGGCTTCCCTCACCGACTGGACCAGGCCCTCGCGGCTGATCGCGATCAGCCGTTCCCAGAGCGGCGCCGGAACCTCGGCTACCTCCATCTCGGGGTTCTCGACCAGCTCCCAGTCCTGGAGATCCGGCTCGTCGAGGAGAGCCGAGAGCGGGATCGCGTGCTCCAGGCGCTCGACCGGCTCCAGGTCCACGACGTGGATCGTGGCGTCGTCCTGGGCCGGGTCCGGATAGGCGTCGGAGATCACCCGCGCGACGCCGACGATCGCCGGCTCGCTCCCCTGGTGGAGGATGAGCGCCATGTCCCCCTGCTCGACGTCGCGCAGGTTCTTCTGGGCGACGTAGTCCGCGACTCCGTTCCAGACCGTGCTCTCGTCCCGCTCCAGGTCGGCGAAGCTGTAATCCGCGGGGTCGGTCGCGAACAGCCAGTAGTTCATCTCGGATTCTCGTGGCTGCATGGTGGTCCTTTCTGCGTCCGCGGGCCCCGCCGTCGGGTCCCGGCGGTTGGACCTCTTGCGATCGCTGTGCCACCATACGGGGCCTATGAGCGAAAGGAGACTCCATGAGGTTTTCACTTCCCGGCTTGGCGGTCCTGGCCGCCGCCATGGCCACGATGGCGATAAGCACCGGCTGCACCGACCCGGCGGCGAAGACGCAGGCCGAGACGCAGCCGACTCCAGCCGCCGCAACGGGCGCGGAGATGTCGATCGTGCCTGACATCGAGCAGCGGCTCGCCAAGTTCTCCCCGACCCCGCTGGAGGCGGACCTCTCCGCCCTCTCCCCCGAGGACCGCCAGGTGCTCGACCTCCTGGTGCAGGCCTCCCAGTCCATGAACGAGATCTTCCTGCGCCAGGTCTGGGCCGGGAACGTCGGGATGCGCGACCAGATCCGCGGCTGGGACCAGAACGACAAGACGAAGAAGGCCGCCGCCGAATACTGGGCGCTCAACTTCGGCCCCTGGGACCGGCTCGACGCCGTCAAGCCGTTCCTCGGCGACAAGCCGCATCCGGAGGGCGCCGGCTATTACCCCGAGGACATGACCAAGCAGGAGTTCGAGTCCTGGGTCGAGAAGCACCCGGCCGACAAGGAGGCGTTCCTCTCCGGCACGACGGTGATCCGGCGCGACGGCGCCAACCTCAAGGCCGTGCCCTACTCGCAGGAGTACAAGGAGCAGCTCGCGGCCGCCGCGAAGCTGCTGCGGCAGGCCGCCCAGACCACGAGCAACGCCTCGCTCAAGAAGTTCCTCGACCTGCGGGCCAAGGCGTTCGAGACCGACGACTACTATGAGAGCGACATGGCCTGGATGGACCTCGACGCGCCGGTCGAGGTCACCATCGGCCCCTACGAGACCTACGAGGACGGCCTGTTCGGCTACAAGGCCGCGTTCGAGTCGTTCGTGACCGTGAACCTGCCGAAGGAGTCGCAGGCCCTGGCGCTCTACAAGGAGCGCCTGCCCTGGCTGGAGGGCAACCTGCCGATCCCGGAGGCGGACAAGAACCCGAACCGCGGCACCGAGAGCCCGATCCGGGTGGTGGACACGGTGATCACGGCCGGCGACACCCTGGCCGGCGTGCAGACGCTCGCCTTCAACCTGCCGAACGACGAGCGGGTGCGCGAGGCCAAGGGCTCGAAGAAGGTGCTGCTGCGCAACACCATGCGCGCCAAGTACGACAAGATCCTGGTGCCGATCGCCGAGCGGGTGATCGCCAAGGACCAGATCAAGAACGTCGCCTTCGACGCCTACTTCAACGAGGTGCTCCACCACGAGCTGTCGCACGGCCTCGGCCCGGGCACGATCATGAAGAACGGCAAGAAGACCGAGGTCCGGCTGGAGCTCAAGGACCTGTTCTCGACCCTGGAGGAGGCGAAGGCCGACGTGATGGGGGTCTACAACATCCTGGCCCTGATGCAGCGCAACGAGATGCCCGGCGATCTGCGGGCCACGCTGGAGCCGACCTACGTCGCCGGCCTGTTCCGCTCGGCCCGCTTCGGCGTCCACGAGGCGCATGGCCAGGGCGTGGTCGCCCAGTTCAACTACCTGATGGAGAAGGGCGCCCTGGCGGTCGACGGGGAGGGCCGGTTCCGCACCAACTCGGACAAGTTTCCCGGCGCCATCCGCGACCTGCTGCACGACATGCTGATGCTCCAGGCCCGCGGCGACTACGACGCCACCAAGGCGTTCCTGGACAAGTACGGCCAGCCGCAGGACAGCCTGCTCAAGGCGATCGACAAGCTGGGGGATGTGCCGGTGGATATAAGGCCGGTGTACACCTACGAGAAGTAAAGGACAAAGGGACCCAAAGGACTGCAGGGACCAAAGACCTCTTGCGGTCCTTGCAGCCCTTGCAGTCCCTGCGGTCCTTTTACCGCACCCCCAGCAGCTCCACCTCGAAGATCAGCGTGGCGTTCGGCGGGATCACCCCGCCGGCGCCGCGGGCGCCGTAACCCAGGCTGGCCGGGATGGTCAGCTTGCGCTTGCCGCCGACCTTCATGCCGGCGACGCCCTGGTCCCAGCCCTGGATGACCTGGCCGGCCCCGAGCTTGAACTGGAACGGCTGGCGCCGGTCCACGCTGGAGTCGAACTTGGTGCCGTTCTCCAGCCAGCCGGTGTAGTGGACCGAAACGGTGTGGCCGGCCTTCGCCTCCTCGCCGGTGCCGGTCTGGAGATCCTCGATTTTCAGTTGATCCATGACTCGTTCCTCCTATCGGACAGCAATCAGCTCGACCTCGAAGATCAGGGTGGCGTTGCCGGGAATCATCCCGCCTCCCGCTCCCTGCCTGCCGTAGCCGAGCTCCGGCGGGACGACCAGCCGGCGACGGCCGCCGGCCTTCATGCCCGTGATCCCCTCGTGCCAGCCCTGGATGACCTCGTCGATCCCGATGCGGAACGTGAGGGGGTGGGACGGATCCAGGCTGGCGTCGAACTTCGTGCCGTCCTCCAGCCAGCCGGTGTAGAGCACCTCGACGATCCTGCCCGGAGCGGCCTCGGGCCCGGTGCCGACCTTCTGATCCAGATAGCGCAGCCCCGACGCCGTCACCACCTCGCGGCCGGTATTCGCCGGGGTGGGAGTGGCCTGGGGCGCCAGCTTCTGCCCCGCCTGCCGGTCTGCCGAGACGGGTCCCGCAAGGGTCAGAACCACCAGCAGCGCGCAGGGGGCATGTCTGGAAATCATGGGACGGCTCTCCTCTCCTGAAACCAGGATCTGTGAGCGGTGAGGTCCGGATTGTACGTCAACCCGCCGTCCGGACCACCCTGCCCCCCTTGACCACGGCCGCCACCGGGTTGATCCCGAAGTGGTAGGCCAGGTGGAGGAGATTCGGCGCGTCCAGCAGGACCAGGTCGGCCCGCTTGCCGGCCTCGACCGAGCCGATCTCGGCCCCGAGCCCCAGGCTGCACGCCGAGTTGAGCGTCGCCGCGGTCAGGCTCTCCTCGATCGTCAGGCCGAGCTCGAAGACCGCCAGCACGAAGACCGCCGGCATCGACTCGGTGAAGCAGGAGCCCGGGTTGCAGTCGGTCGCGAGCGCCACCGGCACCCCGGCCTCGATCAGCCGCCGCGCCGGGGCGTAGACGTGCTTCATCAGGAAGAAGCTGGTGCCGGGCAGGAGCACCGCGGTCACGCCCGAGCCCGCCAGCGCCTCGACCCCGGCCGGCGACACCGCCATCAGGTGGTCGGCCGAGAGCGCGCCCAGCTCCGCGGCCAGCTCGGCGCCGCCCGAGTCCACGAACTCGTCGGCGTGGAGCCGCGGCGCCAGGCCGTGCCGCGCCCCGGCCTCCAGCACCCGGCGCGACTCCTCCGCCGAGAAGACCCCCTTCTCGCAGAACACGTCGCAGAACCGGGCCAGCCCCTGCTCCGCCGCGGCCGGCACGATCTCCTCGCAGATCAGATCGACGTAGCGGCTCCGCTCTTCCCGATGCTCGGGCGGGACTTCGTGGGCGGCGAGGAGCGTCGGGACCAGGTCGACCGCGTGGGCCGCGGAGGCGGCGCGGATCGCCCGGAGCTGCTTCAGCTCGTCGTCGAGAGTCAGGCCGTAGCCGCTCTTGGCCTCGGCCGTGGTCGTGCCCCAGGTCAGCATCTGGTCGAGGCGCTTGCGGACGTTCGCGGCCAGCTCCTCCTCCGACGCCCGGCGCGTGGCGGCCACCGAGGAGAGGATGCCGCCGCCGGCCGCCGCGATCTCCTGATAGGACTTGCCGGCGAGGCGGGCCGCGAACTCCTCCTCGCGGCTGCCGCCCCAGGGGAGATGGGTGTGGGGATCGACGAAGCCGGGGATGAGCGTGCCGCCGCGGCCGTCCAGGCGCTCGGCGTCCGGCAACTCGCCGAAGGCCGCCCGGCGCTCTTCGGGGGAGCCGACGAAGGCGACGAGGCCTTCGCGGCACAGGACCTCGGCTCCCCGGAGACGGAGGGCCCGGCGCTGGTCGGCGCCGCGGCGCGGGGAGGAGCCCTGGGGGGTGGCGACCTCGGAGATGTTGTGGATTAGGAGATCGGTCATGGGCCGGGATTCTACCCGGCCAGCCCAACTCTCGTCCGCCCCAGCTCGCGCACCTGGCCGCGCAGCCAGGCCTCGACGTCCCCCCACTCGACCGGCACCGCGAGGCGGGGCATCGGCTCGCCCTCGACCAGCGACAGGTCGGCCAACCCCTTGAGCGCCTGGAGCGGGAAGTCGCGCACGTGGCCGAACTTGTCCTCCGCCCGCTCCAGCAGGGTGGAGAGGGGGAGCGACTGGCAGAGCAGATAGAGGTCCACGAAGTCGCGCCGGGTGCCGCGGCTGATGATCGCGCCCAGCTTCATGAGTCCGAGGTCCACGGCCGAGATCACCGCGAGGCCCGCGTACTCCTCGAACGGCTCGGCCAGGGGATACGGGTAATAGTAGAGCCGCACGCCCACGCCGCCGCCGAGGCGGACGAAGAGATAGCCGTCGCGGGCCGTCTCGACCTCGGTGTCCGGATCGAGCTCCAGGAGGTCGCCGAGCAGGTCGCGGCGCTCCGGGCTGGTCAGCCGGTTCGTGCCGCTCATGAGGTCGAGGTCGCGGACCGGTCGGTGGCCGGCGTAGAGCGCCAGCGCCGCGGAGCCGGCGAGATACATCTCGTCGGCCCACGGCCGGCCGGCGAGCTTCGCGGCCAGCTCCTGCGCCCGCGGCGAGAGCGACTCGGGATGGCGGACCGTCAGAGCGGCCAGAGCGCGCTCCCCGATTCCGCCACAGGTCCCGCCTCACGGCCGAGCACGACCTCCCAGAACGCCCGGCTGCGGACCGAGAGCTGCCGGCCGCCGCGGGCTTCGAGCCAGAGCGCCAGCTCCGCCTCGGGCACCGTGCGGCAGAGCCAGGCGAGGTCGTGGCTGTCGCCGTCCTCCAGCAGGCGGCCGATCAGCAGAGGAGACGCCCCGAGGTCCGCCTCCGCGTAACCCGGGAACAGGCGGCGGGTCTCCTCGGGCAGCTCCAATCAGGCCGTCCTTCTCAAGCTTCCTTGGCCGCTTCCTTCTTCCTGCGCGGCAGGGTGTGGAAGGTGGCGGTGCTGCGCTCCTCCTCCATCTCCGCCTCCAGGATGCGCTGGAAGAGGTCGAGCGTGTTCTTGAACTTGAGCTGCAGCTCGCGGCGCTCGGTGCGCAGCTCGGAGATCTTGCCCTCGATGCGCGCCGACTGCTCGATCGCCTGCTGCACGATCTTGTCGGCCATCAGCTCGGCCTCCTTGACCATCAGCTCGGCCTCGCGGCGGGCGTTGTTGGTGATCTCATCCGAGACCTTCTGGGCGCGCAGCAGCGTCTGCTGGAGCTGGTGCTCGCGCTGCATGGCCTCCTCCAGGCGCTGCCGGTAGTAGCGGTTCTCGCGCTCCATCTTCTCCGCCTGCGCCAGCCGGCCCGCCAGCTCCTCCGCCATCAGGTTGAGGAAGCCCTCGACCTCGGTCGTGTCGTAGCCTCGCATGCGCTGGTTGAAGCGCATCTTCTGGATGTCGAGCGGAGTCAACGCCATACGGACCTCCTCAAGCCGGGAAAAGGAATAGCCATCTTAGCATGAGTCATCTCCGCGGCCCAAAGAGAGAGGTGCCGACGCGGACGTGGGTGGCGCCCTCCTCGATCGCGACCTCGAAGTCGTGGCTCATGCCCATCGAGAGCCGGCCCGGAAAGCCCGGCCACTCGGGCCGCGCCGCCAGCCCGTCGCGCAGCCCGCGCAGGCGGCGGAACCAGGGGCGGGAGCCCTCCGGATCCTCGGACTGGGGAGGGATCGCCATCAGGCCGACGACCTTCAGGTTCCCGAGACCGGCGAGCGGCTGCACCGCCTCGGCCAGACCCTCGGCCGGGAAGCCGTGCTTCGACTCCTCGCCGCCGAGGTTGACCTCCAGGAAGCCGGAGACCGTGATCCCGCGGCGGCCGGCCTCCTGGTCGATCGCCTCGGCCACGCGCAGGCGGTCGATGGAGTGGATGGTGCGGAAGAGGTCGAGCGCCGGTTTGACTTTATTGGTCTGAAGCGGCCCGATCAGGTGCCACTCGATGTCCAGGTCCGCCAACTCGCGGCTCTTGGCGAGCGCCTCCTGGACGCGGTTCTCGCCGAAGACCCGGAGGCCGGCGCGCCAGGCGGCGGCGAGGGTTTCGGCGGGATGGACCTTGCTGGCGCCGACGAGGGTCACGTCCTCGCGCCGGCGGCCGGCGCGCGCGCAGGCCGCCCCGATCCGCCGGTCGATGTCCCGGTACCGCGCCTCGATCTCGTCCTGGAGGGTTGGCACGGTCAGGCCGGCTCCGCCTCCAGGTACAGGATGCGCTTGCAACTGTCGCACTGGACCAGGCTGTTGCCGTTGCGGATCTCGACCACCGACTGCGGCCGGATCCGGTAGTTGCAGGACGTGCAGGCCCACTCCTTCTGGCCCTTGCCGCCCGGCCGCTCGATGAGCCGGATGGCGGAGAGCGCGCTGTTCGGGTGCCTTTCCAGGATGCGGTCGAACTGGGAGACTGCGAGGCGGGGGAGCTTGCTGCGGAGGTCGGCGATGCGGGTCTTCAAGTCGGCCACCTGCCTGGCGACGCCGGGTTTCTCGCTTTCCCAGCGTTCCAGCTCGGCGGCGTAGCGCCGGTCGAGCTCCTGGAAGCTCTCCTTTCTCTCCTCCAACTGTTTCTCCGCCTTCTCGTGGCGGTCGAGGGAGGAGAGCGCCTGCTCCTCGGAGCCGGAGATCAGGGTCTTGACGGTGTCGATCTCCTGGAGGAGCGCGCCGTACTCGCGCTGGGTGCTGACCCGGTTGATCTGCTGCTGGTACTTCTTGAGCTTCTCCTGGGCGTCGGAGGCCGCCGCCTCGGCGGCCCGGCGTTCGCGGGCCGCGGCGTCGACCGTCTCCTGGATCGCGTCGATTTCGGACTTCGTGCCGGAGTGTTCGTCGTGCAGCTCGCGCATCCAGTCCGGGATGCTGTTGAGCCGGGTCTCGGCCTCCCGGAGCTGGTTCATGGCGCCCTGAAGCTCGATGATCGTCTCGAGATACTGACTCATGGGTGGGGTGTCTTCTCCTCTCCAAAAACCACAGGGCAAGGCGGGCGGCCGGCGGTGGTGCCGTCGAGGAGAGAGGCTCTTCGCGCCGGGTTCGCCTGCGAAGTGGGTCCACCTGGATTCGAACCAGAGACCTGCCGGTTATGAGCCGGATGCTCTAACCGCTGAGCTATGGACCCGGGAAAAAGCCCGCCAGGGGCGGCTCGCCAGTATATACCAGGAGCAGAGCCGCTCAAGGCCGTCGCGGTTTTCGGGTCGCGGACACTTCGTTCCACTCTCCCGCCTCCTGCGACGGCGGCAGCTCCTCGGGCACGAAGGCGCCCCAGTCCCGGACCAGCCGGCCGGCCATCTCCCGCATCCTCGCCGGGTCGTTCACCGCCTGCGTCCCGCGGTCGCCCCAGCGCTCCAGGGTCAGGCGGGGAGGCCCGAGCCGCTCCGCTCCGTGGAGGGGAGGCGTGACCAGGAAGGCGTCGCGCAGCCGGGTGTAAAGGGCCCGCGGGTCCTCCTGCAGGCGCTCGCGGGCCTGCTTCGAGCGCATGCCCATCCGCGCCAGGTAGTACTCGGGCTCGGGCGGCGCGAAGCCCGACTCCCAGAGGAGCTGGAGGTCGCCCTCGACGAGCGAGAACCGGTTCGTGCCGTTGGTCAGGTAGAGCTCGGAGACCGCGGCCGGCGGCACGCGGCGGAAGAGGCTGGGCGCGGCGGCCGGCGGCGCCTGCGCGCCCACGGCCTCGACCAGGGTGGCCCAGATCCGGCCCGCGGCCACCGGCTCGCCCTTCGCCGCCTGGATGTGGCGATCGAAGCCCGCCGGCAGCTTGATCACCAGCGGCACCTCGATGAGCTGGCGCCCGAGGTTGCCGCCGTGGAGGATCTGGTCCTTCTCGCCGAACTCCTCGCCGTGGTTCGCGGTGACGACCAGGAGCGTGTCGTCCCAGGCGCCGCTGGCTCGCAGGGCGTCGAGAGCATGCCCGAGCTGGTCGTCGGCCCAGGCCACATTCATGCAGTAGAGCGCCCAGAGGCGCCGGCGCAGGTTGAGCGGCAGCGGCACGGCCGGGTCGTAGTACGGCCCGAGCTGCATGGGCATGACCTTGCGCGGGAGCTGGGGCGGCAGGCGTCCGAGCCGCGAGAGGTAGGCGTCGCGCCGCACGTAGGGCGCCTGCGGCGTGGGCAGGTGGGCCCAGGTGAGCTGCCGGCCGCCGGCCGTGGCGCCGAGGCGCTCGATCAGCCGCCGGCCCTTGCCGTAGTGCTGGAAGACGTCGAACCCCTGCTGGAAGCCGAAGCTCTGGTCGTACCACGGCCCGCTGAAGAAGCCGTTGGTCTCGTAGCCGTTCGCCTTGAGCACCTCGGCCAGGGTGATGAGCGTCTTCGGCAGGTGGGCGCGGCCGGGGTAGAGCACCTGGTGCTGCCACGGCCGCAGGCCGGTGAAGAGGGTCGCCATGGTCGACCCTTCCCAACTCGACGATGCGATGGCGCGGCCCGCCCAGTCGGACTCCCGGATCAGCTCGTCGAGCCGCGGGGTGAGCCCCGGCTCGCCGCCGAGGCGCTCGACCACGTCGGCCCGCATCGAGTCGAGGGTGATCAGGACGATCGGCCCGCGGTGGGGGGCAGGCCCCCGGCCGCAGGCGCAGGAGAGGAGGAGGGTGAGGAGGAGGCCCGGGGCCTTGACGCTCCTCAACCCGGCATCGGGTACAACTGTTTATAGCTGTCCGACAGCAGCAGGATCCGTTTCACGTAGACCTTCGACTCCTCGATGCTCAGGCTCTCGAGGAAGCGGTCGAGCTCGCGGCCTCCGGACTCCTTCCAGAGGCGCTTGATCCGGTACGGACCGCCGTTGTAGCCGGCGAGCGACAGCTCGACGTTGTGGTCGAACATGTCCATCACCTGGCTGAAGTAGGTCGTGCCGAGGCGGATGTTGAACGCCGGGTCCGAGAGCTTCTCATGCGTGTAGTCCAGGCCGGCCTTGCCCGCCAGCTCGCGCGCCGTGGCCGGCATGAGCTGCATCAGGCCGCGCGCCCCCGCCGAGCTCTGCGCCTGGGTGTCGAAGGCGCTCTCCTGGCGGATGATGCCCAGCACCAGGTGGAGCGGCAGCCGGTTGCGCGCCGCCCAGGTGCGGATCGTGTCCTGGAACTCCATCGGGTAGTACAGCCGCCGGGCCTCCTCGGGCAGCGTCGCCTGGTAGGGAGTGCCGAGCGCCGGGAACGCCTTGCGGATCGTCTGCACGCTCTTGCGCCGGGTGCCCTGGCGGCCCTCGATCAGCGCCTGCAGCGCCTGCACCGCGCGCGGGTCGGCCTTCTCCGAGAGGGCCCCCAGCTCGGCCATCGCCAGGTCCTCGAGGCCGAGGTCGGTGAGCAGCCGGGCGCGCTGGAGGACCGGATCCTCCGGCCAGGCCTCCAGGCCGCGCTCGTCCGCCGACGGCGCCTGGCCGCGCAGCCGGGCGAGGGCGTTCTTGCGGTAGAAGTCGGTCGTGTCGGCCGCGGCCACCTCGCGGTAGATCTGCTGCGCGCGCTCGGTCTCGCCGAGCGCCTCGAAGGCGCGGCCGGTCCAGTAGCGTCCGCGGCGGCCGTTGCTGTCCTCCGGGTAGAGCGCATAGAGCTCGGTCCAGTAGCCGACCGCGCCCGACGGGTTGGCGCGGACGTACTCGTTCCAGCCCCGCTTCCACAGGTGCTCGGCGCCGGTGGTGTCGGAGGGCGAGATCTTCCGGAGCTGGCGGAGCACCTCGATCGACTCGTCGAAGCGCTCGTCGTCGGCCAGGTCGGAGTAGAGCGCGCGCAGGGCCTTCGTCGCCAGCTCCCTGTTGCCCAGCCGCGCGGCATTGCGCAGATGGAGGTGCGACTCCTCCAGATAGCGCCGCCGTTCGGCGGTCGGCGTGGTGCGGCCGCGGCGGGCCTTCGAGGCCTCGTCGGCGGCCTGCGCCCGCGCCCACTCCAGTTGGGCGGTCTCCAGGGCCGTCGCCGGAGTCAGACCGGCGAGGAGGGCCAGGGCGTCGGTCCCGCGCTGCAGCCGGGTCAGCGCATCGGCCTTGAGCAGCGCCCATTCGAGATCCCGGCCGCCGGCGGCGTCGAGCGCCTCCTGGGCGTTCGCATCGAGCTTGAGCGCGAGCAGGGCGCGGGCGCGCCGCTTGAGCTGGTCCGGCGAGAGGATCGCCGCCCAGGGCAGGGTGCCGTCCGCTCCGCGGAACATCTCGGCCACCCGCAGCTCGGTCGCCTTCGCCGGCGAGTCGGAGAGCAGCCGGCGGGCCGCCTCGGCGCGGACGAGATCGTTGCCGAGCTTCGTGCCGATCTCCCAGGCGAGCGCTTCGAGCTGGGTTCCTTCCTCAGTGTCGGCGATATTGCCGATCCCCGCCTTCTCGCGGCGGGCGCGCTCGATCAGCTCCAGGGCGCGCGCCGAGTCGTTCTGCTCCCAGGCGAGCTGCGCGGCGGCGGCGAACGCCTTCGGCCGCAGCGGCGAGTCCGGGTAGTCACCGATCAGCCGGGCGAGCGAGGCCTGCGCGAACAGCACATGGTTGCGCGCGCGGGCGGCGTCGCTCAGGGCGAAGAGGCGCCAGTCCTCCAGCGGGCCGTCCGGGTTCTGGGCGGCGAAGAGGCGCTGCTCGGCCGGCTCCGCCTGCTTGCAGACCCAGGCGTGGAAGCCGCCGACCAGGCGGGCGAACTCGGCTTCGTCGCCCCGGGCCGAGGCGAGCGGCGCGAGCGCGCGCGTTGCGGCGGCGCAGTCGTCCCGGCGCACGGCCTCGGCCGCCTCGGCGTAGAGCAGCGCGTTGCGGTCGGCCTGCGTCCCGAGCGGGAGCGCCGGGTTCGGCCGGATGGGCCGGGTCGCGGAGGAGCCCAGCAGGAGTGGAACGAGCAGAAGGAGAGCGGGGGGTACGAGAGTTCTGCGTGCCCGGGAGTGCTTCGTCGAACGGGGACGGCTCGAGCTGCTCAACGTCGGTACGACTCCGGCAACGGACGCCGGTAAAGCCCGGCGTCCGGGGGTTACAACACCGTCAGGCGCGATTCAAATCCCCAGGGCCCGGGCGTCGCCCGCGGCCAGGATCCGGACCAGCTCCTGATAGAAATAGTCGGTCGTCTTGAGGATCCGCGGCTCGACCCGCTCCTCGTACATCTGGCGGGAGCGGTCGATATCCTCTCTGAGCCGCTCGTAGACATCTCTCTTCCGGCGTCCCTCTTCGACCTGCTCCTCATTATAGAGCTTGATCTCGCTCACGAGGAGACGGGCGAGCCGGCGGGCCTCTTCATGGAGGGCCTCGTCGCTCGGCGTGATCGGGACGCGGGAGCTGGCGAAGGCCCAGCCGGGCCCCTGGAGGTCGCTCGGCGGCCGGACCTCGGGCGTGCCCGCGAGGGAGGGAGAGGTGTCGTCGGCGGGAGCCGGCGGCGGCGAGACCGGCCGGATCGGGGTCGGCGGCGGAGGCGCGGGCCTCTCCTCGACCGGCTCCGGCGCGGGCGGGACCTCGCGGAGGTTCGGCCGCTGGAGGAGGACGGTGGCGTCCGGGCTGGACTGGGGCGCCTGGGCGGCTTCCTCCGCCTCCTGCGCCGCCTGCGCCGCCTGGATACCGCGGAGATCCACCTGCTGGGTCGGGATGCCCGCGTCCTCGTCCGGCGGGAGGTCCGGCGGGAGCGGCTCGACCCACGGGGCCGGAGCTTCCTCCACGGCGAGAGCCTCGACCGGATACGGAGCGGTCGCCTCGGAGGGCTCGACCGGCGTCCACGAAGCGGCCGCCGGCTCGGGCTCGGCTTCGATCTCGACCTCCTCGATCTGCTCGGTCCCCTCGGTCTGCTCGGCCGTGGTGACCTCGGCGATCTCGGCAGGGGCGGCTATCTCGGCCTCGTCGAAGGTCGCGCGACCGCCGGCGGGGCTCTCCCAGCCGCCGATCGACGGCAGGGCCTCGGTGCGCAGCGTCTCGGCCTCGCTGGCCTCGACGGGCTCCGGAGCCTCTTCCTCCACCGCCGGCTCGGGCTCGGCGACGGGGGGCTCCTCCTGGGCCGGGGCCGGTTCCGGGAGGACCGGAGCGGCCGGCGCCGCGGGCGCCGCGCCGGCAAAGGGAGAGAGGGTCGCGGTGGCGGCCCGCTCGCGGAAGGGCAGCGATTCGATGGCGAGCGCGGCCGCGTAGGCGAGAACCTGGAGCGCCTCGGAGTCGAGCGGCTCGCCATCCAGGCGGTCGGCGTAGACGGCGGCGGCCACGCGGTCGCGCAGGACCATGGGGACGAGGACGCCGGCATGGGCGAGCGGGGCCTCGATCCGGCTGCACAGGAGCGCGCAGTCGGCGGCGGTCAGGTGCGCCGGACCCTGGCCCTGGAACACGTGGCTCCAGTGGCCGTCGCCCGGGATGCCGAGGCTGACCTGGCGCAGGGCGGCGTCGGCATCGCCGAAGCCGGTCCCGGCCCAGGAGCGGATCTCGCCGCCGCGCAGCAGCAGGATGGCGGCGCGCGACGCGCGGCGGCCGGCCTCCTGGAGCAGGGCGTTGAGGATGTCGGCCTGGGAGCGGGCGCGGTCGATCGCGGCGAGGGCGGAGGTGAGCTCGGCCGCGCCGCCGCGCTGGGACTGGCGCCGGGACTGCTCGAACTCCTGTCGGGCCTTTTCGATCTCCTGCCGGGCCTGCTCTTCCGCCTCCTGCCGGGCCTTGCCGCTCAGCTCCTCGGCGGCCGCGTGCACGGCGGGAGTGAGGTCGTCGTGGACGACGAAGGACTCCGGGATGTCGGCCCGCAGTTGCGCCAGGCGGCCCAGGATCTCCTCGTTGCTGGTGCGCAGCCACTGCGAGACCTCCTGCCGGACCTGGTCGAGGGCATGCTCCATGGCGGAGCCGATCTCGCTGTTGAGTTGCTGGACTTTTTCCGAAAGGGACATCTCAGATCCTCGGGTCGATCCTCAGCTTTCCGCGGCCGTTCTCAAGGAATCCGATTATTCTGTACCGACCCCGCCGTGTCAAGGCGAGAATCCTTTGAAAGAGAAGGGCTTAGAACGGCGTCTCCGGCGGGTGCCGTCTTGGTCGGGTCCGCGGCGGTGTGGTAGCTTGCCAGCCCGTGAGGCGGGGAACCCTTTTCGTGGGCGTCTGGCTGGGCCTGGCGCTGGTGGCAGCGCTGGTAGGAGGCTGCCGCGAGCCGCGGCAGGACGAGAGCAAGGCGGCGCGCTCCGCGGCGGGCTCCGCCGAGTGGCGGTGGCTGCAGGATGCCAGGAAGCAGCTCGACGAGCAGCGCGGGCGCCTGGCGACGCAGAAGGATCCCCGGGAGGCGGAGCGCCTGGCCCGGGAGGTGGAAGCCCGGACCGCGGAGCTGAACCGCCGCCTGGTCGATTTCATCAACGCGAACGCCGCGGCCGCGCCGGGCGCGCCGCCCGACGAGCGCCAGCGCGCCGCCATCCGGATGAAGAGCGACGAGGACATCCTCCTCGCCCGCGAGTACATCGAGAAGGGTGGCGACTACCGCCGCGCGATCGAGATCTACGAGACCGCGCTCGCCGCGGACCCGGACAACCCGCGCCTGAAGCGGGAGCTGGAGGCCACGCAGGCACGGCGCTACATGACCCCCCGGCGCTTCAGCCAGGTCAAGGAGGGGATGACCCCGGACGAGGTCCGCCGCCTCCTGGGCTCGCCCAACGTCCAGGACGTGCGCAGCTACCCGGACCGCGGCGTCACCGCCTGGTTCTATCCGAAGGACGCGACCGGCGCCGCCGCCGCCGTGTGGTTCCAGAAGAAATCGGCGCAGACCGAGGTCTACCTGCTGGACTTCGAGGCCATCCAGCCGCCCGCCGCCGCCCCGCCGGACGCCGGTCCGCCGCCTCCTTGACGCCCGGCCCCGGATCGACGTAGATTAGAGAGTACGCGTCCTGATTTCCGGCGCTACCCTATTCCAAGACGAAGGCGAGGTGAATCAGCAATGCCCGTTGTGCACGTGCGCGAAGAGGAGAGCTTCGAGAACGCCCTCCGCCGCTTCAAGCGCAAGGTCGAGAAGTCCGGCATCCTGACGGAGCTGCGGAAGCGTCAGCACTTCGAGAAGCCCTCGGTCAAGCGCAAGCGCAAGGCCGTTCAGGCTCGCAAGAAGATCATGCGCAAGCTGCTGGAGGAGCGCCGCCAGGGTCTGGCGTAACTCCCCAGGGAGCGCAGAGGCATCGCGGGAGGAGGTCCGTCGGACCCCCTCCCGTTTTGTTTTTCCGACGAAAGTTACTGGCCTTTCTTCTCCCACTCCTCACGGGTCAGCAGGTTGACCGGCTCCAGCTTGCGGGCGGTCAGGGCCTTGTTGACCTCGGCCAGGCTGCCTTTGGCGATCGAGGCCAGCTTCGCCTCGGCCGCCTCCAGGCGCTCCGACAGCGCGTCCACGAGGTCGAGCTGCGTCCGGCTCGGGCGACCCTCGTAGCCGTTCACGCCGCCGTACACGGTGCCGAGCTTCTCGCGGATCTGCTCTTCGCCGGAGAGCCAGCCGCCTTCTCCCGTGGCCACGAGCGTGGCGTGGAACTTCGTCAGCTCGTCGGCCAGCGCCTCGGCCTTCTTCCTCAGGGCGTCGTTTTTCGGCAGCGCCTCGGCGCGCGCCTTGAGGCCGTCGCGGGCGCCCAGGGTGGCATCCACCACGTAGGTCAGGCGCTCCATCATCCCGTGCAGCTTCAGGACCGTGTCGTACTGCATCTGCCGGTCCTCGGCCGTGTGCGGGTTGCGCGGGTCGGCCACGAGCTGCACCTGGCTCGCCAGGGTCTGGCCGCCCTTGGTCAGCTTGACGGTGTAGCTCCCGGCCAGCACGCGCGGACCCGCGAACGAGAACGGCGCCTGGATGACCGAGTTGCCGCCCGGCGTGCGCGGCGCCTTGAGCCGCATCGGCCAGGTCACCCGGTTGATCCCCTTGCGCTTGCCGGCGGCCAGGGTGGTGAGCAGCTTGCCCTGGTCGTCGTAGACCTCCAGCTTGAGGTCGCCCACGATGTGGCGCTTCTTCAGGTAGTAGGTGACGTAGGCCGCCTCCTCGGGCGTCGCGCCGATGTACTCCTCGTCGCCCGGGAACTCCTGGATCGCCGACGGGATGACCATCGGCGCCGGCCGCGATGGCAGGAACGCGACCTCCTGGTCGAGCACGTCGCGCTTCAGGTTCCGCAGCGGCGTGATGTCGTCCAGGATGTAGACGCCCCGGCCGTGGGTGGCCAGGATGAGATCGGCGTCGCGCGGATGGATCGCGATGTCGCGCACCGCCACCCGCGGGAAGTCGCCGCCGGTGTAGCGCGCCCAGGCCGCGCCACCGTCGACCGACATGTAGAGGCCGAGCTCCGTGCCCAGGAAGAGCAGGTCCGGGTTCTCCAGGTCCTGCCGGATCACGTGCGCGTAGCCGGCGTCGTCGAGGGCGGGCGTCATCAGAGGCTTCCAGGTCTGGCCGAAGTCGGCCGTCCTGAAGACCCAGGTCTTCATGTCGCCCGTGGTGTGGCCGTCGAGCGTGGCGAACGCCGTGCCCTCCTCGAAGCGGCCGGCCTCGACGGTCGAGACCCAGGTATTCGCCGGCACGCCGGGCAGGTTCTTCGTGACGTTCGTCCAGCTCTTGCCGCCGTCGCGGGTCACCTGGATGTAGCCGTCGTCGGTGCCCACCCAGACCACGTCCGGGTTCTTCGGCGACTCGGCGATGGTGTAGATGGTGGTGTGGTTCTCCGCGGCGGAGTTGTCGACCGTCAGGCCGCCGGACTTGAGCTGCTGCTGGCGGCCGGGGTCGTTGGTGGTCAGGTCGGGCGAGATCTTCTCCCACGATTCGCCGCGGTCCCGGGTGCGGAAGAGGAACTGGGAGCCGATGTACATCGTGTCCGGCCGGGTCGGGCTGAGGTGGATGGGGGTGTTCCAGTTGTAGCGGTACTCGGGCTCGCCCTTGCCCGGCAGCGGCTGGATGTCGCGGTTCTCGCCCGTGGACAGGCGGAGGCGCGACATCTTGCCGCCCTGGTATTCCACATAGACCAGGTCGGGGTCCTTCGGATCGCGGAAGGCCCAGAAGCCGTCGCCGAAGCCGATGCTCCGCCAGTCGCGGTTCTGGACCCCGGCCGCGCCGCGCGACGGCGCGGACCACGAGCCGTTGTCCTGCAGGCCGCCGTAGACCCGGTACGGCCAGTCCATGTCGTAGCTCACGTGGTAGAACTGCGAGACGGGAAGCGACTGGACGTGCCGCCAGTGGCCGCCCTTGTCGTTCGAGATATAGACCCCGCCGTCGGTGCCGAGCACCAGCTCGCTCGGGTCGTTCGGGTTGATCCACAGCGCGTGGTGGTCGCCGTGGACGCTGCCGCCGCCCGGCCCGAAGGAGGAGTTGAAGGTCTTGCCGCCGTCGGTGCTGTAGGTGAGCGAGAGCCCCGGCTTGTAGACCGTGTTGAAGTCGGTGGGGTCGACGGCCAGGACGGCGAAGTAGAACGGCCGCACCTGGATGTTGAACGAGGAGTTCATCTCGCGCCAGCTCTCGCCGGTGTCGTCGGAGCGGTAGAGCGCGGTGTTCTTCGACTCGACGACCGCGTAGACGGTGGACGGTCGGGAATGGGCCACGGCGATGGCGACGCGCCCCTTGTCGCCCTTGGGCAGGCCGGCCTCGACCTTCTTCCAGGTCTCGCCGCCGTCGGAGCTCTTGTAGAGGCCGGAGCCGGGGCCGCCGGAGCTGAAGTAGGAGGCGCCGCGGCGGAACTGCCACAGGCCGGCGTAGACGATGCTGGGGTCCTGCGGGTCGATGTCGATGTCGGAGCAGCCGGTCTTCGCGTCGACGTAGAGCGTGCGCTTCCAGGTCTTGCCGCCGTCGGTCGTCTTGTAGACGCCGCGCTCCTCGCCGTCGTTCCACAGGCGGCCGGTGGCGCAGACCCACACGGTGTTTCCGTCCGCCGGGCTCACCCGGATGCGGGCGATACGCTCGGAATTCTCCAGACCGACGCGCTGCCAGTTGTCGCCGCCGTCGGTGGATTTGTAGACGCCGTCTCCGATCGAGACGCTGTTGCGGGTCCAGGACTCGCCGGTGCCGACCCAGACGTTCTGGGGGTTCTTCGGGTCGACCGCCACGGCGCCGATCGACTGGGTGTGCTTGTCGAACACCGGCTTGAAGGTGACGCCGGCGTCCTTCGACTTCCAGAGGCCGCCGCTGGCCGAGCCGACATAGAGGGTGAGCGGGTCGGCGGCGCCCCCGGCGACCCCATCGATCGCGGCGATGCGGCCGCTCATCACCGCGGGTCCGATCGGGCGGGCCTCCAGGCCGGCGAAGGTGCTGGAGTCGATCTCGGTCTGGGCTGTCGCCCCCATTGCGGCCGCCAGCCCGACTGCGAAGAGACAAAGAATCCTCTGGGGTGTGCGCATGACGCGGAGTCCTCTCTCTTGAAAAGGAAGGGAAACGACGGGCCGCGGGAGCGGCCCGTCCGGAATCGTGGGAGCGGGGGAGCCGGCTTTACTGCTGCTTCGGCTTCTCTTCGGCCGGCTTCGCCGCGGGCATCTCGAAGCGGCTGGCCGGGATGTCCGGGTTGATCTCGACCTTCTCGAAGGTGATCGTCTGGCCCGGACCCTGGCCGCCCTTGAGCTTGGACTGGATGGAGTGGGCGAAGATCAGGCCGCCGACCTCCTTGTAGTCGCCGAAGGTGGTCTCGCCCTCGATCTCCTGGCCGCGCACCTTGGACTTGCCCTCGGCCTTGATCTCCAGGTAGCTGTCGGCGTCGAGGTAGAGAGTCTGGACGTCGCCGTTCTTCTTGGTGATCTTGAGCTTGTGGACCGGGGTGCCCTCGATCTCGTCCTTGCCCAGGTACTCGACCTGGTTGCCCTTCTCCTTGTAATCGACCAGCGGGCCGTCGATGTCGGCCTGGTCCTCGGCCTGCTTGAGGTCGTCGGCGGACATGGGCTCGGGCTCCTTCTTGCCCATGAACGGCATCACGGACCAGCCGCCCTTGCCGTCGTAGGCCTGGATGCCGGTCATGCCCTGGAAGGTGAACTCCATGCGGACCTTGTGCGGGCGGGCCATCTCGATGACCATCGGGGCCTCCATGCCGGGGCCGACCATCATCTTGCCGCTGATCCGCATGCTCTGCACGGCCTTGAGCTTGTCGAGGCCGCCCTTGGCCTCGATGTTCTTGGCGATGATCTCGTCCACGGTCTGAGCCTGCGCGGCCACGGCCATCAGGCCGGCGAGGAGCAGGCCCGCGAAAGTCTTGCGCTTCATGTAGATGCCTCCTTGAAGACGGATGTACGGGACGTCAGGATAGCCGAACCCATTCCCCCGGCGCTACACGGCTTGTCTCTCTATACGGGAAAAACGCCGGGATGTTGCCGCGCCGGGCGGAGGCGATGGGGTAGGATCGGAGCCGATGGACGACAAGTGGATCTCGCTCAAGCAGGCGGAGGGGGACCGGCAGGCGGTCTACGTCCGGGTGGACGCGATCACCGCCCTGGCCCCCTCGGGCCTGGGCAGCCGAGTCTGGATCCATGGCACGCCGGTGCTGGTCGAGGAGACGCCGCAGCAGGTGCTCCAGAAGCTCAAGGCGCCGAAGCCGCTGATGAAGGCCTGAACCCGGCCCCGGGCCTTTGCGTAGAACAGGAGGAGGAAACAACTTCCACTCCTCCGGAGGGTTAAAACAAATGGCCTCCAGCCTAGAGCTGAGAGACGTCCGCAAGAGCTACGGCAAGTTCGTGGCAGTGGATGGCGTCTCGTTCGCGGCGCCGGACCAGGGGAGCATCTTCGGCCTCCTGGGCCCGAACGGCGCCGGCAAGACGTCCTCCATCCGCATGATCATGGACATCATCGCGCCCGACTCGGGCGAGATCCACCTCTTCGGCAGGCCCCGCGGCCCCGAGGAGCTGCGCCGCGTCGGGTTCCTGCCCGAGGAGCGCGGCCTCTATCGCAAAATGACCGTCCTCGACCAGCTCCTCTTCCTGGGCGAGATCCATGGCCGCCGGCGCCGCGAGCTCCTGCCGGCCATCGACCGCTGGCTGGAGAGGGTCGAGCTCGGCCAATGGAAGAAATCCAAGGTCGAGGAGCTCTCCAAGGGCATGCAGCAGAAGATCCAGCTCATCGGCACCCTGCTCCACGAGCCCGACCTGCTCATCCTCGACGAGCCGTTCTCCGGCCTCGACCCGATCAACCAGGAGCTGTTCCGCGACCTGTTCATCGAGCACCGGAAGCAGGGCAAGACCGTCATCCTCTCCACCCACGGCATGGAGCTGGCGGAGCGCATGTGCGACCACATCTGCCTGATCTCACACGGCAAGGTGGTCCTCACCGGCGGGTTGAAGGAGATCAAGCGCCAAGTGGCGGGCAACGCCTACCGCCTGGTGGCCGAGGGCGACCTGGACCGGGTCCGGGAGTTGCCCGAGGTCGAGCACGCGGTGGTTCAGGACGGCGTGGCCAAGCTCCTCCTGCGGCCCGACGCCGAAGGCCCCGACGCCCTGCGCCGGATGGTCGAGTTCCTGCGGATCCACGAGTTCCGCTCCGAGGAGCCGGAGCTGGAGCAGATCTTCCTGAAGGCGGTGCGCGATGCGGCTTGACAACATACAGATCGTGGCGCGGCGCGAGTACCTGCAGCGCGTCGCGAGCAAGGGTTTCTGGATCGGCACGGTCCTCTTTCCACTGTTCGCGGTGGCCATGACCGTGCTCCCCTCGGTCTTCCTCGCCCGCACGAAGACGAGCCAGCAGGTGGTGGTCGTGGACGAGACCACCCGGGTCGCTCCCGAGCTGGTCAAGGAGCGGCCGGACCCGAAGTCATCCAACCCGCTGCGGAAGAACGACGAGATGGAACGGAAGATCTCCAGCGTCCAGTTCGTGGTCGAGCCCGCGGGGGTGGACCGGAAGGCCCAGGACGAGTCGCTGGCGAAGCGGGTCCTGGACAAGGAGGTCGACGCCTGGATCCGGATCACGCCGGGCGTTCTCACGGGCGACCCGGTCGAGTACCACGGCCGGAGCGTCTCGAACTTCATGACCCAGGGCTCCCTGGAGCGCCGGCTCTCCGACGCGGTGCGCCGCGTGCGGCTGGCCGATGCAGGGCTCGACCCCGACAAGATCGGCGCCCTCTCGAAGCAGGTCGACCTGAAGACCATCAAGGTTTCGAAGGAGGGCAGCCGGGCGGAGGGCGGGGCGGGCGGTTTCTTCGCCGCCTACATCCTCTTCTTCATGCTCTTCCTGGCGATCCTGATCTGGGGGCAGCAGGTGATGAACGGCGTCCTGGAAGAGAAGGGGACCCGGGTGATGGAGGTCCTGGTCTCGGCGGTCAAGCCGTTCGAGCTCATGATGGGGAAGCTCTCCGGGATCTGCCTGGTGGGCCTGACCCAGTTCGCGATCTGGCTCCTGACGCTGGTCGTGCTCTCCGCGCCGGGCGTGGTGGCGGCGCTGGGCACCCTGCCGGACGAGTTCAAGCTGCCGTCGCTCGCGCCCTCGGCGGCGTTCCACTTCCTGGCCTTCTTCATCCTGGGGTTCATGGTCTATGCGAGCTTCTACGCGGCGCTGGGCTCGGCGTTCAACAACCTCCAGGAGGCGCAGCAGGTGGCCGGCACCCTGAGCATCCTCTTCGCCATCCCGGCGATGGTCATGCCGATGGTGATCAACTCGCCGTCTTCCTCCACCTCGACGGTGATGTCGATGATCCCGCTCTTCACCCCGATCCTGATGCCGCTGCGGATCTTCGTCGAGACGCCGCCGCTCTGGCAGATCGCGGTCGGGTACGCGCTGACGGTCGGCTTCCTGCTCCTGATGGTCTGGTTCAGCAGCCGGATCTATCGGATCGGCGTCCTCATGTACGGCAAGAAGCCGACGATCCCGGAGCTGGTGCGCTGGGTGCGGTACTCTTGAGCCCGTGAACGTACGACCCGGACGCACCGTCCTCGGAGGCGGGGGAGGAGGCCTGAGCGGCCCGATCCCCCGCGACCTCCTCCTCATCGCCGCGTCTCTCCTGGTGACGGTGACGCTCTCGTCGTTCGAGAGCACCCGGTTCATCACACAGCTCCTGACGATCACCCCGGACGTCTGGCAGCGGGGATTCCTGTGGCAGCTCGCCACCTATCCGTACGTCGAGGCCTGGGGCCCGAGCCTCGGCTTCGTGATCAACCTGATCCTGTTGTTCCTGTGGGGGCGGGATGTCTACTGGGGCCTGGGCCGGCGCCACTTCTGGCGGCTGCTGCTCTTCGCGAGCGTCGGCGCCGGCATCCTGGCGGCCCTGGTGAGCCTCGCCGGCCACGCGGCGGGGTGGGACCCGCCGCAGCCGTTCTACCTGATGCAGAGCTGGACGCTCCTGTCGATCCTCCTCGCCGCCTGGGCGCGGGCCCACCGGGGAGCCACGATCCTCTTCATGTTCATCCTGCCGATCGAGGCCGGCTGGCTGATCGCGCTGGAGATCCTGCTGGCGTTCATCGGCTTCCTGATGACGAGGGACCTGCCGGGCTTCGTGGGGATCTGCGCGGCGATCGGGATCTCCTGGGCCTACATCGCCCGGAGCGGGAAGATCGGCCTCGGCCGGCGCGACCTGCGGGAGTACCGGCTGCGGCTGGAGCGCTGGTGGATCCAGCGCAAGCTCGACCGGGCGAAGAAGAAGCGGGGCTTCCGCGTGATCCCGGGCGAACGGGGCGACCGGGGAGGCGACGTGCGCAAGGGGCCATGGGTGAACTGAGTCGGAGGCGGTGTCGACTTATCCACGGCTCGATAAGGTTGTCGGGAGGCGACGTCGACTTATCCGCGGCCCGATAAGGTTGCCGGAGACGCGACAACCTTGTCGGGCGTCGCGCAAGCCTGGCGCGCGGCAGGACTGACTTATCTGCCGGAAAACAAGGTTGTCGGCACGGAGGCTCGACTTATCCATGGCGCGGCAAGCTTATCCGCCACCCGCCAACGTTATCGGGAAGCCCGACAAGCTTGTTGGCCACGAGACAAGGCTGTCTGCGGCAAGATAACGTCAGCGAGAGCCAGGATAACGTTATCCGCGGCAAGTCAAGGTCGTCGGCCGGGAAACAAGGTTGTTTCTTCGCCGATAAGCTTGTCGGGCGGAAAAACAACGTTATCTCGCCGCCGACAGGCTTGTCGGCCCTTCCGACAAGCCTGCGCCGTGCCCGGCAGGGCTTCTCCGGCGGCCGGCAGCTCCTGGCAGGGCCCAGGATGTTTTTCGTCTGCCCTGCAAACATCGGCCGTTTCCAGGCAGACAGCGGGCTCGTACCTTCCGTTTGTCAGCGCCCGTGACGGGCGATGAGCTCCCGGACAGCCGGCACCAGTTCCGTGGGAATCTCCATGACCGTCTGGGTCCGGTCTTCGAAGGCGGCTTCGTCCTCGGCTACCGCCTCGACCTCGGTCTGCTCTTCGTAATGAGCCAAGACCCGGCGGACCCGATCCTCGTCCCAGCCTGGAGGAAATCTGTTCTGTTTCACTTTCGTCTCCGGCGGCGGTAAGCCTTCTACTGCACCGGAGGAGGATACGGGCTGATTCTGGAGAGAGGAAAAAAGAAGGCTGGTAGCGCATACGGGATTCGAACCCGTGTTACCGGCGTGAGAGGCCGGCGTCCTGGACCCCTAGACGAATGCGCCACGAATCGGCTGGTGACTGCGAGGCCACCCAACGACGCGCGAAGGGTAGCACAGTCCTCAAACAGCCATCAACCCCGGGTTATTTCAGGGCTCCGCTTGTAGTACCGTACGGGACGTGCCCTGGAAGCTGGTCTCCGCCGATGGACAGCGTTCGGTGCCTGTAGGAGGGCGGCCGGTGGTCGTGGGCCGCTCCGTGGCCTGCGATCTTTCCATCCAGGACCCCACTGTCTCCCGACAGCATGCGGAAGTCGAGATCGCTGCCGGCGGCGACGGCGTGCGGGTGCGCGACCTCGCCTCCACCAACGGCACGTTCCTCAACGGCGAACGGATCTGGGACGGGGTGGCGCTGTCCGGCGCCCGGATCGCGTTCGGCAAGGTCCCTTTCGAGGTCCGGGAGGAGGAGCCCACGGCCATCCTCACGCCCGGCATCGAGGACGCGCCGCTCGACGCCACCATCCTGCGCAAGATGCCGGTCCAGGGCACCGCCAACATCGCGGCCCGCCTCTCCGAGGAGCCCCAGGGCACCTCGCGGCTGCGGATCGGCGGCCAGTCTCCCGAGGACCGCCAGGAGAAGAAGCTCGACCTCCTCATCGACATCGCCAAGGAGCTGTCGGGCCAGACCGACATCGGCCACCTCCTCGAACGGATCGTCGATCTCACGTTCCAGGTGATGAGCGTGGACCGGGTCGCCATCCTGATGGCCGGCGAGGAGGAGGATCTGGTCCCCCGCATCTCCCGGCACCGCGACGGCGTTGCCGCTCCCGACGGCTGGCGGGTGCCGAGCGCCATCGCCCGCAAGACGGTGCACGAACGGGTCGCCGTCCTCCTGGAAAACGTCCCGGTGGACCTCGCGGGCGACGGCACCATCCTCCACCACCGGGTGCAGAGTGCGCTCTGCGCGCCTCTCCTCGGCAGCCAGGGTACCCTGCTCGGCCTGATCTATCTGGACAACCTCGGCGCCACCCACTCCTTCAGCGAGGAGGACCTGGAGTTCCTCGCCGCCTTCTCCGGCATGGCGGCGGTCGCCCTGGAGAACAGCCGTCTCATCGACCGGGCCCGCCGGGAGGCGGTCGTGCTGTCGAACTTCCAGCGCTACTTCGCTCCCGACCTCGCCGAGCAGATCGCCGGCGAGGAGGGCTCGGTCCAACTCGGCGGCTCGCGCCGGCAGGTGTCCGTGCTCTTCTCCGACATCCGCGGCTTCACCTCGATCGCCGAGGCCATGAATCCGGACGACGTCGCGAGCCTCCTGACCGAGTACTTCACCGTCATGGTGGAGATCGTCTTCGAGCACGGCGGCACGCTCGACAAGTTCATGGGCGACGCGGTGATGGCGCTCTGGGGCGCGCCGCTCTCGCGGCCGGACGACGCCGACCGCGCCACCCGCGCGGCGATCGCCATGCAGCGCGCCCTCCGCCGGCTCAATCAGGACTGGCGGCGCCGCGGCCGGCCGACCCTGTCCGCCGGGGTCGGGATCTGCTCGGGCGACGTGTTCGCGGGCAACATCGGCAGCGACCGGCGGCTGGAGTACACGGTGATCGGCGACACGGTGAACATCGCGGCCCGCCTCTGCTCGGAGGCCGGGCCCGGCGAGATCCTGGTCTCGGAGTCGCTCCGCGAGTCGCTCGCCAGCCCGCCGACCCTCGCCGCCCTGGAGCCCCTGTCGCTCAAGGGCAAGGCCCAGGCCGTCCCGGTCTTCCGCGTCGACTGGCAGGCCGCCGAGACCCAGGAACAGACGCCTCAGGACCGCTAGAAGCTCCACATCAGGCCGGCACCGATGACGGTCCGCCGGTAGCCTAGGTCGAGCCCGTTCCCGAAGCCGACGTTCGAGGTCCGGCGGCTGTAAGAGCCCCGGAGCCGGGCCTGGAGCCTCTCGGTGAGAGGAACGGTGAGCGTCGTCGAGGCTCCCCAGCTCCGGTCGTCCCGGGCCGGTCCCTGGGGATCGACCAGGTTCGAGGCGCGGTCGTCGAACTGCTGACGGTCGAGCCAACCCGAGAGCGCGAGCGCCAGGCCGCGGCCGAGCGGCAGGGCCGCGTCGATCGATCCCCCCAGCGCGGCGCGCTGGAACTCGGGGCGGGCCTGGCGGTCCAGGGCCGTGATCCCGAGCGAGACGTAGCGGTCCCGGCGGCCGAAGGCGCGGGTCTGGCGCAGGGTGAACCCGGTCTCGCCGCCCCTGCGCCGCGGATCGGCCAGCGGATGATTCGCGAAGCTCCGGTCCTGATACCGCAGGTCGAGCCGGGTGGTGTCCGAGACCGTGGGCGAGAAGACCAGCGCCGCCCCGGCGCTCATGGTCCGCAGGTACGCGGAGCCGTCGAGGAAGACCTCCTCGGCGCCGGTCCGGAGGACCAGGGTCAGCGCCGGAGCGAGACCCCGGGAGAGCTGGAAGGAAGCGCCGGCCCGGGCCGCGTCCAGATAGTCGAGCTCCTGGTAGTGGGAGCCTCCGGCCGTGAGGTCGATCCCGAAGGTCCAGCCGGCCGGCAGCCGGACCGGCCGGAGGCTCGCCTGGAGGCTGCCGAGAGCGGCCGTGTCGTCGCTGTGCCCGCTGACCGCCAGGCTGTCGCCCGGGAGCACGGGCAGGGTGAGATCGTCCGCCAGGAGGTTGGGGTTCGAGTCGTGCTCGGCCGAGAGCGACACGAAACCGCTCCAGCGCCGCGGTTTTTGCGCCTGCTCGGAGACCTCGGGCAGCTCGACCTCCGGGCTCTCGCCGCCCAGCCGGGCGGTTTCGAGGTCGGCGAGGATGCGGCTCCGGTCCACGGGCGGCGGCGGATCGGCTTCGAGGCTGGCGGCGATCTCCCGCGCGGCTTCCGCGGGCTCGCCGGACTGGAGGAGGCTCAGGCCGAGCAGGTAGCGGGCGAAGCCGTCGCCGGGCCGGTGCTCCAGCGCCCTGCGGAACTGGACGGCGGCCTCCGGAGCGTCGCCCTGGCTGAGAAACCAGACTCCTTCCGCGAAGGCGGTGTCGAAGAGCGTCACCTCGGCGGCCTGAGCTCGGCCGGCTCCCGCGCTGAGCAGGACCAGGATGAGGATCAAGTGTCTCATGGAGCGTTGAACGATTGGCCAATACGGGCCCCCTCACTTCCAGCGTTTCAGGAGGTAGCGATGGGCGAAGACCCCGGCTCCGCAACCGTGCCTGAAAAAAAGGCTCCGACTCCCCCGCCGCCACCGCTCTGGGTTCCCATCCTGAGCGCCGCCTCGGAGGTGACGATCCTGGCCTCCTCGTACTTTCTGCTGAAGATCTACGTGCCGTTCCTGGCGGAGATTCCGCTCGGCGGGAGTCCGGGCACGACGACCGTGGGGTTCGGTGTGGTCTTCGGCGTCGTGTACGGGCTGATCCAGTGGATCCTCCGGTCCGAGCACCTGGCCGATGTCCGGGAGGCGATGGAGAAATTGGCCTCCCTGATGTTCAAACGCCGCCGCGTGGCCCTGGCCCTGGCGCCGGCGGCTCTGGTCCTGGCTCTCGGGACCTGGCGGCACTGGCAGTCGAGCGCCACCACTCCGGTCCTGCGGATCGAGCCCGCCGGTGCCTTCGCCGACTATCTGGATGACGGCAAGGAGGCGGACAAGCCGCCCGGGCGGACCTTCGAGATCGGAGTGGAGGTGAGGGAGGGGGCTGGGATGGAGCGTCTCTACCCCCAGGACGAGAGGGCCATCGAGGTCGGAGCGAGCGAGAGCGTCCTGCGATGGCGGGCGTCCCGCGAGGAAGCGGAGACGGCGCCGAAGAAGAGGAGCTATCTCGCGACGGCCCGCCTGCGGCCGGGAGCCGCGGTCACGATCCGGGTCTTCTGCCGCCAGTCGGGCGAGGAGTTGTTTCAGGTCCGGGCTCCGGTCTCCGAGGAGAGCGTTGCCCTTGCGCCCGAGGACGACGACGAGTTCAGCGAAAGGATGAAGAACTGTGTTCCGATCAGACCGGTTTAGACACGCAATTGCTCTGATTTTCGCGCTGGCGATGGCCGATCCCCTCCGCGCCTTCGCCCTGGACTGCGGCAAGCGGAACGAGCAGCCCGTGATCCTGGTGAAGTTCGGGATCGCTCATCCAGGTCTGCAGGGCAAGCTGACGGCGCGTCCCCTGTTCGAACAGCAGATGTCCGAGTTCCTCGCCGGCCATCTCCGGAGCGAGCCCGGCCTGCGGTTTCTGAGATGGTCCGCGAACGCTGCGGACACTCCCCGGAAAGGGGTGTTTCAGGTCCTGATGACCCAGGACGGGTCGATCCTGAACAACGAGAAGGTCCCCATCCTGCTCAAGTTCCAGGTGATCGCCGAGGGTCAACTGCGGGAAGAGCTGAGCCTCGGCCAGGCCGGCGTGCTGTACAGCGCGGAGGACTCCCAGGTGCCGGGACAGAGCGGGGGCGCGTGGAAGAGCAACCTGATCAAGCGATTCAGCGCCCTGGCTCACGACCAGCCTTTCGCCAACGAGATGATCCGGGCGTTCGCGTTCGTGCCCGTCGTCCAGACCGAGGATCTCCTGATCTCCCAGGCCAGCAAGGTGATCGGCCTGCCGGTCGGCCCCTGCCGCCTTTCGGCCGGAGAAGGCACCCAGGTGGATCTCGAGTTCCGCCTGCGGACGGAGGAGGGGCGCAGAGCGAAGCAAGCCTTCTGGGTCAACCCCTGTCTGCTCGAAGCCAAGAACTGGCAGAGCCGGCTCCAGCTTGCGACCGAGGAGCAGGCCGACCGGATCGGACAGGGCAAAAGCCAGGACTGGCTGGATTTCTACTCCCAGATCGGTAACCGGATTCCCGGCCGCACTCGGGCTCTCCTCAAGAGCTTCAATTGGAAGCCCGAGGAGGTCTGCGGCGACATCGAGATGCCATGACCGCCACCGCTCTCCTTCTCCTCTGGATGCAGGCCGCACCGGCTCCCGGGAGCTGCGCGGGCGAGGGCGCGGTCGACTGCTGGCTCGACAGGGGGGTGAAGAACGTTGCCGCCGCGGAAACAGAGGCGGACGCCGGCCGGAAACGCAACTTCCTGGAAGAGGCTGCGTCGGACTTCGGGCAGGCTCTCGAGCTCGATCCCGACCGGGGCGCGGCTCTCAACAACCTCGCCCGGGTCGACGCCGACCTCGGCCGCGATGAAGAAGCCGAGCGGCACTTCCGGCGGGCCGTCGGCCTGGACGTTCCTCTCCGGCCGTTCTACCGGAGGAACTATGGCGACTTCCTGGCCGCCCGCGGGCGTTGGGAGCCGGCGGTCGAGCAGTACCGCGCCGTCCTGGAGGAGCAGGCGGATCTCCAGGCCCACGAGAGCCTGGTCGGCCTGCTGTCGCAGCACCGCCCCGATGCCATCCCCGACTATCTGCGCTCCCTCCTCGATCACGATCGGTACGTCTGGGCCTGGGAGGTCGCTCTCGCGCGTCTGCGGGAGGAGCCGGACGAGACGTATCTCGCCCTCCTGGCGGAGGCCCGGGCCGGTCAGGCGATACCCCCGGGCGAGCTGCTGCCGAGCGAGGGCGTCGAGGTCCTGGCCGGGCTGACCGGGGACGCCCGGATCGGGCCGGGGGCGGAGGAGCTCCTGGCTCTGAACGAGGGCGACAGCTCCGATCCGGCGCGCTTCTCCTGGTGGGCGGAGCGGCCCGGTCCGCGGCGGGCCTTCCGGAGCCTCGTCCGGTCGTTCGGCGACAGCCAGCGGCAGGCGGGGAGGCTCGCGGCCGCCGGCGACCTCTACCGGCTCGCGGTCCTCCTGACCCCGGAAGAGCCGGACCTCGTCTCCTTCCGGCGGATGCTCGACCTTCCTGCCGCCACGGAGGACTTGCCGTCCATCGACCAACTGGCCCTGTGGAACGAGGACGGCCTGCGGAAGAGCCGGCCGGACCGGACCGAGGTCTACCGCTACCGGCACGACCTCGGTCTGCACTACGCCTCCCTGGGGCGGTGGCAGGACTGCCCATGCCCCACGTCCGGGATCTTCCAGCTCGAAAGGGCCGTGAGCGAGGACGACGTCACCGGGCCGCCCGACGGCGACCCGCCGTTCGACGCCCTCATCTACACCAAGCTGGTGGAGCTGTACCTCGCCGCAAACCGCCCTAAGGACGCCGCCGAGGTCCTGCATCACATGGTCTTCGTCTTCCACGACCACGGGATGGGGACCGAGGTGGACATCCTCAATTACACCATCCCGACGGAGACCGGAGCCGATCCGGACCCGGACGTCACCGGGTCCGTGCCGGACGAGCTCGGCGATCCTCCGGTGCTGCTGCGGGATTTCACCACCCGGCCGCCGAGGTAGCCATGCTGAAACGACTCGGTCTGCTCTTGCTGGTCCCGCTCGCCGTCCCTCTTCCGATCCTGGCCGCGGAGGCGTGCAAACCGGTTCCCTACGCCGGCCCCCCGGCCTCGCCGGGTCTGGCCCTGAGCGCGGACGGCGGCTGGCTCGCGTCGGCCGGCCCGTCCAGGCTGGAGCTCTTCGACGATCCGGCGGCGGCCGAGCCCCGCTTTCGCTTCGAAGATGGTGGAGAAGCCGTCGCGCTTCAGGGTGGATTGCTGGCGACCGGGGAAAACGGAGTCGTCCGCGTCTATGCATACAGGGACAAGTGGGAGCTGGTCGAGGAGCTGCGCCGGCCGGGCATCCGGTTCGGCGCCTCCGTGGCGCTGGGAGGCGGATGGCTCGTCGTCGGAGCTCCCGAGGACGGATCCTTCCGCGAGGGAGCGGCCTATGTCTATTCGGCCGACACGTTCGACCTGAAGAGGATCCTCCGGCCCGGCGACGGCCGGCTCAACGACCGGTTCGGCGCCTCGGTGGCCGTGGACGGCAACACCTTCGTCGTGGGCGCCCCGTACGCGGACGACCTCCGGGAGCTCTACAACTTCGGGGCGGTCTACGTGTTCCGGGATGGGATCGAGGGGGCGGTCGCCAAGCTCTGGGCGAGCAAGGATTTCCGCGCGGGCGACATCCAGTTCGGCGCGTCGGTGGCGATCCGGGGGAGCTCGATCGTCGTGGGGGCGCCCGGAGCCGATCTGCCCGACAACAACGCCGCGGGCTCGGCCTACCTCTTCACCCTGAAGCCGGAGGGTTGGACGAGGACGGCGGAGCTCAACCCCGGCGATCCGAAGCCGGGTCGGCTGCTCGGCGCTTCCGTCGCGATCGACGAGGCCGGGGCACTGGTCGGCGCTCCCGGGAACGGCTCGGCCTACCTCTTCCGTCTGACGGACGGCAGCCGGGTCGACGAGTGCGGCTGCGGCGGCCTCTTCGGCCGGTCCGTCGCGCTGCGGACCCGGAACGGGCAGCGCGAGATCTTCCTCGGCGGCACGGATGGGGTCAAGGGCTGCTTCCCGATCCCGAAGGATCCCGATCCGGAGCTGACGTGCGAGTTCGAGAGCCCGCCCGCTTCCGCGCCGGCCGGGTCCATGGTGACCTACACGGTCCAGGTCCATAACGAGGGCAAGGAGCCGGAACCGGCCGAGCTGCAGGTCTCGACCACGCCGGACCTGGGCACCGGCCGATGCAAGCCGGGACGCTGCTCGGCGTCGATCCCGGGAGGAGGCGACAAGAAGTTCCGCGTCACCTTCGCCGTGCCCCGGGCCTGCGAGGCCCCGGCTGCGATCCAGGCCGAGGCCTTTGTCGTGAGCGGAGACACGAAGAAGGAATGCACCCTGTCGCCGACGACCCGCATCGAGCGGCCGGTCGGCGTCCGGGGGTGGATCGAAAGCGCGGACCGGAGCGTCCTCTCCGGCAAGGAGATCACCTACCACCTGCGGCTGGAGAACGACGGTCCCGGGTCGCTCCTCGACGGCGACGGCCCCGAGCTGGAGCACGAGCTCCCGCCGGACCTGAGGCTCGTCTCCTTGAAGGTCCTCGCCGGAGGCGGGACGTTCGAGAGGGTCGACAAACCGTCCGGAGATCCGACCGAGGCCCTGCTCTGGAACGGATCGATCCCGGCCTGCGGGACGGTGGACCTCCAGGTGACCGCGCTGGTGCCGTACGACCAGGGGCAGGTGGAGGAGAGGATCTGCCTGGAGGCGACGATGAAGGACCTGGACGGCCGGAAGCGCTCGGCCGCGCCCTACTGCTTCCTGATCGTCCCGTTCCCCGAGATCACTCTTTCTGAAGGAAGATGATCCGGACGCCGTCGGGGTCGTGGGTCTCGAACAGGAGGTTGCCCTCCTCGTCCTTGCGCAGGCCGCCGGGGATGTTCTTGTCGCGGAAGTGGCATTCCGAGTAGGCCTGCTCGGCGGACGGGACGGTCATTACCAGGGACATCTTCTGCTGCGGGCCCTGGTACTCGAAAGTCTCGTCGAAGCCGCGGTCGTTGCCGGCCGGCCGGCCCTGGACCTCGACGACGCCGGAGCCGGCCTGGAACAGGGCGCCGCGGCCGTCCTCCCGGTCCCAGTTCTGGAGCCGCGGCAGGGCCAGCGACTCGCCATAGAAGCGGCACGTGCGGTCGAAGCTCTTGGCACGGATGACGACGCGGAACTGCCGGATCTCCATCGCGGTCTCTCCCCATGAATCCAGAGGCGGACAAGGCTCCTCCGGCGAGGCAAAGGATTACCACACTCGGAGAGCCTCTTTCAAAGCCCGGCGGGGTGGTATCCTCTCGGGCGTGAAAGACCGCCGTTTCCGAGGAGCCCCGCTGGCCGGTCTCCTCCTCGCCGCCGTCCTGGTCGCCGCCTTCCAGGCACCTCCCCCGGCAGCGCCCGTCCCGCCCTCTCCACCCCCTCCGAATACCGAGCGCACGCCGTCCGTCAGCCTGGACGGCCAGACCCTGCCGGTCCCGGTCACGATCGCGCCGGGCGGCCCGCTCTTCGGCCTGGATGCCCTCGCCCACAGCCTCGGCGGCGAGATCTCCCAGGACGAGTCCGGCGAAGGGCTCACCCTGGCCATCGACCAGACCGAGGTGGTGCTCGGGGTCGGCAGCGCCATCATCACGGTCGGCGAGGCCATCGTCTCCCTCTCCCAGCCGCCGGTGCGCGGCGAGGGCGGCGTCCTCGTACCCGCCGACTTCCTGCGCAAGACCTGGGGCGACCTCCAGGGCTACGCCTTCGAATGGCGGCCCGAGGCCTCCCGCCTGCTCATCACCCGCCGCGGCGCCCGCGAGCTGTCGGTGGTCACCGACGTGGTCCACCAGCAGGGGATCACCACGGTCGTCCTCCAGTTCGCCGAGATGCCGCGCTACCGGATCGACCGGCAGGAGGGATCGGTCACGGTCCTGATGACCGCCGACCGCCTGGCCGTGCCTCTCCAGCAGGAGAAGGTCGCCGATCCGCTGGTCCAGGACGTCGCGGTCGCGCCGCAGCAGATCCGGGTGCAGCTCGCGCCCGGCGCCGAGGTGCAGAGCTACGTCCTCGAGAACCCGTTCCGGATCGTCTTCGACGTCCACCAGCCGTCGAGCGTGCAGGCGCCGGCGACCGCCGGGCCCGCTCCCGCGCTGCCGCCGGGCATCCGGACGGTGGTGATCGACCCCGGACACGGCGGCACCGAGACCGGCGCCATCGGTCCGAGCGGCATCCAGGAGAAGGAGCTGACCCTCGCCCTGGCCCGCGATCTCGCCGACCGGCTGGCGCAGATCGGCCTGCGCGTCGTCCTCACTCGCACCGAGGACGCGAACGTCCCCCTGGACACCCGGACGCCGATCGCGAACCAGAACAAGGGAGACCTCTTCATCTCCATCCATCTGAACTCGTCGCTCGGCTCCGGCGCCTATGGAACCGAGACCTACATCCTCAGCACCGAGGCGACCGATGCCCGCGCCGCCCGGTCGGCGACCGACGAGAACGCGGAGTCTTCGCCGGCGCCGGCCGATGCCACGGCGGACGCCCAGGCGATGGAGGATCTCCAGCTCATCCTCTGGGACCTCGCGCAGACCCATCACCTCTCCGAGAGCCAGCGCTTCGCCAACATGGTCCAGGGCGAGCTGAACCAGACGCTCCAGCTCCGCGACCGGGGCGTCAAGCAGGCGCCGTTCCGGGTGCTGATGGGCGCCAACATGCCGGCCGTGCTCGTCGAGCTGGGCTTCATCAGCAACCCGGACGAGGAGAAGAAGCTCCAGGACCCGGAGTACCGGAGCGGCCTGATCCAGGCCCTGGTGCGCTCGGTCCAGCGCTACAAGGCGCTGGTGGAGAACAAGCCCGACCCGACCCAGCCCGCTCCGCAGGGCACGCCGGCCCCGGAAGCGATGCCGGGGGGGACCCCGACGCCATGAGCCGGCGCGCGGCGGGGGTGGTCCTCGGCCTCGCGCTCCTCCTCCTGGTCGGCGGCCTCGCCTGGTGGCTGCTGGCGGGGAAGGAGGGCGCGCCGGGCTCGAAGCCCAGTGTGGAAGGCGAGGCCGCCGGGCCCGGCGAGCCGGTCCAGCTCACGCTCTACTTCCCGGCCGACGGCGGAGCGCTCGGCAGCGAGCGCCGCGAGCTCCAGGTCACCGAGTCGCCGCGCGACCGGGCGCGCAAGATCGTGCAGGCGGTGCTCGCCGGTCCGAAGGCGAGCGGCCTCTACCGGCCGTTCCCGGACGGCGTGAAGCTCGGCTCGGTCCTGCTGGCGGACGACGTCCTCTACCTCGACCTGGTCTGGGAGGGGCACGAGGAGCCGCCCGCCTCGGGCTCGACCGAGGAGGTCCAGCGGATCTTCAGCATCGTGGACTCGATCTGCCTCAACATCCCCGAGGCCCAGCGCGTCGTCCTGCTCTGGAACGGCTTCCAGCGCGACACCTTCGCCGGCCACGTGGACATGAGCCGGCCGCTCCTGCCCAACCGGACGCTGGTGGCGCGTCCGTGATCGACGCGATCGGGGTGTTCGACTCCGGGGTCGGCGGCCTGACCGTGGTCACCGCCCTGCGCCGGCGGCTGCCGCGGGAGTCGATCCTCTACCTGGGCGACACGGCGCGCCTGCCGTATGGCAGCAAGTCGCCGGACACGGTGACGCGCTACACCCGGAAGAACATCGATTTCCTCACCGAGCGCGGGGTCAAGGCGGTGGTGGTGGCCTGCAACACGGCCTCGGCGCTCGCCCTGCCGAACCTCGACCCGCACGTCCCCACCTGGGGCGTGATCGAGCCCGGCGCCCGCAAGGCCGCCGAGGTCAGCCGCGGCCGGGTGGGCGTGATCGCCACCGAGGCCACGGTGCGCTCGGACGCCTACCCCAAGGCGTTGCGCCAACTGCGGCCGGACCTGGAGATCCTGAGCCGGCCCTGCCCGCTCTTCGTGCCGCTGGTCGAGGAGGGTTGGCACGACGATCCGATCACCGAGCAGATCGCCGAGCGCTACCTCCGGCCGCTCCTCGACGCCGGGGTCGACACTCTGGTGCTCGGCTGCACGCATTACCCGCTCCTCGTGCCCGTGCTGCGGCGCGTGGCGGGGCCGGACGTGACGCTGGTGGATTCGG
>JBEQUE010000135.1:0-43410 GCA_040349255.1 Acidobacteriota bacterium | reverse complement strand
CGCGATATCCAGATCGCCGGCCAGCCGCACGGCGAGCGGCAGGTTGTAGGCCGTGAGGCCGATCTCCATCTGGTCGAGGATCCACAGGCGCTGCTGGGCGTAGGAGAGCGGCAGCGGCTCGTCGCGGCTCACCGGCACGACTGGCGGCGCGGCCACGCCCTGCCCGGCCGCGATCTCCCCGGCCATGCCGGCGAGCGTCGGGCGCTCGAACAGGGCGCGCAGCGGGATCTCCACGCCGAGCGTCTCGCGCACTCGCGAGACGAGCTGGATGGCGAGCAGCGAGTGGCCGCCGAGCTCGAAGAAGTCATCCTCCAGGCCGACCGACGGCACGCCGAGCAGCTCGCTCCAGATCGACGCCAGCACCTGCTCGGCCGGCGTGCGCGGCGCGCCTCCCTCGGATTTCTCCGCTTCCGGCTCGGGCAGGGCGGCGCGATCCACCTTGCCGTTGGCGGTCAGGGGGAGCGCCGGGATGGGCACGAAAGCCGCGGGCACCATGAATTCGGGAAGACGGCTCTTGAGCCAGGCCCGCAGGTCCGCAGCCGAGACTTCGTCCGTTCCGGACGGTACGAACCAGGCCACGAGCCGCTTGTCGCCAGCGGTACCGGCGGGGAGTCGCACCGCGACCGCCGCGGTCTCGACGCCGGGATGGCCCGCCAGGACCGACTCGACCTCGCCGGGCTCGATCCGGAAGCCGCGGATCTTCACCTGCGCGTCGATCCGGCCGAGGAACTCGACGCTGCCGGCGGGCAGCCAGCGCGCGAGGTCGCCGGTGCGGTAGAGCCTTTCTCCCACTCCGGACGGGTCCGGGACGAAGCGCTCGGCTGTCAGGTCCGGGCGCCCGAAGTAGCCGCGCGCGAGACCGAGGCCGCCGGCGCACAGCTCTCCGGGTACGCCGACCGGCGCGGGAAAGGTCCCGTCTAAGATCATGACCCGGCCCCCGTCGATCGGCCGGCCGATGGGCACCGAGCCTCTGCGCGCGTCCTCGGAGGAGATCGGGTGGACCGTGGTGAACGTGGTGTTCTCGGTCGGGCCGTAGCCGTTGTAGAGACGGCAGCCCGGCAGCTCCTCCAGGACGCGCAGGGCCTGCGGCAGCGGCACCACGTCGCCGCCCGTGATGACCTGGCGCAGCGGGCGCAAGGTCTCCAGGTCGCGGTCCACGACCACGCGGAAGAGGCCGGCCGTGAGCCAGACCGAGGTCACGCCGTGGCGCGCGATGGCGCCGGCCAGGTCCTCCAACGACGGCGTGCCGGCGGGCAGGATCGCCAAGCGGCCGCCGTGGAGGAGCGGCGCCCAGATCTCCAGCGTGGAGGCGTCGAAGGAAGGATGGGACAGGTGGAGGAATGTCTCCTCCGGACCGAGGTCCATGAACCCGCCGCGCACCAGTCGAATGACCGACTCGTGCACCGCGGCCACTCCCTTGGGCCTGCCGGTCGAGCCCGAGGTGTAGAGGATGTAGACCAGGCTCGACCCGGAGAGCGGCCCGGGGTCCGGGTTCTCCGTGCTCTCGTCCTCCGCCTCGGCCATCTGCAGGTCTCCCGAGGTCAGGACGAGCGGTCCGCCGAGATCTTCCAGGAGCAGCGCGAGGCGCTCCGCCGGGTAGGATGGATCGAGCGGCGCATAGGCGCCGCCGGCCTTGAGCACCGCCAGGAACGCCGTGATCTGCTCGGCGGAGCGGTCGAGGAGGACCGCCACCGGCGCCTCCGGGCCCACGCCCTGCCGGCGCAGGCGGTGCGCGATCCGATTGGCGCGGCGGTTCAGCTCGCCATAGGTCACGGTCTCGTCGCGGTACAGGAGCGCCACCGCCTCCGGAGCCGCCGCGGCGCGCTCCTCGAAAAGGCGATGGACGAGGACGGCCGTATCGGCGCCGGCCGTGTCGTTCCACTCGCATAGAACCTGGTGCTCCTCGGCCGGCGAAAGCAGAGAGATGCGATCGAGATCGGCGCCGGGGTGCACCGCCACGCCTTCGAGGAGCCGGACCAGGCTCTCCGCGAACCGGAGCACCGTCGTCCGGTCGTAGAGGTCGGTCGCGTACTCGATCGTGCCGGCGAGGCCCTGGCCGTCGTCGATCCACGACAGGCCGAGGTCGAACTGGGTGGTGCCGCGCTCCAGCTCCAGCCGGCGCAGCCCGAGCCCGTCGGCGCGCGCGGCGCGGGCCGCGGGCAGGAGCTGGAAGACGATCTGGAACAGCGGGTTGCGGCCGGGGTCGCGCTCCGGGTGGAGCGCCTCGACCAGGCGCTCGAACGGCAGCTCGCGATGGGCGTAGGCGCCCAGGGCGGTCTCCCGCACCCGCGCCATCAGGCCGGAGAAGGACTCGCGCTCCACAACGGTGCCGCGGAGCACCAGCATGTTGACGAAGAAGCCGATCAGGCCTTCGATCTCGCGCCGGTCCCGGTTCGCGGTGGGCGAGCCGAGAACGCCGTCGCGCCGCCCGGTCGTGCGGGCGAGCAGGGCCTGGAAACCGGCGAGGCCGACCATGAAGAGCGTCGCTCCCTCGCGCCGTCCGGCCTCGCGCAGCGACGCGGTCAGGCCGGGAGAGAGCTGGAGCGGAACCCGGGCGCCGCGATGGTCCGGAGCCGCGGGGCGCGGCCGGTCCGGCGTCAGCTCGAACGGAGCCGCTCCGGAGAGGCGCTCGCGCCACCAGGACGTCAGGCCGTCGATCTCCTCCAGCCGCCGGCGCTGCCAGACGGCGTAGTCGGCGTACTGGATTTCCGGCTCGGCCAGCGGGCTCGGCTCGCCCGCGACGAAGGCGGTGTAGAGGGCTGAGGCCTCGCGCAGCAGGACCTCCAGCGACCAGCCGTCCGCCGCGATGTGGTGGAGGGTCAGGAGGAGCAGTCGCGACTGCTCCAGCTCGACCAGGGTGGCGCGCAGCATCGGCGCGCGGCCGAGGTCGAACGGACGCCGCGCCTCGGCTTCGCCCAGGCGGCGCAGCTCGATCTCGCGGGCGGACTCCGGCAGGCCGCGCAGGTCCACCCGCGGCAGGCCGAGAGCCGGCGGCTCGACGATCTGCTCCGGCTCGCCGTCAGGGCCGGCCGCGTAGCGCGTGCGCAGCACCTCGTGGCGCCGCAGGATCTCGCCGAGCGCGCGGGCGAGGGCGGTCCCGTCCAGGTCTCCTTCCAGGACGATCGGCAGCGGCATGTTGTAGACCGGCGAGCCGGGCTCGATGCGGTCGAGGATCCACAGCCTCTGCTGCGGGAAGGAGAGCGGCAGTGGACCGTTGAGCAGAGCCCGCGCGATGGGCGGCTCCGGCTCCAGGACACCGCGGACTCGGGCGTCGAGCGCCGCGGCGAGACCCGCGATCGTCGGATGCTCGAAGACCGTCCGCAACGGCATCTCGAAGCCGAACGCGTGGCGGATGCGCGACGCCAGGCGCACGGCGAGCAGCGAGTGGCCGCCGAGGTCGAAGAAATCATCCGCCGTCGAGATGCCGGAGCGCTGGAACAGGTCTTCCCAGATCCCGACGAGCATCTCCTCCGCGGGTCCGCGGGGCGCCGCGTCCACGGCCTCTCCAACGGAGACCTGCGGGTCGGGCAGCGCAGCTCGATCGATCTTGCCGCTCGGTGTGCGCGGCAGCTCGGCGACCGCGACCAGCCACGACGGCACGAAGGCCTCGGGAAGCCGCCGGCGCAGGTGCTCCTTCAGCTCGGAGACGGTCGGCGCGGCGTCCCGCGGCACGAACCAGGCGGCCAGCGCCTCCTCGCCGTCCGGACCACGGCGGGCTCCGGCCACGGCCTCGCGCACGGCCGGATGAGAGGCGAGCGCCGCCTCGACCTCGCCGGGCTCGATGCGCACGCCGCGCACCTTGATCTGATGGTCGAGGCGGCCGAGGAACTCGAGAGCGCCGTCCGGACGGAGCCTGGCGCGGTCTCCGGTCCTATACAGCCGGCCGCCTGATGGGGCCGGGACGAAGCGCTCGGCCGTGAGCGCGGGCAGACCGTCGTAGCCGCGCGCCAAGCCTGCGCCGCCGATGCAGATCTCGCCCGGCACGCCGGGAGGCAGGGGCTGAAGGCCGCGGTCCAGCACGTGGACGCGGGCCCCCGCCACCGGCCGGCCGAGCGCCGGCTCGACGCCAATACCGAGCCGCCCTGCCGTGGCGTTCGCCGTGGCCTCGGTGGGGCCGTAGAGGTTCCAGACCGCCACCTGCGGGAAGGCCGCAGCGGTGCGCGCGACCAGGTCCGGAGACACGCGGTCGCCGCCCAGAAGCACAGCACGAAGAGTCCGGGGAGCCGGAGCGCCGGCCTCGATCCGTTCGAGCAGCGCCCGCCAGAGCGCCGGCACGCCGTTGAAGGCCGTGCCCTCGCGGCTGCCGAGAGCCGACAGCAGCCGGTCCGGGTCGGAATCGGAGAACAGCCAGACCTCGCCGCCGCGCAGGAGCGGCGCGAGGAGCTGCTTGAGGAAGGCGTCGAAGCTCAGGCGCGAGAGCGCCGGCAACGCCTCGACTCCCTGATCCGCAAGGAAGCCGCCGATCCAGGAAAGGTAATTCGCAAGGCTGCGATGCCCGATCACGACGCCCTTCGGCCGCCCGGTGGAGCCGGAGGTGTGAAGGACGTAGGCCGCCGCGTCGGCAAGGACCGGAGCCAGAGCCTCATCAGCTTCCGAGGTCGTCAGATCCTCGACCGTATGGACCGGCAGAGCGGTCTTCAAAGCTCCAAGCAGGCGGCCGGCGGTGAGGATCCGGGCCACGCCCGCATCTTCCAGGAGGAACGCGAGGCGCTCCGCTGGCAGCTCGGGATCGAGCGGCACGAAGGCGCCGCCGGCCGCGAGCACGCCCAGGAGCGCGGTCACGGTTTCGGGCGAACGGTCGAGGAACAGGCCGACCCGCGCCTCGGGCCCGACGTCGAGCGCGCGCAGGCCGCGCGCCAGCCGCTCCACCGTTTCGGCCAGCTCGCGGTAGGTGACCGTCGCCCCGTCCTGGCGCACGGCCACGGCGTCGGGTGTCCGCTCGGCCTGGCGGCGGAACAGCTCCGGCACGAGAGCATCCACCGGCTCGGCTGGGTCGCTCCACTCCCGCAGGAGCTGGTCGCGTTCGCCCTCGGTGAGGAGAGGCAGGTCCGCGACTCGCGCCTCGGGCAAGGAGGCGGCGGCCTCGACGAGCGTGACGTAGGCGCGCAGCAGGTGCTCGGCGGTGGCCTCGTCGAACAGGTCGCGGCTGAACGTCAGGGAGAGCAGGATCTCCTCGCCCCGAGCAGCCGCGAGGAGAGAGAGATCGAACTTGGCCGCCGGGGTCTCGGCTGGGAACGGCGAGAGCGCGAGGCCGGGCAGCGAAAGCTCCTCGAACGGCGCGTTCTGGAGCGCCAGCATGACCTGGAAAAACGGTGTGCGCGCCAGGCTGCGCTCCGGCGCCAGCGCCTCGACCAGCTTCTCGAACGGCAGGTCCTGGTGCGCGAACGCGCCGACCGCGGCGTCGCGGGTCCGCTCCACGAGGCCGCGGAACGGAAGATCACCGGCCAGATTCGTGCACACGACGAGCGTGTTGACGAAGAAGCCGATCAGCTCCTCCAGCTCGGCTCGGTTGCGGTTCGCGACCGGCGTGCCGACCAGCAGGTCGGTCTCTCCGGTGAGCCGGTGCAGCAACGCGTTCCAACCGGCGAGCAAGGCCATGAAGGGCGTCGCACCGTCTCGCGCCAGCGCCGCCACGGCAGAAGCGGAAAGCCCGATCGATCTCTCGCCGCCAGCGCCGGTCGCGACCGCGGGCCGCGGCCGGTCGGCGGGCAGCTCCAGCTCGGCCGGAGCGCCTTCGAGACGGTGGCGCCAGTAGCCGAGGTCGGCCTCGAACGAGAGGCTGGTGCGCTGCCAGCGGGCGAAGTCGGCGTACTGCAGCCGCAGCGGAGGCAGCGGCGACGGCCGTCCCGAGGTGAAGGCCGCGTAGAGCGCTCCCACCTCCCGGATCAGGATGCCCATCGACCAGCCGTCGCTCACGATGTGGTGCATCGTGAAGAGGGCCACGTGCTCGCGGCCGTCGAGGCGGACGAGCGCCGCCCGCAGCAGCGGTCCGCGCGAGAGGTCGAAGCCGCGGGACGCCTCCTCCGCCGCCAGCCGGCGGGTCTCCTCCAGTCCTCGCGCGGACGGCAGCGCGGCGAGATCGACGACTGGGAGCGGCACCTCCACGGCGTCTCCGACTCGCTGCACCGCACGTCCATCCTCCTCGTCGAAGCGGGTGCGCAGCACCTCGTGGCGCCGGACGACCTCGCGCAGGCTCGCGGCCAGGGCGTGGACGTCGAGCTGGCCGGTCAGCCTCACTGAAACCGGGATGTTGTAAGCCGGGCTCCCGGGCATCAGGCGGTCGAGGAACCAGAGGCGCTCCTGCGGGAACGAGAGCGGCGCGGGGGCCTGCTCATACCCGAAGCGGACGGCCAGCTCGCGCGCGGGACCGCCGAGGTCGGCCTCCGACAGGTCGGCGCGCCAGCGGTCGGCGACGGCCGGGTCCACGGCGCAATGGCCGGCGAGCTTGACGTCGCCCAGCACGCGCGACTCGGCGTGGAGGCCGTCCGCCATCCGGCGGCCCAGGTCGTCGTAGGGCCGCGCCATGGCGGGGTCGAAGTCCAGCCCGAGGCGCCCGCACAGCTCGCGCAGCGTGCGCTCCGGCGCCGCCACCAGGTCCTCGAAGCGCACCCGCGCCTGGCGCTCCGGCGGCACCGTGGCCAGGTGGTCGAGGATCCGGCGGTGGCTCGCGACCCAGATCAGCTCGGCCAGCTCGCGGCGCGAGTAGGAGTGCTCCCGGCGGAAGACGAGCTGGTCGAGCTTCGCCTCGTCGAACGAACGGATCATGCCGGCGGGGTGCCGCACCAGGTGGATGTAGAACGGCGCCTCGAAGCCCTCCTCGGCCCGCCGCAGCGCGCCGGGGACGAGGGCGTAGGACGGCGTCTTGTCTACGAGGCGCTGTTCGCCGATCAGGGCCTGGAGACGGCCGTAGGCCGCGAGCGTGCCGAGACCTTCGTCCTCCCAGCCAACGACCACCTCCCGCGCCCGCCCGGCGTCGCAGCCCAGGGCCTCCTTGACGGCCCGGATCAGCCCCTCCAGCCAGAACGCGTCGCGCCCGGCGAACGCGCGCCGCCGCTCCTCCAGGGTGGAGAACGACAGCAGCTCGAGCTCCGGTGGCGCGAAGAGCCTCGGATGCCCGCCGAGCATGACGCGCAGGAGCGTCGAGCCCGAACGAGGCGGAGAGAGCACGAACACCGCGGACGGGTTTCGGACGGATGCGGCGACGGCTGGCAGAGACTGGAGGTTGCGGAGGAACTCCGCGATCGCCTCCTCCTCCACCTTCTCGATCCTTGCCTCGACGACGACCTCGCCGACCGACCCGCCGCCCCAGACGCGCTCCACGGCCTCGCGGTGCTCCGCGGCGAGGTGCGCGGCGAGCTTCGCGACCGTCGGCGCGTCGAAGATGGCCACCACGTGGACGATCTCGCCGAGGTGCTTCTGGAGGCGGTTGACCAGGCGCGCGCCGCTGATCGAGCTGCCGCCGAGCGCAAAGAAGTCGTCGTGGACGCCCACCCGCTCGACGCCCAGGGTCTCGCGCCACAGGCCGGCGAGGAAGGCTTCGAGCGGCGTCCGCGGCTCGACCTCGGAGGCGCCGCGCGGCGCCTCCGGCTCCGGCAGTGCCCGGCGATCCACCTTGCCGTTCGCCGTGAGCGGCAGACCCGACAGAACCACCAGGGCGCCGGGCAGCATGTACTCGGGGAGGAACGGGGCGAGGAAGCTCCGTAGCTCGGCAAGCTCCGGCATGGCCTCTCCCGCAGCCAGCACGATCCAGGCGACCAGCAGCGGCTCGCCGGCGCGGTCGCGGCGGACCTCCACGACGGCCTCGCGGATCGCCGGATGCCGCGCGAGCGCCGCCTCGATCTCGCCCAGCTCGATCCGGAAGCCGCGGATCTTGACCTGGCGGTCGATCCGGCCGAGGTACTCCAGCACGCCGTCCGGCCGCCGCCGCGCGAGGTCGCCGGAGCGGTAGAGCCGGGCCCCCGGCTCCGTCGCGAACGGGTCGGGCACGAAGCGCTCGGCGGTCCGCTCCGCCTGGCCGAGATAGCCGACCGCCACGCCGTCGCCGCCGACGCAGATCTCGCCCGGCACGCCGACCGGCAGCGGCTCCAGGCTCCGGTTCAGGACGTGGGCACTCCAGCCCGGCAGCGGAAGACCGATGCCGGTGTCCCGGCCGGCGCCGAGCGCCTGGAAGGTGACGTGGACGGTGGTCTCCGTGATGCCGTACATGTTGACCAGCCGCGCGCTCCGGCCGCGCTCGAACCAGGGCGCCAGGGTCGCCGGCTCCAAGGCCTCGCCGCCGAAGATCACCCAGCGCAGCGCGCTGCCTCCGCTCTCCTCTGCCATCCAGGCGAGGAACGCCGAGGGGGTCTGGTTGAGGACGGTCACTCCCTCCTCGCGAAGCAGCGCGTCGAAGTCCCGCGGCGAGCGGCTCGTCCAGTACGGCACCACCACGAGCCGGCCGCCGTGGAGGAGCGCGCCCCACATCTCCCAGACCGAGAAGTCGAACGCGTAGGAGTGGAAGAGCGTCCAGACATCCTGCGGCCCGAAGTCGAACCGCAGCGCGGACGAGGCGAGCAGCCGCGCCACGTTGCGGTGGGTGACGAGCACGCCCTTGGGCTGACCGGTCGAGCCCGAGGTGTAGATGACGTAGGCCGGCAGGTCGGGCGACAGGTCGAGCCTCGGATCGTCGGCATCGCCGGTCAAACTGTCGAGACTCAGCTTCCAGACGCCGATCTCGTTCCAGAGACCCGCCGTGGCCGCGTCCGTCACGAGGCCCGAGGCGCCGCTGTCGGCCAGCACGTAGCGCCGCCGCTCCTCGGGGTGGACCGGGTCGATCGGCACGTAGGCGGCGCCGGTCTTGAGCACGCCGAGGATCGCCGCGGGCAGGTCGAGCGAGCGCTCCAGGCAGAGCGCCACGCGACCGCCGGGCCGCACGCCACGGTCGATCAGCGCCCGCGCGATCCGGTTGGCCCGCGCGTCGAGCTCGCGGTAGGTCCACGAGCGGCCCTCGTGCGTGACCGCGGCCCGCTCCGGAGCCCGCTCCACCTGATCGGCGAACAGGGCGGTCAGCGTCCGCGCCGGCACCTCCGGCCCGGGCTCCTGCCACTCCCGGAGGAGCTGGCGGCGCTCGGCTTCCCGGAGCATCGGCAGGTCGCGCAGCGGGAGATCGTCGGGAGCCGACGCGATCGCCTCGAGCAGGCTCTCCACGTGGCCGAGCAGGCGGGCGGCGACGTCCTCGCCGAAGCGCCGCGTCTCGTGCTTGAGGCGGAGCAGGTAGCGCTCGCCAGCGAAGACCACGAAGGCGAGCGGGTAGTTGTTCTCGCTCACGATCGGCGCCATCTCGATCGTGAACGGCACGGCCTTCGCGAGCGCGCCGGCCGCGCGGTCCATCGGATAGTTCTCCAGGACCAGCAGGCTCTCGAACAGCGGCACGCCGCGCGGCACCTCGCTCCAGCCCTGGACCTCGACGAGCGGCGAGTGCTCGCGATGGACGAGCTGCGCGTGGCGGTCGCCGATCTCCTGCAGCCACGGCCCGACCGCGGCGTCGCCGGACAGCCGGACGCGCACCGGCAGAGTGTTGATGAACAGGCCGACCATCGATTCGATGCCCGGCACCGGAGCCGAGCGGCCGGAGAAGGTGGCGCCGAACACCACGTCCTCGACGTCCGCATAGCGGCCGAGCAGCAGGCCCCAGGCGGCTTGGAGCAGCGCGCTCGGCGTCAGCCGGCGGCGCCGGGCGAGGCCCGAGAGCGCCGCCGAAACCTCCGGCGACAGCTCCGACTCCAGCTCTCCGAACTCGCGGCTGGCCGCCGGAGCGGCCGGCAGCCCGGCGGCCAGCGGGGTCGGCGCGGTGAAGCCGGCCAGGGACTCGCGCCAGAACGCCTCGGTGGACTGCGCGAGCTGGCGCTGGAGCCAGGCGATGTAATCCCGGTAAGGCCGGACCGGCGGCAGTTGGGCCTTCTCGCCGCGCAGGCGCGCCGTGTACAGGTCGAAGACCTCCTGGAACACGATCGGCAGGCACCAGCCGTCGATCACGACGTGATGGAAGCTCCACACGAAGTAGCACAGGTCCTCGGCCGCGCGGATCAGGGTCAGGCGCAGTAGCGGCGCCTGCGAAAGGTCGAAGCCGCGCTCGCGGTCGGCCTCGCGGAAGCGGGCCAGACGCTCTTCGCGCGCGCGCTCCGGCACGCCGGTCCAGTCCTCCTCCTGCCAGACCAGGGCGACCCGGCGCTGCACCACCTGGACCGGCTTCTCCAGACCCTGCCAGTGGATCTCGGTGCGCAGGGCCGGATGGCGCGCGACCAGGTCCTCCCAGGCGCCGCGCAGGACGCCGGCGTCCAGGCGGCCGCGCACGGTCACCGCGAGCTGCAGGAAGTACAGGCTCGACGCCGGCTCGTAGAGCGTGTGGAAGAGGATCCCTTCCTGGCTCGGCGACAGCCGGTAGACGGCTTCGAGGTTCTCCGGCTTCATGCTCTCTCCGCCGCGACCGTTCCAAGCGTCGCGGCCAGCACGGCCCCGGGCATGTCTACGGCCCCGTCGCGCTCCAGGATCACCAGGCTGCTCCAGCGTCCGTTCTCCTCGAACAGCAGGCCGAGCCCGGCGAGCCGCTCCATCTCGGCCGCGACCTCCTCCTCGCCGGCGCCGGCCTGGCGCGCGACGTCGGCCGGCCGCCAGCCCTTCTCGTTGAGGAGCTCCAGGATACGCAGGCCGAGGTCGTCGAGCGGGTGCTCGACCGCCGCGCCCGAGCGCGTGTCGCGCACGAACGCGCCGCCCGCCGTGCGCACCACGGCGAGCTCGGGCGCGAGACCGCCGTCCGCCCGCAGCCAGCGCTCGCTCCAGGCCGCCACGGCCGTGGCGAGCCGTCCCTGCCAGGTGATGAGCTGGTCCATGTAGTCGGCGTAGCGCCGGTCCTGGAAGTAGTAGGCCATGTTGGCCAGCGCCTCGTCGCCGAACGGATAGATCGCACCGTAGAAGTCGTACGGGGCGAGGTCGAGCTTGTACTCCGCCGACCGCGTGAAGTACGGGCTGTAGCGGTCGAAGCGCACCGGGAAGGCGCCGGACGGCGGCGGCAGGTGGGCGAGGAGCGGCAGGTCGTCGAGGTACTTGCGGTAGACCTCCTCGGTCTCGCCCGGGAAGCCGATCAGCAGGTTCCAGGACGGCGTGATGCCGAAGCGCACGCAGTTCTTGAGGAAGGCGAGGTTCTGGAACGAGGTCGTGCCCTTGCCCATCAGCCGCAGCGTCGAGGTCGAGAGCGCCTCGATGCCGGGCTGGATCGCGGTGACGCCGGCCTTGCTCAGCACCTCCATCTCGCGCTCCTTCAGGTCCGCCTTGACCTCGTAGAACAGCGACACTCCGGGCGGCGTCGCGAGATGCGGCAGGACGTCGGTCAGGTACTCGCGCGGCAGGATGTTGTCCACCGACTCGAAGCGCCGGCAGCGGTCGCCATAGCGCTCGAACAGGTTGCGGAACAGCGCCAGCGCCTGCTCCGGCGGCATCGAGCGGTACATCATGGTGCCGCCGTTCAGGCCGCAGAACGTGCAGTGCGAGCGTTCGCCCCACCAGCAGCCGCGCGAGGTCTCGAAGAGCAGGTAGGGCTCGATCCGGCCGTTCGGGAAGCTCCGGCTCAGATCGGCCAGGAACGAGTCGTAGTCGAGTGCCACCGGCACGTCGATCGGCAGCTCCTTCCCGATCGCGTTATGACCTTCGAGAGAATCCACGTTCGAGCGCGAGAACACCCCCTGGATGCGGTGGCAGTCGTCGTGGCGCCCCTCGATGCGGCAGCGCACCAGCTCGGGGAAGCTGACCAGGGCCGGGCCCGAGAACACGAAGTCCACGGCCTCGAGGTGGCGCGCCAGCTCGCGGCCCATGGGCGCCTCGCAGTTGGCGCCGCCCATCACCGTCACCGCCTCGCGGCGGCGTTCCTTGACCAGCCGCGCCAGCGCGAAGCAGGCTGTGTTCTGCGCGAACATCGAGGTGAAGCCGACCAGGTCCTCCTGGTCGAGCTTGTGCTGCATGACGAGCTTCTGCAGGAAGCGTTCGAGGCCCGAGCGCTTGGCGAGCACCTGCTGCCGGATCTGCGCGCGCTCCGGGGTGAGCGACGGGAAGTAGCGCTGGAAGTAGGCCTCGGCGTTGTCCGGGAGGCGCGGGAACGCGGCCTGGCGGAAAAACCAGTCGCCGATGCCCGAGTTGTTCGCCTCCAGCGCGCCGGCGATCCCCTGATAGAGATCGAGACCGAGGAAGTGGGCGAAGTCGTGGTTGAGATAGAGGATCCGCACCCGGACCTGGTCGCCCAGCTCCTTCTCCAGCACGGACCGGAGCTGGGTCAGCGCGATGGACGGCAGCCTCAGGTTCGCGAACGGCATGTTGATCAGGCTGATCTTGTACACGGGTCACCTCTTGTCCAGCCGCGCCATCAGCGAGGCGAAGTCGTCGGCGCTCAGGTCGGCTTCCGGGAAGTCGGACGGGGTGTAGGCGCCGGCCTCGGGGTTCCGGCAGTGCGCGACGAGGCCGCGCAGCGAATCGAAGAACGCATCCGCGAGCCGCTCGACGGTCTCGCGGCGGTGGCGGTCGGCGCTGTAGGTCCACTCCGCCCGCAGGCGGCCGTCGAGCACCACGGCGTTGATCTCCAGCAGGTGGCTGCGCGCGCCGCGCGGGTCGAGTGCGGGGCCGCCCGGCTCCGGCGCCTGCGCGAAGAGCGCGAGCCCTTCCGTTTCAGGGTCCGCGCTGCCCATCTGGCCCCCCATCTGGCCAAGATAGTTGAACAGCACCTCGGCCCTGGGCAGGCCGTGCAGGCGGGCGGCCTGGCTTTCGTCGCCCAGGTAGCGCAGCACGCCGTAGCCGAGGCCGCTGCCGGGCGGCAGCCGGCGGAGCTGCTCCTTCATGGCGATCAGCGCCTCGCCCGGACCGGCGTTGCCTTCGAGGTCGAGGAGCACGGGATACATGGCCGTGAACCAGCCGATCGTGCGCGACAGGTCCACGTCCTCGAACGGGTGCTCGCGGCCGTGGCTTTCGAGATCGACCAGCAGCCGGCGGTGGCCGGTCCAGCCCGCGAAGGCCTCGACCAGCGCGGTGCGCAGCACGTCGTCGATGCGCGTCTGGTAGGCGCCGTGGATCTCCTGCAGCAGCGCGCGCGTCTCGTCCGCGTCCAGGGTGCGGGCGACGGTGCGCGACGAGGCCTCGCGGCCGGGGTCGCGCGGGCCGGGCAGATCGACCGGCAGCGGCGCCGACAGGCGGAAACGCTCGTCGAGCCACCAGCCGGCCTCCGCGGCGGCCTCCGGCGAGCGGGCGTGGCCGGCCAGGCGCGCGATCCACTGCTTGAACGAGGTCGTCTTGGCCGGCAGCGGTCCGGCGCCGGCGTAGAGCGTCTCGAAGTCTTCGAGCAGCAGGCGCCAGGAGATGCCGTCGAGCACGGCGTGGTGCACGGCGAGGAGCAGGCGGTCCGGCTCCCCCGCTCCCAGCCGGAACGAAGCGACCCGGAGCGCCGGTCCAGAGGTGAGGTCGAGGCTCGTCTGCACCACAGCCGCCGCGGCTTCGATCGCGCTCCGGCGGAGCGTCTCCGGGAGGGCCGACAAATCCAGATGGACGTACGGCGTCGGGCCGTCCAGCCCGGCGAAGACCTGCCGCCAGCCTTCCGGCCCGGGCACGAAGCGGGTGCGCAGGGCGTCGTGGTGGCGCAGCAGCTCGCGCACGGTGCGGTCGAGCCGCGCCGGGTCGAGCGGACGGCGGACGGCGAAGAACGACGAGACGTTCCAGTTCCAGTGGTGCGGGTTGGGCAGGTCGAGGTCGAAGAACCAGCGCTGGATCGGGGTGAGCGGCGCCTCGCCGGTGACCGGGCCCTGCTCGGCCCGCACCAGGCCGGCCGTGCCGGCGACCGCCGCCAGCTCGGCGATGGTCTGGTGCTGGAACATCTGGCGCGGCGCGATCTGGATCCCCTCCTGCGCGGCGCGGGCGATGATCTGGATGCTCAGGATCGAGTCGCCGCCAAGCTCGAAAAAGTTGTCGTGCACGCCGACGTGGTCGAGCCGCAGCGCCTGGGCCCAGAGGTTGGCGAGCGTCTCCTCGACGCGCGTGCGCGGCGCCACGAAGGCCTGCTCCAGCTCCGGGCGTTCCTCTTCCGGAGCCGGCAGGGCGCGTCGGTCGAGCTTGCCGTTCGAGGTGAGCGGCAGCGCGTCGAGCGGGATGAACGACGCCGGGACCATGGCCTCCGGCAGGCGCTCGGCCAGGAAGGCGCGCAGGCGCGGCACGATCCGCTCGGCGAACAGGCCGCTCAGCGGGTTGTTGGCGTAGCGGCTCCAGGGCAGGACGCGCTTCGCCTCCCGCGAGATGCCCGAGGCTGGAAGACCGACATCGCGGCGCCGGAGGAGGATGTCGAAGCGGTCGAGGCCGGCGTCGGACCACGCGAGATCGACGTCGTAGGGCAGACCGTCCGCGAGCGCCCAGACGTCGGCCGGCTCGATCCCCGGATCGGCTCCCACGGACTCCGCAAGCTCCTCGCGGAGCGCCGCCACGGGCTCGTTGCCACCCCCGCGCAGCTTTTCGAGGAGCAGACGCTCCTCGCGGAGCCGCGCGTTGGGCACGCCGGAGACTCCGAGAGACTCCGGCGACTCCGCGGCGAGCTTCTGCCTCAGCCCGTCGAGGCTCACGCCATCGCGCCGCCAGTCGAGCCAGGTCCCGGAAAGGTCGGGCGAAGGCTCCTCGATGCGATCGAAGTGCAGGAACACGTCGTAGCGGAAGCGGGTGAGCTCATTGCGACAGCGCCCGCCCTTGAGCTGGATGCCGGCCGAGGCGAGGCGCGGCAGGCGCTCGCGGAGGGCCGGGAACAGGTCGGGCGAGACAAGCAGCTCCTTCTCTCTCGACACGTGGCCGCGGACGCGCTGCGCCAGCTCGCCCACGGCGAGCGCGTCGGGCGCCTGGAAGAGCTGCACCGAGGCGTGGAAGGCGTCGAGGAGGTCGCGGTTGCGCACGCCTCCGACGAACAGGAAGCCGCCCGGCGCCACGCGCTCGGCGGCGCGCTCGATCACCCGTACCAGGTAGTCGGCGCTCGGGAAGTACTGCACGACCTCGTTGATGACCACGAGGTCGAAGGCGCGCTCCGGGATGCCGTCCAGCTCGTCCGCGCCGCGGGCGGAGAGGCGGATCTCGGGCAGCTCATCGGCCCGTGCCGCCACGCGCTCCTCCAGGTCGCGCACGACCTCCGGCGACAGGTCGGTGCCCCAGTAGGCCTCGCAATGCGGCGCGATGCGGAACAGGAGGAGGCCGGTGCCGCAGCCCAGCTCCAGCACCCGGCGAGGCTCGAGCGCCAGCAGGCGCCCGACCGAGTCCTCGAAGCACTCGACGATGTCCTCCTGCGGCATGGCGCGGCCGGTGTAGCTGTCCACCCAGACGCGGAGGTTGACCCCCTCGTCGCTCTCCGAGCGCGCGTCCTGGCGGCGGTAGACCTCGTCGAACACGGTCCGCCACTGGTCGAGCTTGTCGCCTTCGAGCCCGGCCGGGCTCTCCTCTTCCGTGGCGGCGTCGAGGTTCTCGACCACGTAGGCCGCGAGCCGCGCGTGGCCGCCGTCCTCGCGCACGACCACGGTCGCCTCGGCGACCGCGGGATGGGCGCGCAGCGCGGCCTCGATCTCGCCCAGCTCGATGCGCACGCCGCGCACCTTGACCTGATGATCGGCCCGGCCGAGGAACTCCAGCGTTCCATCCGGCCGCCGGCGTCCGAGGTCGCCCGTGCGGTAGAGGCGGGTGCCCGGCTCGCCCGCGAACGGATCGGGGCAGAAGACCTCCGCCGTGCGCGCCGGATCGCCGAGGTAGCCGCGGCCGACGCCGGTGCCGCCCACCCACAGCTCGCCGGCGACGCCGATCGGCACGGGTTCGAGATCGGGATCGAGCGCGTACAGCCGGAGGTTCGGCACCGGCCGGCCGATCGGGACGATCGCCGTGTCGGGAGCCGTCGCGATCGGGTGGTGAGTGACGTCGTCCGAGCACTCGGTCGGACCATAGGCGTTGAGCAGCGGGACGTCCGGATAGAGCGCCAGCCAGCGCCGGCAGAGGTCCGGAGGCAGGGCCTCGCCGGTCGGGATCATCCAGCGCAGGCCGGCGAGCCGGGGCCGGCGGGCGCCGCGGCGCTCGGCCTCGTCGAGCAGCAGGCGCAGGAGCGACGGCACGGTCTCGACCACGGTGATCCCCGCGGTTTCGACCTGGTCGAGCAGGCGGGCCGGATCGGCCGCGACGTCCTCGGGCACGATGTCCACCCGGCCGCCGACGAGCGCCGCCGCGAGGAGCTGCCAGACCGAGATGTCGAAGCAGGGCGAGGCGGTCTGCGCCACCACGTCGCCCGCGCCCAGGCCCAGGTCGTGGACCTTCGCCCAGAGATGGTTGAGCATGCCGCGGTGGGTGATCATGGCTCCCTTGGGCATGCCGGTCGAGCCCGAGGTGTAGAGCACGTAGGCGAGGCCGTCGGGGCTCGCCAGATCCGGCAGGACGCCCTCACCCTGGGGAAGATCGCGAGCCTCCGGCCGCGTCTCTTCCGGCAGGAGCGCGAGCGCCGCGTCGAGCCGGCCGCGCAGCCCCTCTCCGGCCAGGGCCAGGCGGACGCCCGCGTCGCCGAGCACGCGGGCCACGCGGTGCGGCGGGTGCTCGGCGTCGAGAGGCAGGTAGGCCGCGCCGGCCGCGAACACGCCGACCACCGCGGCCAGGAAGTCGAGCCCGCGCTCGGCCAGCAGCGCCACGACCGTGCCGGGCTCGATGTTCTCCGCGACCGCGCCCGCCCGGCTCATCAGGTCGCTCCAGGTGAGGCTCTCGCCGAGGCAGGTGGCAGCCACCGCGTCGGGCGTCCGGCGCGCCTGCTCCGCGAGCAGCGCCGGCACGGTCGAACGGTCGTCGAACGCCACGGCGCTGTCGTTCCACTCGGCCAGGAGCTGGTGGCGCTCCTCGGGCGCGATCAGCTCCAGCTCCGAGAGGCGGCGACCCGGGGCCGCCGCGGCCTGGGCGAGGAGGATCTCGTAGTGGCGCAGCAGGCGCTCGATCGTCGCGGCGTCGAACAGGTCGGTGTTGTACTCCGCCCAGCCGCCGAGACCCGAGGCCATCTCGACCGGCACCACGACCAGCTCGAACTTCGAGGTGCCGGTCTCGACCGGCATCGTGCGCAGGGTCAGGCCGGGCAGATCGACCTCCTCCGGCGCCTTCTGGAGCGACAGCATGACCTGGAAGAGCGGCGTGCGCCCGAGGCCGCGCTCGGGCTGCAGCGCCTCGACCACGGCCGGGAACGGCGTCTCCTGATGGGCGAAGGCGTCGAGGACCGTGCGGCGCGCCCGCTCCAGAAGCTCGGCGACGGTCGGGTCGCCGGACAGGTCGGTGCGCAGCACGACCTGGTTGCCGAAGTAGCCGATCAGCGGCTCGATCTCCGGCCGGGTGCGGTTCGCCACGTCGGTGCCCAGCACCACGTCGAGGCGGCCGGTGTAGCGCCGCACGAGCGCCTGGAACACCGCGAGGAAGACCATGAACAGGGTGGAGCCGGACCTCTCCGAAAGCCCCTTCAGCGCCTCGGCGAGCGGCCGCGGGTAGCGCATCAACCGGACGGCGCCGCGGTCGGTCTGCACCGCCTGGCGCGGCCGGTCCGCCGGCAGCTCCAGCGCGGCCGGAGCGCCTTCGAGACGCTCGCGCCACCAGGCGATCTGGCGCTCCAGCGCCTCGCCGTCGAGCGTCTTCCTCTGCCACGCCGCGTAGTCCGCGTATTGGACCGGCAGCTCCGGCAGCGGCGACGGACGGCCCGCTCGGAAGGCCTGATAGAGGGTGGTCAGCTCGTGGACCAGGACGCCCATGGACCAGCCGTCGGAGACGATGTGGTGGAGGGTCACCTCCAGAACACGTTCACCCGGCCCGACGCGGAACAGGGTGGCGCGCACCAGCGGCCCGTTCTTGAGGTCCATGGGACGGCCGGCGCGCTCGCTCAGCAGCCGGCGCAGCAGGGCCGGACGGTCTTCCTCCTCGACATGGGAGAGGTCCACGACCGGCACGTCGAAGTCTCCGGGCGGCGCCACGCGCTGCGCCGGCCGGCCCTGCTCGGCGTGGAAGGTGGTGCGGAGCGCCTCGTGGCGGCGCACGATCTCCTCCAGCGCGCGGAGCAGGGCGCTCTCGTCCACCTCGCCGGAGAGGCGGATGGCGGATGGCTGGTTGTAGGCCGCGCTGCCGGGATCGAGCTGGTCGAGGAACCAGAGCTGCTCCTGCTGGAAGGAGAGCGGCGCCTCGGCGTCGGGCTCACGGCGCAGGATGCGGCGCGAGCCGCCCTCTCCCTCCTTCCTGCGCAGCCTCTGGAGGCGTGCGTGGAGCAGCGCCATCTGCTCGGCAGACAGATTGGACAGATCGGTCATGGCGCCATCTCCTCCTGTTGCATGCGCTCCTCCTCGGCCAGCAGGGCCTGCAGCTCTTCCGGCGAGAGGCCGCGGATCTCCTCCAGGGCGGCCGCGAGCGCGCCGCGGTCCACATCCTCGGCCTGCGCGCCGACCACGGCCACGGCGAGCTCGGCCACGGTCGGCGACTCGAACACCGTGCGCAGCGAGAGCTGGACGTCGAACGCGTCGCCCACCGCGCCGATCAGGCGGGTGGCGAGGATCGAGTCGCCGCCGAGGTCGAAAAAGCTGTCGTGGAGGCCGACCGACTCGACGCGGAGGATGGTCTCCATCGTCTCCGCCAGGCGGCGCTCCACGTCGTTGCGCGGCGGCGCGTAGGGCACCGGCAGTTCCGGTCTCGGCCGGATCTTCGAGGGGGCTCCCAGCTCGTCCATGGCGTCCAGCAGGCTCTCCGGCGTGAACGACTCGGCGCGCCGCAGCACGGCCCCGATCTCGCGCGTCGAGACCAGGAGCTGCGGCGAGCGCACCGCGGTCGAGAGCAGGCGGACGAGCGCCTCGCCGCCCTCGGCCGGCCGCAGGCCCTCGCCGTAGACCGCCTGGAGGCCGCCGGCGACCGCGGGCGCGTGCTTCGCGGCGGCGAGCGGCTGGGGCAGGGCTTTCGGGTCGAGCCGCCTGAGGGTGAAGCCGCGGATCGCCACGCGCTCGACCCCCTCCTCGTCGAGCAGGCTCAGGTCGCAGGCCAGGGTCTCTCCCGACGTCCCCTGAAGCTGGAAGCGGCTCCAGACCCGGCGCGGCAGCGGGCCGTGGACCACGACCTCCTCGTAGCCCAGCGGCAGCCAGGCGCCGCCGCCGGCGAACGCCTGGATGAACCCGGTCGCGCCGTCGAGCAGCGCCGGGTGGAGCGGCAGCGTCTTCAGGTCGTCCTCGAAGCTCTCCTCCAGCTCGTGCAGGGCGAGGCCTTCGCCCTCTCCCACGTGCAGCTCCCGGAGGAGGTTGCGCCAGCGCGGGCCGAAGTGGACCGGGCCGGAGTCGTCCATGGAAGGCACTTCCCGAGGCTCATAGCCGGCGAGCAGTCGCGGCAGGTCGAGACGGCGCGGCTCGCTCGTCGCGGGAGAAACGCGCGCCTCGGCGTGGCGCATCCAGGGGCCGCCGGCTTCCGGGCGGCTCTCGACCGACACGGCCTCGCCGTCGAGGACGATGCGGACCGGCCGCGACTCGCCGTCGTACACCCGGAGCGGCGCGAGGAAGACCACGCGGCGGATGGCCGGCGTGCCTCCGGCGGACCGCTCCGCGAACGCGGCGCGGATCAGCTCCAGGTAGGCGGTGCCCGGCAGCAGTCCGTCGCCCTGGAGGCGGTGCTCGTCGAGCACCCACCAGGCGCCGGTCGAGGCCTCGGAGGACCACACGCCGTCGCTCTCGCGCCGGCCCAGGAACGGATGCCCGTCTGCCTCCTGAGCCTTCTGCAGCATCCCGCGCGCCGCCCGCGCCGCCTGGCCAAGCTCCAGCCAGGTATCCCAGCTCGCCGACAAGACGAACGGGCCGGGCCGGCCGGCGCGGCTTTGGGCGAAGGCGTCGAGGAAGGCGTTGGCCGCGCAGTGGTCGGCGAGGCCGAACGCGCCGGCGATCGCCGAGAGCGACGAGCAGAGCAGCAGGAAGTCCGGCGGATCCTCGCTCAGGACCCGTTCGAGCACCAGGGTGCCGCGGACCTTCGGCGCGAGCACGGCCGCCGCGTCCTCGCGGCTCCTCGCCTGCATCAGGCCGCCCGGCGGCACGCCCGCGGCGTGGATCACGCCGTCGATCCGGCCAAAGCGGGCGCGCGCGGCCTCGACGGCGCCACGCATCGAGGCCTCGTCCGTGACGTCGGCGGAGAGCACGAGCACCTCGGCGCTCCGACGCAGCTCGCGCAGCCGGCGGATGCGCTCGGCCGTCTCGGCGTCCGGGCTCTCTTCGGGAAGAACGGAGCGTCCGACCAGAGCCAGGCGCGCACCGCAGTCCGCGTCCAGCCGCTCGGCGAGCGCCAGGCCGACACCGCCGAGACCGCCGGTGATCAGGTAGGCGCCCTTCTCGCGCAGGCGGGTCGGCCCGGCTTCCAGGCGCATCGGCTCGAAGCTGCGCACCCAGCGCAGGCCGTGGCGCCAGGCCACGATCCGCTCGGAGGACGGAGCCAGGACCTCGGCGAGGATCAGCTCCTCGTCGGTGGTCGGATCGGCGTCGATCACCCGGCAGGAGACGTGCGGCATCTCCTGCGGCAGCGCCAGGCAGGGCCCGAGCAGGGTGGCGCGGCCGGGCGAGAGCGCCTCGGCGCCGGTCACGCGGTGGATGGGCGAGGTCACGACCGCGAGCTGGATCGGCCGCGTCGCCTGGCGGCCGAGCGCCTGGACCAGGCCGAGCATCCCGAAGAACGGGCGCTCCGACTCCTCTCCACCGGTCGCGTTCGCCAGGTGCAGGATCGCGTCGAACCCGCCCGGCGGAAGATCGTCGCCCTCGCGGACGGTCGCCACGACCTCTCCGCCAAGGCTGGCCAGCCTTCCGCCAAGCCTGGCGGAGAGCCCGCTGTCTCCGGCCACGACCAGCCAGCGCCGGCGGGCCTCCGGCGAAGGAGCGGGAGGAGGCGCCTGCTTCCAGCCGGGCAGGTAGAACCAGTCGGCCGGGTCCTCGCTGCGGATCGCCGACGGCGGCTCGGCCGGAGCGGGGTCCGGCTTGCGCTCGCGGTTCGGCTCCAGCCAGTAGCGCTCGCGCTCGAAAGGATAGCCGGGGAGCGGCACGCGCCGGCGGAAGCCCGGGAAAAGGGCGCTCCAGTCCGGCCGCGCGCCCGCCAGCCAGAGTCGGGCGAGCGCGCCGAGCAGGAACGCGCGGTCGTCCTGGCGGTCGAGCGCATGGCGGAGCACCGGAACGGCCGCGGCGCGGGCCGGCGCCGACGGATGCTGGAGCGCCCAGGAGGCGAGCGTCTGCCCGGGGCCGACCTCGACCAGCACGCGGCCCGGCTCGCGCCACAGCTCGGCCAGGCCGTCGCCGAAGCGCACGGCGGCGCGCAGGTGCTCGCCCCAGTAGGCCGGGCTCTGCGCCTGCTCCGGCGTGATCCAGGCGCCGGTCACGTTCGACACGAACGGGATCTCCGGCGCGCGCAGCGCGAACCCGCGCGCCAGATCGACGAGGTGAGGCACGGCGGGGTCCATCATCGGCGAGTGGAAGGCGTGCCCGGTCTGCAGCCGGCGGACGGAGAGGCCCTCGGACGCCAGCCGCGCCTCCAGCGCCACGATCTCGGCTTCGGGACCGGCGAGCACGGTCAGATCCGGACCGACGACCGCAGCGATCTCAAGGCCGAGCTTCCGCGCCTCCTCCTCCCCCACCGGCACCGCGAGCATGGCACCGCCCGGCAGCGCGCCGACCCGCCGCGCCCGCCGCGCCACGAGCTTCAGCGCGTCGGCCAGGCTCATCGTCCCCGCGAGGCAGGCCGCCACGTACTCGCCCACGCTGAAGCCGAGCATCGCCTCGGGCTGGACGCCGAGGTCCATCAGCAGCCGGGCGAGCGCGTACTCGACCACGAACACCGCCGGCTGGGCCAGCTCGGTGCGTCCGAGGCGGCGGTCCGCCTCGGACGTCTCTCCGCGGCCGACCATGGCCTTCAGATCCAGCCCCGTGCCCGGAGTCTCCTCCAGCCCTTCCGGATACAGGACCTCGCGCAGGTCGAGCCCCAGCTCCGGCCGCAGGATCTCCGCGCACTCGTCCACGATCCCGCGGAAGCGGGGCTCGTTCCTGTAAAGATCGCGCGCCATGCCGGCGTGGTGGTTGCCGAGACCCGGGAACAGGAAGGCCACGCGCGCCTCGCCGTCGGCCGAACCGCGCAGCACCCGGCGCGGCTCGCGCCCTTCGAGGCAGGCGATTGCGTCCTCGCGGTTCCGGCAGACGATCGCCAGCCGATGGCGGAACGACCGGCGGCCCACCTGGAGCGTCCAGACCAGGTCGGCCATCTCCTCCGGCGTCATCTCCGGCCGCGCCTTCAGGTGCTCGAGCAGCCGTTCCGCCATCCGGCCGAGCGCCGCCTCTGTGCGCGCCGAGAGCAGGAGCAGGTGCCAGTCGGGAGACGGGTCGGACGGCGCCGCGGGCGGCGCCTCTTCGAGCACCACGTGCGCGTTGACGCCGCCGATCGCGAAGGCGCTCACGCCGGCCCGTCTCGGCCCGTCCGAGCGCCACGGCTGGGTCTCGGCGTTGACGTAGAACGGCGTCGAGGCGAAGTCGATCTGCGGGTTCGGGCGCTCGAAGTTGAGGCTCGGCGGCAGCGTGCGGTGCTCCAGCGCGAGCACGGTCTTGAGCAGGCTCGCGACACCGGCCGCGGCGTCGAGGTGGCCGACGTTCGTCTTGACCGAGCCCAGCGCGCAGAAGCCGGTGCGGTCGGTGGCGGCGCGGAACACCTCGGTCAGCGCCTCCACCTCGATCGGATCGCCGAGCGGCGTGCCCGTGCCGTGCGCCTCGACGTAGGTGATCGAGTCGCCGCGCGCGCCGGCCACCGCCTGCGCCATGGCGATCACCTCCACCTGGCCGTCGATGCCCGGCGCCGTGTAGCCCATCTTGTGCGAGCCGTCGTTGTTGGTGGCGAAGCCGCGGATCACCGCGTGGATCGTGTCGCCGTCGGCGACCGCGTCGGCCAGGCGCTTCAGCACCACCACGCCGACGCCGCTGCCGCCCACCGTGCCGCGGGCCGCGGCGTCGAAGGCGCGGCATTGGCCGTCCGGCGAGGTGACGCTGTCGAGCGGCAGGTAGCCGGCCTTGTGCGGCACGGTCACCGACACGCCGCCGGCGAGCGCCATGTCGCACTGGTAGCTCATCAGGCTCTGGCAGGCGAGGCAGGTCGCGACCAGCGAGGTCGAGCAGGCCGACTGCACGTTGAGGCTCGGTCCGGTGAGGCCGAGCTTGAAGGCGGCGAGCGAGACCAGGAAATCCTTGTCGTTGAGGATGCGCACCTGGAGCGGGCCGGCCGCGGTGAGGACGTCGGGATGGGTGAGCAGGTTGTGCAGCAGGTAGTTGCTCATCCCCATGCCGCCGAAGATGCCGACCGTGCCGCTGTAGCGCTCGGTGTCGTAGCCCGCGTCTTCCAGGGCCGCCCAGGCGTGCTCCAGGAACAGGCGGTGCTGCGGGTCGATCATCTCGGCCTCGCGCGGGCTGAAGCCGAAGAACCCGGCGTCGAAGAGCTCGATCCCGTCGAGCGCGCCGGCGGCCGGGACATAGCGCGGATCGGCGAGCAGCGCGGGATCTACGCCGGCCGCGGCCAGCTCCTCGCGCGTCCAGACCGTGATCGACTCCACGCCGTCGCGCAGGTTGCGCCAGAACGCGGCGAGGTCGGGGGCGCCCGGGAAGCGGCCGGCCATGCCGACGACGGCGATCCCTTCGAGCGCTTCGGAGAGGGTTTCGTCCTGACTCATGACCTTCGGTTCCTCTGCATGGCTTCGCGGAGCTTGCGGGCGCGGTCCTCGGCTCGACTGACACTCTCAGGAGAGACCGTTCGGTTCGGGGTCTGGCGCAAGCTTCCGAGCTGCCCGCGCAGGGCGTAGAGATTCCAGCGGTCGGAGCCCTGGTAGAGGTCGTCCTGCTCCAGGGCCACCTCGAAGCCGCGCGACCGGAAGAGGTCGGACAGCTCGCGCAGCCGGTCTCCCAGGTCGTGCACCTCGACCACCGCCTGCTCGACCTTCGCCCAGTCCTCGTCCTCCAGGCCGGCGAGGACGTCGGTCTCGCTCTTCTCGACGTCCACCTTGAGCAGGTCGATCCGCGTCACGCCGCGCTCCCGGATGACCTCGCTCAGCGTGCGCAGCGGACAGGTCCAGGTCTCGTTGCGGAAGCGCTGCTCGACCAGCTCGTCCTCGAAGCGCAGGACGTCCTCCACCCCCGGCTTGCCCTGGGCGAGCTCGTTGCGGATCAGCCGGCGGAGCGCCGCCTTCTCCTCCCGCTCGTCCGGGTAGAAGGAGGACATGCCGGAGCTGTGCGGATAGAAGGTCAGCTCGGCGCTTCCGGCGCCGCTCGACAGGCCGCAGTTGAACAGCTCGACCCGGCCGCCGTAGGGCGCCGCGTTGGCGCGCAGGATCTCGAACATGGGCGGCGCCGGCTCGAAGGAGAAGACCCGCGCGCCGGGCACGGTCCGCGCCACGAACACCGTGAACAGGCCGATGTTCGCGCCGACGTCGAACACGCAGTCGCCGCCGCGCAGGGTGATGCCGCGGCGGGTGTAGACCCGCTTCTCGAAAATGTCGTCGTAGAACTGCAGCAGCTCGGCCCTGGACTGGTAGGCGACCTCCAGGCCGTTCGGCAGCGTGTGGCGGCGGACCGCGGCGGCCGGGGAAGTAGTGGCGATCATCGTGCTCCCGGCCTGCGGCCGGCCTCCTTGCGTCTGCGCTGCTCTTCGAGGAACTGTTTCTGGCGGTCGAGCGCGCCGCCGGAGCGCGCGGCCTCGGCGCGCTGGCGAACGCGGCTCTCCGCCTCGGCCATCTCAGCGCGCGCAGTGTTCTCTTGTGCCTCGCCTTCGAGGAAGCTCGCCAGCGCGTGGACGGTGGGATGGCGGAAGAGCTGCACCATGGTGACCTCGCGGCCGAGCGCCTCGCGCAGCCGCGCGTGCACCTGGACCAGGAGGAGCGAGTTGCCGCCGGCCTCGAAGAAGTTGTCGTGGACTCCGACGCGCTCGCGGCCCAACGCCTCCTGCCAGACCGCGGCGATCGCCTGCTCGGCCGAGGTGCGCGGTGCTACGTAGGCCGTCTCCGCCTTCCGGCCGCCCGCCTCGGGCCTCGGCAGGGCGCGGCGATCGATCTTGCCGCTGCCGGTGAGCGGCAGGCGGTCGAGCAGCACGAAGTCCGCCGGCACCATGGGCTCGGGCAGGCGCTCGGCGAGCCAGCGCCGCAGCGAGCCCGGCGAGAGACGCTCCGCCGCAGCCGCCTGCCCCGGCCGCGTGGCGTAGACCAGGGTCACGCGCACCGCTTCCAGACCGTCCCGCGCCTCGGCCACGGCGAAGTCCTCGACCGCGAGCTCGAAGCCGCGCGCCCGGAGCGTCTCCGAGACTTTCGCCAGCAGCTCGTCGCCGTGGACCTCCAGCACGACCTGGGCGATCTTCGGCCAGTCCTCGTCGCGCAGGCCGGCCAGGATGTCGGCCTCGCTCTTCTCCGCGTCCACCTTGAGCAGGTCGATGCGCTCGATGCCGTGCTCGCGGATCACGTCCGAGAGCGTCACCAGCTCGACCTCGAAGCGCTCGGTGCGCAGGTACTCTGCCATCAGGTCGTCGAGTTGCTCCGGCGCCACGATCGAACCCGTGCGGTCGAGCCATTCGAGGATGAGCGCGCGGTTCTCCGCCAGGTCCTCGGGCGTGCCCGCGAAGCGCCCGGAGAGACCCGGCGCGTTCGGGTAGAAGACGAACTCCGTCCGGCCCGGCCGGTCGGACACGCCGCGGTTGAAGAGCCGCGCGTCGAGGCCGTAGAGATCGACGTTGGCACGCAGCGCCTCGAAGGTCGGCGGGAAGGGCTCGAAGGCGAACACCCGCGCGCCGCGCGAGCGCTGGTGGACGAAGAGGCTGAACAGGCCGATGTTGGCCCCGACGTCGAGCACGCAGGCGCCGTCCGGCAGCGCGATGCCGTGGCGCAGGTAGCCCTCGTCCTCGAAGATCTCGCGGTAGCCGTGGCCCACCTGGAACTCGGTGACATAGGTCACGTCCATGCCGTTCGGCAGCGGGAAGCGCGGGCGGCCTTCGGGCAGCGCGCCGCGCGGGCGCAGCGGCTCGGGGGCCCCTCCGGCTGGAACCACGTAGGCCGCGAGCGCGCCTTCGTGAGCGAGCACGGCGGCGTCCTTCACGCCGGGGCAGGCGCGCAGCGCGGCCTCGATCTCGCCGAGCTCGATGCGATGGCCTCGGATCTTGACCTGATGATCGACCCGGCCCAGGAAGTCGAGCGCGCCGTCCGGCCGGAAGCGTCCGAGGTCGCCGGTGCGATAGAGCCGCCGGCCCGGCCGGCTGGAGAACGGATCGGGTACGAAGCGGTCCGCCGCGAGGTCCGGCCGGCGCCAGTAGCCCGCGGCCACGGCCTCGCCGCCGAGGAGGATCTCGCCCGGCACGCCCGGAGGCACCGGACGCAGGCCGCGGTCGAGGACGTGGACCGTGTTGTTGCCCAGCGGCCGGCCGATCGGGATGCGCTCGCGCTCCTCTCCATCGAGGCGGTGCGTGAGCGACCAGACGGTGGCCTCGGTCGGACCGTAGACGTCGTGGATCTCGGACGGGAGCGCGCAGCGCAGGCGCTCTGCGAGCGGCACCGGAAGAGCCTCGCCGCCGAGGAGCAGCGCGCGCAGCGGCGCGAGACCGGCGAGCGTCGCGGCGTCGCCCGCGAGCAGGCCGGCAAGCGACGGCGTGCACTGGAGATGGGTGACGCCGTGGCGGGCGATCTGCGCCGGCAGCGACCAGTCGGTCTCGCCCGCCGCGGCCTCGCTCCGGGCCGCCGCCACGAGCCCGGCCAGCTCGCGCAGGCCCGCCAGCGTGGTCTCGACGTCGATCCCGAAGTCGATCAGGCAGCCGACCTCGTCCACGCCGGCCGCGCGCAGGCGGTCGAGCGTGCGCAGGCAGGTGGCGGGCGAGCCGAACAGGCCGCTGGTCTCGAAGTAGCGCTCGAACGCGTGGCCGAGGAGCGCCTCCAGGTCGGCCTCGGAGAGCTGGTTGAGGTCGCCGGTCATGCCGAGGCCGCGCGCCAGGGTCTCGACCAGGCCGAACGAGCTGCGGAGGTACTCCGTGAACGGCCCGCGCACCACCTCGCGCGCCGCGGCGTCGTCCGCGGCCACGAAGGTGTGGAGCATCAGGGTGACGACGCCCTCGCCCGGATGCCCCGCCGAACGGCGAGCGGCGCGGTAGACAGCCGCCTTCTCCGCCACCTCCTCCAGCGTCTGGCCGAGCAGGTGGGTGAGCACGTTCGCGCCCATCTCGCCGGCCAGCCGGAAGGTCTCGGCGTTGGCGGCGGCGGTCAGCCAGACCGGCAGCTCGGGCTGGATCGGGCGCGGCAGCACGCGGATGTCCTCTTCCTGGCCGGAGCCGACGCGGCGGCGCACCGACTCGCCGCGCCACAGGGCGCGCACGGTCTCGATCCCGCGCAGCATCACCTCCTTGCGGTCGGCGTAGCGGTCCGGCGCGAGCGCGAAGTCGTTCGCGTGCCAGCCCGAGGCGAACGAGACCCCGACCCGGCCCTGCGACAGGTTGTCCACGACCGCCCACTCCTCCGCGACGCGCAGCGGGTCGTGCAGCGGCAGGACCACGCTGCCGGCGCGGATCTCGACCCGGCGGGTCGCCGAGGCCACGGCGGCGCCGGTCACGGCCGGGTTCGGATAGAGGCCGCCGAAGGCGTGGAAGTGGCGCTCGGGCGTCCACACCGCCTTGAAGCCGTGCTCGTCGGCGAAGCGCGCGCCTTCGAGGAGCAGCCGGTACTTGTCCTGCGGGTCTCCTCCCGCGTCGGCGAAGTAGAACAGGCTGAGATCGATCGGCCGCCGGCCCGCCTTCGGCGCCGGCGCGAGGTAGCTGCCGGCGTCGTCCTGGACCACCACCTTCCAGCCGCGCGTCAAGGTCCACAGCAGCTCCAGGGTCGAGATGTCGAACGAGATGCTGGTCACCGCGAGCCAGGCGCCCGGATCGGTGCCGAGGATCTCGTCCATGGCCGCGAAGAAGCCGGCCAGGTTGCGGTGGGTGACCACGACGCCTTTCGGCGCGCCGGTCGATCCCGAGGTGTAGAGGACGTAGGCGGGCGTCTCCGGCGGGAACGCCGAGAGCGGTTCGGGCTCCCCGGTCTCGTCCGCCCGCAGGACGCGCTCGGCGCGGCGGCTCGCCAGGCGCTCGGCGCGCTCGCCGTGGACCACCAGCGCCGCGGCGCCGGCGTCGTCGAGCATGGCCTCCAGGCGCGCCTCCGGGTAGGACGGATCGAGCGGCACGTAGGCGGCGCCGCTCTCCAGGATGCCGAGGAGCGCCGCGAGCATCGGCAGCGAGCGCTCGGCGCACACGGCGACGCGGTCTCCCGGACCGATGCCGAGCCGGCGCAGCCGGCCCGCGAGCGCCGCGGCGCGCTCCGCCAGCTCGGCGTAGGTGAGCGACTGGTCGCGGTGGACCGCCGCCACCGCGTCTGGCCGGCTCGCGACCTGGACCGCGAACAGCTCGGGCAGGGTGACCGCCGCCGACAGCTCCACGCCCGGCCGCGCGTGGCTCCAGGCGCCGAGGACGAGGAACTCGTCGGCCTCCGACAGGAGCGGCAGATCCGAGAGCCGCCGGTCCGGATTCTCCACGGCCGCGGCGGCAAACGCGGCGAACCGGTCCGCGAGCCTCTGCGCCGTGGCGGGCTCGAAGAGATCGACGTTGTAGTCCAGACGGCCGGTGATCCGCGAGCCGGTGTCGGTCAGCGAGAACGCGAGGTCGTACTCCGTGGCACCGGTCCGCGCGCCGGAAGGCTCCAGCCGCAGACCGGGCAGCTCGAGCGTCGGCAGGGCGGCGTTCTGGAGCGCGAGGAAGATCTGGAACACCGGGCTCCGCGACAGGTCGCGCTCCGGGTGCAACGCCTCGACGAGCTGCTGGAACGGCAGCTCCGCGTGGCTGAAGGCGCCCATCGCCGTCTCCCTGGCGAGCGCCAGAGCCTCGCGCACCGTGGGATCGCCGGCCAGGACGGTCCGCAGCACGACCGGGTTGATGAAGAGCCCGATCAGCTTCTCGACCGACGTGTCCGGCCTCTGCGCGGCGGCGGTGCCCACGACCACATCCTCCCGGCCGCTCCAGCGCGCCAGCAGACTGGAGAGCACGGCGAGGAGGGCGGCGAACAGCGTGGTTTCCCCCTCGCGCGCCTCGCGCGCCAGGAGCCGCAGGCCGTCCGCGACCGGCGCCGGGATGTCGATCGGCACGCTCGCGCCACGGTACGTCTGCACCGCCGGCCGCGGCCGGTCGGTCGGCAGCTCGAAGCCGGACGCCCCGTCGAGCCGCTCGCGCCACCAGGCGAGCAGGCGGTCGAGCGTCTCGCCCTGGAGCCGCTCGCGCTGCCAGCGCGCGAAGTCGGCGTACTGGACCGCCGGCTCCGGCAGCGGCGAAGGCCGGCCGGCGGCGAACGCCTCGTAGAGCGCGGCCAGCTCGGCGAGCAGCAGCTCGACCGACCAGGCGTCCGCGCCGAGGTGATGGACGGTGAGGAGCAGCCGGTGCCGGAGCGGCTCCAGGCGGACCGCGGCGGCGCGGAGCAGCCGGCCCGCGCCGAGGTCGAACGGCCGGCGCGCCTCTTCGGCGGCCAGGCGTCGGGTCTCCTCCTCGCGCGCCTCGGCCGGCAGAGCGGACAGGTCGAGGAGCGGCAGGTCCGCGGCCGGCGCGGCGGTCTCCTGGACGGGCCGGCCGTCGCGCAGCGCGAAACGGGTGCGCAGCGCCTCGTGGCGGCGGACGATCTCGGAGAGCGCGCGCTCCAGCACGTCCAGCCGCAGCTCGCCCTCGGCGCGGAGCGCGGCCGGCAGGTTGTGGACCGGGGTGCCGGGCTCCAGTTGCTCCAGGAACCAGAGCTGCTGCTGGCCGAACGAGAGCGGCGAAGGCTCGTCGGGCCACTCCCGGCGCGGGATGCGCGGACCCTGGCCCTCGGCCTTCTTCTTCTGGAGCCTGCGGATCAGGAGGTCCAGCTTCTCGGCCGGCATCTCCCCGACCCATTGTGTCGCGTCGCTCATCGTCTCTCTCTTCCGTTCGTCACAACTCGGACCGGATCTGCGCCAGCAGCTCCGGGTCCGCCTCCTCGACCAGCCGGCGGCCGATTGCCACCGCCTGCGCCGCGATCGTCGGCGCCTCGAACACCGACCGCACCGGCAGCTCGATTCCCAACTCGTCGCGCAGCCTCACGACGAGCTGCCCGGCCTTGAGCGAGTGCCCGCCCAGGTCGAAAAAGCTGTCGTGAACGCCGATCTCCTCCAAACCCAGAAGCTCCATCCAGATTCCCGCCAGCAGGGTCTCGACCGCCGTGCGCGGCGGCACCCGCTCACCGCTCAGCTCCGGCCTCTGCCAGTCGGGCTCGGGGAGCGCGGCGCGGTCCACCTTGCCGTGCGGGGTCTGGGGCAGGGCCTCCAGGCGCACGAGGACGGACGGCACCATGGCGTCGGGCAGCCGGGCGCGCAGGTGACCGCGCGCATCGACCTCCGCCTCGCCTGCCACCCAGGCGACGAGCCGCAGCTCGCCGCGCGGATCGCGCCGCGCCGCCACCACGGCCTCGCGCACGCCCGGATGCTCGCGCAGCGCCGCCTCGACCTCGCCCGGCTCGATCCGCACGCCACGGATCTTGACCTGGTGGTCGAAGCGCCCGAGGAACGCGAGGTCTCCGCCGGCCAGACGCCGTGCAAGATCTCCGGTGCGATAGAGGCGCGCACCCGGGACACCCGCGTACGGATCGGGCCGGAAACGCTCGGCGGTCAGGTCCGGCCGGCCGAGGTAGCCATGGGCCACGCCGGCGCCGCCCACGCCGATCTCGCCGGGCGAGCCGGGCGGCACCAGCTCCAGGGCCGGCGACAGCAGGTAGACGCGGGTGTCGCCCACGGCGCGGCCGATCGGCGCGTTGCGCTCGGGCGGAGCGGTCTCTGTCGGGATGGGCGCTGGTATCGGATAGACGGTCGCGCAGACCGTGGTCTCGGTGGGGCCGTAGCCGTTCAGGATGCGCAGGCCCGGACATCGCGCGGCGAGCCCGGCGAGCAGCGGCTCGGGGAGCGGCTCGACGCCGACGATCAGCCTCTTCAGAGGCAGGTCCGACTCCTGCGCGAAGGCGGCGAGATCCGCGACCAGCGCCGGCGGGACATAGGCGTTCGCGATGCCCCGCTCGGCGATCCAGCGCGCCAGGCCGCGGCCGTCGGCGCGGACCGGCTGCGGCACGATCTCCAGGCGCCCGCCCGCGGTCAGGGTCGAGAAGATCTCCCAGACCGAGACGTCGAACGACAGGCTGCACTGCAGGCTCCCGGCGTCTCCCGGAGAGATGGGCGCCAGCCCGTCGAAGGCCTCGATCAGGTTGAGCAGGCCGTCGTGCTGGCAGACCACGCCCTTCGGCCGCCCGGTGGAGCCGGAAGTGAAGAGGACGTAGGCCGCCGCGTTTCCTGGCAGATCGAGATCCGGCGCGGTCTCCTCTTCCCGACCGTCCAGAAGAACGACCGGCAGCGCTCCGGTCAAGGCGCCCAGCGCCTCCGTGGTGACCAGCGCGGCGAGCCCGGCGTCCTCCGCCTGGCGGGCGAGCCTCTCCAGGGGGTGTGAGGGGTCGAGCGGCACCCACGCCGCGCCGGCCTTGAGCGTGCCGAGGATGGCCGTCACGGCTTCGACCGAGCGCTCCAGCCAGACGCCCACCCGCGCGCCGGGATCCACTCCGATCGCAACCAGGCGGTGCGCCAGGCCGTTCGCCCGCCGGTCGAGCTCGGCGTAGGTCAGGGTGCCGTCCTCGGACGAGACCGCCGGCGCGTCCGGCGTCCGCTCCGCCCAGAGCGCCACGCGCCGGTGCAGGAGAACGGGTTCGGAGGATCTCTGGAAGCTCTCGGGAAGGCCCGGCGCGAGGAGCTGCGCGCGCTCCGCCGCGGAGAGCAGAGGCAGCTCGTCCACGCGGCGGCCGGGATCGGCCAGCGCCTCGTCGAGGAGCCTCCGGAAGCGTGCGGCCAGGCGCTCGACCGTCTCCGGGTCGAACAGCTCCAGCGGGTATTCGAGCGTTCCCGCGAGACCCTCGGCGTCGCGCTCCAGCGACAGGACGAGGTCGAGCTTCGGCGCGCCGGTCTCCAGCGGGGCCAGCCCGAGGCGGAGACCCGGCAACTCCAGCCTCGGCATCGGCATATTCTGGAGGACGAACATCGACTGGAAGAGCGGCGACAGACCGAGATCGCGCTCCGGCCGCAGCGCCTCGACGAGCAGCTCGAACGGCAGGTCCTGGTGGTCGTAGGCGCCGAGCGTGGTCTCGCGGACCTTCGACACCAGGCTCGAAAAGCTCTCATCTTCCAAACGCGTCCGCAGGACCACGGTGTTCACCAGGCAGCCGATCAGCCCCTCGGTCTCGATCCGGTTGCGGTTGGCGATGGGCGAGCCGACGCTCAGGTCGGATTGGCCGGAGCAGCGCCCGAGGAGCGCGTTCCAAGCCGCGAGCAGGACCATGAACGGCGTCGCGCCCAGGCTGCGCGCCAGACCCTCGGCGGCCAGCGCGGAGACCTCGCGCACGCGGAATGGGTGGGTGCGGCCGCGCGCCGGTGGGAGGGCCGTGCGCGGCCGGTCGGTCGGCAGGCGCAGCGGCTCGGCGCCGGCGAGCCGCTCGGTCCACCAGCCGAGGAGCTTCTCCAGGATCTGTCCCTGGAGCCAGGCCCGCTGCCAGACGGCCACGTCCGCGATCTGCACCGGCAGCGGAGCGAGCATCGGCAGGCTTGGATAGAGCGCGCCGAGCTCGCGCAGCAGGACGCCCAGCGACCAGCCGTCCGCCACGATGTGATGGAGGACGACGACCAGCTCGTGCTCCTCCTCGGCCAGCCGCAGGAGGCGGGCGCGCCAGACCGGTCCGCGCTCCAGGTCGAACGGCCGCCGCGCCTCCTCACGGCCGAGCCGTTCGGCTTCGGCCCGGCGTGCCTCACAGGACAGCTTCGAGAGGTCGACGACCGGCAACTGCACCTCCTCCTCTAAGGAGATACGTTGCGCCGGCTGCTCACCCGCCAGGGAGACGGTGGTGCGCAGAGACTCGTGGCGTCGGGCGATCGCGCGGAGCGCCCCTTCGAGGGCCGACACATCCAACCGCCCTTCCAGACGGAGGATGCCCGGCACGTGATAGGCCGGGGATTGCGGGTCGAGCTGGTGCAGGAACCAGAGGCGCTGCTGCGCGAAGGAGAGCGGCAGGTCCCGGTCTCTCGGGGCTGCCACGATTGGAGGTTCCAACTCGCGGGCGCTCCCGACCCGCTCCGCGAGGGCTGCCACGGTCGGCGCCTCGAACAGCGACCGCACCGGCAGATCGACGCCGAGCGCCGACCGCATCCGCGACACCACCCGTGTGGCGAGCAGCGAGTGGCCGCCCAGGGAGAAGAAATCCTCGTCCACGCCGACCCGGGGCAGGTCCAGCACCTCGGCCCAGATGCCGGCGATCACCTCCTCGGCCGCATTCCGCGGAAGAGACATCTCGCGGTCGTCCGCTTCCCGGACGAGAGAGGCCAGCGCGGCGCGATCGACCTTGCCGTTGCGGGTGAGCGGCAGGGATTCCAGGGTCACGAAGACGGATGGAACCAGGGCCTGGGGAAGCCGGGCCGCGAGAGACCCGCGCAGATCCTGATCCGGGACACCCACGACGAACGCGGCCAGCCGCGGCCCGACCGCCATCACCACGGCCTCGCGCACACCCGCCGCGAGCATCTGCCGTTCGACCTCGCCGGGCTCGATGCGCACGCCGCGGAGCTTGATCTGGTGGTCGGTGCGGCCGAGGAACTCCAGGCGGCCGTCCGGACGCCGGCGCGCCAGGTCGCCGGTCCGGTACATCCGGCTGCCCGGCGGCCCGAACGGATCGGGCAGGAAGCGCTCCGCGGTCGCTCCAGGCTGGCCGAGATATCCACGCGCCAGGCTCACGCCGGCCAGGAACATCTCGCCCGCCGAGCCGATCGGCACCGGCGCCAGCGAACGGTCGAGCAGGTGGACGCGGGTGCCGGCGATCGGCCGGCCGAGATCGGGGAGACCGTTTCCGGGCCCCACCTCGCCGGAGGTCGCCACGACCGCGCTCTCGGTCGGTCCGTAGTTGTTGCGCAGCCGGAACGGCAGGCCGGCTGCCGGCCGCGTCCGGAGCCGGTCGCCGCCGGTCAGCAGCAACCTCGGCCCCGACGTCCAATCCAGGCCGAGCATCGGCTCCAAGAGCGGCGTGGGTACGAAGCCGATCGTGATCCCCTCCGCCGCCATCCAGTCGCGCAGGCGCTCGGGCGAGACCCGGGTCTCCTCGTCCGGCAGGCGCAGGCTGGCACCGGCCGCGAGGTACGGCCAGACCTCCCAGACCGAGGCGTCGAACCCGAGCCCGGCGACGTGGCTCGCGACGTCGGCCGCGGTCACGTCCATCGCGCGCAGGTGCCAGTCCACGAGCGCGGCCAGCGCGCCATGCGAGACCGCTACCCCCTTCGGCACCCCGGTCGAGCCGGAGGTGTGGATGACGTAGGCCAGGTTTAGGGGATCGACCTGCACCGGAGGCGGAGAGTCCCTCTCCTCCGCCAGCTCGTCGATCAGGACGGTCTCGATATCTATGCCGAGCGGCTGTTGCGCCAGCAGTACACGGGCGCCGGAGTCGCGCACCAGCCATGCCGAGCGCTCGGGCGGCGAGGAGGGATCGATCGGCAGGTACGCGCCGCCCGCCGCGAGCACGGCCAGGTGGGCGGCGATCGTCTCGCGCCGGCGCTCGGCCAGCACGGCCACGACCTCGTCCGGTCCAATCCCAAGCCCGCGGAGCTTCCAGGCGAGCGCCCAGGCCCGCCGCGTCAGCTCGCGGTAGGTCCAGTCCCCGACCGCCACGGCGGATGGAGGCTGCGTCGCGATCCGCTCGTGGACCGGCACGGCCGAAACGGGCGCCTCGGTGTCGTTCCACTCGCCGATCGCCTGCCAGCGCTCCGCCTCGCTCCAGAGCGAAACCTCCGCCGCCGGCCGGTCCGGAGCGTCGGCGAGGCCGGCGACGAGGTTCCGCAGGTGCCCGGCCAGGCGTTGAACGGTCGACGCGTCGAAGAGCCCCGTGTCGTAGAGGAACGAGAGCCGCGATCGGCCACCGACCTCGGCCACCAGGAGAGTCAGGTCGAACTGGCCGGGCTGGCGCGGCAACGACAGAGACTCCAGCGCGAGCCCGTCGAGGTCCACGCGCACGCCGGGCAGGTTGAGGGCGAACGCCGCGAGCCCCTCCTGCTCCTGGCGCGGCGCGCGGTAGAACGAGAACGCCGCCTGGAAGAGCGGCGTCCGCTCGGGATCGCGCTCCGGCTGCAGGTGCTCGACCAGCAGGGGAAACGGCACCTCGTGCGCGAACGCGTCCAGGACCGTCCGGCGCGCCGTGTCCAGGTGCTCCAGGAAGGACTCGCCGGAGGCCTCCGACGCCAGCACCACCGGGTTGACGAAGTAGCCGACCCGGTCCGCGTCCGCCGCCCGCGACCGGCCCGCGGTCGGCGCGCCCACGAGCAGCCGGTCCTGGCCGGTGATCCGGTGCAGCAGGAGTTGGAATGCCGCGAGCAGCGCCACGAACGGCGTGGCTCCGCGCTCGCGCCCGAGCGCCGCGAGAGCCTCCGCCTCCGGCATCTCGAACGGCAGGGAGGCGGCGACGTGCGAGGGCCGCGGGCGGTCCGCAGGCAGCTCCAGGACCGTCGGGAAGTCCGCGAGCCGCTCCTCCCAGAAAGCCCAGTCCGGCTCGGGGCTGGCAGTCGCCGAGAACGTCTCCGCCTCGGCCTGGCCGCGGAGCATCAGGGCCAGCGACCAGAAGTCGGCGATGAGATGGTGGATCGCGAGCGTCAACACCGTCTCTCCGACGCTCCGCAGGAGACGGACGCGCAGCAGCGGTCCGGTTTCGAGGTCGAACGGCCGGAACACCTCCTCGTCGATCCGCCGCGCCAGGTCTCCAACGTCCTCGGCCTGGAAGTCCACCTCCGCAACCGGCGCGATCCTCCGCACCGGCTCGCCGTCGACGGCCGTGAACGTGGAGCGCAGCGCAGGGTGGCGATCGACCATCGCCTGGAACCTACGCCGAAGATCGGACTCTTGGATGTCGCCGAGCACTCGGGCCGCGCCGGCGATCGTGTAGGAGGAGCCGGCGGGATCGAGCTGCTGGAGGAACCAGAGGGCGCGCTCGCCGGGCGTCAGTGAGCTCCCCTCTCCCGGCGGTCCGGGCGTGCGGCCGGGAGAGGGGCCGGGGGTGAGGGCCCGCGCCACCTCCTCCAGGCTCGCGCTTTCGAGCAGCATGGGCATCGCCTCGCCGATCCCGAGCACACTCTCGATCTCGTGCGCCAGCTCGACCGCGGCCAGTGAGTCGAGGCCGTAGCGGGTGAGCGGCTGGCGCGGATCGATCTCGTTCTCCTCTACGCCCAGCCGAGCCGCCGCCCGCCGGCGCAACCAGCCAGGCAGATCCTCCGGCTCCTCCGACATGGCCTCCAAGGCGACCGCCGGCCCCGCGTCCCACCGGGCCACGGCGTCGAGCGAGCTCTCCAGGAACAGCCGCCGGCAGAGCTGGCGCTGCACCTTGCCGCTCGTGGTCTTCGGCACGCCGCCGGGCTTGAGGAGCACGACCGACCGCACCGGCACCTCGTGCTCCTCCGCCAGCGCCTGCCGGGCCGCGCCCAGCACCTCGTCCGGATCGGGACGACGACGGATGTCCATCTCGTGCACGACCACCACCGCCTCGCCGCCGTCCGTCTCGACAGCGAAGGCCGCACCGGCGCCGGAGCGCAGCGCGGTATGGTTGTCGGAGACCGTGGTCTCCAGGTCCTGCGGGTAGTGGTTGCGCCCGCGGACGATGATCAGGTCCTTGATCCGGCCGGTGACGAAGAGCCGGCCGTCGCGCAGGAATCCGAGGTCGCCGGTGCGCAGGAAGGGCTCCGGCCGTCCGGCGAGCCGGGCCTGGAACGTCCGCTCGGTCAGCTCGGGACGGTTCCAGTAGCCTTGCGCCACGCTGCCGCCGGAGACCCAGACCTCACCGGTCGCGCCGTCGTCCAGCGCAGTCAGACCCTCGGGATCCGCGATCGCGATCTCCAGGCCCGTGCCGGCCGGACCGCAGCCGACCACCTTCCGCTCTCCCTCCTCCCGGACGACCGGCGGCCCGTCTCCACTCCGGCCGGAGACGATCAGCGTCGCCTCGGCCAGGCCGTAACACGGGAAGAACGCCTCGGGCCGGAAGCCGCTCGGCCCGAACGCCTCGGAGAACGCGGCGAGCGTCCGCGCCTTCACCGGCTCCGAGCCGTCGAACGCCACCCGCCACGAGGACAGGTCGAGCTCCGCCCGCTGCTCCTCCGAGATGCGCGACACGCACAGGTCGTAGGCGAAGTCGGGCGCGCCGCTCGTGTGGCCACGCCAGCGCGAGATCGCCCGCAGCCAGCGCGCCGGCCGCTGCAGGAACGCCACCGGCGCCATCAGCACGCAGGAGGCCCCGGCGTAGAGCGGCTGGAGCACGCCGCCGATCAACCCCATGTCGTGGTACATCGGCAGCCAGCTCACGAACGTCGAGCGCTCGTCGTGGCCGCAGGCGGAGCGGATCACCTCCTCGTTGTGGAGGAGGTTGCCGTGGCTCACCATTACGCCTTTGGGCTCGGAGGTCGAGCCGGACGTGTACTGGAGGAAGGCGAGGCTCTCCGGCGTCAGCGCGGGCGGGCTCCAGGAGCCTCCGTTCAGGGATTCGGTCGCGAGACGCTCGATCCCGGCCAGCGCCGGCAACTCGGCCTCGAGACCCGCCAGCCGCGGCAGGAGGGACTCGACGGTCAGCACGATGCGCGGCGCGGCGTCCTCCAGGATGGCGCGCAGCCGCGGCTGGCCCCGTCCGGGCCGCGACGGCGAGGGCGGATAGGACGGCACCGCGACCACCCCGGCGTAGAGACAGCCGAAGAAAGCCGCGATGAACTCCAGCCCGGGCGGATACAGCAGCAACGCCCGCTCGCCGGCCAGCCCACGCTCCTGGAGAGCGGCGGCGATCGACCTCGCCCGCTCGTCGAGCTGGCCGAAGGTCAGGCGCCCGCTCTCCTCCTCGCCGTCCTGCAGAAACACGTACGCCACCCGATCCGACGTCTCTCGGGCTCGCGTCCGAAGGACGTCGGAGAAGGAGGCGAAAATCATCTACACCTCAAGTGGCGCGCCGGGCGGAAAGCGTGCCCGGCGCGCGAGCTCCCGGGCTTACCGTCGGCTCATGCCGCCCGCCAGGGACAGGTAATACAGCAGCGTCGCGATCGAGGAGATCGCCGCGGCCACGTAGGTCAGGGCGGCGGCGTTGAGCACTCGGTCCATCCCCTCGCGCTCCTGCGCCAGGACGATGCCGTTCTCCACTGCCAGGCGCTTGGCGCGCGCCGAGGCGTCGTACTCGACCGGCAGCGTGATGAGCTGGAAGAGCACCACCATCGAGAACAGCGCCGCGCCGAAATAGACCATCTGCGGCGACCGCAGGAGCAGCAGGCCGAGCAGGATCACGATGTAGCTCAGGGTCGAGCCGACGCTCGCCATCGGCACCAGGGTCGAGCGCAGCCAGAGCGGCTTGTAGCCCACCGCGTGCTGGATCGCGTGGCCGGCCTCGTGGCAGGCCACGCCCACCGCCGACACCGACGGCGAGTCGTACACCGGCTGCGACAGCGCCAGCGTCTTGTTCATCGGGTTGTAGTGGTCGGACAGGAAGCCGTGCGACGGCACGATCTTCACGTCGTAGACGCCCGCGCGATGAAGCATCTCCTGCGCCGCCTGGGCGCCGGTCAGTCCGCGCGCGGTCCGCACGCGGGAGAACTTTTCGAAGGCCGACTTGGTCCGGTAGCTGGCCCACAGCGAGAGCAGCAGCGCCGGAAGCATGAAGAGCAGGTAAGCACCCATGGAGCTTTCACTCCTCCTTTCGCACCCTGGAAACAAGCCGGGAGGCCCGGCGATTCCGATAGAGTCCGCGCGGGAGGTGAACCATGAGTGACAACCGCAAAGTCGCCATCGTGACCGGAGGGAGCCGCGGCATCGGGCGCAGCGTCGCCGAGGCGCTTTTGAAAGAAGGCTGGAAGGTCTGGATCTGCAGCCGCGACCCCGAGAAGGCGGTCCGGGAGATGGGAGGTACGATCGAGGGTCGCCCGGTGGATGTCCGCAGCCAGGATCAGGTGGACGCCTTCGTCAAGGAGGTCCTCGACGCCGACGGCCGGGTCGACCTCCTGGTCAACAATGCCGGCCTCGGCCGCTTCGCTTCGGTCGAGGAGCTGACCGGCGACCAGTGGCGCGAGGTCATCGAGACCAACCTGAACGGCCCGTTCTACTTCCTGCGCGCCGCGGCCCCGGCCATGAAGCGGCAGGGCTCGGGCTGGATCGTCAACATCTCCTCGCTCGCCGCGAAGAACCCCTTCGCCGGCGGCTCGGCCTACAATGCCAGCAAGTTCGGCCTGCTCGGCTTCTCCGAGGCCGCGATGCTCGACCTGCGCCAGCACGGCATCCGGGTGGCCTCGATCATGCCCGGCAGCGTCGCCACCGAGTTCGGAGGCCCCACCGGGAAGGACCACGCCGCCTGGAAGCTCCAGCCGGCCGACATCGCGGCCATGGTGCTCCACCTGGTGAGCTACCCGGACAACGCCCTGCCGAGCCGGATCGAGATGAGGCCCAGCCGGCCGCCAAGCAAGTAACGCCTGTTACAATGCCGATGTGCGAAATGTTGCCGCCATGCTGGCGGCCTTCCTCGTCGTCGGCATGGGCGAGGAGCTCTGGGTGCGGTTCGTGCCCAAGTACCTGGAGCTGCTCGGGGCCGGCGCGTGGACCGTGGCCGCGTACGGCACGCTCCGGGAGCTGCTCGACGCGCTCTACCCCTATCCCGGCGGCTGGGCGGCGGACCGGCTCGGCCGGCGGCGGGCGCTCGAGCTGTTCGCCCTGGCCGCGGTCGCCGGCTACCTGATCTTCCTCGCGGCTCCGAGGTGGGGCTGGGTCCTGGCCGGCACCGTGCTGGTCATGGCCTGGAGCAGCCTGACGCTCCCGGCCATCTTCGCGGTCCTCGGCGACAGCCTCCCGCCGTCGCAGAGGGCCACCGGATTCGGCGTCCAGTCGATCCTCAAGCGGGTGCCGATGATCCTGGCCCCGCCTCTCGGCGGGCTGCTCATCGCCTCGCTCGGCCTGCTGAAGGGGGTGCGGACCGGCCTCGCGGTCACCATCGGCCTCGCGGTCCTCGGCGTCTGGATCCTGCGGCGGACCTGGACCGAGCCGCCCTCACCGGCCGCGGACACGGAAGGGTTCGCCAGCCTCTGGCGCGCCATGAACCCCGGCCTCAAGCGGCTGCTCGCAGCCGACATCCTGGCGCGCTGGGCCGAGGGCATCCCGAAGGTCTTCATCGTCCTCTACGTCATGGACGTGCTCGGCGCGGGCGCCACCCGGTTCGGCTGGCTCACCAGCCTCCAGATGATCACCGCCGCGGTGGTCTACATCCCCCTCGCCCGGATGTCCGACCGCATGGAGCGCAAGCCGTTCATCCTTCTGACCTTCGGCTTCTTCGCGCTCTTCCCCCTGGCGCTCGCGCTCACCCGCGACCCGTCCTGGCTGGTGCCCGCGTTCGTGATCGGCGGCCTGCGGGAGACCGGCGAGCCGGCGCGCAAGGCCACGATCCTCGACCTCGCGCCTCCCCATGCCCGCGGACGGTCGGTGGGCGTCTATTATCTGGTCCGCGGGCTCGCCGTGTTTCCGGCCTCCCTGGTGGGCGGCTGGCTGTGGACGCTCGACCGCCGCTGGCCGCTCTACGCCGCCTTCGCCGTGGGCGTGGTCGGCTCTGCGGTCTACGCGCTCCGTGGACCGGCGGACGCCCGGCGGTTGGAGACGACCTGACCATGCGCTGGCTCGCCCTCGCCTACAGCCTCTCGGAGCCGTCCTCCAGCCGGAGGGTGTCGGTCTGGCGGCGCCTGCGCCAGCTCGGCGCGGTGTCGCCGGCCGGGTCCGCCTACCTCCTCCCCGAGAGCGACGAGGGCCGCGAATCCTTCGGCTGGATCGCGCAGGAGATCCGCGACGGCGGCGGCCAGGCGCTGGTCCTGGAGGTCGAGCGCCTGGAGCCGGCCGAGGAGTCGCGGGTGATCGAGGCGTTCCGCGTCGCAAGAGACGAGGACTATCGGAAGATCACCGAAGAGGCCTCGGGCGCCAGCGTAAACCTGGAGAAGCTCCGCCGCCGGCTGCAGGAGGTCTCGCGCATCGACTTCTTCGGCGCGCCCGAAGGGCCGCGCGCCGCGGCGGCGCTCGACCGGCTCGAAGCGGCTGGCGTCCGGCCCGGTCCGGAATCCCCTGTCGACCCGGCCCGCTACCGGGGCCGCACCTGGGTCACCCGCCCCCGGCCGCATGTAGACCGCCTGTCGTCGGCCTGGCTGATCCGCCGCTTCATCGATCCCGAGGCCGTGATCCGCTACGGCGAGCCGCGGGAGGGAGAGGTCTCCTTCGACATGCCCGGCGCCGAGCTCGGCCACGCGAACGGGCTCTGCACGTTCGAGACGATGCTGTCCACCTTCCGCCTCGACGATCCCGCGCTCCGCGCCCTGGCCGCGATCGTCCACGCGATCGACCTGCACGACCTCACCGATCCTCCTCCGGAGCTGGCCGGCGTGAAGGCGGTCCTCGACGGCTGGCGCCAGGCCGGCTGGCCTGACGGCGAGTTGGAGCGCCACGGGATCGCCTTGTTCGAAGGGCTCTACCGGTCCCTGAGCGCGAAGGGCTCGAAACCTGGAGGATGACGATCAGCCCATTGCCCCCATCGCGCCACCTGGGTGACTTACGTCCCGTGCTTCCTCTGGATCCTGCTGGGCGCACCCTACATCGAGGCGCTGCGCGGCAGGCGCGCGCTCGGCACGGCGCTCGCCGGCATCACGGCCGCGGTGGTGGGCGTGATCCTGAACCTCGCGGTCTGGTTCTCGCTCCACGTCCTGTTCCGACGGGTGGACGAGCTGCGCTGGATGGGCCTGCGGCTGCTCGTCCCCGCCTGGGAAACGGTGGACGGGCTCGCTGTGGTCCTCGCCGCGGGCGCCTTCCTGGCGCTGTTCCGGTTCCGGCTCGGGATGATGAAGACCCTGGCCGCCAGCGCGGCGGCCGGCCTCGCCTGGCATCTGCTGGCGCGGTGAGGTCTCGGACAGGGAACGAATCGATCCCTGTCCGATAAGAGGCAATTCGGACAGGGAACGGACTGATCCCTGTCCGATGAGAGACGATTCGGACGGGGAACGAACCGATCCCTGTCCGATGAGAGACAATTCGGACGGGGAACGGACCGATCCCTGTCCGATGAGCGACGATTCGGACAGGGAACGGACCGATCCCCATCCGATGAGAGGCAATTCGGACAGGGAACGACTCGTTCCCCGTCCGCGTTGCCTCAGCTCGTCGCCATCCGCGCCATCTCCTGGCGGACGACCTTCCGGACGAGATCCTCGATCTCCTCGCGGGTCATCGGCTGGACCGACGAGGAAATTTCGTCGGACGATTTCGAGGTCAGCCCCAGCTCCCGCAGGAACCGCTCCTGGTGCTCCTTCGGCGCCGACCGAAAGAAAAGGACCAGCGGCTCGAAGCCCATCACCTCGCCGAGATCCCAGAGATGCTCCACTTTCAACGTGATCCTGCCCCGGAGAACGCTGCCGATATACCCCTGTCCAACCCCGAGGTCGCGTTCGAGCTTCCGCTTCGAACGATCCCCGTTCAGCATCTCCTTGTCGAGAAGCTCCAGGAGGACGAGCACCTCGTCCCGTTGCGGTTCTGTCCTTTCAGCGGTCTCCTTCTCCACAGTGGCGAGAATTCTACGATGAGGCGAGCGAAAGAACCAAAGATCCGGACCGCCGCTTCAGTCCGACTTCCCGACCGGGCTCACCGTGCTCGCCTGCGGCCCTTCCTCTCCCTGCTCCTCGGCGAACCGCACGACGGGAGTCTTCACCTCTCCCCGCCGGCGCTGGGAGAACTCATCCACCTGGCGCTCGGCAGCCTGGAAGGCGTCGCGGATGGCGGCGTTGAGGTCTTCGGCCTCCTTGTCGGCCACCAGCTCGGAGCCGGGCACGGTGATGTCCAGGCGGACCCGGTAGGGCCCTCCCTCGTTGTGATGGTTGCCCGGTCCTTCCACGGCGATGCGGCAGCTCGTGATCCGGTCGTAATAGCGCTCCAGGCGGGCCGCGCGCTTGCGCAGATCGGCCTCCAGCACAGGGGAAAGCTGGATCTGGCGGGTCGAGATCTCCAGCGGAACCTGCATGCATACCTCCTTGCGTCCATGCCGGAGGAGTCTCCGGCATGGAGCACAAGCGCAAGGGGCGTGCCAATCAGTGCGGAGAGCCGGCGTACTTCTTCTCGCCGGCCTCGACGCGCAGGGCCAGCTTGTTCTGGGCCGGCGGCAACGGGCAGGTGGCGAACGCCGTGAAGGCGCACGGCGGGTTGTAGGCGAGATTGAAGTCGATCACGACCTTGCCGCCCTTGGGCGCTCCGGTCTCC
>JBEQUE010000037.1:0-8754 GCA_040349255.1 Acidobacteriota bacterium | reverse complement strand
GGCGACGATCCGCATCGACCGGGCCACGATCGACGTCTACGTCACGCACCTCACGACCTGGGGCCGCCTCAACTCGAAGGTCCGTTCGGAGCAGTTGCGCTGCCTGGCGCAGGAGGTCCGCACCAGCCGGCATCCGTACATCCTCGCCGGCGACCTGAACACGGGCCCGGATTCGCCGGAGATGGAGGAGTTCCGCCGCGGCAACGCCGCGCAGCTCGCGACGGAGGGGATCGGCCCGACGTTCCCGCGCTGGCACGAGCAGATCGACTACATCTTCGCGGACCACGGCTGGCAGGTGCGCTCCTCGCGCTCCTGGCCGATCCGGGTCTCGGACCACCTGCCGGTGACGGCGGAGCTGATGTGGGACCGGGAAGACCGGCGTCGGTGACGATCCGGTTGGCGATATCATGCGCTCCAGGTCTATGGGCGAAGACGCCGAGGTCCCCGGCGACCTGGGACCCTATCGGTTCGAACGGCGGCTTGGCGCCGGCGGGATGGGCGAGGTCTTCCAGGCCTTCGACCGCCGGCTGGAGCGGCGCGTCGCCATCAAGCGCCTGCGCTCCGACCTGGACGACCCGCGCGCCCGGGAACGGCTGCGCCGGGAGGCGCGGGCCGCGGCGCGGCTCAGCCACGCGGCGATCGCCCAGGTTTTCGACCTGATCGAGACCGACCATGGCGACTGGATCGTCATGGAGCTCGTCGACGGGCCGCGGCTCGCCGACCTGACCGCGCGCGGTCCGCTCGATCTGCGCGAGGTCCTCCTCTACGGCCAGCAGATCGCCGAGGGGCTGGCCGCCGCCCACTCCCTGGGCTTCGTCCACCGCGACCTCAAGGCCGAGAACGTGCTGATCGCCCAGGCCGGCCAGCCGGCCGCCAAGATCCTGGATTTCGGCCTGGTCCGCGACCTCCAGTCGGGCGAGTCCCTGACCCGCACCGAGGCGGTGCTCGGCACGATCCGCACCATGGCGCCCGAGCAGGTCCGCGGGCTCGCCGTGGGGCCGCGGGCGGACCTGTTCTCGTTCGGCGTGCTGCTCTACGAGATGGCCGCGGGCCGCTCGCCGTTCCGGGGCGCGACCGCGGCCGAGACGGTGCACCGCATCCTGGCCGAGCCGCCTCCGCCGCTGCCGTCCGGGGTGCCCGGCGAGGTCGCGGCGCTGATCGGCCAGCTGCTCCAGAAGGCGCCGGAGCTGCGGCCGGAGAGCGCCGCGGCGGTGGCCCTGCGCCTGAGGCGGCTGTCGAAGCAGCTCTCCGGCATCGCGGTCCAGGCGGAGGCCGCGACCGAGCACAGCGCGGCGCCGCCGGCGGTTCCGACGACCGTGGCGGCTCCTTCGGAAGCCTGGCGGCGGCCGGGAAGGCTCGCCGCCATCGCCGTGCTCGCCACGGTCGTCGTGGTCCTCGCCGGCGCCGCTCTCGTCCGGCGTTTCGCGACACCGCCCCCGTCCGCCCCCCGTCCGACTGCGGCCCTGCCGTTCCCGGCCGCCGCCCGGCCTCTGTCCGCGGCCGAAGCGAAGGCCCTGGAGGCGGAGGCCTGGACGGCTCTCGACCGCTACGATCTGCCGGGCCGCCTCGACCGGTCGACCGCGCTCTTCCAGCGCCTGGTCGAGAACGACCTCGGGTCCGCCAGCGCCCATGCCGGGCTGGCGCGGGCCTACTGGCGCAGGCTGGGCGAAGAGGGCGGCGACGCGATGTGGCTCGATCAGGCGCTCGCCGTGGCCCGCCATGCGGTCGAGCTCGACGGCAGGCTCCCGGCCGCGCGGGTGAGCCTCGGCTTCGTCCTGATCAAGGCGGGCCGGCCCGACGAGGCCCGCGCCGAGCTCGACCGGGCGCGCACGCTCGATCCGCGGAACGCCGACGCGTATCGCGGCCTGGCCGAGATCCACCAGGCCGCGGGGCGGACCGGCCAGGCCGAGGCGGACTTCCGCCGGGCGATCGAGCTGCGCCCCGGGGACCGGACCTTCCACGACCTGCTCGGCACGCTCTACTTCCACGGCGGTCGCCTCGAGGAGGCCGAGGCCGAGTACCGGAAGAGCATCGAGCTGGCGCCGGACGGCATCTACGGTCTGCGCAACCTGGCCGGCGTCCTGATCGCCGGCAACCGTCTTCCCGAGGCTTCGGCGGTGCTCCGGCAGGCCATTCGGGTCCGGCCGACCGCGACGCTCTACGGCAACGCGGGGACGGTGTACTACTACCAGGGTCTCTACCCCGAGGCGGCGGCGGCCTATCAGAAGGCTCTCGGTTTCGCGGAAGGCGCCAACCGCCACGCCATGTGGGGCAATCTGGGCGACGCCTGGCGCCAGATCCCGCACCGCCGCGCCGAGGCTCCGGAGGCGTTCCGCCAGGCCGTCCGCCTGCTCGAGCCGGAGGTCGGGCGCGACCCCGGGAACGACCGGCTGCGCAGCCAGCTCGCCCTGTATCTCGCCAAGGCCGGGCAGGGCGACGCGGCCCGGCGCGAGATCGCGCGGACCGCAGCTTCCGGGAGCCGCGGGAGCAGCGAGGGTCGCTCCCTGTTCCGGCTGGCGATCGCCTGCGAGGTGCTGGAGGACCGGGAACGGGCTCTCGGCTTCCTCCAGGAGGCGTTCGGCCGGGGCTTCCCCTCGGCCGAGGCCGGGCGCGAGCCCGACCTCCTCGCGCTGCGCGGCGACACCCGCTACCGGCGCCTTCTGGGCGGCGGACCGGGCGGCGGGCCGCCTTCGCCGACGAAGATCTCCGGGTCGTGACCGTAGAAGCGCAGCTCGTCGTTGTGCAGGACGGCGATCTCCAGGCGCAGGAGGAAGCGCTTCAGGAGCTTCGCGGACGCGAACGTGAAGCGCGCCTCCTCGCCTTTCGAATCGACGAAATACCAGTAGGAGACCCGCGAGCCCAGAGGCGCCGGCAGGATGATGCTGCCCTTCCCGGATTTCAGGGAGAAGCCGGACGACAGGATGCTGATCGGATTGATCTTCTCCTTGAAGGGATTCGAGAGTTGCGTGGGGTTCTCCGGCTTGCGGAAGCTGATCAGGACCATGACGGGGACCAGGGGGGTGTCGTCGCTCGCGCTGGTGTAGTCGGCGAAGCGGAACGAGACCCTGTCGCCCGGTTTGAATCCGGTATACCAGGCCGGGACCCAGGTTTCGGGACCTTCCCGGCGGGCGACGCTCTGCATGAGCGGATACGAGCCGTCGGACGTGGGAGCCACGTTCTCGTCGAGCCCCAGCTCCAGGACATACTCAGCCGTCTGAGCCATCGGATGTCTCCTCGTGAAAGGAACCGGCCCGCCCCGCGATAGAATCGGTGCAGAGATATGCCGGAAGATACGTCCTGCGATCCGCTTTACGATAGCACCCAGTGGTCGCGCTCGCGGGCGGTCGCGGCGGAGCCCGGCAGCGTCCTGCTGCCCGGCCTGACGGTGCTCTACCACCCGGATCTCCGGCGGGTGGGGGAGCGGGCGCTCCTCTCGGAGCTGGCGGCCGGCCGGTCCGAGCGCCTGTCGCGGCTGGAGCCCGTGTTCGCCGCGCCGGAGGGCACCGTCGCGGAGCCGCTCGCCCACCGGCGGCTGAGCCGCGAGCCGCTGATCCTCGAGGCGAGCGGGGGCGGCGTCGCGCTCCTCGCGTCCGGCAGTCTCATGCCGGTGTCGGCCGACGGCCGGCCGGTGGAAGGGGAGCGCCTCTTCGACGCCGCGGAGGTCGAGCGCGGCGTGGTGCTCCTCCTCGCCGGCCGCGTGGTCCTCCTCCTGCACCGGCTCGACCCCTACCCCGATCCGGCGCTGCCGCGCTTCGGCCTGGTGGGGGAGCACCCCGCCCTGGCCGCCGTGCGGCGCGGCCTGCGGCAGGCGGCTGGCGCCGGGGTGCCGGTGCTCCTGCGGGGCGAGAGCGGCACCGGCAAGGAGCTGGTGGCCAAGGCCCTTCACCAGGCCGGCGGGCGCAGCGGCGGCCCGTTCGAGGCGGTCAACATGGCGGCCGTGCCCGCCTCGCTCGCCGCCGCCGAGCTCTTCGGCGCCGCCCGCGGCGCCTTCACCGGCGCGGACCGGCGGCGCGAGGGCTTCTTCGCCCGGGCCCATGGCGGCACGCTCTTCCTGGACGAGGTCGGCGAGATGCCGGTCGAGGTGCAGACGCTCCTCCTGCGCTGCCTGGAGAGCGGCGAGATCCAGCCGGTCGGCGAGCCGCCGCGCCGGGTCGACGTGCGGCTGGTCGCGGCCACGGACGCCGACCTGGAAGGCGCGGTAGCGGCGGGGCGCTTCCGCGCGCCGCTCCTCTACCGGCTGGACGGCTACCGCATGCGCCTGCCGCCGCTGCGCGAGCGGCGGGAGGACTTCGGCCGCCTGTTCGTCGAATTCCTGCGCCAGGAGCTGGCGGCGTCGGGCGAGCCGGAGCGGCTCGCGGCCGATCCTCCATGGGTGCCGGCAGAGCTGGTGGCGCGCCTCGCGCTCCATCCCTGGCCGGGCAACGTGCGGCAGTTGCGCAACGTGGTCCGCCAGCTCGTGATCGCCAACCGGGGGCGGAGCGAGGCCCGGCTCGACCCGGACCTGCTGGAGCCGACCCGTCCCGCGCCGGCCCCGCCCGTCGCCCAGGCTCCGTCCCGCGCCGCGCCGCGCAAGCCCGCGGACGTGACCGAGGACGAGCTGCTCGCCGCGCTCCAGGCCACGCGCTTCCGGCCGCACGCGGCCGCGCGCCGCCTGGGCATCCCGCGGCCGTCGATCTACCACCTGATCCGGAAGAGCCCCCGCCTCCAGGCCGCCGGCGCGCTCGGCGCGGAGGACCTCGAAGCCGCCCACCGCCGCTTCGGCGACGACGTGGCCGCCATGGCCGCCGCCCTCCAGGTCTCCGAGCAGGGTCTCCGCCGCCGGCTGCGCCAGCTCGGGCTGCTGTAGGGCTCGACGTCCATCCACGTCCAACCACGTTCAGAAATGTTTTCTGAACGCCCGATCGAACAGGAAAGCAACATTTTACGCCGTGGAAGCTCCTGGTATGGAGCTTGCGAAGAGGGGCCGGGCATAACGCAGTAAACCTTACGAAAGGACGCTGTCATGCCCATCACTCCTGTCCTCGACAACTCCACCCTCTTCCTCGCCTGCCTCGGCAATGGCGACGATCCCCTCCGCTGGCTCAACGGCGACACCGGCAACGGCGGGGTCAACCTGACCTACCGGCTGCCGTCGGTCGGCGTGGACGTCAGCGGCACCCTCTGGAAGGCGGTCCCGTCCACCTGCAACGCCGGCTCGTACGCGCTCCGGGCGCTGGGCAGCAACACGAACCCGAACTACCAGTACCTGGACGGAACCCCCGGCGGCTCGGTGGTCCTCGACAGCGATCCCACCGCCCAGTCGGCGAGCTGGCAGCTCCTGGCAGTCCCCAATCCCGCCGACTTCTATCCCCACCAGCCGTGGGGCTCGGCCGCGGCGCAGAGCTACACCTTCCAGGTCAAGAACGTGCACACCGCCACCTATCTCAACGGCAACACCGGCGACGGCTCCGTCGGGCTGACCTCCGACACGACCCAGACCGGCACCAACTGGCTGGTGCTGGTCGCCGCCTGGGCCTAGACGCGGTAGACGCGCTCCACCGCCCGGACAGGAAGGCGCGCCTTTCCTGTCCGGGCTCCAACCACGAATTGCCCACTCTTTGGGCAGAAATGTCTCCAGGATTGTGAAGCTGGTTGTCGGCCCCGCCTCGTGACGTCTTGCCTGGTCCCGTCCCTTTCTCTAAAGTTGCCCCCAGTCATAACGGCCTTCTCGACCGGGCGAAACGTTTCCGCTCCAGGAAAGCGGCAGTCTCGTTCTGGAACGCCAGGGGGAGCTCAGTCGTGCATCGGGTCCGAACGGTTCTTCAGCCATGAGCGAGCCTGCGGGAGCCACCGCTGCCGCGCCCTCCCGCGCCTTCGGCGCCGTGCTGGACCGCCTGCGGGAGAAGCGCCGCGAGATCCTGCCGGACCGGATCGCTCCGCGGCCCCGGAGTGCCGGCGATACTCGCGGCGCGCCGCTGTCCTTCGCCCAGCGGCGCCTCTGGTTCCTCGCGCAGCTCCGGCCGGACGACGCCTCGTACAACGTCTCCGCGGCGGTGGAGATCGCCGGACCGCTCGACGCCGGCGCCCTCGCGGCGGCGTTCCGGCAGGTGGCGGCCCGCCACGAATCGCTCCGCACCACGTTCGGGGAGGTCGACGGAGAGCCGGTCCAGATGGTCCATCCCGGAGCCGGCTTGGAGATGCCGGTCATCGACCTGGCCGGCGCCGGCGAGACGGAGGCGGAGCGGCTGGCGCGGGAGGAGGCCGGCCGGCCGTTCGATCTGCGCGCCGGACCTCTCCTGCGGACCCTGTTGGTGCGGACCGGCCCGGAGCGGCATCTCCTGCTCCTGACCCTGCATCACCTGGTGAGCGACGCCTGGTCGATGGGCGTGCTCGTCCAGGAGGTCTCGGCCTTCTACCGGTCTTCCCTCCTGCCGGCCCTGCCCATCCAGTACGCCGACTTCGCGGTCTGGCAGCGAGGGCAGGCAGAACAGGAGGAACGCTCGCTCGGCTGGTGGCGGGAGCGGCTGGCCGGGGCTCCTCCCGGCCTCGACCTGCCCGAGGACGGCCGGGGTCTTCCAGGCCGGGGTGGCCGGCGTCCGCTGGCGCTCTCCCGCGGGCTCGCGGCCCGCCTGGACGAGCTGGCCCGCGCCGAGGGGGCGACGCTCTTCGTGGCGCTCCTCGCCGGGTTCCAGGCGCTGCTCCACCGCTGGTCCGGCCAGGACGACGTGGTGGTCGGATCGCCGTTCGCGAACCGGCGGCGGGCCGAGGTCCAGGGGCTCGTCGGGTTCTTCGTGAACACGCTGCCGGTCCGGACGAGCCTCGCGGGCCGGCCGACCTTCCGCGAGCTTCTCGGCAGGGCGCGGGAGGCGGCGCTCGGCGTCCACGCGCACCAGGAGACGCCGTTCGAGCGCATCGTCGAGGACCTGCGGCCGGAGCGGGAGCCCGGCCGCAACCCGTTCTTCCAGGTGGTGCTCGCCTTCCAGAACGTGCCGATGCCGGCCCTGGACCTGCCCGGCCTGGAGCTCGCCCTGCGCCGGCTGGACGCGGGCACCGCCATGTTCGACCTGACGCTCGACCTGGAGGAGCATCCGGACGGCCTGCGCGGCTGGATCGAGCACGCCGCCGGCCGCTTCGCACCCTGGACCGTCGACCGGCTGGCCGGCCATCTCACGAATCTCCTGGCCTCCGCCGTGGAGGACCCCGACGCGGCGGTCTCGGATCTTCCTATGCTGGCCGAGGCGGAGCGCCACCAGCTCCTGGCCGAGTGGAACGACCGCGCCGTGGCCGTGCCGGCGCTCCCTCTGCACCGGCTGTTCGAGGAGCAGGCCCGGCTCCGGCCGGACGCCGTGGCGCTGGACGACGGCCGCCGCAGCCTCACCTACGCCGGGCTCGACGCGCGGGCGGATCTCCTGGCGGGCCGGTTGCGGGCGCTCGGGGTCGGTCCGGAGGTGCCCGTGGCGTTCTGTCTCGACCGCTCGATCGAGGCGGTGGAGACGATCCTCGCGGTCCTCAAGGCGGGCGGCGCCTACGTACCGCTCGATCCCTCCCATCCCGCGGAGCGGCTGGGGTGGATGATCGCGGACTCCGGCGCGCGCGTCCTGGTCACGGCGCCGGGGATGCCGGTCCTGCCGGGGATCCAGACCCTGCGCCTCGACGACCCGGGACCGGCGGCGGCCCATCCATTGGAAGAGATCGATCCCGACGGCCTGGCCTACATCTTCTATACGTCGGGCTCGACCGGCCGGCCCAAGGGCGTGGTAGCGACGCACCGGAACGTCGTGCGACTCGTGCGGGGGACGGACTTCGCCGACTTCGGGCCGGGCGAGACCCACCTCCTGCTGGCCCCTCTGTCCTTCGACGCCTCGACGCTGGAGCTCTGGGGGCCGCTCCTGAACGGCGGGCGCCTGGCGATCTTCCCGGCGCGCGTCCCGGCGCTCGACGAGCTGGCGCGGGCGATCGCCGGCCGCGGCGTGACCACGCTCTGGCTCACCGCCGGGCTCTTCCATCAACTGGTCGACGCCCGGCCGGAAGCCCTGAAGCCCCTGCGGCGGCTCATCGCCGGCGGCGACGTGCTGTCGCCGGCCCACGTGCGGCGGGCGCTGGAGCAGGGGGTCGCGGTGGTCAACGGCTACGGGCCGACCGAGGGCACGACGTTCACCTGCTGCCACCCGGTCCGGGAGGACGAGGCGCCGGTGCCAACGCAGGTACCTATTGGCCGGCCGATCGCGAACGCCCGGGTCCACATCGTGGACGACGGCTTCCAGCCCGTGCCGATCGGCGTGGCGGGCGAGCTGCTCGCCGGCGGGCTCGGCGTGGCCCGGGGATACCTCGGTCGGCCGGAGCGGACGGCCGAGCGGTTCGTGCCGGACCCGTGGGGAGACGGCGAGCGCTTGTATCGGACCGGCGACCGGGCGCGGCTTCTCTCCGACGGCCGGATCGAGTTCCTCGGGCGGATGGACCGGCAGGTGAAGATCCGCGGCTTCCGGGTCGAGCCCGGCGAGATCGAGGCCGCGCTCGCCCGGCACCCGGCGGTGGCGGAGACCGTGGTCGTGGTGCGGGAGGACGGAGGAGACCGGCGGCTGGTCGCCTACGTGGTGGCGAAGGACGGGGAGGTGGGTAACCTGCGGCGCTTCCTGGAGCCCGTCCTGCCCGCGCCGCTGATCCCGTCGGCGTTCGTCGTCCTGCCCGCCCTGCCGCTGACCGTGAACGGCAAGGTGGACCGAAAGGCGCTGCCCGAGCCCGCGGTCCGGCCCGCGGCCGGCCGGCCTCCGAGCG
>JBEQUE010000034.1:0-24050 GCA_040349255.1 Acidobacteriota bacterium | reverse complement strand
GCGGCACGCCCGGGACGCCGGCGAGCAGCGTGCCGCGCCCGCCATGGACCTTCTGGAGATAGCTCGCGCCCACCGCCACGGCCATGCGGCCGGCGACCTCGGACATCGGGGTCAGCAGGGGCAGCCGGCCGCTGCGGTCCTCGATCGTCTCGTAGGCCACGCCCGCGACCTGCTTGTCGAGCAGCACGTCGGTGAGCTCGGGCAGCGGGGCGAGGTGGAGATAGGTGAAGAGGGTCTGGCCGGGGCGCATCAGGTCGTACTCGGGGCCGACCGGCTCCTTGACCTTGATCACCATGTCGGCCCAGTTCCAGACGCTCGCGGCGTCGGGCACCAGGCGGGCGCCCGCGCTCGTGTACTCCTCGTTGGGGATGCCGCTGCCGTTGCCCGCGCTCTCCTGGAGGACCACCTCGTGGCCCGCCGACACCAGCGCGTGAACCCCGGCCGGGACCATGCCGACGCGGTACTCGTTGTCCTTGATTTCCTTGGGGATGCCGATCCGCACGTTAGGGTTTTCCTGGCTCCGCCGGAGCCTTGGTTGAACGTCCCGGCTCGCCGCCCTCTTTCGGGCGCCGCGCCTCCTCCGCCTTGTTGTCCGGCCTCTGGGGCTTCTCCGGCTTGTCTCCCTTCATCTCCACCCGGCCCTTGAAGAAGGCTCCTTCCGCGATGGTGATCCGCGGCGCCAGGATGTCGCCCTCGAGCGTCCCGGACGGCGCGACCTCGACCCGCTCGACGGCCTGGACGCTGCCGAACACCCGGCCGCCGACCCGCACCACCTGGGCGGAGATCGGACCGTGCACGACGCCCTCGGCGCCCACGATGACCGGCGCGTCGACCCGCACCTCGCCCTGGATCTCTCCCTCGACGAGCAGCTCGGTCGGGCCGGTGACCTCGCCCTGGATGCGCGTGCCGGGAGCGATGTGGGTGATGCGGCGCTGCTGCGACCGGGCCGCGGAGGATGAGGAGGATTCCTGGTGTCTGCCCGTATCGCCGGCGCTGCCGCCCGCAGAGGCAGGGGTGGAGCTTGCGTTGTCACGGCGACCGAAGAGCGACATAACCCCTTTCTGACCTGGAGGCTTGGGGAGACGGACTTTCCGAAACGCAGTACCTTCCGAGAAACAAATGGAGCGGGCAACGGGATTCGAACCCGCGACATCAAGCTTGGGAAGCTTGCACTCTACCAGCTGAGTTATGCCCGCTTGGTACTTCGACTCCGAAACACGTCGAGCGAGGGAAATCTAACGGAGCGGTCGGCAGCGGTCAAGGGCCCTCCCGAATCGTGCCCGGACCCGGTATACTCAGACCCATGCAAGGCCCAGTGAGAAGCCGCGACGGCGGGGACCGCCAGGAATACCTCTACTTCTTCCCTGATCAGCGCGTCACGGCGGACGAGGCCCGTCACCTCCTGCGCCACGGCACCCCGGCCCAGCGCGCCTGGGTGATCTCCCATCTGCTGCGCTACGCGGTGTGGGACGACATCTGGACCTACGTCAGCCGCGACGACGTGCGCGAGATCTTTCCCGACCTCGACCTCCCCGACTCCCTGCGCAACGCCTGGGGCCGGATTCTCAAGGTGGAGGCCCCCGTCGGCCGCTAGGCCTCGGGGGGCTCCCGCGTTTTCCTACCGGTCGCCCCCGATCAGATCGCCGAGATCGCCCAGGATCGAGCCTTCTCCCCGGCGCCCGCTGCTCACGCCGCGCGGGATCGCGGCGATGACGCGTCCGGCCAGCCGGCTGAACGGCAGCGACTGCAGCCAGATGCGGCCGGGGCCGGTCAGCAGGGCGTAGAAGAAGCCCTCGCCGCCGAAGAAGATGTTCTTGACCCCGCTCACCAGCTGGATGTCGTAGTTGACCGTGCTCTCGAAGGCCACCAGGCAGCCGGTGTCGACCTTCAGGCTCTCGCCCGCCGCGAGCTGCTTCTCGAACACGGTGCCGCCCGAATGGACGAAGGCGAGGCCGTCCCCTTCGAGCTTCTGCAGGATGAAACCCTCGCCGCCGAACAGGCCGGTGCCGAGCTTGCGCTGGAAGGCGATGCCGACCGAGATCCCCTTGGCCGCGCAGAGGAAGGCGTCCTTCTCGCAGAGGATGCGGCCGCCGTGCTGCGCGAGGTCGAGCGCCACGATGCGGCCCGGGTAGGGCGAGGCGAAGGCCACCTTCTGCCGGGTGCCGCCCGTGTTGGTGAACACCGTCATGAACAGCGACTCCCCGGTGAGCACCCGCTTGCCCGCCGAGAGCAGCTTGCCCATGAAACCGCCCTGCTGGTCCTGGCCGGAGCCGTCGCCGAAGATGGTCGCCATCTGGATGCCCGGCTCCATGAAGAGGAAGGCGCCGGCCTCGGCGATGCAGGCCTCGCCCGGATCGAGCGTGATCTCGACGTACTGCATCTCCTCGCCGAACAGCTCGTAGTCGATCTCGTGCGCGGCCGAGCGCGTCGGCGGAGGCGGAGGCGCCGCGCTGGCCGAGGGCGGCGCGCCGAACCCGGACGCGAACTCCGGCTGGCTGGTGATCGGCACCCAGTTGGCCATCCCTTCGGAGAAGACATAGGCGTCGCGGCCGTAGCGGCCGGCCCGGACGCCTTCGAGGACCTCGTTGACCGTCCACGGGCCCTGCTGCTGCCCGCCCACCGCGACGTACCAGAATCGATCGTTCATGTGGCTCTCTCCCTTCGAATCGAGTCTATCAGCCGGTGCTAGACTCCGCGCCCGAGGAGGAAACGCGTCATGCGGATCGCCCTGCTGATGTGTGTGCTCGCATCGCTTCCAGTACGGGCCGCGGCCCAGGAGGTTTTCGAGCTCGTCGAGTCGTCGCCCGTCGAGACCGTCCTCGACCATCCCGACATCCGGGACGCCTGGCAGGTCTGGCCCGAGATGATCGATCGCGCGAAGACGTCGCTCGACTTCGCCGAGTTCTACGCCTCGGACGACCCCGGCAGTAAAAGCAGCCGCCTGGTCCCGGTGATCGAGGCCGTGGAGCGCGCGGCGGCGCGGGGGGTCCGGATCCGCTTCCTGGCCGAGAAGGCCTTCGCGAAGACCTACCCCGAGATCCTCGACCGCTTCGGCAAGCAGAAGGGGATCGAGGTCCGCATCTACGACTTCGGCGCCCTGGGCGGCGGCGTGCTCCACGCCAAGTACTTCCTGGTCGACGGCCGCGAGGTCTACATGGGGAGCCAGAACTTCGACTGGCGCTCGCTCTCCCACATCCAGGAGCTGGGCGCCCGCGTGGTCGAGCCTTCCGTGGCCCGCGCCTTCTCCGACGTATTCGAGACCGACTGGACGCTCGCGGCTGGCGGGGATCGGCGCTTCCGGGCGAAAGCCGGCGACGCGCTCTTTCCCGCGCAGGTAGGAGATAACCCGGACGCGCCGCGGATCACCGCCGTGTTCAGCCCCGAGCGCTGGCTGCCCGACCCGACGCTCTGGGACCTGCCGCGCATCGTGGCGCTGATCGACCAGGCACGCAGCACGGTCCGCGTCCAGCTCCTCACCTACAAGGCGTCCTCCCGCGACGGCTCCTACTTCGACACCCTGGACGCCGCCCTGCGCCGCGCCGCCCTGCGCGGCGTGCAGGTCCAGCTCCTGCTCGCCGACTGGAGCAAGAGCAAGGGGACCATCGAGGGGCTCCAGAGCCTCCAGGTCGTGCCGGGGATCGACGTGCGGCTGAGCACGGTCCCGCCGTGGTCCGGCGGCTTCATCCCCTTCGCCCGCGTGGGCCATGCCAAGTACATGGTGGTGGACGGCCGCCGGGTCTGGATCGGCACCGGCAACTGGGAGGGCGACTACTTCACGGCGAGCCGCAACGCCGGGCTGATCGTCGAGAGCCCGGCGGTCGGCGAGCGGCTGGACCGCTATTTCGCGGACGCCTGGGGCTCGCCCTACGCCTACGAGGTGGACCCGTGCGCCGCCTACGAGCCGCCGCGCGTCGCGGAGTGAAGGCGCAGGGCCACGACCTGCGTCGACTGCAGGGCCAGGAAGTTGTCGTCGCTGACCACGACGAGCGTGCGATCCCGGTGATCGCCGTCGGGTAGGTCCGGGCCGAAGGCCATGCCCTCCAGGTTGTCGGGCGCGAAGGCCGAGTTGAAGTCGTAGAGCAGGGTCTTCCGCACCGGCGTCCAGCCCGCCTCCGCCAGGGATTCCAGGCGCGAGACGTCGGTGGCGCCGTCCGTGTCCACGAGGAAGAGCTGGACCTTCATGCCGGAGCCCTCCGCGAACTCCCTCTCCAGCGCGAGCAGGCCGCCTTCCGGCAGCGGCAGGAGGTCCACGATCCCGCGCACCTTGAACCCGTCCGTCCGATGCCCGATCGGCTCGACGAGATAGCCGAGCTCCCCGGCCGGCGCGAAGGAATCTCCGCGCCGCTCGTAGCGCAGCAGCCGGACCGGATGGCGGCCGTAGAGCGCCGCGTCGCGGTCCGGGGCGTCCTGCGTGAGCGCGGTCTCGTTCGCGGTCCACAGGGTCCGGCCGTCGGCCGAGAGGCCGACGCTTTCGAACGCCTCGTTGCCGCGCATGCCGGCCGCGAACCGGGGCGGCACCGGCAGCAGGTGGAGCGTCTCGCCCGCGGCCGAGACCTCGCGCAGGAACGGCGCCTTCTCGGAGGAGACCAGGAACGTGCCGGCCCGGGTGAGCGCCAGCCCCTCGCCGTCGAAGCTTTCGTCGTCGAGACCGGCGAGGCGGACGGCCGAGCGGGGCGCCGCGACCGCGGGACCGTCCGGGGTGACGCGGATCTCCAGCTCGAAGATCCGGGCGGGCGTCCCCTTCTCGCCGTCCACCAGCGCGTAGTAGACCCCGCCGCGCGCGTGGGCCAGCGCCGAGAGGCCGCCGACGTCGAGACCGCCGGTCCGGACTCCGTGCGGGATCACCAGCGGGCCGGCGCCGAGGAGCGAGACGGTGTAGGACAGGACCGGCGGGGCCGGGGTCGTGGCGCAGCCGGTGAGGAGAAGAAGGAAGAGAAGCCTCCCCGCCCTCACGGCACGAATTCGACCTCGAACATCAGCGGCCAGCGCTTGCCGGTAATCAGGAAGGTCTTCGTCTCGGGCATCCAGGCGATGCCGTTCAGGACCTCGGCTCCCGCCTGGTAGTCGGCCGGCGTGAGCAGCCCCGAGGCGTCGATCACCGCGGTGACCTCGCCGGTTTCGGGATCGATGCGCAGGATGTCCTGCGTCATCCAGACGTTGGCGTAGACCGCGCCGTCCACGCACTCCAGCTCGTTGAGCTGGTCGACCGGCGCGCCGTCCATTTTGACGTGGACGACGCTGTAGGCCTCGAACGTGTCCGGATTGCGGAAGGTCAGCCGGTCGGAGCCGTCGCTCATGATCAGCCGCTTGCCGTCGTAGCACAGCCCCCAGCCCTCACCCGTGTAGGAGACCTCGCGGATCTTCCCGAAGTCCGCGGCGCGGTAGAAGAACACCGTGCCCTCCTGCCAGGTGATCTGGATGAGCCGGTCGCCCACCAGCGCGAGCCCCTCGGCAAAGTACTTGTCCGGCACTTTCAACTGCCGCTTCACCGCGCCGGTGGCCGGGTCCACCTGGCGCAGCGTGGACTGTTCGTAGAGGCCGGCGCTCTCGTAGAGGGTCCCATGGTCCCAGACCAGGCCCTGCGTGTAGGCCCCGGTGTCGTGGGGCCGCGTGGACACCACCCGGACCCGGAGCCGCTGCAGGGCTTTTCCAGGGGCCGGGATCGGGGCCGGAGTCGGGGAAGACGACACGGCCTCCTTGTCGGGCGAGCAGAACGAGAAGCTCGCGGCCAGGAACGCCATCAGCACGGACCGGCTCAGCCTCCCCAGGAGCATCCGCTCAGACCTTCGGGAGTGGTGCCGATCGGCTGGCCCGGAGGAGCCGGAGGCGGCGCCGGCCGGGCCGCGGGGTTGACGTCGGGGCGGTCGAGGAAGCGGCCGATCTCCCCCGCCAGGAAGGCGCGCTGCAGGGCGTCCGGATCGTCCGAGCCGCGCGCCGGGATCCGCGTCTCGAGCCGCTGGCGCAGGGCGCGCAGCTCGCCGTCCACCCGCGAGCGCACGCCGGGGCTCGCGCCCGGGTCGCCCGACAGGCCGACCAGGCGCCGCACCACCACGAACTGCGCGACCCGCCGCAGCTCGGCACGGCGGGCGTCCTCGCCGTTGGGAGCGTCGAACGTGGCGCCGACGAGCGCGTCCAGCACCTCCTCCAGGCCGGGCAGCTTCGGGTCGCGCCGGTGGAAGTCGACCAGCCGCTCCGTGCGCTCGGGCCGCAGCAGGCCCTGCACCGCCAGGTCCGCGGCAGTCGCCGCGGCGGCGAGCGGGTCGAAGGCCGGATCCGCCCCCGTCGGGAACATCTCCGGGTTCGGCGAGAAGCCGGCCGGCCGCGGCAGGAGCAACCCCACCACGCTCTCCGGGATGTCCAGCGTCTCGGGCGACATGGCTTCCAGGACCACCTTCAGGGCCTGGCGCTGGCGGTCGCCGTCGATCGGCTTCGTCGGGCCCTGGCCGTCGCCGCGCAGGGAGTACGTGTAGTCGAGACCGCCCACGGTCTTCAAGGCGCCGTCGAGCTGGTAGCGGTGGTGGAGGTAGACCGGGACCAGGACCTCCTGGAGGAAGGCCAGCGGCCGGCCAGCGGCGAGGTTGTGCTCGCCGAAGTGCGAGAGCGCGATCTTCCGCACGGCCAGCGCGTGGCGCAGCCCCTCGACCGGATCGCCGCCGTTGTCCCAGAGCACGGCGAGCGGGTTGGCCGCGCCCTCGGGGCGGGCGTCCTGGTCGGTCAGGTAGCGCAGGCCGCCGGCGATGGCCTCGCGGGCCATGGCGTCGAGAGCGGCGTTCTCCTCGATTCCGGCCGGGAACTGCGTGTAGGCGTAGCGGATGGCGAACACGTCCCACTCCCCCACCCCCTTGCCGTAGGCGCGGGAGAAGTCGAGCGTGCCGTCGTCCTTGATGTCCACGAGCGGCGCCGGGTAGTCCATTACCGAGGCGCGGCCGTACGTGGAGGCCGCGAAGTTGTGGTTCAGGCCCAGGCTGTGCCCGACCTCGTGCGCGGCGAGCTGGCGGATGCGCCAGAGCGAGAGCTGGACCGGGTCGTCCGGCGCGCCGGTGCCGGTCTTCTCCGTGCCCGCGAGCCCCTCGAAGATCAGCCGGTCCTGCCGCACCCGCTGCGATCCGAGGATCACGCGGCCCTTGAGGATCTCGCCGGTGCGCGGGTCGATCACTCCTCCGCCGTACGACCAGCCGCGGGTCGAGCGGTGGACCCATTGGATCACGTTGTAGCGCACGTCGAGCGGATGGATGCCGGGCGGCAGCACCTCGACGTGGAAGGCATCGATGAAGCCGGCCTTCTCGAACGCCTCCTTCCACCAGCTCGCGCCTTCGACCAGCGCGCTCCGCACCGGCTCGGGCGCGCCGGAGTCCACGTAATAGACGATCGGGTTCTTCACCCGCGAGCGCTCCGCGGTCGGATCGACCTTCTCCAGGCGGTGGCGCGAGAGCCAGTGGACGTCGAGCGGCGCGTCGAGCGGCGCCGCGAAGTCCAGGAAGTCCACCGAGAAGGAGCCGGCGCGGGGATCGTAGCGCCGCGGCCGATAGCCCGGCTCCGGCAGCTTCACGAACGAGTGGTGCTGCACCAGCGTCATGGCGCTCGGATAGGGCGCGGTCTGGGCCACGAGCTCCCCGGGGTCGGAGGAGCCGTAGGTCAGGATCGAGTCGATCTCCAGGTTCTCCGGGAAGGCCAGGACGTTGTCGAGATCCACGGCGCTGCGCGACGCGTCGAGCTGCCAGTTGCCCTGCCCCGTGCGGCGGAGCTGGCCCACGACGTCGTGGGCGTCGCTCACCAGGAAGCCCGTGAGGTCGACCAGGACGCGGCCGTCGGGGTCCTCGGCCGCGATCTCGCCGGCCCAGACCACCGACGACGCGAACGACTCGCGCACGGCCTGGACCTCCGCCGCGTCCTTCGACAGCGCGCGGAAGCGCAGGTTCGGCACCTCGAACAGGAGCCGGTTGCCGACCCGGCGCAGATCGACCACGAACGAGCCGCCGAGCTGGCCGCGGTCCAGCCCCACCGGGTTCGAGCCCAGGCCGGTGCGGAGCGTGTCCACGTAGAGATAGCTCCCGGCGTTGCTGCCCTTGTCGGCGGCCGGCACCTCCAGCCAGACCTTGCCGGCCTTGCGGTCGACGTAGACCGTCAGCAGGCCGGGCCGCTTCTCCAGGGTCTTGGTGACGTCGGAGATCCGCTTGTCGGCCGGCGGGTCCGGGGCTTCGGCTTTCTTCGGGGGAGCCGCCGCGGCGGGCAGGGACGCGAGCAAAAGGGACAGGATGGCGATCGAGGTGCGGGAAGACGTGTTCATAGGAGGACGGGAGTCTATCTCACTCGGACGGATCGGCCGCCGGCCGCGCGTGCGCAAGGATCTTTGCAAGAAGGGTATCGGGGTTGATCGGCTTGCCGACGAACTCCGTGAAGCCGGCGGCTTCGAGCTCGTGCTGATTGCCGATCCGCGTGGAGGCCGACAGGGCGAAGATCGGCAGCCGGGGGAAGTCCGCGCGCATGCGGCGCGCCGCCTCGTAGCCGTCCATCTCCGGCATGCGGAGATCCATGAGAACCAGGTCGTAGGGGCGCTGCTTCCCCTGTACCGCCTCGAGCGCCTCACGCCCGTTGCCCATCACGTCAAGCTCCACGCCCCAGTGCTCCAGGAACGCCGTGAGCACGAACACGTTGATCGCATTGTCGTCCACCACCAGGACCCGGAGTCCCTGGAGCACCTGCTTCCCACCGTCCTCCTCCCGCACGGCCGGAGCGGCGGGCTGCGCCACCTTCAGCCGCAGGGTAAAGAAGAACGACGATCCCCGCCCGGGCTCGCTCTCCACCTCCAGCCGGCTGCCGTGCATCTCGACCAGTTTCCTGCTGATCGACAGCCCGAGGCCGGTGCCGCCGTACTTCCTGCCGATCTCGTAGCTCGCCTGCGTGAAGTCGTCGAAGATCAGGGGGAGCCGGTCCTTCTCGATGCCGATGCCCGTGTCCGTCACGCGGATCTCGACCGTCACGGTTTCCGGCGTCCCCTCCAGCACCCGCAGGTCCAGCCTCACCGAGCCCCTGCTGGTGAACTTGACCGCGTTGCCCACCAGGTTGGTGAGCACCTGCCCGATCTTGACCGGGTCGCCGAGGAGGTGATCCGGCATGCGGCCGTCCAGGCTCGTCTCCAGGACCAGCCCCTTCTCCTCCGCCTTGACGCGCTGGCCGGAGACGACGTCCTCGATGACCTGCCGGAGGTCGAGCGCCTTCTCCTCCAGCGTCAGCTTGCCGGACTGGATCCTGGAGAGGTCCAGAATGTCGTTGATCAGGTGCAGCAGCCCCTCGGAGGACGAGCGGAGGATGCGGACGAGCTTCTGCTGGTGCTCCGAGAGCTCCGTCGCTCCGAACAGGTGCGCGACGCCGAGGATGGCGTTGAGCGGCGTGCGGATCTCGTGGCTCACCATCGAGATGAAGTCGCCCTTGGCCCTGGACGCCTCCTCCGCTCTCTGGCGCTCGCGCAGCAGCTCGCGCTCGTACTCCTTGCGGTGCGTGGCGTTGAACACCGTCGTGCGGACCAGCCGGGGCGCCCCGCCACCGTCCGTCTTGAGGACCGAGTTGACCAGCACCGGGAGCCGCCGGCCGTCGGCGCACATCACGTCGAGGGCGATCTCGCGCACCGACCCCTGCATGCGCAGCAACGGCGCGTAGTGCGTCTCGTGGAAGATCCGGCCGCCCGGAGCGAGGAGGTCCTGGAAGCGCCGCAGGCCGACGAGGTCGTCGCGGTCGTAGCCCGTCCAGGTCAGGAAGGTCCGGTTGACCTTGATGATCGTGCCCTCCGGGAGCGCCGAGATGTAGCCGCACGGCGCCTCCTCGTAGAGCTCATCCATGCTCTCTTCGAGCCGGTCGTCCACACCCCCTCCTACGAGGCCAGGAACTCCTGGATCGCCGCCACCGTCTCCCCGGGAGCGCTGAGGTTCGGGCAGTGCCCGGTGGCCTTCATCAGCACCAGCGTGCTGTCGGGCATCTGCCGGTGCACGTACTCGCCCACGCACTGCGGCGCGATCGCGTCCTCGGAGCACTGGAGGACCAGCGACCGGGTCCTCACCTTCGGCAGGTCCGCCCGGTTGTCGGACAGGAACGTGGCGCGCGCGAACTGCCGCGCGATCTCCGGGTCGGTCCGGCAGAAGCTGTTGGTCAGCTCCTCGCCCAGCTCCGGCCGGTCGGGGTTGCCCATGATCGCGGGAGCCATCGCGCTCGACCAGCCGAGATAGTTGCTGTCGAGCGACTCCAGGAGCCCGTCGATGTCCTCCCGGCCGAACCCGCCCACGTAGCCGTCATCGTTGAGATAGCGGGGCGAGGGTCCGACCAGGACCAGCCGGTCGAAGCGCTCCGGCTCGCGGAGCGCGGCGAGCACGCCGATCATGGCGCTCACCGAGTGGCCGACGAAGATCACCCGTTCCAGCCCGAGCTCCCGGCAGATCCCGAGCACGTCGTCGGCGTATCCCTGGAGCGAGCCGTACCGGGCCGGATTGTAGGCCGAGAGGTCCGACCCGCCGGCCCCGACGTGGTCGAAGAGCACGATCCGGTACCGGTCCTCGAACGCCGGAGCGACGAACCGCCACATGTTCTGGTCGCAGCCGAACCCGTGGGCGAAGACCATGGGCTGGCCGTCTTCCCGTCCGGCAAGCTTGACGTTGTTCCTGGCTAGAGCCTCCATGAGCCCGGATGATAGCAGGCGCATCCGGCAGCGCTCACCCGGGCGGACCTGATTTATCATGAAAACTCGAAGATGCGGCCGGGCTGCCGGCGCCGGCCCGGACCGCGACCCGCTCCTGGCGCCAGAACGGAGACGAAGCCATGTGTTGTCGTCGCGATGCCCTGCTCGCCGTCGTCTTCCTCGTCCTCGCCGCCTTCTCCGCTCTCCCCTCCGCAGCCGCCGCCCAGCCCTCTTCATCCTGTGACCTCCTGCCCTGGGAGCAGGCCGCCTCGCCCGTCACTCCGACGGTCGACGATCAGGCTCCCGCGCCCTTCTTCGCCGCCGGCTGCACGAGCTCCAGCCAGTGCCAGACGGGCTACCAGTGCCACTGCGGGCAATGCCACCCGGCCTGCATCTCCCCCGAGCGCTGGAACTGCATCTGCCAGACCTGCTACCTCTGTGGGCCCGGCATGTACTTCGACTCCGGCAGTTGCAGTTGCGAATACATCTGAGCCGCTCGACCGAAGCCGGGCCCGGCTCTTGCCGGGTCCGGCCGTTCCGAGCGAACATCTCACCATGAACCGGCGCGATTTCTCGAAGACCCTGCTCGGCAGCATCGCCTCCTACGCCCTGTTCCGCGACCTCTTCGCGGCCGACGCCTTCGCCGACTCCGTGAAGCCCGACACGGACCGCTGGATCCGGGACCTCCATGCGATGAGCCTGGACCTGCTGCAGACCACGATCACGCCGGTCCAGTGGCAGGCGAGGATCGACGAGCTCTACAACCGGGTGCCGCTGGAGGACCTCCTCGCCCGGATCGAATTCGCGAAGCTGGCGCAGGGCTTCGAGTACCCCGACCTCGGGGTGACCACGAAGTGGGTGACCTTCCCGAAGCTCGACGGCCTGCCGCAGAACCTGGCCTTCTACGGCAAGGTGTTCGGCATGCGGAAGGACCGGGCGATCATCCCGCACGGCCACCGCAACATGGTCTCCTGCCACTACGTGCTCCAGGGCGAGCTCCGTCTCCGGCACTACGACAAGATCGAGGAGGACGGCACGACCATGGTCATTGAGCCGACCCTCGATCAGCCCGCGAAGGTCGGCAGCCACTCCTCCATCTCGGACGAGAAGAACAACGTCCACTGGCTGACGGCGACGACCGACACCGCCTCCACCTACGACGTGCTGGTCGTGGACCTCGGCGGCGAGAAGTGGGACGTCGACAACATCGACCCCTACGGCGCCGAGAAGGTGGCGGGAGGACGGCTGCGGGTCCGGAAGCTGTCGGTCGAGGAAGCCCTGGCGAAGTACGGGCACGACACGCATCACTAGCGCAGAGGCCGGCCGATCCCCGCCCCGTCCGCCGACCAGTAGACGTACAGCACCCGTCCGCGCAGCGCCGAGAGCGGGACCGGCCCCAGGAACCGGCTGTCGTAGCTGTTGTCGCGGCTGTCCCCCAGGAGGAAGACCGTCCCGGCCGGGACGATCCGGGCCGGGTACTGGTCGCGCTGACGCAGCGGACCCGGGAAGAGCGCGTTGACCGGATGGATTGCCGGATCGGTGTGATGGGCCCAGCGGTCCGGGAACGGCCGGCCGTCGAGAAGGACCCGCTTGTCCCGGACCTGGATCTCCTCGCCGGGCAGGCCGATGACCCGCGCCACGGACCAGTTCCCCGGCCGGCCCGCTCGTTCGAAGAGGACCACGTCACCCCGGCCCGGCGCCGCGCCGCGGTAGTAGGTGAGGTCGGCGAAGAAGAGATCCCCTTCATGGATCGTCGACTCCATGTTGGCGCTGACCAGCCGGAACGTCCGGATCGGCGAGAACCGCACGATCTGCGAGGCCACCAGCCCGCCGGCCACCGTCAAGGCGAGATACAGATACCAGCGGTTGTACGGCCGCAGCGTGAAGATCGGGCGGTAGCGGGCGATCCGGGCCGCGTCCCACGCCGTCCAGACCAGATAGGCCAGGATCGCCAGGACGAAGACGACCAGCCCCAGGAAGCTCCTCGGCACCTTGAGCAGAAGCATCCCGGCGAACAGGGCGACGAAGCCGAGAGAGAGCGAAACGCCCTTCCGTCCCTCGCCGGCGTAGAGCTGGCCGAGCCCCGGCAGCAGCAGCGTCAGGGCGGCGGCGATCCACGCCCGGCGGGGATTCTTCTTCATGGCGGCTTCGTCTCGCGATTCCAGCAGAAGTCCGGGCGCGCGGCGTCGGCTGGCTTGAAGTCTACAGGAAGCAATTCGCGGGGCAGCGGCTGCCCCGTGAATTTCGCGCCGGACCGTCCCCGTGTCTCAGCGCCCCGAGTTCTTCGGCTTCGACGGAATCATCGGCCGCGGCGCTTCCTTGCCTCCGCCTTCCGTGAAGTAGATGGTCAGCACGGCGCGGCGCTCCCGGTCTCCCCGGTTCTCGAAGGCCGTGGCGACCGTGGTCGTGCCGGCGCCATCGCGCCTCAGGACCGGGTCGAGCGGCCAACGGCCCCCGGCCGGACAGTCCTTGCCGGCCAGGCAGTCGGAGCCCTGGCCGCCGTCCTGGACCTCGTAGCGGTAGCCCACGAAGCGCGCGTTCCTCGGCATGTCGATGCGCAGCAGGTGGCAGCCGTCTCCCATCGCGGCCGTATCGAGCCGGGTGAGGCTGTCGCGCAGGCCGTCGCCGCAGCCGGCGGACGACGGGGCGGCCACGAGCTCCATGGAGAGCGAGGACTCCCCGGGACGGCACTCCACGCAGGTGCGGTCCTGGAACGAGCGCCGGAGCACCGGACCGGCCGGAGCCGGGACGGGAGGAGGAGAGGTCCGGGGCGGAGCCGGCTGGACCGGGGCGGGCCGCTCCTGGACCGGCGGCGCGGCGGGCGCCGGCGTCGGCACGGGTGGCGGCGGAGTCTGGACCGGTGGAGTCGGCTGGGAGCGGTCCGGAGGCGCGACCGGACGGGCCGGAGCCGGGCGCTCGGGCTCCGGGGTCGGAGCCGGCTGCGCCTGCGGAGGGGCCGGGTGCGGAGTCGGACGCTCGACCGGCGGGCTCGGCTGGACCGGCTGCGCCGCGGGAGCCGGTGGAGGCGTCGGCCGCGGAGCCGGACGCTCGACCGCGGGCTGCGGGGCCGGCCGGTCCGGGACGGGCGCGGGATGGAGCGGCTCCGCCTCGGATGCCGGGACCGACTGCGGGGTCGGCGCCGGAGTGGCGGCGATCTGCGGCGGAGGCGCCGCACCACCGCGGCTGCGGGACAGGTTGACCTTCATCATGGAGACGGCGCCGGGCACGTTGTGCTGGACGGCGTCGATCACCTCCGGCTTGCCGTCCCGGCGCACCAGGATCTCCGCGCGGTAGGTCATGGCGCCTTCGCGGCTCACCTCGACCCGCCAGCGGCCTTCCGCCAGCGAGCCGACCACGGCGCGGCCCCGGCTGTCGAGCTTGACCGGGACCGGTCCGGCCGGCGGCTCCATGTCCAGGAACTCGAGCCGCACCTCGCCGCCCGCCGCCGGCTTCCCCCTGTCCTCGGCCCGCACCTCGATCGCCGCCGGACCGCGCCAGAGCTGCGCCCGCGCCGCCGACGCCAGCGCCAGGAACAGGAGAACGAGCACCAGAGTCCTTCCCTTCGAAGCTCCCATCGAACCCGTCCTTTCCACGGGCCATCGCCCGCGGCCCCCATTCTAGGACTGATTCGGCTGTCCGGGTCGGCGCAATCCAAGCGGAATGCTCCTTGACGGCGGAACGTTGGGACCCATAGGATGAGCAACTTGGACACACCGACCCACCATCCAATGACAAATCTGACCATCCGCAACCTCCCACACGACGTCCTCGCCGCCATCGAAGAAGAGAAGAACCGCTCCGGAAGCTCCATGAACCGGACGCTCGTCGAGCTGCTCCGGCGCGGCCTCGGGATGCCCGAGCCGAAGCCGGCGGCCCCGGCGCCGCCACCGCCCGCTCCCAGACCGGCGCCCGTCGCGGCGCCGCCGGCGCCAGCCCCGAAACCGGCTCCGGTCGCGGCCAGGCCCGCTCCGGTCCCCGCGGCTCCGCCGCCTCCAGCCCCCGCTCCCGCTCCTCCGGCTCCGGCCGTCCGCGCCAAGAAGCGCTCCGACGACGAGCTGTCGAAGGAGGCGCTCCTGCCGGTCGCGATCCCGCAACACCCGGTGCGGACGACCGACAAGACGTTCAAGTCGCTCGGCCTGAGCGAGCCCATCCTGCGGGTCGTGAAGCGGCTCGGCTTCGAGCACCCGACGCCGATCCAGGCCGACGTGATCCCCGTGGCCCTGACCGGCCGCGACCTGATCGGCCTCGCCGAGACCGGCTCCGGCAAGACCGCGGCGTTCTGCCTGCCGCTCGCCGAGCGGCTCACCCACGGCGAGGGGGTGCGCGGCCTGATCATCTCTCCCACGCGCGAGATCGCGCTCCAGACCGAGGCCTTCCTGAACCTGTTCGGCCAGGACCACCAGCTCGACACGGTCTGCCTGATCGGCGGCGTCAAGATGGGGCCGCAGGTGCGCGGCCTCGGCCGCCGGCCGGACATCGTGGTCGCCACGCCCGGCCGCCTGCTCGACCACGTGGAGCGCGGCACGCTGCGGCTCGACCGCGTCACGGAGCTGGTCATCGACGAGGCCGACCACATGCTCGACATGGGTTTCATGCCCCAGGTCCAGCGCATCCTCGACGAGCTGCCCGCGAAGCGCCACACCATGATGTTCTCGGCCACCATGCCGCCGCCTATCGAGCGGCTCGCCGAGCGCTTCCTCAAGGATCCGGAGCGGATCAACATCCTCCCGGAAGGCGGCGCGGCCGAGGGCATCGACCATCGTCTCTATCTGGTGGAGGAAGACCACAAGAAGGCCTGCCTGCTGGCCCTCCTCCACCAGGAGCTCGGGAGCACGCTGGTCTTCATCCGCCGCAAGACGGACGCCGAGTGGCTCTGCCGCATTCTGGAGCACGAAGGACATCCGGTGGAGCGCATCCACTCGGACCTGTCCCAGGGGCAGAGGGTCGAAGCCCTGCGCGGCTTCCGCGAAGGCGAGCACCGCATCCTGGTGGCCACGGACATCGCGGCCCGCGGCATCGACATCCCGAAGATCGGCCACATCATCAACTTCGAGCTGCCCGACACGGTCGAGGACTACATCCACCGCGCCGGACGCACCGCCCGCGGCACCGCCCAGGGCATCGTCTCGTCCATCGCCACCTGGCAGGACAAGCCCACGATCAAGGAGATCGAGGAGGTCCTCGGCGAGGAGATCCCCCGCTGCACGGTGCCCGGCGTCGATGCCTACGTGGAGATGAAGCCGCGCGTGTCGCTCGGCGGCCGCCGGCGGACGCTCAAGGTGAAGCGGCGGTAGGCCCTCACCCCCGGCCTCCGGGCCGGGTCCGCCGCCCGCTCCAGACGTGGAGAGGCAGCCAGACGCCGGCGACGAAGCCCAGGACCCAGTGCGCGATCGCGGCGCGGTCGCGCCAGATCTCGTCCCCCAGGTAGTAGAGCGCCAGGCCGGTGAGGGCGAGCACGATCAGGGCGACCGTGAGCGCCCGTCCGTTGAGGCGGTTGCGCGTTGCCGACCAGCCGCGCCGCACGTGGAGGAACCAGATCAGGCCCAGGCTCCAGACCACGGCGTAGCCCGCGGCGCCGTGCAGCGTCAGCCAGTGGTGCTCCAGAGGATGGGCCTCGGGCCCGAACGGGCCCTCCCGGCGGACGAAGTGGTGGAAGACGAGCCACAGCGCGCCGGTCGCGAGCGCGGCGGCGCCCGAGCCGTAGACCCACCCGCGGATCCAGGCCGGCAGCCGCATGTCGCGGTTCGAGGACGGGGCTTCGCGCATCATTCCAGATAGAGACGGCCGCCCTGGCAATCGAGGAGAACGGCGCGCGCGCCGAGCCGGCGCAGAAGCCCCACCGAGCCGGACGGATCGGCCAGCACCGGCTTGGTCAGCCCGTCGGCCCAGATCGCGCGCCGGGCGCAGACCGTCGCCGAGCGGTCGACGCCGAGGCTCCCGCCGGTCCTCGGCTCCACGAGAGCGTTTTCGTCGAAATAGCCCGCGCTGGTGGCGACCGCGGCGTCGGCGGTCTCCAGCAGGGGGATGCCGCAGCCAGGCTCGGCGGGGTCCCGCACCCAGACCGTGTGGCGGCATCCGAAGCTCCTCAGGTCGCCGCCGGCGTTGACGACGGCCGCCGCGATACCCTGGCGGCGGAGGCCGTCGATCGCACGATCGACCGCGTAACCCTTGGCGATGCCGCCGAGATCGAGCCGGAGCGGCCGGCGGAAGCGCACCCGGCCGTCCCCGCCCAGCTCGACGTCGCGCCAGCTCGCGCCCGGATCGCCGCCGACGGCGGGGTCGAACGAGCCGCCGCTGGCGCGGGCCAGCGCGAGCGCGGCCGACAGGACGCGGCGCAGGCGCCCGGACACCGCCTGCGGCGCGCGGTGCGCCGCGGCGTTCAGGCGGCTGAGCTCCGAGTCCGGATCGTGGAAGCTCATCCGGCGATGGATCTCGCCGACCTCGGCGAACGCCGCCTCGATCGCCGGCTCCGCCAGTCCCGGTCCGGCCTCGACGCGGACCGACACCACCGTGCCCAGCCAGGGCCGGGCGCGCTGGCAGACCTCCGCGCCCGTCTCAAGGCTTGCCGACCACAAGCTCATGCGTCGCCAGCAGGCGCCGCACGCCGACGGTGATGTTGCGGCTGGACAGCGTGGCGCCGGAAAGGTTCATGATGTCCACGTCGAGCTTGAGCGGCGAGCCCACCTTCTTGCCCACGAACTGGGCGCGCCACTTCGGGTCGCGCACCTCGCCGCCGTAGGTCTCCCGGTAGTCGAGGATCTCGATGCCGCGCACCGCGCCCGCGGCGTCGAGCGCCAGGGCGTAGGTGATGAGCTCGTGCTTGCCGATCACCTGGTCCACGTAGAACCAGCCGCCGTTCGAGGCGCTCCACACCTTGAGGGTCTTCTCGCGGACCCGCGTGTCGCTCGCCTTCTCGATCGCCTTGACCTGGGCCGGGGTCAGCGCCACCGGGTGCGCGGTCATCTGCGCTCCCGGGAACAGCGCGGCCTGCGCCTGCTCGACCGTGAGATAGGTGGTGCCGGCGACCGGGCCGGCGACCAGCGCGGCGCAGGGAGCGAGCCAGAGGGCGAGGACCGGGTCGCGTCTCATGCTAGAAGTTGATCCCGATCTTCAGGCGGACCTCTTCCTTGGTCTTCTCGACCAGGTGGAGGTCGGCGGTCTGGTCGATGAAGACCTCGCCGCCGCCGGTGATCTGCGGGAAGTACGTCAGCGTCGCCCACCACTTCGCGCTGCCGTAGTGCAGGCTCGGTCCGGCGAAGACCGACCAGCGCTCCTGCCCGACCTCGGTCTCGAACTCGGTCTCGTAGATCGCCTCGGCGCCGGCGTACCAGTTCGGCACGAAGCGGTAGCTGAGCCCGGTGCCCGTCTTGATCTCGAGCTCCATCTCCGGATCGGTCGGCCAGTCGAAGCCCTCCGGCAAATCGTCGATCGGCGCGCGGTCGGCGTAGGTGCTCTCCAGACCGAGGTTGCCCACCCAGACGAGCTGGCCGTCGAGGAAGTACTTCTGGCCGATCAGGTCCATCTCGAACGAGGCCGTGTCCTTGTCCTCGCCGGAGTGGTGGTCGAGCCAACTGTAGTCGAGAGCGAAGCGCAGGCTCAGACCGAAGTTGTCCGCCGCGGGCCGCAGCAGGTTGAGCTTGCCGCCCAGCTCCAGCCCCGACAGCTCCGGCCCCACGTTCTCGTTGCCCGGGAGGTAGCCGTCGATGCTCAGATCGCGCGTGTCCACCGACAGCAGCTCGACGCCGCCGAAGACGTTGAACCGGTCGCTCACTCCGTACTCGAGCTCGATCTCGTTGTCGAAGGCCCGGTAGTAGCCCTTGTCCTTGTCGTTGCGCATCGTCGTGATGTTGTAAAGCTCCCACCCGCCCTTCGGAATGACCTCCGCGCCGGCCACATACCCCAGCAGGTTCTCATCCGCACGGCAGACCGTCGGGCTCGACAGGACGGCCAGGAACAGCGCACCGCAGACCACACCGCTCATCCGTATTCTCAAAGGATCCTCTCTTATTGAGACTTAGTCGCATTAGACGAACGAGATACTGACGGAGGCCCGCCCTGTTTGTCAAGCCGGCGGGCGTTCAGGTGCGGGCCGGAGAGGGATCGACCGGCAGGGTGATCACCACCTCCAGCCCGCGCTCCGTCCGGTTGCGGGCCGTGATGGTGCCGCCGTGCTCCTCCACGACGCGGCGGGCGATGGGCAGGCCGAGGCCGGTGCCGGTGTCGTGGGTCGAGAAGTAGGGATCGAAGATCCGCGGCAGGTTCTCGGGCGGCCGGACGCCGGGCCCCTCGTCCTGGACGGCGATCCGGGCCTGGCCGTTCTGGCGCTCCACGCGCACCGTGACCCGGCCGCCGCCGGCGCTGGCGCGCAGGGCGTTCTCCATCAGGTTGCGCACCGCCCGGCCCAGGAGCCTGGCGTCGAAGCGGGCCGGGATCGGGCCGTCGGTCTCCAGGTCCACGATCACGCCCTCGGGAGGCGCCGCGCGGTAGCCCTCGACCAGCTCCTCGATCGCCTGGGTGAGGTCGCCCGGCTTGGGCTCGATGCGCAGGATGGCGCTGTAGGTCGAGAACTCCGAGGCGATCGAGCGCAGCTCCTCCACCTGGGCGAGGATGTTGACGGTGCAGCGCTCGAACACCCGGTCGAGCTGCTCGGGCGCGCTGCGGTAGACCTCCCGCAGGTGCTCGGTGGAGAGCCGGATCGGGGTGAGCGGGTTCTTGATCTCGTGCGCGATGATGCGGGCCATCTCCGCCCAGGCCAGCAGCCGCTGGCCGCGCAGGACCTCGGTCGCGTCCTCGACCACCAGGAGCGCCGAGGGCTCGCCCGCGCCGGGCACCGGCACCCAGACCAGCGACCACTCGCGCTCGCCGTCGCCTGCGGGCTCGGCCAGGCGGACCGTCTGGCGCGCCATCTCCCACGGGCGCTCGGCCGCATGGCGCAGGAACCCGGCTACGGGCGCGAGCCGCTCCTCGCCCCCGGCCATCAGCTCGAGCGGGTCGAGCGCCTCGCCCACCGCGACGCCGAGCAGCTCGGCGGCCACCCGGTTGTGCATCAGCACCCGGCGCTCGCGGTCGAGCGACACCACGCCCGAGGTGATGTTCTCGACCATGCGCTCGACCACCTGCTTCTCGCGCACCAGGCGCTCGCGCCCCTCGGCGATGCGCAGCGCCATGTCGTCCACGGCCTGGACCAGCGCGGCCAGCTCCAGCTCGGTCGGCGCGAGGTTGACCGACGTCGCGCCCCCGGCGATGCGGCGCGTGCCCTCGATCAGCTCGGTGAGCGGCCGGGTGAAGTTGCGCGCCAGCCGGGTGCCCACGGCCACCAGGAGCAGGAAGAGGCCGACCGTCACCTGGATGCCGTGGCGGCGCAGGTGCTCCAGCTCCCTCGCCGCCTCCTCCTGCTGCGCCAGGAGCGGCATGGAGAGGAACAGGCGCTCCTCGCCCATGGCCGCGCCCGGCGGCCGGAGCGGCGCGTAGATCTCCAGGTAGGGCGTGGTGCCGACCCGGTTGGTGCGCGCCGACAGGCCGTAGCCGAGCATGGCGAGGCGCGAGTAGATCTCGCCCGGGATGCGGTTCGGCAGCAGGCCGGCGGTGAACAGCTCGTGCTTGCTGGAGGCGTAGATGCTGCTCCCCCAGTAGAGGTTCACCTCGTGGTGGACGATCTCGGAGAGGTCCGAGAGCAGGCGGTCTCCCAGCGCCGTGTCTACTCCGTAGCCCGGCTCGAGCTGGAGCAGGCGCTCGCCCAGGACCTGCTGGGCCGACGCCAGGGCGGCCTCGCCCGCGGCCCGCTGCTGCTGGCTCAGCCGGTCCTCCATGGAGCTGACCAGCACCGCGTTGAGCAGGAGGAGCGGCAGCAAAAGGAGGACCGTGTAGACGATGATCAGCCGCTTCGAGTACGAGCGCAGCGCCTGGCCCATCAGGGCGCGGAACGAGGCGCGGGGCAGCGACAGCAGGAGGACCGGCGGCGCCGCGAGGGTCAGGATGAGGAGGACGCCGAGGCCCGAGTTGGCGGTCCGCTCCAGCGCGGCGAGCGGCGGCAGGAACGGCAGGTAGATGACCTCCCAGACGCCGAGCGTCATGTGGCTGTAGGCGCGGGCGCGGCCTACCGGCGTCTCCACGATGGCCGAGCCCCGGCCGGTGCTCGGGCGCAGCCGGTCGGAGAGGCGCGGCGTCTCGTCCCACGGCGAGAGCGACGGGATGCCGCTCTCGGTGTAGAGCGCGTAGACCGCCGGCTCCAGCAGCTCCTGCACCGGGTCCGCGGCGGGCCCGCCCTTGAGCAGGCCGACCTCGGCCTCGCCGAGCCGGCGGCGGTCGCGCAGCTCGAAGCCGGGCCGCGGCATGAGCGAGAAGCGCGCCCTTCCCCACAGCCGGCCGTTCAGCTTCAGGTCCGCCTCGCCGGAGACCGGGCTCTCCTCCCAGAGCGGCAGGCCGAGGCCGCGCCAGCGCTCCGGGCTCCAGTCCACCCGGTCCTGCGCGAGCGGCATGCCGAAGGAGAACGACGACCGCTCCCCCTCGAGCGGCATCACCACGAGCGCCGACAGCGAGTAGGGCCGCGCCAGGGGCGAGCTTCGCCAGAGCGCGAACGCGAGGTCCTGGCGCTCCAGGTCGGCGGGCCGGCGCGGGACGAGCGCCGCCAGGTCGATCCGCGAGAAGTGTGCGGTGATCTCGGAGCCCAGCGCCTCCATCTCCTCCCGGGTCGGAGGCGTGACCTTGTTGAGCAGCACGGTCTCCGACCAGCGCCGCAGCGCGAGCCGGTAGGCGACCTCCCAGGCTCCGGCCGCGGCGAGCACGGCCAGCAGGGCCACCGCCGCCAGGGCGAGCCCCTCCCCCATCCGCCGGCGGTCGGCGTAGATCGCGGCCGCCGCCGTGCCGGCCGCGATCAGGGGCAGGGCGGCGAACGGGATGTCGCAGAGCGAAGCTCCCAGCAGGAGCAGACCCGAGCCGGCCCAGGCCCAGCGGTCTCTCGGCAGGGGGGACGCCGGTCCTTCGCGGTGGCGTCCGGCCAGGCAGATCAGGCCGAAGGCCGCGGCGGCGAACGCGAGGCGGTAGCCGAAGGCCTCGGCGCTCAGCAGGATGGCCGAGCCGAGGTCGACCGGCTCGCCGTTGAGCTGGAGAGCCCAGGCGGCGCCGAACAGCAGGAGCACGGCCAGGGCGCCCCGGGCCGCGATCCAGGCCGGCGTGCTCCTCCACCAGGACGGCTCGCGCCGCCACGCCGCAAGGCCGGCCAGCGCCAGCGCGAGGCCCGCGAGAGTGAGCGCGATCACGGTCCGGGAGAACCCGGAGGCCATGCCCGCCGCGAACACTCCGGCGAAAACCAGGACGCCGAGCCGGATGCGGCCCTCTCCCGCGGTGCCGGCAGGGTTGGCTGTCAGGCCGGGGCTGCGCATGACCGCGAGCGCCAGCATGGAGAACGCGAGCGCTCCCCACACCACCCGGCGGGTCCAGGGGTAGGGCGGATTCATGCGGCCGACCGGACGCTCGACGACCATGTAGGGCGCCGACGGCGACGGCACCACGAGCATGCCGCCGAGCGCCTCGCGAGGATTCTGGACCAGCGACCAGCGCAGCTCCCGCGCCGCGCCCGGGAACGGCAGGCGGTCGGACGGGAAGCTCGCGCCGGCCACCACCCGCCACGGCCGCCGCGCCTGGCGGTCGGACGGCAGCGGCTCGACCGCGAGGAACGTCACGGCGGTGAAGCTCGCCTTGAATGCCCGGCCGCTGCGCGGCACCTCCTCCGGCGACGGCTCGTGCAGCAACCCTTCTCCGGACCAGGCCGCGGGCGCTCCGTCGGGATCGAGCAGGAGCAGCGCGCGCCGGCCGCGCCCGCGGTCGGGCACCACCTCGGAGAGGCGGCGGAAGGCGTTCAGCCGCTCGTCGGCGCTCTGCGGCGGCCGGCCCAGCGCCTTCGCGGCGGCGTCCGCCTCGGCCTGGAGCCCCTCCCAGACGGCCGAGTATTCGCTCGCGGCGTCCCGCGACCACTCGCCCGCCGGCGTGCTCGCCTCCCACCGACCTCTCCATTCGAGGGCCAGCGCGCCGAGAGCCACCGCCATCGTGAGGAGCGCCACGACCTTCTCGCGGCGCGGCGGCCCGGACGGCAGCCAGGCGAGCGTCGATCCGAGGAGGGCCGCGAACGCGAGCGGCAGCGGCAGCAGGGGCGCCGCGAGCGACGCGGCGAGCAGCAGGGACCGGACGAGCAGCGAGCCCGCAGCTCGTCGGGTCGTCAACGCACCATCGGCAGGTCGACGCCGTGCCGCCGCCCGAATTCGACCGCCTCGGGGTAGCCCGCGTCGGCGTGGCGCACGACGCCCATGCCCGGGTCGCCGGTGAGCACCCGCTCCAGGCGCTCCGCCGCCGCCTCGGTCCCGTCCGCCACGATCACCATGCCGGCATGGATCGAGTAGCCGATGCCCACGCCGCCGCCGTGGTGGACGGAGACCCACGTCGCCCCGTTCACGGCGTTGATCAGGGCGTTCAAGATCGGCCAGTCGGCGATCGCGTCGGAGCCGTCGCGCATCCCCTCGGTCTCGCGGTTGGGAGAAGCCACCGAGCCGCAGTCGAGATGATCGCGGCCGATGACGATCGGCGCCTTGACCCGGCCCGAGGCCACGAGGTCGTTGAACACCTTGCCCGCCCTGGCCCGCTCGCCGTAGCCCAGCCAGCAGATGCGGGACGGCAGGCCCTGGAACGCCACGCGCTCGCGGGCCAGGCGGATCCAGCGCTCCAGCGCCTTGTCCTCCGGGAAGGTCTCGAGGATGGCCTGGTCGGTGACCGCGAGGTCCTCGGGATCGCCCGACAGCACGGCCCAGCGGAACGGCCCCTTGCCCTCGCAGAACAGCGGGCGGATGAAGAGCGGCACGAAGCCGCCGATGTCGAACGCGCGTTCGACCCCGGCCGCGAGCGCCTGGCCGCGCAGGTTGTTGCCGTAGTCGAAGGTCACCGCGCCGCGCTCCCGGAGCGCCAGCATGGCGCGGATGTGGGCGGCCATCGAGGCCATGGAGCGCCCGATGTACGCCTTCGGGTCGTCGTGCCGCAGGCGCAGCGCCTCCTCGTAGGAGAGCCCGTGCGGCACGTAGCCCTGGAGCGCGTCGTGGGCCGACGTCTGGTCGGTGAGCGCGTCGGGCACGATCCCGGTCCGGACCATGTGCTCCAGGAGGTCGACCGCGTTGCACTCGATCGCGATGGAGATCGCCTCGCGCCGGTCGCGGGCCGCGAGCGCCTGCTCGATGCCGGCCTGGATGCTCTCCGCGACCGTGTCGAGGTACCGGGTCTGGAGCCGGCGCTCGATGCGGGTGCGGTCCACCTCGGCCACCAGGCAGACGCCCTCGTTCATGGTGACCGCGAGCGGCTGGGCGCCACCCATGCCGCCAAGACCGGCGGTGACCGTGAGCCG
>JBEQUE010000094.1:0-34733 GCA_040349255.1 Acidobacteriota bacterium | reverse complement strand
ACCGTCTCCCGGGGCGGAGCGCAGCGCCAGATCGCCGCCACGATGGCGGAAGTGCCGAAAGAGGTTCTCGCGCGCTGGGAGAAGGAGTACGATAAGCCCGTGGCGGTCGCACAGACCGACAACTAGACCGATTTGCCGTGGGGACGGTTACCATCTCTCCCCGGACCCACGGCCTTTTTCTTTCCTACCGGATAGCCACCTTCACGCAGGCCCGGCCGAAGTAGATCTCGTCGCCGGACTGGAGCTTGACGCCGCGGGTGTCGCGGCTGCTCACGTCGATCGAGCGGCCTCCCCGGAGGATGCGCGTGCTGGAGGCGCCGTGCTCGGCGCGCAGGCGCAGCTCGTCCGCGGCCTCGTCGTAGAGGATGCGGGCCTGCTCGCGCGAGACGGTCTGGTTGACGTCCCCCTCCTCCAGGAAAGCCACGTCGTTGCGCCGCAGCACGCGGCCCTCGTCGTCGAGGATCTCCTCCATGCGGCCGAGGTTGAGCCGGCCGGCGGGGAAGGCGTAGACCTTCCGCGTGGCGGTGCCTTTCAGGACGGTCAGCTCCAGTGTGGGCCGGCCGCCGTCGGCGACCGGCTTCGGGACCTGCACCGTGCCGGTGCCCGGCGGAGGCATGGGCGGCGGAGGATCGCGGCGCTCGACGCGCTCGAAGTCGATCCGGAAGCGCCGGTCGCCGAACTCGGGACCGCCCTGCTCGGTCACCCCGACGTCCACCCGGAGGTCGGACGGGACCGGGCAGGCGCACTCGGCCAGGCGCTCGCGGACCTCGGCCGGCAGGTCCCAGACGTCCCGGACCACCGCCTCCAGCTCGACCTTCTCCCGCGGACCGGGCGCGAGCAGGAAGGCGCGCAGCCGGTTGAACGGGAAGACCCGCTTGCCGCCGCCGGCCGAGACGATCCGCGACTCCACCTCGTCGAGCAGGGCGCGGCGGATCTCCATCGGCTCGGTGCCCGTGGGCCACGGCTTGGTGAAGCGCTTCACCGCCTCGAACAGCTTGTCCATCTTCGTCATGGTGCGGTTTCGCTTTCCTTCTCTCGATTGAAGAGGCCGAGCGCGGACGCGGCCTGGATGATGTCGCCGCTCGCCTGCGCCGCCAGCCGGCCGCCGTAGCCTCCGTGCTCCACGATGACCGCGAAGGCGATCCTCCGGCCTCCGTCGCGCGCTCCCGCGAGATCATACGGAGCGTAGCCCACGAACCACGAGTGCGAGCGCTTGCCCTGGACCTCGGCCGTGCCGGTCTTGCCCGCCGGCGGCGGCTCCAGGCCGCCGAGGATGCGCGCCGCCGTGCCCTTGGTCACCACCTCGCGCATCGAGCGCGCGACGTACGCCGTCGACTCTGGCGAGAGGATCTCCACCGGCTGCGCCTTCTTGGGCTCGCTGTCATCCCCCACCCACTGGCCCGGCGCCATCGAGCCGCCGCGCGCCACGGTCGCCACCACCCGGGCCATCTTGAACGGCGTCGCGATCACCTGGCCCTGGCCGTACGAGGCCTGCGGCAGCGCGTCCCGGAGCTGTTCCGCCGTGTTCGGCCGCGCCGTGGTGATGCCCAGGAGCTGCGCCGTCTGGAGCAGCTCGTCCGGCCCCACCTCGTAGGTGCCGAGCTGGGCGAAGTAGGCGTTGCAGGAGACCACGAGCCCCTTCTCGAGATTCACCGCGCCGTGCGGCGTCCGGTCCTGGATGTCGTCCCGGATCGGCCGGCCCCAGCCGCGCACGCGGTTGCCGACGCGGCCGTCCGGCAGCCCGACGCACTGGAACGTCTTCTGCGCCACCGACGGGTTCTTGCGCAGCGCGGCCATCGCGGTGACCAGCTTGAAGGTCGAGCCCGGCGGATAGACGCCGTAGCGCGCCCGGTCGATCATCGCCTTCGCGTTCTTCTCCGTGGCCCTGACCGGCGTCTCGTCCGGCCAGGGATAGGAGACGCTGGCCAGCACGTCGCCGGTGTCGGGGTCGAGGACCACCGCCGCGGCGCCCTCGCCGATGCCGGCCTCCCGCGCGTAGCGGGCGAGGATCTGCGCCACCCGCGCCTGCAGGCGGGCGTCGATCGTCAGCCGCACGTCCCGCTTGCGGTTCAGGATCCTCTGCACCTCCTTGTGCTCCGGCTGCCAGCGATGGCGCAGCAGCGGCACGATCTCCGCGTAGTCGCGCCGCACCTGCTCGGTGACCGAGCCGTCGGGCTGCCTCACCTCGGCCAGCTCCGCGAAATCGTCGTAGCCCTGGAGCCGGATGCGCGAGTCGCGCTCCACGTACGAGGTGTTACCCGCCCCCCAGTTGGCCCGCGTGCGCAGGTCGCCCAGGAGGTGGAACATCAGGCCGCCGAACGGATAGAACCGTTCGCTCCGGTCCGGACGGGGGCGCCCCGGGTCGGTGACCGCGCCCACGGCCGCCAGGCCGGCCTTGTGCCTCTCGAGCTCCTGCGGGTCGCTGGTGGCGAGCGGCAGGCCGTTGCGGTCGTAGATCGAGCCGCGCGGGATGGTGTCCGCGATCTCCTCCAGGCGCGGGTTGTACTGGAAGCGCCGCAGGCCGTCCCCCTGGATCGTCAGCGCGCCGCGGGTCAGGAAGTCGTCGGCCTGGAACACCTGAACCTGGGCGGCGCGCAGCAGGACCGCGGCGCCGATCACCGCGAGGCCGATCGCCGTCCAGCGCACCCCGCCCCCGAAGCGCTCCTCGCGCTCCGTCTGACCCGAGGTCCCCGGCCGGGCGGACAGCCCGAGCACGACCCCGAACAGCAGGAAGTTGGCCAGCATGGCCGAGCGCCCGAAGCTCAGGAAGGGCGACACCACGCCCGACAGCGGCAGCAGGCCCACCACGCCGCTCGCGATCAGCAGGATGTGGAGCGCGGTGAGCACCGAGAACCCGAGCGCCAGGAAGAAACCGTAGGTCGTGCCGGCGCGGCGGGCCGTGCGGAGCCCGCGCGCGACCAGGGCGGCGTAGAGCGCGAACACCGCCAGCAGGCCGAGGAAGCCGAGCTCCTCGCCGATCGCGGCCAGCACCATGTCCGTGTGCGCCGCCGGCACCTGCCCAGGCTCGCCGAGGCCGAGGCCGGTGCCGGTCGCCGAGCCGCCGGCCAGCGACCAGAGCGACTGCGCGAGGTGGTCGCCGCCGCGGAAGGAGTTGTCCCAGGGCGACATCCACATCTGGATGCGGCCGGTGACCGTCTTCGGGACGCCGAGCTGGTAGCCGGTGTAGAAGCCGGCGCCGATCACCAGCGCGCCCAGCACCAGCATCACCGGCCGGCCGCGGGCCACGCAGTAGAGGATCAGGAAGAGGAACGCCATCACCAGCGCCGGGCCGAGGTCGTGCTGGAAGAAGAAGAAGGTCAGCACCGCACCCATGGCGAGCATCGGCGGCAGCGCGTACTCCAGCTTCGGCAGGCCGAGCCGGGAGAGCACGCCGGGCAGCCGGCGCTCCTGGAGCTCGCGCAGGAACTCCCAGCGGTCGAAGAGATAGGCCGCCAGGAAGAAGACGATCAGGACCTTGATCGCCTCGACCGGCTGGAACCCGAACAGGTTGATCTTGGCGTCGCTGCCCACCGGGCCGCTGCCGAGCGTGATCAGCAGGACGGACAGCGTCATGGCCGCGAGCAGCGGCGCGTACGTCATGCGCCGCAGCGGCGAGCGCTCCCAGTCCACCTGGCTCGCGGCGAAGAGCAGCGCGCAGCCCAGGAGCACGCCCTGGCTGAAGGTGGCGTAGAGCGTCAGGTCGCGCAGCGGATCGCGCACGCAGACCATCACCATGAGGCCGATCCCGGTCAGCACCAGCAGCATCGGCAGGATCAGCTCGTCGCCCGGGAAGCGCCGGAAGCGCCAGGCGAGGTGGACGGCGAGGAACCCGGCCAGCATCAGGCCCGCCCAGAGCCAGAACGACGAGCGGAACTGCGTCGCGGTGCGCACCAGGAGGTGCGGCTTGAGCGCGCGGAGCTGCGCCGTGGTCAGCAGCCGGACCGAGAGATCCTCCTCCTCCGAGCCCGGATCCCGGGCGCTCCGCAGCTCGGCCAGGCGCTCGCGCAGGCCCGGCAGGCGGCGCTCCTTGTCGATCTCCGCCGCGGGCACGCGGATCCGGCCCAGCTCGCCGACGTTCGGCACCGGGCCCTCCTGCGTGAGACGCCAGATGCCGCGGGCCACGAACAGGCGCTCGGTCGGCTCGGTGAGGAAGTCGAGCAGCGGCACCAGGTCCTCGGGCTGCCGCAGCTCGTTGAGGTTGAGGACCGCGCCCGAGGCGAGCCCGGCCTGCGTCGCCTCCAGCGGCTTGACCATGGCCAGGTAGGCCAGGGAGAGCCCGAGGAGGACCGCCGCGAGCGCGCCGCCGAGCAGCGCGGCCTCGCGGTTGCGATAGCTCCGGGCCCCGGGCTGAAGGCCGGGCACGCCCGGGCGGGCCGCGCCTCCGACGGCCTCGCGCTGGCGGCGCTCCGCCGCGGTGCTGCGGGTCACGGCCATGATGGATGGGTCTCCCGTGCAATCGCCGTCATCGCTGCCGGGTCGCTCCTTCGATCTGGTGGAAGATCTCGTCGATCTGGTCCAGGAGGCCGTTTTCCCCGTCCTCGGGCGCGCGGGGATGAAGGCGCTGCTCGACCTGGCCGAGCCGGCTCACGGCCTTCGCCCGGTTCGTGGCCACGTCGGCGTAGCCCGCCGCGTCGTCGTAGAAATTGATCGCCTGGAGGAGGCTGTCCCGGGTCTGCTCCAGGCGCTCGGTCTCCGCCTCGGTGCCATGGGCCTGGACCGCCCGTGCCCAGAGCTCCTCCGCCTGCCGGCGATAGCCGTCGCCTTCCATAGCGCGCTCCTTGCGGCCGAGGCGGTAGCCGCGGCGCTCGAGCTCGGCGAGCGCCCGCTGGAGCCGCGCCAGGTCGGGCCGCTCATAGGCGTAGACCCGGGCCAGGCCGAGATACGGGTCGGGCCAGTCCTTGTCGCGGCGGGTCGCATCCTCGAACCCCGCGACCGCGGCGTCCACCTTCACCTCGGCGCCCTGCTTGTCGCCCTGCTGGCGCAGCGTCTGCGAGGCGATGCGGTCCAGGTGGGCCTTGGCGTAGAGCATCTTGGCCCGGGTCCGGCGGTCCAGGTAGTTGAGCTCCATGGCGCCCTTCAGGTAGTCGTAGGCCTGCTGCCAGCCACGCTCGCGGACGCGCGGGTACTCGTCGTGATAGCCCTCGATGACCCGGTCGGCCGAATGGACGAGCGCCTCCCGAAGCTCGTCGCGCACCGAGCCCAGGGTCGGGTTGAAGAGGCCGAGCCAGGAGGCCTTCCGGTAGCGCTCCAGGATGCCGGAGAGGTCCGGGTCGGTGTCCGCGACCAGGTCGTGCTGCAGCTCGCGGGCCGCGCTCTGGATCCAGACCTGCGAGATACCGAACAGGATCAGCACGGCGCCGATCAGCACGAACGCCCACCGCCTCCGGTATCGGTTGAGAAGCCCCGGAGCCGCGACGGGGGCGGCCGGAGACGGCTCGCCGGATGCCGGGTCGGGCGGCGGCGGGATCACGACGGGCGGAGCCGTCTCGGGCTCGTACGTCCGGCGGGTCGAATCCAGGTCCGCGGCCCCGTCCGTCCGCCGCGTCTCGCCGCCGGCCCGCGAGTCCTCCAGCGGATGCACGGTGCGGCGCGTCGCGTTCAGCTCGGGGACTGCCGGCCTTTCCGGCGTCTCCGGAGTGTCCGGTATCTTGCCGTCGCGCCAGGCCTCCAGGTCGGCCCGGAGCTCCGCCGCGGACGGGTAGCGCCGCGCCGGATCGAAGGCCAGGGCGCGGTAGACGATCCTCCGGAGACCGGGCGAGCACGCCTGCGGCAGCGGCACGGGCGGGTCGCCGCGGCGCAGCCGGTTCTCCAGCTCCTCCGGATCATGGGCGGGCCAGGGTGGATACCCGGCGGCCATCGTGTAGAGGATGACCGCCACGGCCCAGAGGTCGGACTGCGGGTCCAGCCGGCCGGTGTTCAGCCTCTCCGGCGGCACGTAGGGCAGGCTGCCGAAGAGGTTGACCGTGAACTTCCGGGTCTGCGACAGGTGCTTGGCGATGCCGAAGTCGAGCACGCGCACCCGGTCGCCCTCCTGCAGGCGGATGTTCTCCGGCTTCAGATCCCCGTGGACGATGCCGCGCCGGCTGTCCGTACCGGTGGAGAAGTCGTGGAACATCTCCAGCATCTCGCAGAGCTGGAGCGCGATGCCCACCGCCCGCGTCTCGCCCAGGGGCGCCGAGCGCTCCATCACCGCGGCGAGGTCGTCGCCGGAGATGTACTCCATGGCGACCCAGAAGAAGCCGTCCTGGTCGCCCTGGTCGTAGACCGCGGCGACCTGCGGCGCGACCTTGGCGATCGCGGCCTGGAGCGCGGTGCCGTTGCGCTCGGCGGCCAGGGCGTCCTGATCGATGCCCCGGGTGCGGACGAGCTTCAGGGCGACCTCCGACTCCCGGTCCGGGTCCCAGGCGAGATACACGTCGCCGTTGGCTCCTCGGCCGAGGAACTCGCGGATCTCGAAGCGTCCGACCTGCGCTTGGGTCAACATCGTCCTACTTTCCCTGCCCCGCGGTGTCTGCCGGGGATGGGGCCTGCTGCCTGGGAACGACTTGCACGGCCTTTGCCCGCGCGAGCCCCTCGAACCGGTTCCAGTCGAAGACCTCGTCCCGGCGCTCCGCCGTCGGCAGCCAGACCCCGGCCGCGGCGTTGCCCGTGAACTGGTTGTCGCGCAGCAGCGGCCGGGCGTCGTCGCGGATCTCCACACCCGGCGCCTTTGCCGTCTTCCCAAGACCATTCTTCGAGATCAGGTTCTTCTGGATCCGGGGCGCCGCGCCGCCGGTGACGAGGATGCCGGGGCCGGCGTTGTCGTGCAGGAAGCTGGTTTCGATCGACGACCGGTCCGGGCCCGCGACCTCGATCGCGGCGACGGCCGCGCCGCTGATCTCGAGCTCCGAGACCTGCACGCTCGCACCGTCGAGCCGCAGGCCGACCGCGAGCGGCGCGCTCTCCTCGCCGGCGATCCGGAACCCGGAGATCCGGCCGTCCACCGCGCGGGCGGTCAGCACCGGGGCCTTGGAGCCGGCCGGCGCGCGCAGGACCGCGGCGCGGGGCTGGAGGCTCACCAGCGCGACGCCCTCCGGAAGCTCGATCGTCTCGCGGTACTCGCCGGGCGCGACCTCCACCGTCTGGCCCTTCCGGGCTTCCGCCAGCGCCTCGCCGATGGTGGCGAAGTCGGTCTCGCCCGGGCCGACCCGGAGCGTGGCCGGCGGCTGCGGGGCCGGCGTCGGAGCCGGCCCGGGATCCGTGATCCCGATTTCCCCGATGAATCCACCGAGCAGCCGATCTCTCAGCGGCGGGATGAAGTACACCGCCGCCGCGGAGGCCAGCACCAGCAGGAGCAGCGCCCAGGGCAGAGCCCTCCTCCAGGCCGGCACGCGCACGCTCGCGGCGCCGTACGGAGGACGGGTGGGAGCGCCGCCGGGGCTGGCGGCCGGCTTCGGTCCCGCCGCATAGCGCTCGCCCTCGACCAGCACGACCGAGATGTTGTCCTTGCCACCGGCCTCGTTGGCGGCCTCGATGAGCCGCTCGACCGCCGTCCGCGGATCGCCCGCGTGGGACTCGACGATCTCGCGCATGCGGGCGGAGGGGAGCATGTCCGACAGGCCGTCGCTGCACAGGAGCAGGGCGTCGTCCGGCCCGAACGGGATCTCCTGGGTGTCGATGAACCCCTCCTCGTCGGGCTCGTGCGGGGCGGAGCCGACGTCGCGGAAGATCTCGTTGCGCCGCGGATGGTGCATGGCCTCAGCCTCGGACAGCTCGCCGGCATCCTCCCGCGCGCCCACCGGCGAGTGGTCGCGGGTGACCTTCCGGATCTCGCCGCGGCGGAGGCGGTAGAGACGGCTGTCGCCGACGTGGCCGACCGTGGCCTTGCCTCCACCATCCAGGATCGCGACCGTGAGCACGCACGACATCCCGGAGAGCGCTGGATCGGCCTGGGCGCGCTCGAAGATCTGGCGGTTGGCCTGGGCGATCGCCTCGCGCACCAGGCGGTCGAGGTCCGTGGTGCGGCGCGAGAGGCGGGCGCGCAGGATGTCGAGCGCCGTCTGCGCCGCCACCTCGCCGCCGGACTCGCCGCCGACGCCGTCGATCACGGCATAGATGCCGCGCTCCGGATCGCAGAGCACGCGGTCCTCGTTGTTCTCGCGCTCGCGTCCCGGGTCCGAGCCCTCGGCGGCGACCGGTCGGGAGGGCCTCACCGCTGCGGTCAACTCCGGTCTACCTCTTGCCTCGATCGGCGAAGGCCAGCCCGGCCAGGGCCGCGGCCACGAGCAGCAGGACGGCCAGGAACGCGAGCCGGGCCCAGAACAGCGCCGTCACGAGCCCGTCCTCTCGAACTCCAGGCTGATCACCCCGGCGAGCGCGATGCGGGCGCGGTCCGGCAGGTCCACCCAGCGGTCGAGGTCCTTGGGCTCGCCCTCCACCACCTGGAGGCTCGGCGGCAGCGGCGTGCCGTTGACCGTCGTGCCCAGCTTGCTCAGGTCCTTGATCCGGAACGTGCCGGCCGGCGTGCGCTGGAGCCGGGCGTGCTCGCGCGAGACATCCGGGAACGTGTCGAGCCGCAGATCCACCCAGACGTAGGCGTCGCCGGCCTCGCGGCCGATCACGATCTCGCCCTTGGTCATGAAATACGTCTGCGCGCCGCGGTTGTCGGTGAACGTGATGCGCGCGAAGGCCGGCGACTCCTCGCGCCGGGCCATCGTGGCCTCGCCGGTCTGGCCGAGCCGGCGGGTGGTCGAGATCCGCCGCGTCTTCGACCCCGAGACATAGCTCGCGGACGGCGGCTGGGCGAACTCCGACACCACCTCGATGTCGCCCGGCTCCAGGTTGCCGTTGGGGTCCTCCTGGAAGCGCACCGACCAGCGGCCCTCGGCGTTGACGTAGCGCATCGAAGGCTGCAGAGGCTCCTTGCGCCGGATCAGCCGCTGCGCGCGCTGGGCGAGCGGGATGGCGGCCTTGTTGAGCTTCCCGAGCTCCTCCTGGAGGAGCTTCTCGGCCTCGGCCTCCAGCTTCGGGAACAGGCTGCGGAGATGCTCGAAATCGTCTCCGTGCAGATACACCTGGTAGAGGCTGGGCGCGACCGTCTCGGTCACCAGCGGCTCCAGGCTCTGCAGCATGTTGTCGCGGATGGCAAGGACCACGTCCCTGCCGGTCGCGCGTTCTCGGGTGGTCGTCACACGGCCTCCTGCCGGGTCCGACTCGGGATCCGGCCGCGATGAGTATATCTGTACGGAAGCCGGCCCGCCGGGTTGCCGGGCCCTGGCTCCCCGAGGGAGATTATTCCCATTTTGTAATTTTTGCCGGGACTGTTTTCGCCGGTGGAAGAGGATTAGAATCGGGCACCAAACCGGGAATCCCTGGTGTGGTCAGGGGGTTATACTCCCTGACGACGCAAGACGTAGCATCCGAGCGACGACCCTGCCCCGGCAGGCCAACCAACAGGAGTTGACCACGAGTGATGATCGAACGCTCGCTTCGCCGCCGCCTCCATGTCCCTGTCCTTCTCCTCCTCGCCACCTTCGCCCTGGGCTCCAACGTCCACCTGACCGACGTGCGCGCCGCTGATGCCGCGCAGCCGGTCAAGCCCGCCCCGGCCCGGCCCGTCAAGGCCGCTCCGGCGCCTGCCCAGGCGGTCCCCGCCGTCCTGACTCCGGCCGCGCCGGCGGTCTTTGCGAAGGACGTCGAAGGGCTCTCGCCGAAGGTCCTGGCCATGGCGCTCGACGCGATGGCCTGCGCGAAGGCGAAGGGGGTCTCCGGGAGCGACGAGCTGCTGACGATCATCGACTACTCCCTGCCCTCGACCCAGCCGCGCCTCTGGGTGCTCGACCTCAAGCACGGCGACGTGCTGTTCCACGAGCTGGTGGCGCACGGGCGGGGGAGCGGTGAGAACTACGCCACCCGCTTCTCGAACCTGAACGACAGCCATCAGTCGAGCCTGGGCCTCTACCTGACCGGCGGCACCTACACCGGCGGCAACGGCTACTCGATGGTCCTCAAGGGCCTGGACGCCGGGGTGAACGACAAGGCCGAGGCGCGCCACATCGTGATGCACGGCGCCTGGTACGTCAGCAACGAGCAGGCCCGCAGCCAGGGCCGTCTCGGGCGGAGCTGGGGCTGCCCGGCGCTCTCCCAGGAGATGGCGCCGCGGGTGATCGACACCATCAAGGGCGGCACCTTCGTCTTCTCCTACGCCGGCGAGTCGAGCTGGCTCAAGACCGCCTCCGCCTCCACGAAGACCTGCGGCGGCTCGGGCGAGCCTGGCCCTGGAGTCGCTGCCGCCGCTGCCGCCACCGTGGTCGGCGTCGCGAACTGAGGTCCCTCCCAGGAATTGCCGAAGCAGTACAGCATGGGCGGCCGGGCCGCCCCCTCCTCTTCCTCCCCTGGCGGGCCGGGAGCGTCTTCGGAGACGCCCCGGTCTTTGCGCGAGCGGTTCAGCGCGCTGCGCAACCTTCCTCCCTTCCTGAAGCTGATCTGGCTGACCAGTCCGGGCCTCACCCTGGCCGACCTGGTCCTGCGCCTCGCGCGAGCGCTCCTGCCGGTCGTCACCCTCTACGTCGGCAAGCTGATCATCGACGAGGTCGTGGCGCTGGCGGGCATCGGCCATCCACCCGCAAGCCTCGGTGAGTGGTGGGACAGCGGCCTGCTCCATCGCCTCGGCTGGCTGCTGGCGGGGGAGTTCGGCCTGGCCGTGCTCTCCGACATCCTGGGCCGGATCGTCTCGCTGATCGACACCCTCCTGTCCGAGAAGTTCACCAACGAGACCAGCGTGCGCCTGATGGAGCACGCGGCCACGCTCGACCTGGAGGACTTCGAGGACAGCGAGATCCAGGACCGCCTGGAGCGCGCCCGCCGCCAGACCTCGGGCCGGGTGGGGCTGATGAGCCAGCTCTTCGGCCAGGCGCAGGACATGGTGACCATCCTCTCCTTCGCCGCGGGCCTGGTGGTCTACGCCCCGTGGCTGATCGCGCTGCTCTTCGTGGCCCTGGTGCCGGCCTTCCTCGGCGAGGCCCACTTCAATGCCAGGAGCTACTCGCTGAGCTGGGTGCGCACACCGGAGCGGCGCGAGCTCGACTACGTGCGCCAGACCGGCGCGAGCGTCGAGACCGCGAAGGAAGTGAAGATCTTCGGCCTGAACGCCTTTCTGATCGAGCGCTACAAGATCCTGTCCGCCGCGATCTACGACGAGAACCGCCGGCTCGCCGCGCGCCGGGCGGGCTGGGGCGGACTGCTGACCGCGATCGGCACCGCCGGCTACTACGTGGCCTACGCCTTCATCGCCTGGCGCACGCTCCAGGGCCGCTTCAGCATCGGCGACCTGACCTTCCTGGCGGGCTCGTTCCGGCGCCTGCGGACCCTGCTCGAAAACCTCCTGATGGGCTTTTCGCAGGTGGCGGGCCAGGCGCTCTACCTGGACGACCTGTTCACCTTCTTCGAGATCGAGCCCGAGATCGTCTCGCCGGAGAACCCGAGGCCCTTTCCGTCGCCGATCCGCCACGGCTTCACCTTCGAGAACGTGGGCTTCCGCTACCCGGGAGCCGAGCGCTGGGCGGTGCGCCGCCTGAGCTTCACCCTGAAGGCCGGCGAGGTTCTGGCGCTGGTGGGGGAGAACGGCGCCGGCAAGACCACCCTGGTCAAGCTCCTGGCGCGGCTCTACGATCCGGACGAGGGCCGCATCCTGCTCGACGGCCACGACCTGCGCGACTACGACCTGGCGGAGCTGCGCGCCAACATCGGCGTGATCTTCCAGGACTTCGTGCGCTACCACCTGACCGCGGCCGAGAACATCGCCGTCGGCCGCATCGAGGCCCGGGAGGACCGGGAGCGCATCGCCGAAGCGGCGGAGCGGAGCCTCGCCGACGAAGTGATCGAAAAGCTGCCGGAAGGCTACGACCAGATGATCGGAAAGCGCTTCCAGCGCGGCGTGGACCTTTCGGGAGGCGAGTGGCAGAAGATCGCCATCGCCCGGGCCTACATGCGGGACGCGCAGCTCCTGATCCTCGACGAGCCGACCGCGGCGCTCGACGCCCGCGCGGAGCTCGGGGTCTTCCAGCGCTTCAAGGAGCTGAGCGAAGGCAGGACCGCGGTGCTGATCTCCCACCGCTTCTCGAGCGTCCGCATGGCCGACCGCATCCTGGTCCTGGTCGACGGCGAGGTCGAGGCCATGGGCACTCACGAGGAGCTGCTGGCCCAGGGCGGGCGCTACGCCGAGCTGTTCGAGCTGCAGGCGGTAGGATATCGATAAGGCGGCTCGCAAGACTCAGTCGCCGGTCTGGCTGCCAGTGTCCGACGTGGAGAGCGGGACGAGCAGGCATTCGACCTTGCGCAATTTGTGCTCGTCGGATTCAGGCTGCTCGCTCTCGATGATCTTGACCTTCTGGCCGAGCTCTCCCAAGCTCTTCAACTTGTGCTCCAGGAATCGTAAAACGTACTGGTTTCGCCGGTCTGCTATTGCCTGGAGGCGCAAGGAAGCGAGAGACGTGCTCCTGTGTTTTACGATGACGATCTCCAGGTGGTCGCGAGAAAGCCATAAGCTGCTTCTGATAGTGCTCCACAGCGACTCGAGAGATCTGTTCAACTGTGACAGCTCGCTCACGAACTCTCTTTGCCGGTCCGGGGACAAGCTCATGATCGCGCGACCACCTTGGCTGCCGATGGCGTCGAGCCAGGCTTCGGCATCTCCCATGATTCCTTCATCATCAGCATCCTGCGCCTGGATGGAATTACCTGCGTGCAGCGACCAGTTTTTGTAGCGCTTTAGAATTTCGTCGATGGACAAGGGGAAATTGACGTCTTCGAGCGTGACCTCGTGATGCCAGGTACCCTTGCTCTGGACCCTGTCCGAAGGGATCTGCTTCGAGATTGTGAAGGAGAACACCGAGCCGTTCTCATCGCCCAGCATGCCGTCGACGGAATGCAGGTTGCGGGAGATCTCTGCCGTCCGCACCATCGCCTCGCGATCGAGAAAACGATAGGGGCTGGATTTATCAAAGGAAAAGTTGAGACGCGGTGAACCGAGAGCTTCGCGCGGAACGTCGCTGACAAACAACAGACTGTCTTTGGAGTTGAAGACTTCTGTGAAGTGCTGGGGAAATTCGGATCCACCGGACAACTTGATCTCGAGGGATTTGGAAATCCGATTGAGCTCGTCGGCATTCAGCTTGAAGTCGAGAGGCGCGAGGTCTATGCGGACAGACACGGGCATGGCTCTGGAATTCAGCAGATCGACAGTCGCCTTGAGGCGGCCTCTTTCGCCGGAGTAGATGCGGAAAAACGACATACCGCCATCGTCATTCTGGGGAATGTAGGCATAGGCCGTCGCCACAGGGTCGGTTCGCAATCCCGTAACGATGAGCAGTCGATCGCTCCCGCTGGATTCAAAAAACCACTTCCGAGCGATGTGTTTCAAGAACTCGTCGTCAAATTCCTTGATCCCCTTGATTTCGGCGGATTGTGCGGAGTACCCGCGGTTGAACCATGAAAGGCGGATCAGGTCATTGAGATCGCGATCCTCCAGGATTACCGCGTCGCCAGTGGGAGACCCCTCTACTCTCCCCGAGGTGACGACATGATCCACGGCGTCGAGTAGCTGGCTGGGCGGATTGACTGCCCTGAGATATTGCAAAGGTTGATCGGCACTGTTTTCCTGAATTTCAAAGAGGCCCCAGGTCTGTGCTGTTGCATCCCCGGGCGACGACCGGTCCACCATGGATGTCGGAATGATGAGGTACTTTAAAATCTCTCCCGAAGCGGTGCAGTGCTGAACGAAGTGGTCGAGAGCTTCCGCTGTTTCAAGATCCCAGCTCATGGAATCTCTCTCGAGGCTATCGTACTGAAGAACGATGAAGCGATCCTTGACGTGCATCTGGGCGGCGACAGGCTGCGCGTGGAACCACGCTGCAGCCCAGGAGAAAACGATGCCGTACAGAATCGAGGCGGCGGCGACCGGTCGGCGGGTTGTCATAGTTTTTCCTGATTTGTGATTACGTTGAAATTGAACTCGCCAATCCGCCGGACCTGATTGATTCGAAAGCACTTGGCGACATCGATGCTCAGGCTGGTCGATCCCGGGGTTGTTAGAGATTGCGACTCCTCTGCCGGGCAGGACCAGGGTCGACCTTGATGAGGAAACTCCAATGCGGCGCCGATTCGAACCGGCACCTTGCTCGTGCTCTCCACGGGTATGTTGATGAAGTAGCAGGAAGCCGCATTCAGCAGGCGATACTGCTCGCCAGTCTGCTCTATCTGGCACCCTGTGAGAGGGGAGAGCGTCAGCGGCAGGATGGGGCTTGGCAGGCGCTCCCGGATTTCAGGCGCCGTCTTCTTCACCTCCGCGACAAGTTGACCACTCTGCTCGGTCTGCTTCTCGAGGAGCGCTAGGGCTTTGTTGGTCTGTTGGAGCACATCGGCGAAGTTAGAAGCGTCTTTCTTCAAGCTGGCGAGCTGTATGCCTGTGAGGATGGCAAGCACGATCGTCGCGATCGCAACAGAAACCGAGCTCCACGCAGCCAACCTCGTGGCTCGTGCCAGATTGAGAGTCTCCTCGGCGAGCCGGTGATTGGCATCCTGATCCGCGGCTGTCGGCAAGGGAGACGGCAGCGGCACAGGTGTGGCGGTAATCTCCAGCACTGGCCCGGGAGGGATCTGCGAAGCTGTATTGGCCTTGGGCGGCTCACTCTGAATCGAGGCGTCGGCAGTCTGGACCCCTGGACCGGCAGGGACCGAATCCGGGGAGATGGAAGCGGATGCAGGATCTTTTGCCGGTAATATCACCTCAGCAGGCGAAATTGCGATAGCTTCAGAAGTGGGCTCGGGCCGTGCCTCTTCCATAGTACCTCCCGAATTTGAGGGTAAATCTATTTTACATCACTTCCTCAGGCAAGCCAACACTGGACTACTTGGATGAGGCGTCGCGCGGGCTGGGATGCCGGTACAATACCGGCGGCGCCGAGCCAAGGAGGAATCCATCATGAAGAGATCGCTTGCAACCCTCGCCACGCTGGCTGTCGTCGCGCTCCTGGCCAACTGCTCGGAGCCCTCCGCGGCTCCGGCCCCCGAGGCGTCAGCCACACCGGCCACGCCTGCCTCTCCCGCCGCACCTGCGGCCGGGCCTCGTTTCGTGAACCGCGTCTGGACCGTCGAGAGCTCGACCGCCGTCGCGCCCGGCACGCTCTACGTCTTCCTCTCCGAAGGCACCCTGGTGATCGCGTCTCCGAACGCCAGGCCGATGCTGGGCTCCTGGAAGAAGTCCGGCGACGGGCTGGTCATGGTCGAGGAATCCATCTCCTATCCGACGGACATCCTCAAGCTCGACGGGAGCTCGTTCGTCATCCGGAGCCACAACCCGGGGACGCCGGTCGACATCTCGCTGGTCCCGGCGGACTCCTGACCGGCACCTGTCGGCGATTCGCCGGACTCTATCGTCGTTGGGCCGACACCTATCGGCGGTTCCCCGGAACCTATCCGGGATCGGCCGGAGCGTATCGGCGATTCGCCGCCGCCTGTCCGCGTCGGGTCGGCACCTATCGGCATTTGACCGACACCTATCGACGATTCCCCTGAACCTATCCGCGTCTGGCTGAAATCTATCGGCGGTTCGCCGGCACCTATCGGCGCTTGGCCGGAACCTGTCCGCGTTCGGCCCGCTCCTATCCGTAAGAAGCCGGAGCCTATCCGTGTTGGGCCGGAGCCTATCGATGTTCCGCCGATAGATTGGGGGATTTCGAGAAAAGGAAGGGGGCGCACGAGGGCGCCCCCCGGCGAACGATCGACTACTGGGCGAGCTCGGGCTGGGGCGGCGGGGGCTCCGACTTGACGGCCGGGCGGCGCCCGCGGAACGGCTGGATGTGGAACTCGGCCAGCTTCTCGCTGCGGTTGCCGTAGTGTTCCCGGATGCCGGCGCTGAGGAAGGTGGCCACCTTCTGCCCGTCGCTCAGGAGGCTCTCCAGCCGCCGGCTGGCCGTCTGCTTCGAGGCACGGGCCGCGGCCTGCTCCTGGAGGACCTGGATCGAATCGGCCAGGATGCCCTGGAGCTTCACGAAGCGGGTCGACAGGTGCTCGAGATCGCCGATGTTGTCGGCCAGCGCGCTGACGAGGGTCTGCCACTGCTTGATCACATCCGAGTGACGCGTGTTCTTGCTGCTCATGGTCTCTCTCCTTTCCGGGCTCATCCCGGCCCGGTGACCCCGCCGGCGCCGGAATTGGCGCCGGGAGGATATCGATCCCGTCCTGTCCGTCCGGCCCGCCGGGTTCCCGTTCCCTGGGTGTGGGGCCTTCGGGTCGTGCCTTCTATGTGCATAGACTACATGCGTACCGTGAAACTGTCAACCATGGCATTGACGGTTTGTTCCAGGCCTGATAGTCTGCCGCATAGAAGAGGAGGGTAAGATGCCAATCGACCGGGAGATCCAGGACCATCGGCGCAAGGCCATCGTGGAGATACTGGCCACGCAGCCGTGGTGTTCGACACGACTCCGGGGACGGCCAAGGCGGTCTCGGTGGCCCTGAAGGCCGCCGTCTGGGTGGAGATCAAGGGGATGATCGCCGAGGACGACACGATCTTCGTGGCCACGGACAACGTCTACGACACCCGTCTCCTGCTCCAGCGCATGAGAAGGCTCATGGGGCAGTGAGGTCCGGGAGGCTGGCGGCCTCTGCGGGATCGGCCCGCTCTTTGACAGCTTGCAGGGACGGCGGCCGCCGTGTCCAAGGCCTCCGCCGTTCCGCCCAAGGAGGCCCGCCTGCCGGGGAGGGGGCGGTCCGGTGCCCGAGGTGTGCGAAGGGATGTGAAGGTCGGGGCGCTTCGCACAGGCTCAGCGCCGGGTTTCCTCCTGAATGGATACCTCCCCTTCGCCCCCCGGCTCTAACCTGTCTCTCTGCACTGGGAGTGGTTGGACCTCGATGTTCGCCTTGATCTGGTTACTGAGCAGCGTGCTGCGGTCGATCACATTGATCTCGAAGGAGTCGATCCCGGGGGCCTGCGCCTCGAACAGTGCCTCGTTGCCCTCGAAGCCCATGAAATCGAGGGCCTCGCCCCCGGTCCTGACCTCGACTTCGTACCGCCGCAGCAGATCGGACGGGGGCTGCTCCAGCAGGGGGACCCGCAGGACGTCGCCGACCTTCGTGCTGGGCGCGGATTCTTCCCTGGCTGCCATCCGCGGAAAGCTGGGGGAGAGGTCGCGGACTCCCTCCTCCGAGCCGGCCGCCCGCTGCTGGAGCCGCTCGGCGACCGCCCTCGCGGAAGCCTGGGTCCGGATCGCCCGCACGTCGAAGGCCAGGTTGTGGAACAACCAGAGGATCTCCCTCATCAACGGACCTTCCGTTTCCACTGCGAGTTGGCCGAGCTCCAGGTCGTCGCTGCGCCGGAACGGGATCTCCGGCACCGTACTGGCGGAGGCGCGGTCCAGGAACCACTGGCGGGCCGCCTTGTCCCCTTCTGCGGAGACGAAGATCGTGACCGTGACGACCTCGTTCTCGTGGACGAAGCAGAGGTCCCGCACGTTTCCCATCTTCTCGTGCCACACCAGCTCCGAGGTCAGGGTCCAGTCCTGCCCGCCGAGGGCCCGCTCCAGGTCCTCCTCCTGCCAGCTCGGCGCCAGTCCGTACCCCGGCGTCGCCGGGGGAGGCAACTCGGAGTAGCCGATCGCCGCTGTGAAATTGTCGAGCCTCGGTTGATTCATACGACCTTCAAGACGCCCTCGGTGGCGGCCACGATATTCGCCAGCCCGCCGTGCACCTGTGGAACCGTGTCATCGATGAGTCTCGCGAGGTAGGCGCCCGGCGGATGCACGCCGACTGGAGGGCCGGCGCACGCGTCGTAGACTTGATCTTCCAACTGGGAGAACGTGTGATTGGCGAAGGAGCTTCGCGGCGTTCCGGCGACGACGATGGGTTGCGCCGGGAAGCTGCCGTGCGGATTTTCGAAGAAGGGATTGTTGCAGAGCCCCACTCCCACCAGATCGACGACATTGATGTGGCCGCAGGGCTGCAGGAAACGGTATTGCACCTTGATGCCCAGCGCGCCGGCGAGAGCCTGGATGGCAGCGGCCTGGTCGTAGCAGTTCACGGGCTGCAGCGCCCCTGCCTGAAGGTACCGGGAGAGCTGGAAGATGGCCTCCACCGTTCCGGGGAAGAAGGAAGCTTTGCCGTTCTGGGTGTTGTATCGGAGCCCATGGTCCTGATGGCAGAAGCGAGCGATCTGCCCAACCGCGGGCTGCATGGCTAAACCTGCCAGGCCTACCCCGGGGTCTGCGAGAAAGCGCAGAACCTCCACCCACACGCCGATCGCATCGCAGTAGAAAGGACGCGGTTTGCCGAACAGCTCGAAGATCTCCAGCGGTGTGCGGGGCTCGAGAGCCAGGGGCGCCGGGGCGCCGTCGGGCAGGATCGACCACTCCGCATCGCCGGCATGCCTCTGGAACCCCCCCGAGGGGTCTCCCAGGATCTCGGCCGCGACCTCCTGCTCCCCGGCGACGAGCCGGCACCGGCCTCTGATGGACAGCGCGCCGAGGCGGCCGATCAGCAGCCCCATGGAGGCGAGACCCGCGACATCGTCGAGCGCGATGCGGATGGTGGCCTGGCCTGGCGCGCTGGCCGCAATGGCCGCAGGTTGAGTGGGGCCGGTCAACTGCCAGTGCGGCTTGCGCACGGGCACCTTCGCCACGGCGACCTTGAATCCCTTGACGTCGATGCGGAGGATGCGGTTCAGATCGAGGCCCTCCGATACAGTATTCCCCGGCTCCATCCCGGGGTCAAGACGCTCCGGCGAGGTAAGATCCTTGCAATGGCAAGGGAAGCGTCGGATTCTGCCGCCCCCTCCGCCTCCCACTTCCAGGTGGCAGATTGGCTGGTCTGTCCGGATCAGGGGACCGTCATCCGTGGCGGTGAAACCATCCGTCTCGAACCCCGGATGATGGACGTCCTCGTCTACCTCGCGCAGAGGCCAGGCAGGACGGTGACCAAGGAAGAGCTACTGGACGTGGTGTGGGAGGGGATGGTGGTGGAAGAGGGGGTCCTTCCTCAGTGTATCCACGCCATCCGCAAGGCCCTGGGGGACGATGCCCGTTCGCCCCGATACATCCAGACCATCCCCAAACGGGGTTATCGGCTGGTGGCCGAGGTCTCCAGCCCTGCGGCCGGGGAGAGCGGGTCGCCCGCGCCGCTGCCCCCGGTTGAGCCGAAGAAGCCCCGGGCCTGGCGCCTCGCCGCCCTGATCGGCGCCGTGGCCGTGGCTGTCGCCCTGTCCGGCTCCCTCCTGTTGAACAGGCAGCAGGAGCAGGGCTCCGCCGGCGCTTCCGAGCCCAGAGGGCCTCTGCGTATCGTCGTCCTGCCCTTCGAGAACCTGGGGCCGCCGGCCGCAGAGGTCTTCGCCGAGGGCATGACCGAGGAGATCACCGCCAACCTCGCGCACCTCAGCACCCTGCGAGTGATCTCGCGCACCAGCGCCCGCACCTATAGCCGGGGCGAGAAGACCGTACGCCAGATCGCCGAGGAACTGGACGTCGATTACGTTCTGGAGGGCACGGTCCGCTGGGCCGAGGACGGCGCCGGCCGCCAGCATGTCCGGATCACTCCTCAGTTGATCCGGGTGGCCGACGACACCCACGTCTGGGCCGAGGTGTTCGAGCGCGAGGTCGGCAACAACGTCTTCCCTCTACAGGCGGAGATCTCGGAACGGGTGATCAACATGCTGGGGATCACCCTGCTGGCACAGGAGCGGCAGCAACTGTACGTCCCGATCACCGGGAACCTGGACGCCTACCGGGCCTATCTGCGGGGCCTTGAGCTGATCGATCAGCCCTTCTTCTCCCCTTCTCACATCGAGGCCGCCATCGGCGCCTTCGAGCGCGCGGTGGCGCTCGAGCCGGGCTTCGCTCAAGCCTGGGCGCAGCTCTCTCAGGCGCATTCCTACCTATGCTTCAACGCCGTCACCTCGGAGCAGGTGGCCGTCCACTGCGGCGCCGGAGTGCCCGCACACGGAAAGAGGCCGACCCCGGCCGAAGCCCTGGCCCGCGCCCGAGTCACGGGACCCGGGCTGCCGGAGGTCCTCCTGGCCGAGGCGTTTTACGCCTATCGCGTGGACAGGGACTATGCGGCTGCGCTGGACAGATTCCGCGCGGCAGCCACGGCGAGGCCCAGTGATGCCACGGCCAGGTGGGGCATCGGACTGGTCCTGCGCCGCCGGGGGAACCTCGCCGGGGCCGTGACGCTCTTCAAGGAGGCCGCGAGCCTCGATCCCCGATCCATCAAGCGCGTATGGGCGGTGGCCGAGACCTACTCCGCCCTGCGCGCCCATGCCGAGGCCGACGAGGTCTATGACCAGGCTATCTCTCTCGCTCCGGATGAGCCTCTTTACTGGCAGGAGAAGGCGTTCAACCGTCTCGCCTGGGACGGCGACCTCGCTGCTGCCAGGGCGATCCTCGACGACGCGCCGGCCAATGTCCAGGATGACCTGGCCGGAGCCCGGGTAGAGCTCGACCTCCTGGGGGGGCGGCTGCGCGAGGGGGTCGAAGGCTGGTCCCGTCTCGACCCGGCCGCGTTGCCGGCGGCGGACCGCTACCGGCTCGCCTGGAGAGTCGCCGTCGCCCTGGCCCTGCTGGGGGACCACGAAGCCGGCCGTACCCTTGCGGACAGGAACCGTCAGGAGCTCGCCAGGCAGGTGGCGCCCTGCGTCCCGGGGGAGGGCCGGCGCGCCCCGGGCTCCTCCGCGCTCCTCGACGCCTACCTCGGCATCGCTTTCGCCCAGTTGGGCCGGCGCGAGGAGGCGATCTGCCATGGAGACCGGGCCGTCGCCAGCAAGGAGAACGATCGCTTCAGCGGACCGCGCATGGTGGAGGCCCGGGCGGTCGCCGACCTCCTGCTCGGTGAACGCGAGGCAGCCCGCCGCCGCCTCCAGCGGCTTCTCGGGACGGCCTATCAACAACCCCTCACTCCCGCTTTGCTTCGCTGCGATCCGCTGTGGAGGCCGGTCGCCGCGAAGGAGAAAAACGGCGGTTGAGTCCGTCTCTATCTCCGGATGAGATCCCAGGACTAAAGGAGGAGAGATCATGCCGTCGAGCTTCAACTTCGATGACGTCGTGCTGGCCGAAGCCGGGATTCAGGAGCGAGAGGATCGCGACTGGTGCGTCGTGGTTGCCTGCGCACAGTCGTCCTTCAGACATGGCTCCGATACCCAGCGGACCCCCGTCGGACGTCAAGGCAACAACGATTTCCACGTCGGAATCCGGACCACCGATGACCTCATCGCGCTGCAACTGGCTCTCGTAGAGCTGCGCAACTCGGTCGCCGAGAGGCTGGCTCAGCTCCTTTCCGAGCCCGCTGCCGAGTCGCTGAGGCTCTCGCAACCGGACGTCTTACCGAGGCCGGCTTGAGCCACGAACCGCGCTGGCTGCTGCGCTCCGACGTCGAGATCCTGTCCGCGTCGGAGCTCGCGGTCGGCTCGCGGGAGGGCTACGTCGTGGTCCGGCCTCGCTCCCGGTACGGACCGACGCGGGTCGACCTCGAGGGTGCCCGGCTCCTGGAGCGTTTCCGCGCGCCGGTCTCCATCGCTCAGGCCCTCCAGAAGGAGGCTGCGGCCAGTGGAGGGGATGTCGGCGAATTCGTTGACCGGGCGTCGGCCCTCCTGCAGCATCTCGTCGCTAAGGAGGTTCTGGTTTCGGAGGCTACAGCCGCAACCCTGCCGTCTTCTCCTCTCCTCCAGCCGGGCGACCGGGTGGCGGAGAGCACCGTCTTATGTCCGGTGGCGGTGGCGGACGATGGGGAGGTCCATCGGGTGCGTCTCGACGGCGGCGAGCTGGCGGCCCTGAAGCTCCAGCGCAAGCCGGCCGGCAGCCTGGACCGGGAGGCGCAGATCCTCGTCCGGCTCGGCGGCGGCGTTTCCCCCGCTCTGCTGTACCGGGGGGAAACCGGGAGCGCATCCTGGCTTCTTCTCGAATGGCGGCCGGGGATCGACCCGGTGGCCGCGGCCGAGAGCTGGCGCGGCCCTGGGGATCGGCAGCGGCTCCTGCATCTGTGCCTCGCCGTGGCGAGGGCCTACGCCGGTCTGCACGCGCTCGATGTGGTGCACGGCGACGTCCATCGGCGCAACGTCCTGGTCGGGCCAGAGGACGAGGTCACCCTGCTCGACTTCGGACTCGCCCGTACCCGCGGCGATGCCGGACCGCCGCGAGCCGGCGTCCCGTTCTTCTTCGAGCCGGAGTACGCCCGGTCCGAGCTGGCGGACGAGCCGGCTCCGCCCGCCTCCCCTCGCGGAGAGCAGTATGCCGTGGCCGTCCTTCTATACTGGATGGTCACAGGCTTTCCCTACATCGATTTCCAGCTTGAGCGTCGCCGCCTGCTCGAGCAGATCGTCAGTCAAGATCCTCTTTCTTTCGGCGAACGGGGAGTGCCCGCATGGCCACAGCTTGAGGAAATCCTGCGCCGCAGTCTCGCCAAGGAGCCGGTTGATCGATTTCCTTCGCTTGAGGCTTTGGCAAGCGCCATCGAAAACCTCTTGAAGGAAGTAGGCTCAGGGCCTCGGCCGTGACCGCAACCCATTCGCGTATCACAACCTGCTGCGCGCAGTCCGATGCCACGGCCCGGGGGAAGTGGAGTAGCATCCTGGAAGTACCTGCTGTCAACCTTGCGCGTCGACACCGGACGCCTTTGCGCTTCAGCGCAGAAGCGGATGGGCCACGATCGACGTTTTCACCCGTCTGGAGAGGGGAGAGGGATGATCATGGGCTCGGACAGATCAGGATTCTTTCTGCTTCGCTGGTCCTCGGCAGTGGCAGCAGGCGCCTTGCTGCTGTGCCTTTCCGGTTGCACTCCGATCCTGAGGGAGACGCTCAACCGGCGGTACCCACCCATCGATCCCTCGCAGCATCAATATGCGGCGATCCAGACCGCGAACCGATCGCTCGAGGCGCTGGGGAGCCCATCCAACATCTATGCGTTCCTTCCGAAAGCTGCCCTTGAATCGTACCTTCTGCACGTGCTGGCAAGGCCGATCCCTCTGGACGACGAGACGCTCAAGATCCTGAAGGCGGCGCCGGAGCTCCTCGGAACCCGGGTCGAGCTCGCGCCCGGTGACATGACCATCAACACGTTCTTCCGGGCGACTCACGTGTCGGGCATCATGGTCGAAGGCAGAATCGAGCTGCATGCCAGCCCGGAGCTGCTCCCGGGAGGGTCTGCCTCGATCTCGGCGCTCCGCCTGCGGCTCTCCCTGGCCAGGCCCTCCGTCTACCGGATCGACGCGAGCCAATCTCCCTACCGGAGGTTGCAACTCCTTTCGGAAACCGTGCGCTCGATCGTCTCCCAGACCCTCGAGCTCACTCTGGGCAATATCAATGCGACGCTCCAGAGCGCCGTGATCCCTCTGCCGCTCCAGCCCATGGTGGTCGGCGACGACCGCACTCCCGAAAAGCGGGCCGCGGACGAGGCGGAGGAAAATGCGCGGTTGGACAAGGAAGGCAAGCCGCATCCCATCCGCACCCGCATCGAGCCGCCGGTGCTCGCGCGGCTCCTTCCCTATCTGCAGAACGGCACGGTCGCCGTCCGGTCCGAAGGCATCATGGTCCTGGGGTCCGTCGGGATCGCGGACGTGCCGAAGGGGCCCCTGAAACTGCCGCTGCCTCCCGCGGCCCAGGAGGTCGAGCCGCTGCCGAAGCGGCCGCCCACGAGCGAGGAGTGGCGTGAGGCGACGGAGCGTTTGAACGCGAATTCGCTGCAGGCGTTCTCTCAAGCCTCGGGCTCTGCGGCTTTGCCCGACAAGGCCGTGGCGGGCCTGGCGGTCCAGCCTCTGGGCCAGGCCGTGGGAAGCATCCTGAATGGAAAGAGCTTCAACATCGTCGGTTCCGGTCCGGTCCAGGGACGTGACGAGGATGAGCCGCCCGTCAACATCGTGATCCCCAAGATCCCGTTGTACTGCGATGATCTCGAGATCATCTCGTGCGACGGCCACGAGGATGTCTGCACGGCGCAGTACTCCCGGGAAGCCGAACGTGCGAAGGCCGCGGCGAAAGAAGGGCTGGAGAAGGCGCACGACGCGCTGACGGCTCTGGATGGTCAGCTTGCCGAGAACTGCAAGGAGACCAAGAGACTGATTGAGGAGACCAAGGAGAAGTGTAAGAAATTCGATCTCTGGGGCTGCGTCAAGTCGGTTACGGAAACCGTCGTCCGTACCCAGATCGTGATCGCAAACCCCGCGGCCTGCGCGGACGACAAGACGCGCAAGGCGGCTCTCGACCAGTTGATCGAGAAGGACAACCAGATCCTCGGTCTCGCCGAGGAGGCTCTGGCGAACCCGGAGGAACGGGGGCTCGCGTTGATCGACAGGCTCGATCAGCAGGTAGGGTCAAACCTCGGACAACACTATCGATCGGTGTGTGGCTACTTCAACGAGTACGCCGATCGCTATGGCTGCGAGCCCCTGCAGAAGCTCGGCAAGGATGCCTGCGAGCAGATCCAGAAGGCGGTGGATCACTTCCAGGGCGCCAAGGTGGGAGACCTGGACTGGACGCTGAACGGAGAGGGAGAGCACGCCCTGAGCTTCGACCTGCGCCTGGAAGACGTGCAGATCGCTCCCGACTTCATGAGCGTGACCGCGGATGTCAGCGGCAGCGGCAAGGCAAAGGTGTCCGGCTGGTTCAAGCTGCACTTCGAGGACGCGTTTCGTCTTGCGCTGTGCGCCTCCGGGCAGGGGGCCGAAGGGAGCGTCGGACCGGCGGAGCTCCCTGCCAGGCTGGCCGGCAAACAGATGACCGGCACGGTGAGCTTTGCCAATGCCGAGCAGGCTCCATCGCGATTCACGATGTCGACCGATCCCATCGAGATCGACCTGACGACCGAGCTGCCTCCGCTCCAACTGCTGTTGAAGATCGACAACGTGCTGTTTCCCTGCCCCGTTTCCAACTTCATGTGGACGGGCGTGCTGCCTCTCTACAAGTGTCTGGAATGGACAAAGACGCCGATCCCATACAAGCACACCCTTACGCCGGATCCGATCGAGCTCACCAAGCTCGAACCGACCCTCGAGCTGCCCGTGCGCTGGAAGCGCAAGAGCGGCTCGCCAGACGCCGAGCCGGCCGAAACCATCGAAGTCCCCATCAGGTACCAGCTCGCCGGGGGGCGCTTCTCGCAGGAGCTCGGCGAGATTCCGGCTCCACCTTCCATCCCGGGGTTTATCATTCCAAGGCGGCCGCTCTTCGTGTCCGCGGAGGTGGGGCTCACCGTGGGGGCGCTGATCGGCGAACCTTCGGACAGAAGCTCCACGAGCGCGGAACGCGGCCAGGGACTGACATGGATGAACCCCTATTTCGGCGTGAACGTCGGATCGAGCCGCCTCGGGCTTCTCGTGGCGGCGGGCTCCGGGCCGGGCCTCGATTCCACGGGCGTGATTCTTGGAGTCAAGGCGAGCCCATGGCCCCAGCAGCTCCCGGATCTGTCTGCCTTTGGCGGCGTGCGTTTTGCGTCCGGCGATTCCGGGCGGCACGCCCGGGCGGTCTTCGGGCTTTCGTACTCCCTGGGAAAGCTCTGTCTGTCAGGATGTGGATTCGATTAGCCTGGGAGAAATCATGCAGCCCCCCATCCTCGTAATCGGAGCGACCGGCCGGATCGGGAGGAAGGTCGTCGACGAGCTGCTCGCCGTGGGCCTGCCCGTGCGCGCGCTCTCGCGCCGGCCGGAAGAGGCCGGCCTGCCGGCCGGCGTCGAGGTCGTGGCCGGCGACCTGGAGAAGCCGGAGTCGCTCGACGCCGGCTTGCGCGGAGCCGCGGCGGTGTTCCTTCTCTGGACGGCTCCGCCGGCGACGGCGCCGGCGGTGGTGGCGCGCCTCGCCGGGCACGCCCGGCGCGTCGTCCTGCTGTCCTCTCCTCACCAGACTCCGCATCCGTTCTTCCAGCAGCCGAACCCCATGGCGTCCTTCCATGCCGAGCTCGAACGGCTCCTGGCGGCCGCGCGGCTGGAGACCACGATCCTCCGGCCGGGGATGTTCGCCTCGAACTCGCTGCTCTGGTGGGCGTCCCAGATCCGGCTGGGCGACGTCGTCCGCTGGCCGTACGGCGCGGTCGAGACGGCGCCGATCGACGAGCGCGACATCGCCGCGGTCGCGGCGCGCGCTCTTGCCGAGGACCGGCACGCGGGGATGGACTACGTGCTCACGGGCCCTGAAAGGTTGACCCAGGCCGGGCAGGTCGAGGCCATCGGCGCCGCAATCGGTCGCCGGCTCCGCTTCGTCGAGCTGTCGCCGGACGAGTTCCGGAGCGCGATGGCCGGCGCTCCGGCTCCCGTGGTCGACATGCTGCTCAACGCCTGGGGCGCCGCGAGCGGCGTCCCCGCGTACCTGACGTCCACGGTCGCCGACGTCGTCGGCAGGCCGGCGCGGACGTTCCACCAGTGGGCCGCGGACCACGCCGCGGAATTCCGCTTCCAGGGCTAGGAGCGGATTCTCGCGAAGACGGCCGAAACAGCCCCCATGGCAACCTCCAGGGAGCTCCGCAGATCCTGCTGGATGGCCCTCTGCTCGGGTCCGGCCTCGGCCGGGGACAAGGGTTTCATCGTTCCCTCCAGTCGAGGCGAGAGGCCTTCGATCGGGACCAGCCGCCGGCCGCGGCGGGCGCGGGCCAGCGCCTCGTGTTCGGCGAGGCCGGCTGTGCCCGTTGCCATGTCCCGCCGCTCTACACCGAGCCCGGCTGGAACCGGCACAAGCCCGAGGAGATCGGCATCGATTCGTTCCAGGCCGACCGCTCTCCGGACGGCGTGTACCGCACCACTCCGCTCAAGGGCCTGTGGACGCACACCAAGGGAGGCTTCTACCATGACGGCCGCTTTGCGACCCTCCTGGATGTCGTGAACCACTACGACACGCATTTCGGGTTGAGCCTGTCCGAGGGGGAAAAGCGCGACCTGGTCGAGTTCCTGAAGTCTCTGTAGGCCTCGGCGGGGAGGTGGAGTACACTGGGCTCACCGACCACGGAGGCCCGGATGGAGCGACTGAGGCAGGACGATCCGGAGAGCGTTCCTGCGTGGGGACCCATCCGGCGAGCCCTGTTCCGGTTCGTGCTCTCCTACCTGGTCCTCTACAACTTCCCTTTCCCCCTGAGCGTCATCCCCGTCTACGGGGAGATCCTGAAGCAGTCGTACATGGAGATCTGGAAGGGGGTGGCGCCCTGGGTGGGAGAGCACGCACTCGGGGTCAGGGTCCTTCCGCGAGGCTCCGGCAGCGGGGACTCGACCTACGGCTACGTGCTCGTCTTCTGCTATCTGATCCTCGCGCTGGCGGCCACGGTCGTCTGGACACTCGTGGACCGCCGGCGCTCCCACTACGCGAAGCTCCACGAATGGCTGCGGGTCTACGTGCGCTTCGCGCTCGCGGCGGCGATGCTCCTGTACGGAGCGTACAAGGTCATCCCCGAGCAGTTCGGCACCCCGTTTCCAACCGACCTCCTGCAGCCGATCGGCGAGGGCTCGCCGATGTGGCTCCTGTGGATGTTCATGGGGTCGTCCATTCCCTATGTCATCTTCACCGGCGCGGCCGAGATGCTCGGCGCGCTGCTGCTCGTCGCCCGCCGCACGACGCTGCTCGGCGCGCTCGTCTGCATCGGGGTCCTGAGCAACGTGGTCATGCTCAACCTGAGCTACGACGTGCCGGTCAAGCTGTACTCGTCCCACCTGCTCCTGATGGCCGTCTTCCTGGCCGCTCCCGACCTGGGCCGGCTCGCGAGCCTGTTCGTCCGGCACCGCCGGGTGCCGCCGGCCGCGCAGAGATCGCTCTTCGCCAGCCGTCAGGCCAACCTCGCCGCGCTGGTCTTCCGCACGGTGTTCATCCTGTATGTCGCCGTCGCCGCGCTCCGCCGATCCCACGGGGACCGGCTGCAATTCGCGGACACGGCGACCGGGCAGCGGTTGTACGGGAGCTGGGAGGTCGAGGAGCTCGCGGTCGACGGGGCTGTCCGGCCGCTGCTGGTCACGGACGGTACGCTGTGGCGACGGCTGGTTTTCGTGTGGCCGGGTTCCATCGGCATCCAGTACGCACACGAGACCGAGGTCCGCGAATACGAGCTCAAACTGGACCCCGGACCGCACGTGTTCACCCTCTGCTGCGAACCGGAGTGGGAGGCCGCCATCTCCTTCAAGCTCACCGGGCCGGACGTGCTCGCCCTGGAAGGGACGGTGAACGGCAAACAGATCCGTGGCCGGTACCGCAGGATGGACGAATCCCGCTTCCTGCTCTTGAGCCGGGGCTTCCACTGGATCAATGAGTGGCCGATGAACCACTGAGGGTACGAGACACAGCAGGCCATTAATCACGGGAATCTGGTTTCGGATCTGCGGTTGGACCCTGTACAATGCCGCGCAACTTTCTTGGAGGTAAACCTGGATGAGCTGCGCGCTGACTGCGAACGGGCTTCAGAATACACGTACGCGTAGGCGGTTGCTGCTGAGCCGGCTCTTCGGGCTCGTAGTGCTGTCGCTGCTGGTGTTCGGCTCCAGCTCCTGGTCTGACAAGCCTCTTTTCGATGAGATGCTTTTCCTGATCGGCCTGTTCCTGGCGGTTGCGGGCTTCTGCGGCCGCCTCTGGTGCCTCTCCTACATCGCCGGCCAGAAGAAGAGGGTGCTCATCACCAGCGGTCCGTACTCCCTGTGCAGGCATCCGCTTTACTTCTTCTCCCTGGTCGGCGGGATCGGTCTCGGTCTTTGCACGGAAATGCTGAGCATTGCCGCGCTTTTCGCCCTCGCCTTTGCCGCGTACTACCCGCAGGCCATCCGCGGCGAGGAGGCGTTTCTCAGCGGGAACTTCCCGGACTACGAGGAGTACCGGAAGAGGGTGCCCCTCTTCTTTCCGCGTTGGTCCAACTTCGTCGAAGGCGACAGCGTGTTCTGCGTGTGCCGCTTCCGGCGCGAGATCATGAACGCCGGAGGATTCCTGCTGTTCATCGGGGTCTTCGAGCTCGTGGAGGCCCTGCATGAAACGAACCTTCTGCCGACCTACTTCCTGATGCCCTGATCGCCGGGACGAGGGCTCCCCGCTTCCATCAGGAGGAAGCGGGGAGACGGGCCTCACGGGACCTGGAACTCGGCGTTGACGCTCACGTTCTGGGACGGCATCGTGAACGTGCAGACCGTGGCCCAGTTCGAGCCGTAGCCCCAGCCCCAGTTGGTGGTCGTGCAGCCCTGGAGGTAGGGGTTGGTCGAGAACCACATGAACCAGTAGCCCTCGTGGAGGACGGCGTCGATCCGCACCTCGGTGCCGTTCGAGATCGAGCCGGAGCACGCCGAGTAGGCCAGGGTGCCCGCCTGGCGGCAGCCGACCTCGACGTGGCCGCCGGCGGTGGACGAGACCCCGTCGGTGGTCACGGTCGCGGTGAGGGTGTAGGCCTGGACCGGCGCGAAGGCGCACAGGGCGAGGACACAGGCGGCCAAGAAGACTTTCCTGAAGCTCATTGGCAATTCCTCCATTGAGTGGAGGAGGAACTGTACCATCAGGAGGAGAGCGAGGGAGCGCGCCCGGAGGCGCGCTCCCTGCCGGCGGGCGGGATCAGTTGACGGGCGGCCGGTAGCGGTCGTCCCGGCGATCGTAGCGGTCGTAGCGGTCGCGACCGGAACGACCGTCGTAGCGGTCGCGGTCATAGCGGCCATAGCGGTCCAGGACGCCGCCGTAGTAGCGGTCGATCTCCGACATCAGGGACCAGATGCGGTCCATGCCGCGATCGACGTAGGGGCGGCGATTGATGTACCGCAGCGTTTCCGCGGTGGCGTTGAAAGTCCGGGCCAGGTTCTCGAAGTCGCGGCTGTCGCCGCGCCGGGAATCCCGGCGGTAGCCGTCCTGGCGGTCGTAGAAGCGGACCGCCGCCTCCTCCAACTCGTGGAGGGCCACGGCGACCCGGGCCTCGTCCCGGTTCGGACGACGGTTGTTGCGCTCGTATTCACGATGGACCGAATCCGCGGTCCGCGCGATCTCGCGGGCGAGCTCGGAGACGCGGCCGTAGTTGTTGCGATCCTGATAACGGTAGTCCTGGTCGCCGTGCGGGTTGCCCCAGCGGTCATCCCCCGAGGCGACGGAGGACAGGCTGAGGGCGAGGACGGCGGCGGTGACCCACGGTTTGCTTCTCATCGGTTTCTCCTTGTCAAAGCCTCCGGCGACCCTGCAGAGCAAGGGGGGTGCCATGGGAGACTTCGTTGATTCCAAAGGAGTTGACGATGGGAGGAAAAGTGAGTCCGTCCTCCACAGAGGACAGATCTGATCAGGGGCGTCCGCGGAGACCTGCATCTCCTCGAAGGCGTCGAAGTCGAAGTAGGCCGGCGAGGCGCCGAGCGCGGCCATGTCGGTGAGGACCACGCCGTCGACCACGAAGCTCTGTTGTCCGTTCTCGTTGCCGCCGACGTTGACGCGATCGGTCAGGATGCCCGGCGCGGATTGGAGGATGACCCACGGGTCGCGGGACGAAGGGATCCTGTCGAGGTCGGCCTGGCTGACGGTGGCGCCGGTGGAGATCCGCCGCGCGTCCAGGAGCGGGCTCTCGGCGGTCTGGATGACGGTCTCCGGGCCCGAATCCCGCGGCGCGTTGAGCGGGACGAGCGCGCGCTTCGGCTGGACGCCGGCCGGCGCGCTCACCTCCACGTCCACGGCCACCAGGCTCGTCCAGTCGGTCACCAGGTGGTGGCGCAGGCCGAGCTCCGTCACCTCGCGCCGGACCTCGCCGGGATCGGCGGGGTGGTCCGGGTCGTGGAGGCTGTCCGTCAGGGCCTGGATCTTCCGGCCGGCCCAGAGCTTGTCGAGGCCGGCGTTCTTCACCACGGCGGGCGCGGGCAGCTCGTCCTGCCAGGCGCTGCCGTTGCTCAGGCCGGAGACGGAGACCGATCCGGCCGCGCCGGAGCGGGCGGAGACCACCAGCGGCTCGCCCAGGTAGAGGTCCGGTACCCGGGCCGGCCAGGCTTCGGCCGCGGGGTCGGACCATTGGATGTCGAGGTCCCGGAGCATGGGCGATTCGAGGCGGGTGAAGAGCTCGGTCATGCCGGTCGCGACCTCGTTCAGGTTGGAGATCGAGGTGAGCGAGCCGCGCCCGGCCTCGGCCGCGCGCCGCAGGAAGGAGTTGTTGGGCGCCGGGCCGATCGCCACGGTGAACAGCCGATGGTCGCCGAGGAGCCGCGGCAGGGCGCGCAGGATATCCGCCTCGTTCGAGACCTGGCCGTCGGTGGCGAACACCACCTGCTGCACGAGGCCGGGCTGGCCCTGCGCGAGAGCCAGCCGGAGGGCGCCGAGCATCTCGGTGCCGCCGTTCTCGGAGAGCGACTCGACGTACTGCCGCGCCGCGTCCAGGGTGATCGGAGTGACTGGAACGCTGACCTTGTCGAAGAGAGCCGAGGCGGTGTCGCTGAAGCGCATCACGTTGAACGAGTCGCCGGGCTTGAGCCTGGAGAGGCCCTGGAGGAGAGCCTGCTTCGCCTGCTCGAGCGCGAGCCCCATCATCGAGCCGGAGGTGTCGATCACGAACACGGTCTCTCGCGGCAGGCGATCGGCCACGGCCGCGCGGGCGTCGGGCGGCATCATCATGAGGAGGGAGTACTGTTCGCCGTCGACCTCCTCGGTGAAGTAGACGGCGCGCGGCTCGCGGCCGACGGCGGGAGCCCATTCGAGGATGAAATCGCCGTCCGCGGGCGCGACCCCGGCGGCGAGGTCCACGGCCCAGCGCTGCCTCCTGCGGTCCTGGGCGACCGTCACCTTGTGGGTGCTGCTGGCCACCGAGCCGAGCGGGAAGCCGGGCGACAGGTCGGCGTGGAAGGAGAACGGGTTGATCTTCGCCGCGGAGGAGGCGAGCACGGGAGGCGTCGGAATTGCCTCCTCCTCCGCGGCCGCCTTGCCCACGGGCGGCGTGTAGCGCGGCGGCGCCAGCATGGGGAAGCGGAGCACGAACCGGCCGCGTTCCCAGGCGACGACCTGCTGCATCTCGATCTCGACCTCGACCGTCTCGCCCGGGCCGATGTTGGGCACCGAGGTGGTGTAGAGGCCCGGCCGGACCTGCTCCAGGAGCGAGGCCTTGCGGCCCTCCTGCTCGGCGGCCTTCACGGTTTCACGAGCCTCCTCCTTCGTCTGGACGACGCCTTGCATCCTGCGGCCGCCGACCGCCAGGCGCAGCGTGTCCACGGCCGCGCCGTCGGGCAGGGGGAAGAGATAGATGCCGGTCAGCCACTGCTGCCCCGGGTTGCGGAAGATCTGCGTGACCTTCGCCCGCGCCACGATCCCGGTCACCCGCACCTCGACGGTGGTGCCGAGCGCGGGAGCTTCGAACGCATCGCCGTCCTCCTCCTGGAACCGGAGGGTGGCGCAGTGAGTCGAGGCGGCGGCCGCCGCGGGCATCGTCAGACACAGCAAGAGCACAGCCGTTGGAAAACGGTTCCATCGCATGTCCCTGCCTCCTGATCGAAACGGAGCGTCCTCGTTCGAAGACGGCCCCTTGTCATTTGCCGGGAGGGAGGAGCAACTGCGATGCCATGCCGGAAAAGCCAGTGAATCCGGGCTTTTGGGAAAGGCCGATCCAATCTGCCGGATCGGCCGATTCAGGGAATTGATCAGGATTCTTGAAATCTGATCGGAACGTCCGCGGTTGGGGACGGAGGCGTCCTGCCGTGGTGCGGCCTTTGCAAACCGGTCCGGCATGGCCGAGGGACACGCCGTCGCGCGATGGGCCGTGGCGCTGCGGGCGCTGGTGAGGGAGAGGCTGGAGGCCGTGGACGCCACCACCCGGTGGAAGGAGCGCGCCGCGGAGCTGCCCGGCGAGCGCGTGACCGGCGTGGACACCCACGGCAATCACCTCATGATCCGCGTCTCCGGCGGCTGGACGATCCACTGCCACGCCATGCAGTATGGCTCCTGGCAGGTCGGGCCGCCGGGCCAGGAGCTGCGCAAGGAGAGGCGCTACATCCGGCTGCGGCTGCTGACGAAGAGGCACGAGGCGGTCTATTACCACGGGCCGGTGATGGAGATCCTGACCGACGCCGAGGCCGCGGAGCATCCGAAGCTGGACGCGCTCGGGCCGGACCTCCTGGCCGAGCCGTTCGACCGGAAGGAGGCCCGGAGACGCCTAGCGGAGGCCTCCGGCCGCGAGATCGGCGACGCCATCCTCGACCAGCGCATCGTCTCGGGCATCGGCAACATCTTTAAGTCCGAGGGCCTCTTCCTGGCCGGCATCGATCCGCGCCGGGACGCGGCCACGGTCGGCGAGGCGGAGCTCGACCGGCTGTGGGACGGCCTCGTGCCGATCATGAGGGAAGGCGTCGGCCGCTACGGGCCGACGATCACGCTGCCCGAGGAGCTGCGCGGAGACGGCGGCGAGGGGGGCAGGGGCGACCGCAACTGGGTCTACCGGCGCCGGGGGCGCCCCTGCCTGCGTTGCGGCGAGACGGTCGAGCGGATCCGCCAGGGCGACCTCGGCCGGGCGACGTTCTACTGCCCGCGCTGCCAGGCGTCCCGGCCGCTCCGCTCGTCCACGACCAGCTCGCGCACGTGAAGCCGGCCGACCTCAAGCTCGTGGATGACGAGCCGGTCGATGGCGCCGGTCTTCAGGAGAAAGCGCTTTACGGCCAGGCGGCCGATGAACAGCGCCCCGACCGCCAGCGCGCCGGTCGCCAGGGCGCCGATGCTGAAGGCGCCGAAGGCCGTGGCCCCGCGGGCGAAGGCCATCTGGGCGCCGGCCCGCGGGTAGGTCATTTCAGTACGGTCTCGTTTCACGGTCGCCTCGCCGGCAGGTCAGCGGCCGCCCAGGAAGCCGCCGGCGAGGTCGGCGAGGTCATCCAGGATCTGGCCGTCGCCGTCGCGGTCCAGCAGGGACCCAAGCCCCGAGCGCGCCTGGGGATGGGCCTCGGCGTGTCGGCGCTCGCCGTTGAGCACGTCCGAGAGACCGCCGGGATCGAGCCCCTGCTGCTGCTGCCGGCGCCCGAGATAGGCGAGCACGATCGGCGCGAGCATCGAGAGCAGTCGCCCCATGGTGGCCGGGTCGAGGCCTGTGGACCGGCCGAGGTTCCCCGTGACCTGCGGCTGGCGGCCGCCGAAGACGTGCCCCAAGATGGCGGCGCCGGCGGCACCGAGCGCTCCCGAGCCCGACCCGCCGAGGAAGCCGTCCAGGGAGTCCAGGAGACTGCCGTCGTGGTCCTTCGCCAGGGCGTTCGAGAGCTGCTGCGCTCCCTGGGGCTGGGCCGCGTTCTGGGCCATGGCGCCGGTCAGGGCCGCTAGGGCGGCCGGGAGCGCCTGCTGGGTCTGCTGCTCGGAGATGCCGAGCTGCTGGCTCAACTGGGTGAGCCGCGGGCCGCTGATCTGGTCGTTGACGAAGTCGATGAGGGACAAGGGTTGGCCTCCCTTCGAGTGGGTCCGTCCTGGCCGGCGATGGGCCGGTCAGCTCCGGTTGGAATCATCATACTGCTAGGGGGACTCGCTACGGCCTGCCAGGATCTGCTCAAACCGTGGGTCTTCGCGCAGGAGGTCCCAGCGTGGGTCCACCCGGAGGAGCGCCACCGAGAGCGGGGACGGTATAGACAGAAGCCTCTGGATCTGTTCCAGGGCGTGGTCCCGCTCGCCTACGGATAGGTAGATCGAGGCGAGGTCTAGGGTCCGATAAGGCTGAAGAGCGGCGTCGTCGCAGAGGCTCACGCCGAGCACGCCTTCCTGCACAGCCTCGTCCTTTTCGTGAAGGGCGGCATGCACCAGCCCGATGGCGCTGTGCAGTCGTGAATCCTTGGAATTCTCCGACAACCGTTTCCGCAGGTAGGCGAG
>JBEQUE010000088.1:0-37999 GCA_040349255.1 Acidobacteriota bacterium | reverse complement strand
GTACCCCGTCGCTGGAAGATGGCCTCGAGGCAAGCAAGCGACGCAAAGCAGACACAGGTGCCACGGTCTTTCTGGTTGCGGACTCCCGTCTGATCTGATCGATGGTCGACCATGCCTGGAGTCGATGTGCACTCCGGGCGGAGGTTCTGCTCATCCCAGAGCAGGCGCTCCTGCGCGGCCTTTTCAATCTCTTCAGGACTCAGGTTGTCGGTCTCGTCCTCTCGCTGAAGTCGGAAGACGCTACCCTCCACCTCGATGTGAGGCTGGTTTTCCTCAACGAAGTAAGCCAGGAGCTCGTCGGGTGTGGCGAGTCGCTTGTTGGTCAGGCTGACGGCGAAATCCTCGGGTGTGGTCACGCCGGGGGCAGCCATCGGTAAGGAAACGGCAGCAACCGTTGCCTCCTCCTGCTGTTGGAGCAGCAGATTCAACTCCTGCTGGGTGACTCCGAACGCGCGTCTTGTTGGTATTGTTGGCATCATTCAGTCCCTCCGCATGCAGGCTGGCACGGAAATTACCCTTCCTTGTAGACGGACATTGCGGCGGGATTTCTCCGCCGATGAGCGCAATACGGCAGGGGGTACTCTCCAGGGGTGCCTTGGCCCTTATGAAGGATTCCCTTTGGATAAGATAGAATCCATAAGAGGGTACGTCAACGCAACGGCGCGCATTTCCCTCCACGACTACGCATCGGCATCGTTACAAAGGAGATCAGCGGCAAGTCAGCTTTTCAATCGACCTCGATGAAACCTTCACTCACGAGCACGCTGGCGCCGCCGATCCAGGTCCCCGTGACCTCGCCGTCCCGCTTCTCCGTGCGGGCTTCGAGCACGCTGGGGCGTCCCATCTCGACTCCCTGGGCGATGCGCCACTGGAAGCTGCCTTCGCGCTCGTTCCGGTGGTGGGTGAGCAGGGCAGCCAGGGCGCAGTTCGCGCTGCCGGTGGCGGGGTCCTCCGGCACGCCGTCGAGGGGCGCGAACATCCGCGCCCGGATGTCGAACTCGTCGCCGCTCAGCGTGTACAGGTGGATGTCGGGCATCACGCCTTCGGCGGCGATCGCCTCGAAGCCGGGCATGGAGACCCGCGCCCGCTCCAGGGCGGCCCGGTCCTTGAGCTCGGCCATGAGGAACGGCAGGCCGACCGAGGCGACCTGGGGCGGATGAGTCCGCGTGACGACATCGCCGGGATCGAGCGACACCGCGGCGGCCAGCATCTCGGCGGAGAAGGCCTTGCCGAGCGAGAGGCCCTGCGGCGCGAAGAGCTCGCACCAGACGTGGCCGTCGCGCCTCCGGATCGTGATCGGCACGAGCCCCGCCTTCTCCTCGAAGGTCACCGAGATCGAGTCCTCGATCGGGCCGAGCTCGCCCGCCGTGGCCAGGACGAAGGCGGTGCCGACGTTGGGATGGCCCGCGAAGGGCACTTCGGTGGTGGGCGTGAAGATCCGGACCTTGCGGGTCTGGCCCGCCTCGGCCGGGAACACGAAGGTGCTCTCGGAGAAGTTGAACTCGCGGGCGATCTGCTGCATCTGCCGGTCCGAGAGCCCGGTGGCCTCGGGCAGCACGGCCAGTTGATTGCCGCCGAAGCGGGTGTCGGTGAAGACGTCGCAGAGGAAGTAGCGATAGCGCATGGGAACCGAATCCTACACGGGTTCTGGTCACGAGGGCCGCCCGCGACCTTGAGGACCCGGCGGGCCTTCGGCTTGTGCTCCTCGAAATGCCCGAACAGGACGCTCCCGAAAGCGAAGATCCCGAACACGATCGCCAGATCGAACCAGAGGGTTTCCGTGTTCCACATTCGCGGGTTTCTAGCCGAGCTGCCAGTAACGCACTACGTCGTGCCCATTGGTGTAGACCATCAGGGCTGCCAGCAAGGTCAAGCCTGCCAGGGTGAGAGGTACCCGCAGCCGCGCGAGGCGAGGGAACATCGCCTCCAGGCAGCTCAGAGTGATCTGACCTCCATCCAGCACTGGAATCGGCAGCAGGTTGAGCACCCCGACGGAGATGCTCAGGGAGAGGCCGAAATCCAGGATCATCCCGGCTTTCGCCATCTGTCCTCCCTGCAACACGATTCCCACCACCCCTGACAGGGACTCGGGTTTCATGAACAGGCCCGGAAGCATTCCGACAAGCTGGAAGCAGGCTCCAAGGAGCTGTTCCAGGGGTGCGACAAGGAGGTTGTAGGCCGACAGGCCGTGCCCCAGCACCTGGATCGCCGCGAGGATCGGAAGGGTCGCCAGAAGGTTCGCGAGCGGACCGCCCAGGAAGAAGACGAGCCGCTTGTAGAGCGGAATGGCCCGGAACTCCTCCTCGTCGCCGGCGGGTGCGACGAAGCCGCCCAGGGGAAGCGCTCTCAGCGAGTACTCCACCTGCCCGTACCGCCGTTTCCACAACTTCGGACCGAAGCCCACCGAGAAGCTGTCGACCGGTATGCCGACCCACTTCGCGGCTGCCAGGTGGCCCAGCTCATGGATGAGAATCAGCAGGCTCAGAAGCGCGAGAACTCCGAGATAGATCATTTTGGAATCCGCCTACAAGGCTACGATTTCGACCAGATCACCGATCGCGCGGAAGTCGTCCGGGTTGCGAGTATAGAGCGGCAGGCCTGTGGAGCAGGCGGTCGCCGCAATCAGGAGATCGATGGCACGGGCCCCTCTCGCTTTGCGTCCAGCGGCTACGACGCTGGCATAAATCCTTCCGTAGGCTCGTGCCGCTTCGGCATCGAACGGCAGAGGATCGAAAGCGGCCTCCGCGCGCTGGAGGCGGTCCTGGCGTCGCGCTCGTTCCTCAGGGTCCGATGTGGCGTGCGGGCCGGCGGCAAGCTCGGCCATCGTGACTGCGCTGACGGCGACCTCGAGCGGTAACCGCGACGGCTCAATCTGCTCGAGATCGATGACGACCGAGGTGTCGAGGATTCCGCGGGCGGGTCGACGGTCAGGCACGGGGCAGGACGTCCTGGTCGGCCCATATGTCGACATCGGCACGGAAGCGGCCGGAATCGATGGCGGGCGCATTCCTGAAGAGGGCAACCGCCGCCGCCGCTGGCACGAACCGATGGCGGTGAAGTGGTGTCAACTCGGCCACCGGCACGCCGTTGCGAGTGACGATGAAGGATTCGCCCTGGTCGAGCCGGCGCATGATCTCGCCACTGTCGTTGCGGAGCTCGCGCTGAGTAATGGATTCAGCCATTCCCAAAATGTAGCACGCTGTGCGACGGCTGTCGAGGCTCAAGGCAACGACCCTTGGTTGCAGGTCCGAACCTCAAGGTATAGACTCTTTGCAATCAAAGGAGGACTTCACCATGAACAGAATGCGGGCCAGCATCTCGTTTCTCCTCTTCGCCGCGGTCATCCTGGTCATCGGCGCCCATCCTGTCGTGGCTTCCACGGCGGGCGACTCGACGAACGGGCATGGGAGCTTCTCGACGGGCGGCTCCTCGACAACCAACTTTGTCTTCGACGCGAAGATCACGAGCAGCTCGACCGTCACCGGCAGGGCCCGTTTCTTCGAGGCCGGTGGCATGGATCTCGACATCGTCGTCACCTGTCTGACGATCAGTGGAAACACGGCCATCATCGGCGGCACGGACGCGGATGACCCCAGCACCACCTACGCGTTCAAGGTGATCGACAACGGCGGTGGGGCGACGGCCGATCGGATCACGCTGCCCCAGGTGAATCAGGTCTGCTCGACGTTCAGCACCCTGGGAACCTTCGCCCTCACGAGCGGCGACGTCGAAGTCAACGATCAGCCCTGAGGTATCGGGAATTCCCCCGGTGGCTATCCGTACGCCCGGATCCAGATCGCCACCGGAGGCCTCCCTCGGAGGGAATCAGGGGAACTGGCCGCAGTAGCACTCCACGTGCATCTCGCCCGAACAGGCGGTGAGCGGGGCGAGAGCGGTGCACGAGCCGAAGCTTCCATCCGACGTCCTGCAATTGGCCCCGACGTTCTTGTAGACGCAAGTGCTCTCACTGCACCAGCCGCACAGAATGACCTTCGCCTCGGGCTGGGGCATGAGGAGATCCGGCAGTTGGGGGGCAGCAATGGTCCCGGAGGACAGGCGCGGGCACAAGGAGCTTTGAGCGGAGAGGAGAGGGGGAGTCGGTGTCGTGGGTTTGGAATCCTGGGCAAGAGCAGGCATGCTGGCGAGCACGAACGCGACGAACAGGAGCGTCAGGGTTCCCTTGAGCATCGTTTCTCCTTGAAGAGGAGGTTGTGTATCGGCCTCCATCTATAAGTATGGGTGCTAAAGAGACGCGCTGCGTGACACGGCGCTCCGCTTCTCTGCCGGCTCCGAAACGCCGCGAACCTCCTGGAAGCCGATCTGTCGCAACGGAACGTTCCATGGCTGCAGAGAACCTTCCATGGCGGCAGGGAAGGTTGCGTGGCGGCGAAGAACGTTTCAGCGCGCCGGGGAACGTTCCTTCGCCGCAGAGAACCTTCCAGCGGCGCATGGAAGCTTGCTTCGGCCCCGAAGAAGGTTCCATGGTCGTAGAGAAGCTTGCTGCGCCGCAGGGAAGGTTCCCTTGCAACAGGGAAACCTTCCCTTGCAATGGAGAAGCTTCTCTTGCGACAGAGAACCTTCCATCGCGATGGAGAAGCTTTCCTTGCGACAGGGAAACGTTCCTTTGCCGCAGGGAACCTTCCTGCGCCGCAGGGAAGCTTGCAACGGCTCGGAGAACGTTCCGCCGTCGTGAGGAAGGTTACTTTGTCGCAGGGAAGGTTCCGTTGCGCCAGGGAAGCTTCCTTTGCGAGACAGAACTTTCCCTTGCGACAGGGAACGTTCCGTCGCGGGGGAGAAGCTTGGATTGTCGGAGTTAGAGCTTCTTCGCCATCGCGCCCGAGGCGTAGAGGACGAGGGCGCAGCCGACCGGGAACATCACTTCGTTGATCCCCTTGGCGGCCAGGTCGACGGGGGTGGACGGCGCGGCGGCGGCCTGGACGGTCGCCGCCACGATGGCGATCCCGAAGGTGAGGCCGATGGCGAGGCCGGCTCCGACGTGGGCGCCCAGGCCCATGGCGCGCTTGCCGATCCAGGCCAGCAGTGCGCCGAAGACGGCGTACTCGATCCCCTTGAGGCCGCCGATCAGGAAGGGAGACGCTCCGGCCGCGGCGCCGCCGGCGACTCCCAGAGCGTCCTTGACCCCCTTGTGGACGGCCCGGGCCACGGCGAAGCCCAGGGGCGCGGAGATCAGGCCGAGGAGGCCCATGACCCCTTCCTTCGCCTTGGCCGCGGTGGTGCCGAAGGCGAGGCCCACGCAGACGATGAAGGACCAGGAGATCTTCTGGGCCAGGTCCGAGAGGAACGGCTTCGGGCCGGCGCCGGCCGTGTCCGTGAAGGCGGCCAGCACCAGGAGGAGGACCTCCAGGGCGAGCCCCAGGCCGATCGAGAGCCACGCCACCCGGAGCACCGTGGGCCACAGCGGCGCGGCCCCAGGGCTCGCCCGGCGGTCCCCCGGCATCTCGAGCATCGACTGGGTCTGCTCCAGGTTCGCCATGAAGCCGGATTCTACTCTCTACTCGTAGTAGCCGGAGACGTCCAGGAGCAGGTGGACGGTGCCGGCTCCCGAGACGGTGGCGAGGGCGTCCACCTCGCCTAGGGTCAGGCCGATCACGCCGTTGTTGGCGCGGGTCAGGCCGGTCTGGAAGTTGAGGCTGCTCGTCACCGGAACGGCGGGCCCGGCGGGGTAGACCACGACCCGGCCGTTGCCCGTGGCGCCGATCACGGTCAGGTTCACCGCGACCGCCTGGGCTCCGGCCGGGACGCCGCAGGTGCCGGCCACCGGGAAGGTCCGGGCCGCGCCGGAGGGGAGCGCGCTCGTGCTCCGCGTGTCGAAGACCCGGCAGGGCGGCACGGTGTGAAAGTCCGCGGCGCGGTCCATCGCCCAGAGCTCGAAGCCGTGGGCGCCGTCGTTGGCGGTGAAGTAGAGCCAGGGGCCCGAGATCACGAAGCCGGTCGGCGTCGAGGGCGCCGCGCCCGGGTTGACGTCCTGGAGCAGGACGGTCCCGGCCTCGGTGCCATCGGTCGTCCAGGGCTCCAGGCCGTGGACGCCGTCGTCGGCCGCGAAGTACAGCCGGTGTCCGGCGACCTGGAGATACCTCGGATAGGAAGAGCCGGCGCCGGGCACGACGTCCTTCACGATGTGGGTGCCGATCGCGGTGCCGTCGCTGACCCAGAGCTCGACGCCGTGGATGCCGTCGTCGGCCGCGAAGAAGACCCGGTCGCCGGCGGCGGTGAGCTCGCGGATCCAGGAGGTTTCGGAGCCGGGGCGGATGTCCGCGACCCGGACGGTCCCGACCTCGGTGCCGTCGGACTTCCAGAGCTCTTCGCCGGCCGTGCCGTCGTCGGCGGTGAAGAAGACGAGGCTTCCCGCCGAGGTGAGACGGCGGGGATTTGAGGAGCCGGTCCCGGGCCGGATGTCCTGGACCCGGTGGTTGCCGGCCGTGCCGGTGATCCCGCCGTCGCTGATCCACAGCTCCCGGCCCGCGGCGGCGTCGGAAGCGGAGAAGACCAGGGCTCCGCGGTGCGCGGCCAACTCGTCGGGAGGCGGGACGCCCGGGACCTGTACGGTGCCGGCCTCGGTGCCGTCGCTGGTCCAGAGCCCGTAGACTCCCTCCTCGAGGGCGTGGAAGAACAGCCGCGGGCCTGCCGCCGTGAGCTTTTGGAGGATCCCCGGGTTGATGGCCTTGACCCGCGCGGTGTCCAACTCGGAGGGGCCGATCCTCCGGATCTCGTCGATGAAGCTGCTGATGGCGAAGTAGAGCTGCCCGCCGGCCGGAGTCAGGTCGTGAGTGTAGATGTCCGGGTAAGAACGGGTCCCGGCCTCGGTGCCGTCGCTGCTCCAGAGGTTGCCGGTGCCAGTGCTGAAGAAGATCCTCTTGTCGAGCGGTGTCAGCTCGACTGGAGTTCCACTGTCGATCTCCTTCACCAGTGTGGTGCCGGCCTCGGTGCCATCGCTTCTCCAGATCTCGCCCGGGAGCCCGCTGTCCGCGGACAGGATCAGCGTTCCGGCCAGGTCTGCCTTGATCGGCATGGAGTGAAGCCCGGGAAGCTCGGGTTTCAGGCCGGAGGCGTCGGATTCGTCAAGTCTTTTGACGAGCCCTGTCCCTGTGGGCGTGCCATCGCTCGCCCAGAGAGACAGTCCGTCCGGGGTTCGAGCCTGGAAGAGCCAGAGGCCGCCGACGACCAGACCGCTCCCGGCCTGCGAGGACTCATCGCCTGGATTGAGGTCTCCGATCAGGACGGTTCCGGCCTCGGTGCCGTCGGTTCTCCAGGGCTCCACGCCCAGGCCGGAAAAGAAGCCGTAGAAGATCACCTCGTCGCCCAGCGCAAGGATCTGGCCGAGACCGGCGAGTCCCGACGGAAGCGGGACCGCTGCGGTGCCGGCCTCGGTGCCGTCGCTCGACCAGAGAGGAAAGGAAAGGAAGCCCAAGGTGTCGTAAGGCCGGAAGAAGAGCCGGTCCCCGGCGGCCGTCAGCTCAAGAAGAGCGTCTCCCGGGGCCTCCGCCACCTGGACCGTTCCGTTCTCGGTGCCGTCGCTCTTCCACAGCCCGTCCGAGCCGCCGAAGTAGGCAAGGCCGCCCAGGTAGGCGAAGGGCGCGCCGATCTCCAGGTAGGGAGCGACGGTCCCGAGCCTCGCGGTGCCCGGAGCAGTTCCGTCGCTGGCCCAGAGCTGAGGAAAGCCGGAGCTGCCGATCGTCCGGAAGAGGAGCCGGCCGCCGGCGGCCGCGGAATGTTCGGGAAAGGATGGCGCGGGAAAGCCCGGATCGGGACCGGGATTGGTGTCTTCGACGAAGAGCGTTCCGGCCCCGGTGCCGTCGGTCTTCCACAGCTCGCGGCCGTGCGTGCCATCGTCCGCATGGAAGAGCAGGACGCCAGCCAATTCGCCGAGGGGGTGCGGCGAAGAGCCCTCCAGCCCCGGCCGCAGGTCGCCGAGCGGCAGGGTGCCGGCGACGGTGCCGTCGCTTCGCCAGAGCTCCTGACCTTCGGAGGGCGAGGCGGCCGCGAAGGCGATCAGGCCCCCGAAGGCCGCGAGGCGGGAGGGCTCGACCGCCTTGACCAGAACAGTGCCGGCGGCGGTGCCCTCGCTCTTCCACAGGGAGGGGCCATGCGCGCCGTCGTCGGCCCGGAAGTAGATCGTGCTCCCCACGACCGTCAGCTCGGAGGGCGTCGAGGAGCAGACGCCCGGGCAGACGTCGCGCACCAGGGTCGTACCCGCAGCCGTCCCGTCCGACCGCCAGAGCTCGCTGCCGTGGATGCGGTCGTCGCCCCGGAAGTAGGCGATGCCGCCGAGCTCGGCGATCTCGATGCCCGACGGCCACTCCGCCGGCGGGGTGCCGGTCCGGATGTCCTTGACCAGGAAGGCGGTCTGGCCGTAGGCCGGAAGGGACGCGAGAAGGCCGGCGATCAGGAGCAGGCGGCGTGTCATTCGAAGGACTCCCAGGAAGGGGACCCGGGGTCTTCGGGTCCGTTCGCCTTGATGTGACCCTGGAAGAGTATGCGTTTCAGGCGCTGCGCGGCTGCTTACTCGTAATAGCCGGCCACGTCGAGGGCCGTGCCCGCTTTGGTGCCGTCGGTCTTCCAGAGCTCGCTGCCGTTAGTCGAGAACAGGAGGAGCTTGCCCGTCATTTGAAGTATCCAGTCACGTCCAAGATCACATCCACCTGGCCACCGCCGCCGAGCGAGGCGCGGGCGTTGATGGCGCCCTGGCCGATCTCGACGATGGCGTTGTTGGTGCGGTGGACCCCGGCCGCGAAGTTGATCGTGCTGGTCGGCGTCGGATCGGTGGCGCCGCGGTAGAGGAGCAGGTTGCCCGAGCCCGTGGCCCCGACCACGGTCACGGTGACCGCCAGGGCGCGCGCGTCGCCGGGGACGCCGCAGGGGCCCGCGGCCGTGATCCTCCGGGGCGTGCCCGAGACCAGGGCGCCGCCGTCCGTGCGGGTGTCCACCAGACGGCAGGACGTCACGGAGTAGAAATCGAGCCCGCCGTCCACGGCGGAGACCGGGATGGAGTAGAGCTCGTATCCGGTCTCGGTGTCGGTGGCCACGAAGTAGAGCCGCGACCCGGAGACGGTCAGCTCCTGCGGCGAGGACGACTCGCCCTCCGGAGCGATGTTGGTCAGGTACTGCGTGAACAGGCCGTCATGGTCGGTCGCCATGAGCTCCCGGCCCTCGCTCGGGAGCCAGGCGGAGAAGACGAGGCCCTGGTTCACCGCCAGGAGCTGCTCTGGCAGGGAGGAAGCGGCGCCGGGGGCCATGTCGACGACCAGGCGGGTGCCGGAGGTGGTGCCGTCGCTCGTCCACAGCTCGCGCCCGTGGACGCCGTCGTCCGCCGCGAAGAAGACGCGGCCGGCGACCGCCGTGAGGCCGCGGATCTCCGAGGATCGCGCTCCGGGCAGGATGTCCAGCACCAGGTGGGTGCCAGACTCGGTGCCGTCGCTCACCCAGAGCTCCTCGCCGGTCGCGCCGGCGCCCTCCGAAAGACCGGCCGGGAAAAAGACGCGGTTCCCGGCCGCCGCCCAGTGCTCCAGGCGGAACGCGACGTCGTCGTTGGTCAAGAGGATGCCGGAGCCGGCGCCCGGGACGATGTCCTTGACCCGGTGCGTGCCGGGTCCGGTGCCATCGCTCACCCAGAGCTCGCGGCCGGATGCGGGCTCGAAGGCGGAGAAGAACACCCGGCTGCCGGCCAGGGTGAGCCGGTCCGGCCACGAGGAGGCGGTGCCGGGCGCGATGTCGGCCACCTGGACCGTGCCCGCCGGGGTGCCGTCGGTGCGCCACAGCTCGTCGCCGTCCGGGCCCGCGCCGCTATAGAGGAGGAGGCTGCCCAGCGCCGTGAGCTCCGTGGGCGAGGTGGCGGTCGGAGCGGTGGTGCGCGACACTACCGTGCCGGCCGGGGTACCGTCGGTCTGCCAGAGCTTCTCGGCGCTGCCGTCGTAGCCGTTGAAGAAGACGCGGTTGCCCGCCCGGGTCAACCACCAGGGGAAGCCTCCCGAGGTGGTGTTGGTGGGCTCGAGGTCCTTGAGCAGGCTGGTGCCGCCCGGGGTGCCGTCGCTCACCCACAGCTCGCGCCCGGTGGCGACGCTGTCCTCGGCGCTGAACACCACCTTGTCGCCGAGCGCCGTGATCTCGAACGGCAGCGAGCCGCCGGCGCCCGGGAAGATGTCGGCCACCTGCTGCGTGCCGGCCTCGTAGCCGTCGCTCTTCCAGAGCTCCGAGCCGGCGACTCCGTCGGTGGCCTGGAAGAACAGGGTGCCGTTCCGGTCGGCGAGCGTCGAGGCCCCGAACGGGATGCCCAGGTAGCTCAGGTCGAAGGCGGAGGTCTGGTCGTTGATCTCCTTGAGCTGGCCGGTCCCGGCCGGGGTGCCGTCGCTGACGTAGACCTCCACGTCGGTCTCGGAGTCCACGGCGCGGAAGTACCAGAGACCGTTGAGGACGAGGCGGCGGTCGTTGTTGATCGGGTGGAGCTGGGGCATGGAGGAGCCGGCGGCGTTGAGGTCGGCCAGGATGGCGGTGGTCGAGCCGTCGCTCGACCAGGGCTCCAGGCCGTGCACGCCGTCGTCGGCGAAGAAGACGAGGCGGGAGCCGACCACCGCGAAGCCCGCCGGGCCGAAGACCGGGATGCCGCTCGCCGAGCCGGTCCGGATGTCGGCGACCAGTGCGGTGTTGGCCTCGGTGCCGTCGGTCTTCCACAGCTCGTAGCCGTGGGTGCCGTCGTCGGCGCGGAAGAAGGCCTGGCCGCCCATCGGCGTGATCTCCCACGGGGTGGAGCCGGTCGCTCCGGGCTGGATGTCCTTGACCAGGGCGGTGCCGGCGGCGGTGCTGTCGGTGGCCCAGAGCTCGAAGCCGTGGGTGCCGTCGTCGGCGCGGAACAGCACCACGCCGTTGGCGCCGGCCAGGGTGGCGGGCCAGGAGGAGCCGGAGCCGGGGTTGATGTCCTTGAGCAGGTGGGTGCCCGCGTCGGTACCGTTGCTGATCCACAGCTCGTCGCCGGAGGAGCCGTCCGAGGCGGCGAAGATCAGCAGGCCGCCGTAGTCGATCGCCGTCGCGTAGCCCGGGAGCTCGGCCCAGTCGCCGGTGTTCGACGAGCCGGTGCCGGGGTAGATGTCCTTGACCAGCACCGTGCCCGCGGCGGTGCCGTCGGTCTTCCACAGCTCGCGGCCGTGGTCGTCGTCCTCGGCGCTCAGGTAGACGAAGCTGGCCAGGCCCTGCGGGCTCAAGGGGCGCGGCGACGAGCCGGACGGTCCGGGCCGGAGGTCCTTGACCAGCGCGGTGCCGGCCGCGGTGCCGTCCGAGGTCCACAGCTCGCGGCCGGTGGCCGGCTCCTCGGCGGAGAAGTAGAGCGCGCCGCCGTACGCGAACAGGTTGATCGGCAGCGATCCCTGGAGGCCCGGGACGGCGTCCGACACCAGGACGGTGCCGGCCTCGGTGCCGTCGCTCTTCCACAGCTCGGCCCCGTGCGCGCCGTCGTTGGCCGAGAAATAGAGGGTCGTGCCGACGGCCGTGAGCCAGCGCGGCACCCCGGAGCAGGAGCCGGGGCAGATATCCCTGACCAGCCGGGTGCCGGCCTCGGTGCCGTCCGAGCGCCAGAGCTCGAGGCCATGGACGCCGTCGGACACCGCGAAGTAGGAGACGCCGTTCATCGCCGTGAACTCGGCGTTGTAGGGCCAGAGCCAGGTGCCGCCGGTCTGCACGGTGTTGATGTCCATCACCCGGATGGGTTGAGCCGCGGCGGCGGTGGCGGCCAGGCAGAGCGTCAACAGGAACATGGCAAGCCTCTTCATCGATCCCTCCGGACTGCGACCAGGATGTGGGCGGGAAGCCTCAGTGTACTATGCGCGAAACGCAGGTTCGATTTCGTCACGGGCGGAGAGGACACGATGAAGACGACCCGGTCGGACGGCCGTACGACCCTGATCCTGCTGATCCTGCTGGCTTCGGCCGCGGCGGGCATCAGCCTGATGCTCACCAGCTATCACCTGAGCGAGGGCCGGGAGCCCTGGGCGCTGTTCAAGCTGGCCTGCGACTCCGAAAAGGGCGGCTGCGCCGACGTGCTGGCGAGCCCCTGGGCCACGGGGCCGGGCGGCATCCCGACGGCGCTCTTCGGCGCGGTCTACTTCGGCGCGCTCGCGCTCTGGTACCTGGTGGTCGGGCGTCCGCGGGGAGCGGGGCGCCGGTGGCAGGCGGTGCCGCTCGGGATCAACCTGGCGGGCGCGCTCGTCTCTCTCTTCCTGGCCAGCGTGATGCTCGGCCGGCTGCACGAGATCTGCTGGTGGTGCACGCTGAGCCACCTGATCAACTTCGCGTTGCTCTTCCTGGCCTGGAAGCTGTTTCGGAGGGGTGGGGCCGAGGGGGACGGCGACGGGCCGCCGCGCCGCCTGGGGGCGGCCGGCGTCCTCCTGATGGTCGCCTGGGCCGTGCTGTGCATCCAGGGTCTCGCGGTGTCGAACCTCCGGAAGTCGGCGCAGAGGGCGAGCGACTACGCCCGCACCTACTACGAGGACGTCGACCTCCAGCGCTACCTGCAGCAGCGGGCGGCCTCCGCGGCGGTGCCGGTGCGGCCGGACGACCCGGTCCGGGGCAACCCGGCGGCGGCGCACACGGCGGTCGTGTTCAGCGACTTCCAGTGCCCGGGCTGCCGCGCCTTCGCGCAGTTCTCCGAGAGCGAGCTCCTGCCCGCGCTCGGCGACCGGCTGCGGATCGTCTACAAGCACTACCCGCTGAACCGGGCCTGCAATCCCGGCCTGGGCGGCGACGTCCATCCCAATGCCTGCGAGGCCGCCGAGGCCGCGGAGGCGGCGCGCCAGATCGGGGGAGGCGAGGCCTTCTGGAAGATGCATGACGCTCTGTTCCAGAACCAGGACTCGTTCGGCTCGGCGCCCTGGGCGTCCCTGACGCAGAAGATCGGCCTCGACCCCGCCGCGGTGATCGGCCAGATCGGCGCGCGGGCCCACCACAACCGCATCGTCGAGGACACCGAGCTGGGCCGGAAGCTCGGCATCGGATCGACGCCCACCATCTTCCTCGACGGCAGGAAGATGGAGGACTGGAATCGTTTGGAGCTCTGGCAGGCTCTGGTGAATTGATCCCGGATCAATTTCCCCGGTGGATCGCGACCAGGACGCCGATCAGGAACAGGGCGGTCCAGATCGGCCAGGGGCCGTGGGCGCCGGCGAGGATCGCGCCGGCCACGATGCAGAAGCCGCCGAAGATCGTGCCGCGCAGGCCGCGGAAGGGATTCTCGGGCCGGCGGGTGGCCTGCTCCAGCAGGCGCAGCCCTTCGAGGACCAGGGTGGGGGATTTGGAGACCGCCTCCAGCACCTCGGGCACGCCGCGCAGGAACTGCTGGAACAGGTGCTGCGGGCTGAACTGCTTCTTGAAGATGGCGTGGGCGTGCTCCTGCGAGACCGCGGCCACGTCGAGGCCGGGCTTGAGGATCTGGCCAACCCCCTCGAAGGTCACCAGGGCCTTGATCATGAGGACCATCTCTACGGGGAAGAACATGCGGTGCTGGGCGCCGAGGTTGACCGAGCGCAGGATGAGCTGCGCGAGCGAGAAGTCCTTGAAGTTGGCGTTGCGGTTCCAGCGGTGCAGGATCTCGGTGACCTCGCGCTTGAAGCCGGCCGGGTCCGAGCCCGGGCCGGGCTGCGCGATCTGGGCGAGGTAGCGGGCGGCGCCCTCGGCGTCCCCCATGACCAGGGTGTAGTAGTAGTAGAGCATCGTCCGCCGCAGCTCCTCGCTGAAGCGCCCGACCATGCCGAGGTCGATGAAGCCGAGCTTCGGCCCGGGGAGGACCAGGAGGTTGCCGGGGTGCAGGTCGGCGTGGAAGAAGCCGTCCTGGAAGAGCATGCGGATGATGCTCGCGGCGCCGTAGTCGACCAGCTTGTCGCGCTCCTCCTCGGTGAGCTGCTGGGCCTCGGGCGCGCTCGGCTTGTAGCCCTTGAGGAACTGCATGGTCATCACGCCGCGGCCGCTGTACTGGCGGTAGATGCGCGGGAAGACCACGCCCTGGAGGTCGTGGAAGTTGGCGGAGAAGGTCTCGGCGTTGTCGGCCTCGCGCCGCAGGTCCACCTCGCGGCGGGTGTACTCCACGAACTCGAAGATGACCTGCTTCGGACGGTACTGCGGGATGATCACCTGGAGCGCCGAGCCCAGGACGCGCAGCAGGATGGCGTCGCGGTTCAGAGTCTCGCGGATGCCGGGCTTGACGACCTTCAGGATGACCTCGTCGCCTTCCAGCGTCGTGGCGCGGTGGATCTGCGCGATCGAGGCCGAGCCGATCGGGATGGGGTCGATCCACGAGTACATCGACGCGACCGGCCGCTGGAGGTCGTCCTCGATCAGCTTCAGGTAGCGGTCGAAGGGCACGACGGGCAGGCGGTCGAGGAGGTTCTTGAGCTCCTCGGTGATGTCCTGGGGGAGGATGTCCTGGCGCAGCGCGAGGACCTGGCCGAGCTTGATGTAGGTCGGTCCGAGGATCTCCAGGCGGCGCCGGAGCTGGACCGGGAACGGCTGGTCGCGCAGGGAGCGATTGAGGAACGGCCACACGAGCCAGCCGATCAGGCGCTCCAGGTTGAACAGGAGGCGGAAGCCGCGGCCCTTGCCCTCCTTCAGACCGCGGCGGGTGTGCGAGACGATGCCGCCGGAGAGCAGGCCGAACAGATGCCAGTGGACCGCGGCCAGCCGGCGGAGCAGGCTCTGGGGCGGCGTGTCCGGCAGGATCTCGAAGCCGGCCGCCCGCATGTCCGCCGCGGGGTCGGAAGGCGGCGGGGCGAGCGGGACGGGGACCGCCGTCGCCTCGCTCGCTTCGCTGGCCTCGCTCTCCACCCTAACGGTTCCGCCCGTACTGCTCGTGGCTCGACACCCAGTCGAGCGACGAGATGGCCGAGGCGAGCGAGATCTCGCCCGCGAGGACCACGCCGGCGATGATCTCGGCCAGCTTCTTGACTTTGCCCTTGCCGGCGCAGCCCAGGATCTCCAGGCACTCGCGCTGGGTGGCGAGGCCGGTGCCGCCGCCGTGGGTGGCCACGATGAGCGACGGGATCGTGATCGAGATGTAGAGGTCCTTGTTCTCGGTGATCTCGGTGTAGACGATGCCCGCCGAGGACTCCGCCACGTTCGCCACGTCCTGGCCGGTCGCGATGAACATGGCCGTGATGCCGTTGGGGGAGTGGGCGCCGTTGTTGTTCGCGCCGGAGATGAAGGCGCCCACGTTGGCGATGCCGGCGTGGTAGTGGAGCGTCTCGGGGTCGACCCGCATGTGCTGGATGAGGACGTCGCGCGGGATGGTCGCCTCGGCGGTGACGCGCTTGCCGCGGGTGCGCATCACGTTGATCTGCGAGGACTTCTTGTCGGTGGCGAAGTTCGACTCCAGGTAGAAGTGGCGAATCCGATCATGATTCTCCAGGATCCAGGAGCAGGCCGCGAAGGTGGCGCGGCCGACCATGTTCTGGCCCGCGGCGTCGCCGGTCGTGTAGTTGAAGCGCAGGAAGACCAGCTTGTTCGACAGGTAGCGGTCGATGTAGGTCAGCTTCGCTACGCTGGAGGTGCCCTCGGCCTCCTCGCGGATGCGGTTGAGGTTCGCGTCCACCCACTGCACGAAGTCGCGGGCGTCGCGGGCGTTGTCGAACACGAACACCGGCGCGCGCTGCATGCTGTCGCCGACCACGGTGCAGATGACGCCGCCGGAGAGGTTGAGCACCTTCATGCCGCGGTTGTAGGAGGCCACCAGGGTGCCCTCGGCCGTGGCGAGCGGGATCAGGAACTCGCCCTGGGCGTGCTCGCCGTTGACCGTGAGCGGCCCGGCGAAGCCGATCGGCACCTGGGCGACGCCGGTGAAGTTCTCGATGTTCCCCTTGGCGATCTCCGGGTCGAAGGAGTACTTGTCGATGTGCTGCAGCTTGTGGCCGGTGAATTCCTCGACGAACTTCTGGCGGGCGCGGATGATGTCCGGGGTGAAGTTGTTGTCCTTGTCGGCCGGGACGGAGGTGCGCTTGACGCGCTCGGCGATGGCGTCCTTGACCTTGAAGGAGAGGGCTCCGAAGGGCTCGGTGTCGAAGGCGAGGGAGATCTCGTGCTGGCCCTTGTCGAGCTGGTCGCCGCGCGCGTGGATGCGGACCACCCGGGCGAGCGGGAAGGCGACGGCGCTGGTCGGCGTGATCGCCGAGCCCGCGATGCGGTCGCCGTTGAGTTCGAGCGTGAGCCGGTCGGGAGGGACCGGACGGCCGTCGATGCGCACCTCGCCGAGCCGCGTGACGGTGGCATTGCTGAGCCGGTTCTTCAGGCTGAACCGCACGCCATCCTCGACGTTCTCGAGGCTGCCCAGGGTATACATCTGCTTGAGGATGAGGGATGGAATCTTCATGTCAAGGACTCCGTCGCGGAAGGGTCGCGGAAGGTTGGAACCGCCCGCAGCATATCGCGGAGCCGGGGAGAGAGCCAGGGTTTCGATCTGTCGAAAAGTGGTTGACGCCCCAGGCAAAAGGACGACATGCTGTGCCCGTGAACGTCGAGCCCCCTCCTCCCACCCGATCGCTCTCGGAGGTCCACGCCTCCGTGGCCGTGCCGGGGAACCTGTCCTTCTGGCGCCGGTTCTTCGCCTTCAGCGGTCCCGCGTACCTGGTCAGCGTGGGCTACATGGACCCGGGCAACTGGGCCACGGACATCGCGGCCGGCTCGAAGTTCGGCTACGCGCTCATCTGGGTGCTCGTGATGTCGAACATCATGGCGCTGCTGCTGCAGAGCTTCTCGGCCCGGCTCGGCATCGTCACCGGCATGGACCTGGCCCAGGCCTGCCGCGCCATGTTCTCGCGCAAGGTCTCCTGGGTGCTGTGGATCCTGGCCGAGGTGGCCATCGCGGCCTGCGACCTCGCCGAGGTGCTGGGCTCGGCCATCGGCCTGCAGCTCCTCTTCGGCATGCCGCTTCTCGTGGCCGTGTTCGTCACGGCGCTCGACACCTTCGTGCTGCTGCTCCTGCACCACCGCGGCGTGCGCCTGATGGAGGCCTTCATCCTCACCCTGGTGCTCACCATCGGCGTCTGCTTCGCGATCGAGGTCTTCCTGGCGCGCCCGGAGTGGAGCGCCATCGCGGGCGGCGTCGTGCCCTCGCTGCCGGGCCCCGGGGCGCTGTTTCTCGCCATCGGCATCCTCGGCGCCACGGTGATGCCGCACAACCTCTATCTCCAGTCGGCGCTGGTGCAGTCGCGGCGCATCCCGCGGACCCTGGCCGGCATCCGCTCGGCGATCCGCTTCAACACCATCGACTCGGTGATCGCCCTGAACGGCGCGCTGCTGGTCAACGGCGCGCTGCTGGTCATGGCCGCCGCGGTGTTCTACAGGGCCGGCCTGTTCAACGTCGCCGAGATCCAGGACGCCCACCGCCTGCTCGAGCCCCTCCTGGGCGCCCGCGTGGCGCCGATCGCCTTCGCCATCGCGCTGATCGCGGCCGGACAGGCCTCCACCATCACCGGCACGCTCGCGGGGCAGGTGGTGATGGAGGGCTTCGTCCACATCCGCCTGCGTCCGCTGGCCCGGCGGCTCATCACGCGCGCCCTGGCCATCGTGCCTGCCGTGATCACGATCGTCTGGTTCGGGGAGCGCGCGACCGGCACCCTCCTCGTGCTGTCGCAGGTCGTGCTCTCGCTCCAGCTCTCCTTCGCCGTGATCCCCCTGATCCAGCTCGTCTCGGACCGCCGCTGGATGGGGCAGCACGCGGTCGGCCGGTGGCTGCAACTCGCCGGCTGGCTGGTCGCAGGGGTGATCGCCGCGCTCAACCTGAAGCTGGTCTTCGAAGCGCTCATCGGGGCGATCCAGGGGGCGGGAGACCGGGCCTGGGTGCTCTGGATCACCGCCGTGCCGCTGGTGGCCGGGCTGATCGCGCTGCTGGGCTATGTGATCGTGGTGCCCGCCCTGCAGCGCTGGCGCCACCAGCCGGTCGAGGCGATGGTCGGCGTGCACGGGCCGAGCACCGCGCTGCAGATCAACCCCGCGCCCGCCCCGCGGCGGATCGCGGCCGCGGTCGACTTCTCCCGCGCCGACAAGGCCGTGCTCGCCCATGCCGTGACCCTCGCCGCGGCCGCCGGCCGCGGCGCGAAGGTGCTCCTGTTCCACGTCGTCGAGTCCGGCGGCGCGCGGATCATGGGCGTCGACCTGGGCGACAGCGAGGCGCGCCAGGACCAGGAGCGACTGAAGCTCTACGCCGCCGAGTTGGTGGACCACGACGTGGAGGTCGAGACCGAGCTCGGGTTCGGAGAGCCGCCCGACGAGCTGGCCCGGCTCGTGGACCGGCACGAGCCCGATCTCATCCTGATGGGCAGCCATGGCCACCACCGCATGGGAGACCTCGTCCATGGCACCTCGGTGGAGCGCCTGCGCCACCAGGTGCGCATCCCGGTGATGGTGATCCCCGCCGGCTCGGCCGGGGACTGACCCGGTTCAAAGTACCAGCCGGTAGCCGGTCTGCCCGGTTTTCGGGTACAGCGCCTCGTAGTCCCACTCGCGCTGGAGGCCGCCGGGGTCGTCCCACACCGTGGTCTCGGGGGACCGGTAGTTGAAGTGGAGGCGGGCTTCCTTCCGGGTGGTGAGGATGCGGGCAATGGTCTCGCGGTGAGGGTGGTGGTAGCCGTGGCTGCCATTGCTGGAGAAGAGGAAGTCCTGGCAGTCGAGGAGAGAGAAGAGCCCGGGCCCGTTGTTCGAGCGCGCGCCGTGGTGGGGGATCTTGCAGGCGTCCACGCGCAGCCGCGTCCGGCCGGTCTGGCGGAGGAGGCGGCGCAGGCTGTCCTCCAGGACAGGGGAGAAGGCGTCGGCGCCGAGGAGGAGCGACTTGCCGCCGTGCTCGGCGAGAAGGGCGATGCTGCTGCCGTTCGCCGCGCTGTTGTCGGGCTCGAACGGCTGCTCGGCCAGGTCCTCGACGTCGATCGTCTCGGGACCGAGCGCGTCGGGCTGGAACCGCGGCATCGCCTGCAGCGCGGCGAGGGCGGCTTCGGTGTCCCCCGGATCGAGGTCCTCCAGCTCCCGGTTCCAGGTGGTCCTCAGGTCGGCCAGGCGCTCGCGGGTCGGGGAGAGGAGGGTCAGCTTCAACCCGCCGTCGAGGGTGATCTCCGGCAGGGGGGCGTCGTCGGGGAGGACCACGGCTTTGCCGTCCCAGGCCTGGTTCCAGGCGAAGCCGCGGGAAGCGAGGATGGCCGAGAACATCTCGCCGTGGAGCGCGCCCAGGGCGTCGGGAGGCAGGGGCAGATGCTTCCAGCCGTTGAACCAGACGTCGCGGAAGCGCTCCGGCCCGATCTCCTGGAGGAGAGGGATGGCGCCCACGATGTGATCGGCGTCGATGTGGGAGAGAACGAGCAGCTCGAAGCCGACCTCCGGCCGCTCCCGCAGCCGCGCGGACAGCTCGCGATAGGTCGCCCGGAGGCCGCAGTCCACCAGGACCCGCTTCGGCTGCGCGGGATCGCCATACTCGATCCAGAGGCAGTCGCCGTGCTGGGCGGGGAGCATCTCGATGGAGAGCATGGAGACGCTCCGGGCTTCAGACGGACCGTGACTCGGTCAGCTCCGCGCCCCGCTCGGTCCGGATCAGCCGGTCCTGATAGCGCTTCTGAAGCTCCATGTAGTAGGCCACCAGCCGCGAAGGGTCGTGGTCGAAGCGGGCCGAGATGCGATGGCGGACCTCGCGGATCTCATCGATGACCGGATCGGGAGCCGGTTCATTCTGTCTCATTGTCATCTCCAAGCATCTCCAGAGGGGTCACCAAGGCGGGCACGAAGAGGCCGAGCATCGTGTTGACCCGGCGGATGTGCCCGAACTTGTTGGCGTTTGCGAGGTGCCGGCAGTTCCAGGTCACCAGAAAGTCGCACTTGTGGTAAGAGGCGAGCGCCAGATGCATGGCGTCTCCACCGGGATCCGACGGCATCAGCTTGTACCCGATGTAGGCCTGCACAATCTCCAGGATGGCCGGCTCGATCGGCAGCAGCGGCAGGAGGTGGACCAGCGCCAGCCGCATCTCGCCCGATTCGGGCAGGCCTCCGGCCAGCTCGTCGAGGACAGCCGGGCTGGTCACCAGCTCGTACCGCTCCTGGGCTCCGTCCCACCATTGCCGGGTCCACTCCTTGCGGGCCACGATGTCCGGCGAGGTCCGCACTTCATGGTAGAAGCTCGGGATGGTGGTCTCGACGTACACGCGCGGCCTGAGGATCATCTTTGCACGATACCGTATCTCGTCATGACATGGGGCCTGGCTATCCCTTCGTCAGGACCCAGTCGGCGTCGCCGTAGGCGGTGAGGCCGAGGGCCATGGGGGTCTGGGTGGCGACCAGCTTCTGGCGAAGGCGGAGCATGACGTCGCCGAAAGTGCGGTCGCCCGCGGCGGCCATCTGGTCGAGGAGGTCGATCAGCAGCGCGGTGGCCGGCGAGGCGTGGCGGCCGAGGATCGTGGCGATGGTGCTCACCACCAGCGCCGCTCCGTGGTCCTGGAAGCGGCTGACCGGGCTGTCGAAGCGGATCCGGGCCAGGTTCGTCTCGCAGCCCATGAGGAGGACGATCGGGCGGGGGCCGTCGGGCAGCTTGCGGATCACCTCCTCCAGGATGTCGGCCGACTCCAGGCGCTCGTCGCCGCCGATCGCCAGGATCTCGACGCCGCCCTTCCGCTCGTGATGCGGCAGGAGCACGAGCAGGCCCGGCAGGTCGGCGGTCACGTGCTGCTCCCACTCCTCCCAGTTGGCGGCGAGCGCGGACGAGCCCCGCGCCTTGAGCTTCGCCAGGAGATCGGTCACGGCGTCCTTCTTCCCCTCCGACGCCCGGTCGCTGGCGGCGAGCAGCGAGGTGCCGGAGAGGGGGAGCAGGCTGCGCTCGCGGACCGGCTCGGTCCGGAGGTCGAAGTCCCCGCCGACCCGGCCCTGGTCCTCGGGCCGGTGCGCGTGGCGCTCGATGACCCGGCTCAACCCCCAGAAGCCCAGGGGGCAGACGGTCTGCCGCTTGTCGGACGGGCACTCTCCCAGGCAGTCGCCGCTCTCCAGGGCGGCCGCAGCGTGCGGGCAGAGCCCGGCGGTCGACTTCGGAGGCCGGAAGCGGTAGAGGAGCTCGATCGGCAGGAAGGACTCGGCCTTGGCGGACGTGATGTGGACCCGGCCGGCGTCCTCGAGGAGCTTCAGGGAGGTGTGGTTGGCGAGGAACTCGTAGACCACGGCACCGGTCCGGGCCAGGGACCTGAGCAGCTCCACGGAGCCCGGGCTCTCCAGGCCGACGTAGCGGTCGGGGTCCAGGGCGATCTCGGAGATCTGCCGGTCGAGGCTCTGGGTGAGGTCGTTCAGCGGCCCGTCGTCGAGCGCGATCACGGCCGCCTGGCCGTCGGACGCGGCGGTGAGGTGGGACGAATCCCCGTCGTCGTTCACGACCAGGGCGAGGTCGAACCGGCTGCGGTTCGACAGCCCCTCCAGGCGGGCGCGGGGCGTGGCGTCCAGGTCGAAGCTCCATCGGTTCCGCCCCCGGACCGAGGCCCGGAGGAGGCCGGTCTGGAGCACGCGGTTGCGATGCAGGACGGTGATGCGGGCCGTGATCGAGTCGACCTCCCCGGTGTGGAAGAGGAAGCGGCACGGCAGGCTGTCGCCTTCCGGCGGCAGGACGAGGGTCTCCGTCTGCGGCTCGGGGCTGACCTGGGGCTCCCAGAAGATCACGGTCAGGCGGTGGCCTCCGGGCTCCTCCGGCGGCTCCTCGAGCTTCGGGAAGGAGGCCGCCACGGCCTTCCACCCCGCATCCTGGGAGCCGATCCGGACCTCCACCTGGTAGGAGGTGTCCGGCCGGAGAGTGCCCAGGACCGGCGACAGATCGTGGCGGTCCTGGAGGCGCGCCTGCAGGAAGCGCGGCGCGGCCTCCTCCGAGCGGGTCTCCTCCAGCTCGTGGGAGGCCCGGCTCAGCTCGGCCATGGTGCTCGCCTCGTCGCCCTCGTGCTGCCAGTAGAACTCCCGGAGCCGCTCTTCCAGGCTTCCCGCGATGCCCCCCGCCGTGGTCGTCTCCGGGACCTGGAGGTCGTACGAGGTCCGGCTGGAGATCGTCACTCTGCGATAGGGGGAGCGGCGCAGGTCGTCGATCACCCGCTTCGCCTGGTTCGAGACGCGGGCCGCCTCGATCAGGCGGAGGTCGGCGAAGAGGAGCGGCCGCCGGGGCCCTTCCCCGACCGGCCAGGCGCGGGCGACCGCCATGTCCAGCGGATTGTCGTGCGCCAGCTCCGCCACCAGGGACTGGATCCATTTCGCCCGCTGGGTCTCGTCGTCCAGGCGCGCCAGGACGATGCCGCCGCTGCGGGAGAGGGTGGCCAGGGTGTGAGCCAGCGTATGGACCTCGGCGGTGCTGTCCGCGAAGGACCCGAGAACGACCACGGCATCCGCCTGAAGACCCCGCGGCGCGCCCAGCACCGCCCGGACGGCGGCTCTCAGGTCGCCCGGGATCAGCAGGAGGTCGCAGTCCGGGCGCTCGGCGTCGAGCACCCGCAGCGTGTAGAGGCTCTCGCGCCAGGGCTGCCCGCTGAGCTCGCCGCGGAGGGCCAGGGAGGCGGGGTCGTCCAGCACGCCGACGATGAGGGGCCAGTTCCAGCCGACCTCGGCGGTCGGGCTGTAGAGGCCGACGTACACCGAGGCGGCGCTCACCTCGGGCCGGGAGAGCTGGGCCGCGATCCAGAGAAAATCGATCTCCTCGGGCACGGAGCCCGGGAGGACCGCGAGCCGCGCCCGACCCAGGCCGCCGCCGTCCAGGAAATGCCGCCAGGCCCGGACCAGCGTCCCGGCCTCCGGCCAGGGCCGGTCGGGCATCCTCCAGGCCAGGGGCCGGGAGAAATCGCCGAAGCGATCGCGGAGGGGATCGTCCCCCTGGACCACGCCGAGCGCCGCCAGGGCGCAGGCGAAGTCCGCCGCCGGAAGCTCGATCCCCCAGTCCCCGAAACGCTGCCGCATTCGATTGAGCCTCCTCTTTACAACGTGGTCAAAAGTATAGCCGCTCGTCGCGTGGTAGCCTTCGTGAAGGCTTCCGGAGGTCCGCGATGACCCTGAGAGAGACACTATTCCGGCTCGGACTGGTTATCGTTCTCGCGCTCGGCTTCCGGATCGAGGCCCAGATGCCGCCGCCCGAGCGCGTCGACAGTCCGGCCGAGGCGGAGGATTTCTACCGTCTCAAGCGCGTTCCGGCCGGCGAGACGGCGATCCCGGTCGAGCGCTATTTCGTGGCCCGGGAGAGGATGCGGGCCATGCCCCGGCTCGCCGCCGCGGGCAGCGGGCTCGCCGCGTTCGGCAACTGGTCGCAGCTCGGGCCGGGCAACGTCGGCGGCCGGACCCGGACGCTGGTGATCGACCCCGACGATCCGCGGACGATGTTCGCCGCCGGCGTGGCTGGCGGCGTGTGGAAATCGACCGACGGCGGCGCCACCTGGAGACCGCTCGACGACCTCCTGCCGAACCTGGCGGTGTCCGCGCTCGCCCTGGACCCCTCGAACCCGAGGACCGTCTATGCCGGCACCGGCGAGGGCTTCTTCAACGGGGACTCGGCGCGCGGGGCCGGCATCTTCCGGTCCTCCGACGGCGGGGCCGTCTGGGAGAGGCTCGACGCCACCGGCGGCCCCGACTTCCAGTTCGTCAACGACATCGTGGTGAGCCCGAGGGATCCGCAGAGGCTCTACGCCGCGACCCGGACCGGCGTCTGGCGCTCGCTGAATTCCGGCGCCGCCTGGAGCCGGGTGCTCAACGCGAAGACCAACGGCGGCTGCCTGGACCTGGCCCTGCGCACCGACACGCCGGGCGATTCGCTCCTCGCCTCCTGCGGCACGCTCACGGGGAAGCCCTCGGTCTGGCTCAACGCCGTGGCCGAGGGCTCCGGCGGCTGGAAGAAGGTGCTTTCCGAGAAGGGCATGGGACGGACCACCCTGGCGATCGCCCCCTCCCGCCAGGAGGTGGTCTACGCGCTCGCCGCCAGCAACGCGGACGGGCCGGGCAGGAACTACCGCCAGGGCCTGCACGCCGTGTTCCGGTCGAACGACGGCGGCAGGACGTGGTCCGCCCGGGTGCGCAACAAGGATGCCGCCAAGCTGAATACACTGCTCCTGACGAACCCGGTCTTCGCCTTCAATCAGAGCTGCTTCGGGGACGAGACCGCCTATTACAACCAGGGCTGGTACGACAACGTGATCGCGGTCGATCCGGTGGACCCCGAGCGGGTCTGGGCCGGCGGAGTCGACCTGTTCCGCTCGGACGACGGAGGCCGGAGCTGGGGTCTCGCCTCGTACTGGTGGGGCCGGGCGGGCACGCCCGGCAACTTCGTCCATGCCGACCAGCACGCGCTCGTCTTCCATCCGCGCTACGACGGCGTCAACCAGACCACGCTGTTCGTCGGCAACGACGGCGGGATCTTCAAGACCGAGGACGCGCTGGCGCCGACGGTGACGTCGCCGGACGGGGTCTGCAACCCCGAGACCGGACGGTTCCGCTGGCAGAAGGTCGACAACGGCTATGTCGTGACCCAGTTCTACCAGGGCGCCCCCTATCCCGACGGCACCCGGTATTTCGGCGGCACCCAGGACAACGGCACGATCCGCGGAGGGCTGGCGACCGGCAACACCTGGGAGACGCTCCAGGGGGGCGACGGCGGCTACGTGGCGATCGATCCGACGGACACGAACGTCCTCTACGTCACCTACATCTATCTCTCGATCGCGAAGTCCACCGACGGCGGCCGGTCGTTCGACCTGGCGATCTCGGGCATCCGCGAGGCGTTCGACAACTTCCTCTTCATTGCGCCGTTCGCCATGGACCCGTCGAACCCGGACCGCCTGTGGACCGGCGGCTACTCGCTCTGGCGCACGGAGGACGGCGCGGCCAACTGGAGCCAGGCGAGCGCGAAGCTCAGCGGCAGGACGCCGTCGGTGAGCGCTCTCGCGGTCGCGCCCGGCCTGCCGAGCCGGGTCCTGGCGGGGACGAAGGAGGGCGCGATCGCCAGGACCGACGAGGCGCTGGGCGCCGGAGGGGGCACGCGCTGGAGCCAGACGAAACCCAGGAACGGCTGGGTGTCGTCCGTGGCCTTCGATCCCGGCGACCCGGACGTCGCCTACGCGACGTACTCGACCTTCGGCGGCACCCACGTCTGGAAGAGCGCGGACGGCGGGCGGACCTGGAAGGGGCTCGACGGTACGGGCGATGGCCGGCTGCCGGACCTGCCGACCCACGTGGTCGCCGTGGACCCGGCGAACCGCGAGCATCTCTATCTGGGGACGGACCTCGGGATCTTCGTCTCCACGGACGGCGGCGCCCATTGGAGCGTGGACAACTCCGGCTTCGCGAACGTGGTGACCGAGTCGCTGGTCATCCTGAGCGGGCCGAGCAACGTACGGACGCTCTTCGCCTTCACCCACGGCCGCGGGGCCTGGAAGGTGCCTATCCTGGACTGACGGCGGATAAGACGGCGTCCACGAGAGCCTGGTCGCCGGGCTGCGCCGCCTCGGCGGCCGGCTCGATGCCCCTCCGGCGCAGCTCGGCGCTGGTCACCGGTCCGATCGAGGCCGCCCGCAGCTCGGGCCGCCGCCGTTCCCAGTCCGCCCCGAACAGCTCCGTGAAGTGGCGGACGATCCGCGGACTGGTGAAGGTCACCCAGCCGATCGGCGAGGCGCCGAACAGCTCCGTCACGCGCCGCGGGGCGTCCACGGGCAGCCGCTTGTCGTAGGCCACCACCGGCACCGCCTCGGCGCCGGCCCGGACCAGTCCGTCGAGGAGGGCGGACCGGGCGTCGGACGCCTGGGGGAGGAGCACCCTCTGGCGCCGGCTCACCTGCGGCCCGAGCTCGGCCACCAGCCCTTCGGCGTCGGGCTTCGACGCGGTCAGGTGCGGCTCGACCTCCCAGGCCCGCAGAGCCTCCGCCGTGGCCGGACCCACGGCCGCGATCCGCAGCCGCGGCGGCATCCCGCCGCCGGTCAGGGGGAGGAAGGCCTCGACGGCGTTCGAGGAGGTGAAGACCACCCAGTCGTACAGCGCCAGCTCGGAGGCGGCCCGCTCCAGGGGCCGCGGGTCGGCCGGCGGCACGATCTCCAGGAGAGGCAGGGATTCGACCTGGAAGCCCGCGGCTTCGAAGGCCAGGGAGAGGGCTTCGGACTGGTGCTCGGCCCTCGTGATGGCGACTCTCATTTGCCCAGGCGCCGGAGCACCTCGTCCGCCCCGTCCTTCCTCATCGCCTCGACGCACGCCGCCGCCACCTCATCCGGGTCCGAGCCGGCGGCCTCGCCGCGGGCCGCGAGCGCACCGTCGGGCGTGGCGAGGAGCGCGGTCAGGCGGAGGTTCCCATCTTCCTCGCGCGCCCAGGCGGCGAGCGGCAGGGTGCAATCGCCTCCGAAGGCCGACACCACGCGGCGCTCGGCGCGGGCGGCGCGGGCGGTGGGGAGGTGATCGAGGGCGCGGACCAGCTCCTCGGCCTCGCCGCCGGCGCGGACCTCCAGCGCCAGCGTGCCCTGGCACGGCGCGGGGATGAGGATGTCGGCGGCGATCGGGTGGATGGGAACGTCGGTCAGGCCGAGGCGGGCCAGTCCGGCCGCGGCGAGGATGACGCCGCCTGCGTTGCGCTCCCGCCACTTGCGCAGGCGGGTGTCCACGTTGCCGCGGATCGGCTCCACCTCCAGGTCGGGCCGGCGGAGCAGGATCTGGGCGCGGCGCCGGAGAGCGCCGGTCAGCACCACGGCCCCCGGCGGCAGGCCGTCGAGATCCACGGCGGCCTCGCTGACCAGGGCGTCGCGGGGATCGGCGCGCTCGGGATGGGCGGCCACGACGAGGCCGTCGGGGAGCGAGACCGGGAGGTCCTTCAGACTGTGGACCGCGAGGTCGAACGAGCCGTCGAGGAGGCCGGCCTCCAGCTCCCGGGTGAACAGCCCCTTGCCGCCGAATTCGGCCAGGTCGCCCGTCACCACGTCGCCCGTGGTGGTCATGGGGACCAGCTCGACGGCGAGCCCCGGGTGGCGCTCCTCCAGGGCGCGGGCCATCATCCCGGACTGCGCCAACGCCAGGGCGCTCCGGCGGGTTCCGAGCCTGAGCTTCATGTCAGCCCTGGTCCTCGTCGTCGAGCCGGAACAGCTCCCGGACCAGGTGGAGACGGGACAGGTCTTGGGAGGTCTCACCGTTCGCGCTGGTCTGGCCGCGGAGCTGGCTGCTGGGGTGGTGAAGGATCTTGCGCACCAGGGCGCGGGTGAGGCGCTCCAGGTCGGCATGGGTCTCCGGCGGGAAGCGGGCGAGGACCGCCTCCACCTCGTGCTGGCGGATCTTCTCGGCCTGCTTCTGGAGCTGGGCCACGACCGGCTCGGCCTCCAGGTTGCGGTACCAGGAGCGGAACTGGTTGAGCTCCTCCTCGACGATCTCCTGGACGTGCGGGACCTCCTCCTTGCGCCGGCGGAGATTGCGCTGGATCAGGTGCTCCAGCGAGTCCATGGTGTGGAGGAACAGGTTCTCGATCTTGCCGGCCGAGGGTTCGACGTTGCGCGGCACGCCGAGGTCGACCACGAGCAGCGGGTTGGAGCGGGCCGCCCGCATGGCCTCCTTGAGCTGCTTGCGGGTGAGGACCGGCTCGTCGGCGGAGGTGGCCGCCACCACCACCTCGGCCTCGCGCACCGCGGCGAGGCGCTCCTCGAAGGGGATCGCGACGGCCTGCGGGATCTCCTCCTGGAGCTGCCGCGCCCGTTCGGCGCCGCGGTTGGCCACCACGAGGTGCCGGGCGCCGCGCTCCATCAGGGGCCGGGCCACGGAGCGCGCGATCTCGCCGGCGCCGAGCAGCAGCACCCGGCAGTTCTCCAGGCCGCTGAAGATGTTCCGCGCCAGCTCCACGATCGCGTAACCGAGCGACACGGCGCCGGCCGTGATCGCGGTCTCCTGGCGGGCCCGGGCTCCGGCCGCGCCGGCGCTCCTCAGGAGGCGCCGCACCACGGGGCCGCAGGCGCCGACCGTCTCGGCCAGGGTGGCGGACTGTTTGATCTGGCCCAGGATCTCCGGCTCGCCGAGCACCATCGATTCGAGGCCGCTCGCCACCCCGAGGAGATGGCGGGCCGCCTCGCCGTTGCGCTTGACGTAGAGCCGGCCGGGCTTTTCCATCTCGGCCACCCGCCGTAGAAAGGTCAGCTCCAGGGCGGCCTGGTAGGCCTCGTCCTCCTCGCGCGCCTGGACGTAGATCTCCGTGCGGTTGCAGGTCGAGAGCAGGAACGCCTCGGCGATCCCCGGCCGGGCGAGCAGGTGGACCAGGAGGTCCTCGCCCTCGGCGCCGTGATAGGCCACCTTCTCCCGCAGCTCCAGCGGGGAGCAGCGGAAGTCGGTGCCGATCAGCAGGAGCGGCGGCTCAGAGGAAGCCATGGAAGTCGGTGAAGAAGAAGTTGACCGCCATGAGCGAGAACAGGATCGCGCACAGGCCGGCGAGGCTCGCGATGGCCGTCTGCCGCCCCTTCCAGCGCCGCAGCCGGCGCAGGGTGAGCGCGATGGCGTAGAGCGCCCAGGTGGCGAAGGTGATGAGGATCTTCGGGTCGTGCAGCCAGCCGCCGTGGTAGAGGCGCTGGGCCCAGACCGCGCCGGTGACGACAGCCCCGGTCAAAGTCACGAAGCCGACCGCGAGCGCGCCGATCATCATCCTCTCCAGCACCTCCAGCGGCGGCAGCTTGCCGAAGAAGGTGGAGAAGCGCCCGGACTTGAGGTCGCGGTAGAGCTGCAGGAAGAGGAAGGCGTAGGCCGACGCCACCACGAATGCCGCGTAGCCCAGGAGAGCGAGCGACACGTGGATGCCGAAGAACGGGTCGTGGAAGATCGCCCGGTCCGGCGGGTTCGGCCGGGTCAGGAGCGACGACAGGAGCTGGAAGAAGAAGACCAGCGACACCATCCAGAAGCCGGTGGAGCGCTCCCGCCCGTGCCATTCCACGAACACGTACACCACGGCCACCGCGAAGGCCACGATCGACAGCGCCTGGGAGACCGTGGCGGCGGGGAACTGGCGGTGGTGGACGGCGAGGCCGGCGAGATAGGCCAGGTGGAGCAGGACGGTGCCGGCGAGGATCGGCGTGGCCACCCGGTTCGCCGTCGGATGGCCGGAGAAGAAGATGAAGCCATAGCTGATCGCCGCCGCCAGGTAGAGCAGCGGGAGGAGGATGTTCGCGACGTCCAGAAACGAGGCCAAGGGTCGATTCTCCAGCGGAATGCTAACACTTCTTGCCCCTCCCGACGTCCTCTGCTACTGTCCCCGGGTTTGCGCTGCTGAGGAGTCCGTCTATGTCTGCCAATACGCCTGCCAATACCATCATCGTCGGGATGCAATGGGGAGACGAAGGCAAGGGGAAGATCGTCGATCTCCTCTGCCCGGCCTTCGACGCCGTCGTCCGCTACCAGGGCGGCCACAACGCCGGCCACACGGTCAAGTTCCGGGACCGCCACTTCTCCCTGCAGCTCATCCCGTCGGGCATCCTGCACGAGGGCATGCTCTGCGTGATGGGCAACGGCATGGTGATCTCGCCGGAGCACTTCCTGAGCGAGCTCGGGCGGCTTCACGAGGCCGGGGTGCGCTCCGAGGACCGGCTCTTCGTGGCGCGGCGGTCGATCGTGCTCCTGCCCTGCCACGCGGCGCTCGACCAGGCGCGCGAGGCGGCGCGGGGAGAAGAGAAGATCGGCACCACCTCGCGCGGCATCGGCCCGGCCTACGAGAGCAAGGTCTCGCGCTACGGCCTGCGCATGTGCGACCTCTTCGCTCCCGATCTGGAGGAGCGCCTCGCCATGCAGCTCGGGAAGATCCAGGCCGAGCTGTCGAGCCTCGGCAACGAGTCTGTGCCGCACCCGGCCGAGTACGCCGAGCGCTGCCGGGCCTGGGGCGAGAGCCTGCGGCCCTTCCTGCGCGACACCGAGCAGCTCCTCAACGGGTGGATCGCCGAAGGCAAGAGCCTGCTCTTCGAGGGCGCCCAGGGCACGCTCTTGGACGTGGACCATGGCACCTATCCCTTCGTCACCAGCTCGAGCTCGACCTCCGGCGGCGCCTGCACCGGCACCGGGGTGCCGCCGGGCCGGATCGACGGCGCGATCGGGGTCCTCAAGGCGTACACGACGCGCGTGGGTGGTGGCCCCTTCCCGAGCGAGCTGTCCGGCGACGTGGCCGAGTTCCTGCGCGGCCGGGGCAACGAGTACGGCACCGTGACCGGCCGTCCCCGGCGCTGCGGCTGGCTGGACACCGTCGTGGCGCGCTACGCGCGGCTCATCAACGGCATCGACCTGATCGCCCTGACCAAGCTGGACGTCCTCGACGACTTCGACGAGATCCCGGTCTGCACGGGCTACCGGGTGAACGGGGAGGAGATCCGGGACTTCCCGTGCGACCGCTTCAGCCTGGAGAACGCCGAGCCGGTCCTCAAGACCCTCAAGGGCTGGAAGCGCTCGACGGTCGGCGTCCTGGAGGAGAAGGACCTCCCGAAGGAGGCCCGCGCGTACATCGACTTCCTCGTGGAGGAGGTCGGCGCGCCGGTCGGCCTGATCTCGACCGGGCCGCGGCGCGAGGAGACCCTGGTCCGCGACCTCCCGGACCTCGCCCGCCTGACCTCCGGCCGGCTGGGACGGGTGCTCGAAGAGCGCTAGGGGAGCCCCCTCTCCCAGGAGAGCACGAACGAGCCGAACTTCTGCGGGTCGAGGTCGCGGCCGGAGGGCGGCTTGAACTCCGGGCTCCTCTGCACCAGCGTCACGGCCACGCGGAAGCTCCTGTAGCGCACCGCGCCCCCTCCGCTCAGGTCGTACACGAAGATCTCCTTGTCGATGCTCGGGCTGTCGCGGAAGTGGTTGCCATCGAGGAAGATGTTGACCCCGACCAGCCGCGCCTCGGCGCCGGCGAAGAGATAGGCCTCCCAGCGCGGTCGCGTCCCGCGCTGGACCGCCGGGATGAGGTCGCCGCCGAAGCCGCTCAGGTTGCGCCCGAGCCGGACCGTCCCGCCGGCGCCCGCGAAGGTCAGCACGTTGCCCAGGCCGACCCGGACGTGGGGGATGGCGTCGAGCGTCCTGGAGCGGTTCGGGTAGCGCCACTTGCCGGTGTAGAGCAGCAGCAGGCCCGGCTCGTTGCCGAGCTGGTTGTCCCAGCCCAGGGGCGGATCGCTGTCGATCAGCTTGTGGAGCTCCGTCTGCGCCCCCTTCGCGCCGGAGAGCGGGCCGACGACCCCGAGGTCGAGCTCGAACGTGTGCTGCTGCTGGCGGCACGCCACGACCTCGCCGTCCGCCGGCTCGGCCCCCCCGATCCCGGCCTCGCAGTCGCTCGACACCTGGAGCGTCCGTCCCAGGTAGAGCCAGCCGGCCCAGGGGCGGTCGTCCGGGTCGGGCTCGACGCGCTCGATCTCCGCGGGGTTGTACATGTTCTGGCCGATCGACCAGCCGCCGTTGAACCCGAAGGGCAGATCCTCGTCGCCGAAGCGGTTCCAGAGGAGCGGCGCCAGGTTTTCCATCCACCCGGGGCTCCCCTCCTGCTCGCGCAGGAGGGAGAACTTGAACCCCTGCGTGTAGTGGCGGTCGGTCCCGGCCAGCACGTCGTTCTCCTCGTGGAAGCTCCAGACCAGGATGCGGGGCCGGGTGGGCGTGTCCTGCGCCGCGGCGACGCCCGCGCAGGCCATCAGGGAGACCATCATGAGGGCTGCGGCGAGCGTTCCTGCCCGGGCTCGGGAGTGCATCGTCCTCTCCTTTCAGCCGGCTGCGTTGCCGGTCAGAGCGGTTCCGTTGCTCCTGGCGTCGGGACCCATGCCGAGGAGGCCGAAGGCCCGGCGGGCCGCGGTGGCCGCGGCCTGGTGGTCCGGCGTGGACAGCAGGCCGGCGCTCCGCAGGTCGTCCAGCGCCAGGTAGATGGCGTCCCGCGCCTGCAGGAAGCCGGGGTTGGGATGGACCAGCTTGAGCCCGTCGAACACCGCCTGCCAGCCGATCTGGTGGCCGCGCCGGGTGTCGCCCAGCTCGCGGCCGATCTCCCGGTTCATCCTCATCAGGGCGGCGCACCAGACCTCGCCGCAGTTCGCGGCGTTCTGGTAGCGGTCCTGGCCCAGGTCGCCGAAGGTCTTCGGGAAACCGTCGCCGTAGAGGAAGCCGCGCAGTCCGGCCGGCCGGTCCGCGACCCAGTCGCCGAACGCCACCTTCTCGTCTTCGGCGGGGAGGCCATGGCTCTGGAAGGTCAGCGCGTAGTAGTCGCTCCACCCCTCGGCGAGCGCGATGCTCTGGGCGCTTTCGAGGGCGCGGAAGTTCATCGGCCCTCCCACCGTCCGCTCGGTGACCCCGTGCGTGAACTCGTGGATGACCACGTCCGGGTCGAGCGCCGTGTGGCGCAGGCTCCCCGGCAGGACGCCGAGCCGCATCTCGCCGCTGCGGCCGTCCGGACGGCCGCGCATGGTCGCGTGGCCGTTGAGGACGGTGTTGAAGATGCGGACGATGACACAGTCGCCTCCGAGCCCGGCATGGACCCTGTTCACGTTCTGGAAGTTCCCCGCCGCCTCGTCGAAGCCGAGGGCGTAGAAGAAGTCGTGCATCACATTGCAGAAGTAAAAGGCGTTGACCAGCTTCTGATCGTTACCGGCGGGCGCGGCCGGGGAGAAGGTCGTGACGCCGCCCGCCGCCGTCCCCCGGAAGCTCTTCTTCGTGTTGGTGAGGAACACGGAGGTGCAGTTGCCCTGCAGCGAGTCCCGGTCCACCCAGTCGAACGGGAAGCCCTGGACCGGCGCGCGCAGGGACGCGGGCAGGGCGCCGAGCGGGGCCGGGAACGGCTGCAGGCGGGACGCCGCGGGGCCGGGGAAGGGGAAGAAGACGTGGCCCTGGGCCAGGACCGAGGCCAGGATGCTCCGGCAGTAGAGGACCTCGGGGCGCCCGGGCGGACCGGCCGATGGATCGGCCGAGACGACGAGGTCGTACTCCCCGCGCTGGTCCGGCAGGGCCAGGGTCATGCACCACGCCAGGCGGACCCGCGCGCCCAGCGGGAAGAGGACCAGGTGGGCCGGGATCGGCTCGGCGAACGGTCCCGGGTGGAGGATCGTCGGCCGGTAGGGGTGGGGGAACGAGGCCAGGATCCGCGGCTTGAACCGGGAGAGGGGGAGGACATGCCGGGCGCCCTCGCGCGCCGCCATCTCGGCGCCGACCGCGGGGATGAGCTGGAAGCCTTCCCGGACGGAGACGGTGGCGTTCTTCAGGTCCTGCAGGCTGCCGTCCCGGTCGAAGGTCAGCATGCAGCCGGCCTGGAACACGGGCACGCCCCGGTAGTGCTGGTGGAGGTGGACCACCCGCCGTCCCGAGCTCGTGGCCTGGACCGCGGGATCGGGGATGAGCTCGGCCGCGGACACGCCGGAAAGGCGGGACGCGTGCGTCACGGCCAGATGGACCCAGTCCGGCTCCACGGGGTCGGCAACCCTGGCATCCGTCTCTTCGACCATGCCGCCATCCCTCCTTCAGTGAAACGCCAAATATATCAGCTCGGAAGGAGGGAGCCGGCAGGGAAGCGTGGTGGGCCGTCAGAGACTCGAACTCTGGACCCGCGGATTAAAAGTCCGCTGCTCTACCAACTGAGCTAACGGCCCACGATCGCGGAAGTATAGCGGAAAGGTGGCGAAGGAAAGGATGACCATCCGCCGTTCCGGGGAGGCTCCCCGGCGAGGCGAGGAGAGGGTCTCAGGCGCGGACGGCCCGCCGCACCTGCCCGGCCGCGCGCAGGCCGCTGCCGATGGCGCCCTCGACGGTGCCGTTGCGGCCTTCGGCGTCCGTCGCCTCGCCGGCCAGGAAGAGGGTGCCGCCGATCGGCTTCGCGAGATCCCGGGCGGCGTCGACTCCTCCGACCAGCGGATAGCTGTAGGCGCCGCGCGACCAGGGGTCGGCCGTCCAGTCGTGGGTCCAGAAGGCTTCGACTCGGGACTCGACGCGGCGGCGGGTGAGGCCCAAGGTGTCCGCGAGGACGCCCAGGGCGCGGTCGGCCATGGCGTCGGGGCCCTGCGCGAGGAGCGCGGCGGCGGGCGGGCCGCCGCTCCAGGCGACCGCGAGCGGCACGCGGGCGGGATAGGCGGTCCACCAGACGGTGATCGCCTCGTCGTCGGTCTGGAGGAAGCGGAGCCGCGAGAGATCCGGATCGTCCACCAGGGTCCACGGCGTCTCCCGGAACCAGAAGGCCATGTGAACAACCGAACCCATCGCGAGCAGGCCCAGGGCGCGCCGGGTGCCGGCCGGCAGCTCCGGGCGGAAGCGGAGGCTCCCGGCCTGGAGCACGCCGAGGGGGACGGTGACCACGACCGCCCGGGCCGCGATCCGGTAGGGCTCGGCTCCCTGCGGCCGGACCTCGACCTCGGCGCGCCCCTTCTCCCAGGAGATCCCGCTCACGGGCGAGCCCAGGCGCAGGTCCCGGAGCCGGCGTTGCAGCCACTGGATCAGCCGGTCGTAGCCGTCCACCACCCGGCCGGCGCGCCGCGCCGACTCGGTCGGGGCTTCGCCCTGGCCGGCGATCGAGAGCGCGCTCGCCCGCGCGAGGTCGGCGGCGTGGAACCCTTGCACGAAGCGGCGGGCCAGGGTGCGACCCCGGGCGAGCGTGCGTCCGCCGGGCTTCCGCGCCAGCCAGTCCTCCAGGGAGAGGTCGGCGCCTTCGTCGCGGAAGAGGGAGAGAACGCGGTCCACCTGCCGCCAGTACTCCCCGGCGGGCTGGAGGCGGCCGCCCCTCCTCTCCCAGTTCGGGCCCGAGAGGTCGAGCACGACGCGCCCGGCCTCGCGCAGCAGGCGGGTGGTCTCCGGCGCCTCGCCGTGGACGAATTCCGCCCCCAGCTCGATCGGCACCGGCACCCGGGCGTCGCGGTGGGTGAGGATCCGCCCGCCGGTCCGGCCGCGGGCTTCCAGTACGACCACGCCGAGCCCGGCTTCCTGCAGCGCGTCCGCCGCCGCCAGCCCCGCGGCGCCGGCCCCCACCACCACGACGTCGGCTCTCTCCATCAGGGTTGCCAGCTCCTGCAGCTTCGGATACGTTTGGAAACATGCACGACGCCATCGTATCCCCGCTCGCCGCCTGGGAGGGCTTCTACGTCATCATCGGCTCCTCGGCCGCCGCCCTGACCGGGCTGCAGTTCGTGGTGATGGCCCTGGTCGCCGAGCAGGAGAGGGCGGGCGGCCACGGGGAGATCGACGCGTTCGGCACGCCGACGGTCGTCCACTTCTGCGCTGTCCTGCTGCTGGCCGCGATCGTCACCGCGCCCTGGCAGGCGCTCCCGAACGCCGGCCTGGCCCTCGGCGCGGCCGGCCTGGCGGGTCTCGCCTACTCGGCGATCGTCCTGCGGCGCGCCCGGCGCCAGGCCGGCTACAAACCGGTCTTCGAGGACTGGCTGTGGCATACCATCCTGCCGTTCACGGCTTATGGCATCCTCGCCATGGCGGCGATGTTTCTGTCGCGCGGCCCCGAGCCGGCGCTGTTCTGGGTGGGCGCCGCGGCGCTCCTGCTCCTGTTCGTCGGGATCCACAACGCCTGGGACACGGTCACCTACATCGCGATCGACCTGAGGCAGCGCGACAAGCCACCCCCGCAATCACCGTGAGCGCTCGGGCACCCGGTCCCGGATGCTCTTGAACCCCAGCCGGCCGAAGACCTCGTCGGCCCGCTCCGGATCCGCTCCCCGGTAGGCGAGCGAATCCACATCGCCCGCGTTCCCCGCGACCGGTGCGTCGGCGGCGACCGTGGCCAGGACCTTCGAGAGCATCGCCCTGTCCTGCGACTCGGCGAGCCGGAAGTAGAGGCTCTTCGCCCCCCGGATCTTGGCGAAGCGGACCTCGTCGAGCTTCTCGTAGAGGTTCTCCACGTGGTCGTACACGGCCAGCAGGTCGGCCGCGGACTTGGGGCCGATACCGTGCACGCCGGGGATGTTGTCCACCGGGTCGCCCGCCAGCCCCAGCAGGTCCGTGATCTGGTCCGGCCGGACGCCGAACTTCTCCCGCACGGCCGCGGCGTCGTAGCGCTCCCCCTTGCTGAAGTCGTAGAGCGTGACCCGGTCGCCCACGAGCTGGGCGAGGTCCTTGTCCGAGGTGACGATCACCACCCGGTGTCCCTCCGGGAGGAGGCGCGCGGCGAGCGTGGCGATCAGGTCGTCCGCCTCGTAGTCGTCGTCGATGAAGGTGGCGGCGCCGATCGCCGAGGCCACCTCGACGCAGGGGTCGATCTGCGCCACGAGGTCGTCCGGCGGGAGCTGGCGCTGCTGCTTGTACTCCGGGTAGAAGCGGTTCCGGAAGCTGCCGTTCAGGTTGCGGTCGAAGGTCACGCCGAGATGGGTGACTTTCTCATCCGCGATCAGCTTGAGCAGGAAGCTCGCGAAGCCGTAGACCGCCCCGACCTTGGCTCCCTTGGGGTCGCGGATCGTTCCGGGCAGGGAGTGATAGGCGCGGAAGATGTACGGGCTGGCATCGACCAGGTGGACGGAGTGGCACGGCATGTCCCCGAATAGATAACATAGGATCGTTCCATGAGACTGATCCAGATCGCTGTCGCGAGCGCCGACCCCACGGTCGGGGCGGTCCGGTCGAACGTCGACCGGATGCTTTCCATGGCCCGGGAGATGGCCTCGGCGGACGTGACCCTCGCCTGTTACTCGGAGCAGGTCGTGGGCGGCTACCCGCCGGAGGACCTGATCCAGTGGCGCGCCTTCGTCGACCGCCAGCGCATCGAGCTGGAGCGCTTCGCCCGCGAGACCGCGGACCTGAGGACCGTGTTCGTCGCCGGCGTGGCCGTGGCCGTGAGCGGCCAGATCTTCAACGCCGCGGCGGTGGTCCACGGCGGCGCGGTCCTCGGCTTCGTGCCGAAGGAGAAGCTCCCCACCTACAACGTGTTCTACGAGGCGCGGACCTTTTCGCGCGGCCGCGACGGGCTGGCGCTCGACGCCGCAGGCGTGCCGCTCGGCGACTACCTCTTCGCCTTCGACTTCGGCACCATCGCGGTCGAGGTCTGCGAGGACGCCTGGTCCCCGGACGGCCCCATGAGGCGGCGCTCCTACTCGGGCGCCGAGGTGGTGGTCAACGTCTCGGCGTCGCCCTACCGGATGGGCGTGGTCTCCACCCGGCGCGAGATGCTGTCGACGCGCTCGGCCGACAGCGAGGTCACCCTGGTCTACGGCAACACGGTCGGCGCCCAGGACGGCCTGATCTTCGACGGCGGCGGCTACGTGTTCCAGAACGGCCGGCGCGCGCTCGACGCGCCCCGCTTCCGCGAGGGCTGGGCTGCCTGCGTGGTGGACCTCGACCGCACCCGCCGCATGCGCCAGGAGAACACCACCTGGCGCACCGACCTCGAGGCGTTCCAGGCGCGGCATCCACCCATCCCGGTGATTCGCTCCGAGGGGAAGACCGCTGACCGCTCCCGCCTGCGCTATCCGCCGCCGCTCGGCGACAGCTTTTTCCTGCCCGCCCCCGGAGCGCCCACCGGGGACCCGCGCGACGAAGTGCTCGACGACCTGATCTCGGCGCTGTCGATCGGCATCCGGGACTACTACCGCAAGACCGGCGCCTTCCGGTGCATCGGCGTGGCCCTGTCCGGCGGCCGGGACTCGATGCTCACCCTGCTGATCGCCTGGCGCGCCGCCCTTCTCCTGGGCGGAGAGGTGGGGGAGACGGTGCAGGCGTTCTACATGCCGACCCGGTTCTCGGGCGAGGGGACGCGCGGCGCCGCGGCCCGGCTCTGCGAGGAGCTGGGCATCCCGCTCCGCGTGGTGCCGATCGAGGAAGCGTTCGACCGCGAGGTCGAGGCCGCCCGCGCCATGCTCGGCGGGGCCGAGCCCACCGCGGTCACGCTGCAGAACATCCAGGCCCGGCTGCGCTCCGCCCGGATGTGGAACTGGGCGAACAGCGCCGGCGGCCTCTTCCTGCAGACCGGCGACATGAGCGAGAAGGCGGTGGGGTACACGACGATCGGCGGCGACCTCGAAGGGGCCCTCTCGGTGATCGCGAACATCCCGAAGACGGTGGTGATCGCGCTCCTGGAGCGCTTCCACCGCCTGCACGGCTTCGAAGGCGTGGCGCAGAC
>JBEQUE010000043.1:0-11819 GCA_040349255.1 Acidobacteriota bacterium | reverse complement strand
CGGGAAGCCAGGGGTGGGGACCTGCTGGCGTGGATGGCGCCCGGATTTCGTAGCTCACCCAGGAAGCACAAAGGAGGGTTCATGCACTGGAAGAGCGCCGCACTCCTGATCGGGGCAGTCCTGCTGCCCGCCTCGCCGGTCACGGCTCAATCTCCGGAGAGCCCGGGCCTTGGGGAACCCCGATCCCCTGCCTGGGTGCGGTGGTCAGGCGGCCGCCAACGCCGACTCCTACGCCTACTTTGCCGATACGTTTACGCCGTAGGCCATCTTGAACTACCGAGGTCGTTTTCTCTGGTAGGATCTCCTCCATGCGCCGCCTTCTTCTCTCCGCTCTCGCCCTGCCGCTCCTCGCCGCCTCTCCTCCTTCCACGGAGGTTCAGCCGGTCCGCGAGGTTCTCCATGGCGTGGAGGTCGTCGATCCCTACCGCTGGCTCGAAGGCAGCGCGGCGCCGGAGATGGCGAAGCCGGACCCGCAGCTCGACGCCCGGGTGAGCGCCTGGACCGACGTCCAGAATGCCTACTCGCGGTCGGTGCTGGACAGCCTGCCCGGCCGCAGGGAGCTGGAGGCCCGGATCAAGGAGCTCAACGCGAAGAGCAACACGTACCGCGGCTCCCCCGCGATGCGCGGCAAGCGGCTGTTCTACTTCCAGCAGGACGCCGACCAGAGCCAGGGAATCCTGGTCACATCCGAGGACGGAGGGGTGCCCAGGACGCTCGTCGATCCGAACCGGATCGACGCGAGCGGCCTCACCACGCTGGCCTGGTTCCGGCCGAGCCCGGACGGCCGGCTCGTCGCCTTCGGCCTGTACCGGGCCGGCGACGAGAACGCCACGCTGCACCTCCTGGAGACCGATTCGGGCAGGCAGTTGCCGGACGAGATCCGCAACAAGGTGCGCGAGGTGGACTGGCTGCCGGACGGCTCGGGCTTCATTTACAACAACCTGGACGACCTGAAAAACCCTTACTCACGGCGCATCCGCTTCCACAAGGTCGGCACCGACCCGGCGCAGGACCGCGTGCTCCTGGAGCAGCCGAAGGAAGGGCCGGCGGCCTCGACCTGGGGTCCGTTCGGCCATCTCAGCCAGGACGGCCACTGGCTCCTGCTCGGCCAGTGGACGGGCAGCAACTCGAACGACCTCTGGGTGATGGACTTCCGGCAGTGGCTCGCAACGGGTTCAACAGAGCTCCGGCCGATCCTGGTGGGCAAGGCGGCCCAGGCCGGCCTGCCTGACGTCTACCGCGACACCGACCCGGTGGTGGGCGACACGCTCTACATGAGCACCACGCTCGACGCGCTCAACCGGCGCGTGGTGGCGGTCGATCTCAAGGACCCGGACCCGGCGCGCTGGCGCGAGCTGATCCCGGAGCGCAAGGCCTCCCTGGTGTCCATCTCGCAGGCGGGCGACCTCCTGGTGGGCACCTACATCCAGGACGCCAGCACGCGGATCGAGCTGTTCGGGCTCGACGGGTCTCCGCGCGGGCCGCTGGCCCTGCCAGGCATCGGCTCGGCCGATCTGTCCGGCGGCCCGGAGAGCCCGGTCGCCTGGCTCTCCTATACCAGCTTCAACGAGCCGCCGGGCGTCTACAGGGTGGACCTGCGCACCGGCGAACGGAAGCTCTGGTGGCGCCAGGAGACCCCGTTCGATCCGTCCACGCTGGAGGTGAAGCAGGTCTGGTATCCGTCGAAGGACGGCACGCGGGTCAGCCTGTTCGTGATCCACCGCAAGGGGCTGAAGCTCGACGGCTGCAACCCGACGATCCTGGAGGGCTACGGCGGCTTCTCGGTCTCCGCCACGCCCTACTTCTCCTCCGGCAACATCCCCTGGTTCGAGCTCGGCGGGGTCTACGCCTTTCCCAACCTGCGCGGCGGCGGCGAGTACGGCGAGGCCTGGCACGAGGCCGGGATGCTCGAGAGGAAACAAAACGTTTTCGACGACTTCATCGCCGCCGGGGAGTGGCTGATCGCGAACGGCTACACGCGGCCGGAGCGGCTCGGCATCACCGGCGCCTCGAACGGCGGCCTGCTCACCGGCGCCGTGCTCACCCAGAGGCCGGAGCTCTTTTCAGCGGCGGTCGCCGAGGTGCCGCTCCTCGACATGTTGCGCTTCCACAACTTCCTGCGCGCCCGGAACTGGGTGAGCGAATACGGATCGAGCGCCGATCCGAAACAGTTTTCCTATCTGCTGCGCTACTCGCCGTACCAGAACGTGAAAAAGGGAACGAAATACCCGGCGACGCTCCTCACCGCGGGCGAGCAGGACGACCGCGTGCACGCGCTCCACGCACGCAAGATGACCGCGCTCCTCCAGGCCTCGACCGCGAGCGATCCGGAGAAGGAACCGATCCTCCTCCTGGTCGACCGCGAGTCCGGCCACGGCTTCGGCGCGCCGGTCGACAAGCAGATCCTGGGCCTGATCGACCACCTGAGCTTCTTCCGCTGGCAGCTCGGAGCGGGCCAGGCGTGCGCGCCGGAGCTACGCCGGGACCAGTGACGCCAGGTAGACCAGGATCCCCGCCCCGACCATCGCGCCGCCGATGCACAGGAACGCGAGGAAGGCGGTCGGGTGGGCCCAGAACAGCGTGACGGCCTCCACGGTCAGGCCCAGCCCCACCAGGATGCCGGAGATCCGGAGGCGCCGGACCAGGCGCGGATCGAGGGGCGTGCTTTCGTCGTTCATGGCTTGGTCTCCGATTCCACCTCGTGCGCCACGTCGTGGCATTCGAGGCAGGAGGTCGCGTTCGAATCGAGATCGGCGCGGATCTCCGCATGCATCTCGTTCTCCTCGAACGAGCGCGCGCCGTCGTGGCAGTGCAGGCACTCGCGGTTCTTGTAAGGCTCGTAGAGCTCGATCTTCTTCGGCACCTCGCCCAGATAGTAGACGTAGACGTGCTTCAGGCCCGTCATCTTCGCCTTGACGTCGCCGAACATCGTGTAGGTCGTGTGGCAGGTGAAGCAGGCGTGGTCCCGGTCGATCCGCCGGTTCTGGTAGTGCGCGGCGGGCAGCGCGGAGGGGTCGTCGACGCGCAGGCTCCGGCCGTAGGGCTCCATGACGTGGCAGGAGAGGCAGAACTCCGTCCGCTTCGAGGTCTCCATGTGGGCCGACAGGCCCATCCCGGTCGCCACGATCGGCATCACCGCGAGCGCCAGGAACGCCAGGACCTTGCCGGCGCGGGTCCCCAGCACCGCGGGACGCAGGACCACCGTCGCGATCAGGCCGATCGCGACCACGACCACCGCGAGGACGGTTTCCTCGAGGTAGGGCATCACTTCGCTTCCTGTTTCTGCAGCCAGGCGATCAGGGCGCCGAGCTCCGCGTCGCTGCCGGTGAACGGCTTGACGTGCTTCTTGCCGTTGATCTCGGCAGTCTTGCGGAGATAGCCGGTGAGGAGCTTCGCGTCCACCTTCGCCAGGCCCACGAGGTCCGGGGCCTTGGACGACTTCATCGTGCGCTCGACGCCGGCGGGCGGGATCGAGTGGCATACGTTGCATTTCTGGCCCAGGAAGAGAGCCTTGCCGTCGGGAGTCATCCCGGCCGGCTGGGCCGCGCCCGGCCCGGGAACCAGGGTGGCGAGCAGGACCACCGTCAGGACGATCGACACGGTGAAACCGAGGGTCTTCATGGCTGCGGCTCCTTTCGTTCTCTGAGCGGATCAGACCATTCCGGGCTCCGGCCGGCCACATCCCCGCGGGTGGTTTTTTCCGCGCCGCGCGAGGCCCACCCCCCTACCCCGCCGGGTGGGGAAAACGCCCATCCGGAAATCCTGTCGATCCTCTCCTTCTGGCGGTGGTGAGAGGAGGGCCGGTCGCGATCCAATGCAGCCAGGATTCATGACCGGAAACCGGGAGGAGATCACCATGAGACTCCATCGCCTTGTTCCCGCGCTGTGCGCCGCCGTGCTCCTGGCCTTCGCGGGCCGGGCATGGGCCGCGCCGCAGGCGCCGGAGAGCACGCCCCCGCCGGGCTATGCCGGCAGCGACGTGTGCATGGCCTGCCATGGCGAGGTGGCCGGCCACCTCGCCGGCACTCCCCATGGCTCGAAGGCGTTCGAGCGCCTCGCGGCCCACGGCTGCGAGAGCTGCCACGGGCCGGCCGCCGCGCACACGGAGAATCCGGACGACCCGGTGCTGCGGCCGGACATCACGAAGCGGAGCGCCCAGGACCAGGCGAAGCTCTGCCAGAGCTGCCACAGCGGGCGGCAGCAGATGTTCTGGCAGGGCGGCGTACATGCCAGCCGCGGCCTGGCCTGCCAGTCCTGCCACAGCATCCACTCGTTCAAGTCCGACAGGGCGCAGCTCAGGACCGCCAGCGAGATCGACGTCTGTCTGAGCTGCCACAAGGACGTGCGCGCGGAAATGTGGAAGAGCTCCCATCATCCCGTCCGCGAGGGAAAGATCGCCTGCGCCGACTGCCACAACCCGCACGGCAGCACCACGGCGAAGATGATCAAGGCGGCGTCGGTCAACGACCTGTGCTACTCCTGCCACGCCGACAAGCGGGGCCCGTTCCTCTGGGAGCACGCGCCGGTGCGCGAGAGCTGCCTGAACTGCCACGTCCCGCACGGCTCGAACCACATCAAGCTGCAGAAGACCTCGGTGCCCTACCTCTGCCAGCAGTGCCATGCCAATACGCGGCACCCCGGCACGCTGTACGACGGCGCCACGCTCGCGGACCAGTCGCGCGCCAGCAACCGGATCTTCAACCGGGCCTGCACCGACTGCCACGCCGCGGTCCATGGAAGCAACCATCCGTCCAGCCCGTACCTGGGCCACTAGGCACGAGGAGAACGCCATGAGCACTCACCGCAAGCTCGCCCTCCTGCTGCTGATCGCCCTGCCCGCCACGGCCCAGGAGCCGGCTCAGGAGCCTCGAAGCTTCACCTTTACCGTCGATCCGATCGTGCTCGGAATCTTCGAGAGCTCGGTCGACACCGGCTCCTCGAAGTGGGAGGAGTACCGCGACAGGAGCAGCGGCTTCGTCATCCCGCGCCTCGGGATCGAGGGCCGGGGAGACGGCGACCGGTTCCTGACGTTCCGGGCCACGAACGTCCGCCGCGACGACGCGCGCTACACCTTCGGCTACGGCGTGCTCGACCGCTGGGCCCTGACGGTCGATTCCAACAAGATCCCGCACCGCTTCGGCAACGACGGCCGCATGCTCTTCACCCAGACCTCGCCCGGCGTCTACCAGATCGCCGACCCGGTCCAGCTCGCGCTGCAGACGGCGCTCGAAAAGCAATTCGCGGCCAACCGCGCACTGATCACGTTTCCGTTCCTCAACGGCCTGATCTCTCCCTATCTGGCCACCGCCGGCTTCGTCGATCTCGGGCTGGAGCGCGACCGGCTGAACGCCAACCTCGGCTTCGGCTCGCTGCGCGGCTTCTCCTGGGGTCTCGACTACAAGCACGAGGACCGCGACGGCAACCGGCCGTACGGCGCGAGCTTCGGCTTCAGCAACGCGACGGAGGTCCCCGAGGTCATCGACTACTCGATCGACGACGCCGAGCTGGCGGGCTCGTGGAGCACCGACCGCGCAGGAGTCCGCTTCGGCTACCGCATGTCCACGTTCAGGAACAACGTCAGCACGATGTACTGGGACAACCCCTGGCGGCTGACCGGCGCCACCGATCCGAGCGCCTACACCGCGCCCGGCTCGGGCTCGATCGGCGGCTCGGGCGTCGGGTTCGCCGACCTGTGGGCGGACAACGAATCGACCGTGGTCTTCGCCGACGGCCGCACGCGGCTCGGCTCGAGCTGGTACGCCCAGGGCAGCGTGTCCTACAACACCATGACCCAGGACGACCCGCTGCTCCCCTACACGCTCAACCCGTCGATCCAGGGGATCGACTTCGATCACTCGACGTTCGACGCCACGGACGTGAACAAGCTGCCGGCGCGCAACGCCGACAACGAGGTCAACGTCACGAACCTGTCGGCGCAGGTGGGCGGCGACCTCGGTCCGGCGTTCGATCTGACCTTCCGCTACCGGCTGTACGACTACGACAACGCCTCGAAGAGGATCGAGTTCCCGGGCTACGTCCGGTATCACGCGGTGTGGGAGGAGATCGCGCGCATCACGGTGCCCTTCTCCTACACGAAGACGGACCTGGGCGCCGAGCTCGGCTGGGACGTAACCCCTTCGAGCCGGCTGGCGCTGTCCTACAACCTGCAGAGCTGGGACCGCGAATTCCGGGAGATCGACTCCTCCGACGAGGACGTCGTCAAGGTGTCGTTCGACACGCATCCGGGCACCCGGTTCAGCCTGCGGTCGAGCTATGAATCCGGCGACCGCTCGATCGGCGACTACAGCCCCGAGGCGGCGGAGAACAGCTTCGTGGAGCCCGAGGGGGTCACCAACCTGCCCGGCCTGCGCAAGTACGACGAGGCGGCCCGCGAGTACGATCAATTCAACGTCAGCGCCCAGCTCTTCGCAACCGACGCGCTGAGTTTTTTCTTCGGCGTGACCGGCCGCGACGAGGACTACAAGGAGAGCCGGTTCGGCCTGGTCTCCGACGACGTGAAGCAGTACAACGCCGAGCTGGCCTACGCGCCGCGGGACACGTTCAACGTCTATCTCTTCGGCCACCGGTTCGACCGCGAGAGCTTCCAGCGCTCCCGCCAGTCGGGGGCGACGCCCTCGACCAACCCGCAGGACGACTGGGACCTGACGCTCGGCGAGACCACCGACACCTTCGGCCTCGGGCTCACGGCCAAGGCCAGGGCCTGGACGGCCGACCTGCAGGCCAACTACTCGAAGACCGACGGCAACGCCGACTTCTTCAGCCCGCCGGGCGGCACGCCCGACCTGGCCGTGGGCTTCGGCGACTACGAGGACGTCGAGCTGCTGGCCCTGCTGGCCCGGGTCGATTACCAGCTCAACCCGCGGGCGAAGGCCGGCGTCGGCTATCGCTGGGAGGACTACACGATCGACAGCTTCCTCCTGCGCGGCCTGCGCAACTACCTGCCCGGCGCGCTGCTGCTCAACCCGGACTACGGCGACTACACCGGCAGCGTCCTCACGCTCGACCTCAGCCTGAGCTTCGATTAGATGGATGGTGTACCATCCTCCCCTACCTTTGTGGAGGAGCGACACGCATGAGCGTCCTGGCCTTCCCCCGTCTCTATTTCAACGGCACCATGCAGTGGAACGTCGACACGACGAACAACAACGATTACGTCCCGCTCTACGACGCCGCCGACGCCGCGCTCGACTGGGCCTACCTCGCAACCATGGAGCCGCCGATCACGCCGTCGAACTTCCAGGAGGCGTTCCGGCCCTGGGTGGTCAAGCCGACCGGCGACTCGTGCCCGCCGAGCCCGCCCCCGCCGGTCAACCAGGACAACTGCAACGACGACCCCACCTGCCACATGGCGAGCCGCTGGAACTACTACGGCAACCAGGGCTGCTCGTTCGTCCAGTACCAGAAGAAGGTGACGGTGACCACCGGCGGCGCCCTGGCCTACGGCGAGCCGGCCGCGGCCGACGACCCGCTCCTCAACCAGCCGGTGAAGATCAGCGGCCGGCTGGTGGACATCAACCCGGTCTCGCCCTTCTGCAGCCAGATCTATTTCAATTCGATCACCGCCGGCAGCTCGACGACCTTCGTCGGCGGCCCGCAGTTCCAGCGCATGTACTCGCGCTCGTTCCTCGCGCCGCGCAACATCGCCTCCGACCTAATCATCGCGGGCGCCGTGGGCACGATCTTTCAGACCACGATCCCGACCGCCTCGGTCACCTCCGGCAACGGCGGCGATTCGCCGCTCCTCGCGGCGCTCCTCCAGGCGATCCAGGCGCAGGGCGCGGCCGGCCTGATGGTCCGCATGTCGGCCTACAACACGCTCTACTATCAGAACGGGATCTTCAACGGCACGACGCAGCAGCCGCGCTCCTGCGACGAGCTGACGCAGATGTATCAGAGCGGCCAGGTGTTCACGAACCCCGCCTACAGCCGGATCGTCGGCGTGATCGGGGTCTGGAACGAAGGCGAGCTGTCCACCGCGCCCGGCGGCCGCATGCTGGTCGCGAACGCCGTGGCCTCGCCGCTGTCGAGCGCCCCCGCGGCCGCGGCCCTCGCGGCGCCGAAGGTGAAGGTCGAGGGCCACGCCCGCGTCCACGTACGCATGAATGTGGATACCGCGCCCGTCGCGACCACCGCAGGCCAGCCGCCCGTCCCCCTGCCGCTCGGCGCGATCCTGGCCGAGGTGAACGCGGACGCCGGCATCGTCTCGCTCGACCTGCTCAACGCCATCCCCGAGTACACCTCGGGCGGAACGAAGTTCGACTACGGCGACTTCGACCTTGGCGTTCAGATGCCGGACGGCTCGTTCAACACGATCGGAAGCTTCGGCTTCGATCAATACGATCAGTCCGCCTACGAGGCGAACGGCGGCATCGTGGACGTCGCGTTTGCCGAGGGAATCTCGGCCTCGGACGTGGAGCAGTGGGCCGCCGAGGGCCTGCTCGCTCTCAACAACCAGGGGCAGACCGTGTCGCTGGAGCTGCCGCTCACCGTGCAGACCGACGACCGCGGCGTCTACCTCGACGAGTGCCAGGAGCAGACGATCGCGCTCCAGGTCCTTTATAAAGGGGAACCGGCTCCGGCGGGCACCCAGGTGGCGCTCGCGCAGTACTATCCGTGGCCGCTCATCGTGGCCACGGGCCAATGGGTGCTGTTCGGCACCACGCCGCCGTCCGGCGGCGACGGCCCGTTCTGCAACGTCACGCCGGCGGGGCCCTACCTGAGCTTCCCGGGCGGCGACGTCGTGACCGTGGGCGATGGCGGCACGGCAACCTTCCAGATCACGCCGCAGGCGGCCGGGTTCCCGATCGTCGCCTTCTATCCGTTCGCCGCCGGATCGCCGACACCGACGCTCCAGCCGCAGGTCTCTTTCGGCTTCGTCAACTACCAGACCTACACGATCGGGACCTCGTTCTTCACCGCGGTGCGGGCGCTGCCGTTCGACAACGCGCTGGTCTCCCAGTTCGTGGACTGCTGGAACGCCACGGGCTCTTACGCCGGGCAGCCGCAGTATGACGAGAACGCAATCTGGCAGTTCATCTACAACAACATCTTCTACGTCTACGACATGCTCTACCCGGCGATGGACCAGATCATCCCGCTCGGCAACCAGCAGGCGGTGCAGACGAACATCAACGCGATCCTGCAGCGGATCTCGGAGACGATCGTCGACACCACGGGCTTCATGCCGGTGACGCGCGAGATGTCGGCGGCCAAGCGCCTGATCCTCGAGACCTGGGGCGGCCTGGTCAACACCGGCTTCCCACAGCAGCCGCTGCAGCCGATCACCGTTCCCTGCGCGACGACCGCCACGTAAAAGCGGCGGCCAGCGCAATCGGCAGGCCGACGCACACGATGTGCCCGGCGAGCCCGCGCGCGAGCACCAGGGGCGGGAACGAGAGCTTGTGCGGGAAGGCCGAGAGCGGCAGCACGACGAAGTTCATGAACAGGTAGACGGCCATGCCGTAGAGCGCTCCCCACAGCCAGGGTCGCCGGACCAGCGTGGGGAGCCGCCGGCTCGCCAGGACATAGAAGGCCGCGGCGGTGAACGCGATCACGAAGTGCAGGAAGAGGCCGAGGGCCGCGGTCGCGGCGCCGCCGTCGTAGGCCCCCTTCCCGAGCAGGCCGCTCGCGACCGACTGCAGGACCGTGACCGCGTCCGTGCCGCGCAGCAGACGCGAGACCACGATCGCGTAGGTGATATCCAGGATTCCGGCCCCCAGGCCGCCCAGCAGGATCGCCCGCCTTTCGTTCATGTCTTGGACCCTCCGGGCCGGGACAGGCGAGCAACTTCCGGGCCAGGGAGGACCAAAAGGACCCAAAGGACATAAAGGACGCAAAGGACAGGAGTTGGCGTCCTTTGAGTCCTTGCAGTCCTTCTGGTCCTTCTCCCTCGATTCAACCGATTGGATTCAAGAATCCGGTAGACTCCCGCGCATGGAATTCCAGGGCACCGACCGCTACTACCTCGACCCCGAGCTCGGGGCGATCGTCAACATGGCGCTGGTCATGGAGAAGCCGCTCCTCCTGACCGGCGAGGCCGGCACCGGCAAGACGCAGCTCGGCTTCGAGGTGGCGCGCTCGCTCGGCATGCCGGTCGAGGTGCTGCGCTGCAAGTCCACCATCAAGGGCGAGGAGGCCTGCTACGTCCAGGACACGGTGCTGCGGCTCAACGACGCCCGGTTCGGCAGCGGCAGCACCGGGCGCGACGTCGAGAACTTCTTCGACTACGTGATCTGGGGGCCGATCGGCCGCGCCTTCCGCAGCGACGAGCGGGTGGTCCTCCTGTTCGATGAGATCGACAAGACCGAGTCCGACGTCCAGGACAACCTGCTCGACGTGCTGGAGGACTGCCAGTTCACGATCCGCGAGGTCAACCAGACCATCCAGGCGAGGAAGCGGCCGTTCATCCTCATCACCTCGAACGCCAAGCGCGAGCTCTCCGACCCCTTCCTGCGACGCTGCTACTGCCACCACATCGCGTTTCCGACTCCGGACCAGATGCGGGAGATCGTGAAGCTCCACTTCCCGGACCTCGACAAGGGCCTGCTCGACGCCGCGCTCGGCATCTTCTACGAGCTGCGCCAGCGCGGCTTCGAGAAGCCGCCGGCCACCAGCGAGCTGCTCAACTGGCTGGGCGCGCTGCAGCACTCGCGCATCACGCCGGAGAGGCTCAATGTGCCGTTCGTCGGCACGCTCCTGAAGCGCACCGAGGACCTCCTGGCCTACCGCCAGGGCGGCAAGCGTCCGCGGGTGAACTGAGGCGGGGCATGTTTCTCACCGGGTTCCTCTACCGGCTGCGGGACTACGGGGTGCCGGTCAGCACGACCGACGCGCTCGACTTCTACAAGGGCCTGGAGAAGGGTCTCGCTCCGGACCTCGAGTCGCTCTTCCTCTTCGCCCGCCTCTCGTTCGTGCGCCGGGTCGAGCACATGGACGCCTACGAGCGCGCCTTCCTCTTCCACTTCTACGGCATCGACGTGCCCAGGGTCGCCGAGGGCGACCCCGAGCTGCTCAACACGCCCCAGTTCAAAGCCTGGCTCCAGGCGGCGGTCCGCCAGGGCGAGCTGCCGCCGCAGGCCGTCTGGTCGATGTCGGTCGACGAGCTGATGCGGCGCTTCTGGGAGACGCTGCGCAAGCAGATGGAGGCCCATCGCGGCGGCAGCCGGTGGATCGGTACCGGCGGCAACTCGCCGTTCGGCCACTCGGGCAACGCCAAGGGCGGCGTGCGGGTCGGAGGACCGGGCGGCGGACGCTCGGCGGTCAAGGTGATCGGCGAGCGGCGCTACGTCGAGTATTCGGACAGCTCGACGCTCAGCGGCGCGAACCTCTCGCAGGCCCTCGCGTCGCTCAAGAAGCTCGCGCCGTCGGGTCCGCGCGACCAGCTCGACCTCGACGAGACCATCCACGAGAGCGCCCGAAACGGCGGCGAGATCGAGCTCGTCTTCCGCCGCGACCTCCTCGACCGCATCGAGGTCGCGCTGCTCATCGACAACGGCGGCAGCTCGATGCTGCCGCACGTGGGTCTGACGCAACTGCTCTTCGCCAAGGTCCGGGACCGCTTCAAGCGCTGCGACACCTATTTCTTCCACAACACGGTCTACGGCCGGATCTACAAGGACTTCCGCCGCCGCGAGCCGCTGCCCACGGACGCGCTGCTGCAGCGCAACCCTGAGACCCGCCTGATCTTCCTGGGCGACGCGTCCATGGCGCCGGACGAGCTGCTCTGGCCGCGCGGCTCGATCTCCTGGGGGGACGAGGACGCGGAGGCGAGCCTCGTCTGGCTGCGCCGGCTGCGCGAC
>JBEQUE010000035.1:0-14883 GCA_040349255.1 Acidobacteriota bacterium | reverse complement strand
TTGCGCGACCAACTCTCCACCCATCAGGTGGTCACTGCGGTGCTGCCGACGCCTTGTGGTCAACTTCTCCAGATCCGGAAAGGCACGAATCCAGAGAAGCAGCATCAGGCCATCTACGACACGCTCGGCATTCCCCACGAGGTCATGGCCCCACTCAAGACCTGGCTGCCCAACCCAGAATAGTGACGAAAATCAACCGTGGATCCTTGCGTATCAACACTTTATGGCACAAAGTGTGGAAGTTGGGTTAGAATCTCCTTCACGCAGCAAGACGTTCGGGCCGCGAGGGATCTGTCGTGATGCCGTAGTCCGGGTCAGGAGGGCTCTCTTGATGGGAGGTCGGATCATGAGAGCCAGGACCATGTTGTTGCTCGTCGTGCCCGGCATCGTCGCGGTGCCGGCCAGCGCTCCCCTCCACGCGGCGTCGCCCCAGGCGCAGATCCTCGTCAGCCACGGCCTGGTGAGCCAGGCGGCCGCCGACGGCGCGGACCTCTTCTTCCGCGAGACCTTCGGCGGCAACGGCCGCACCTGCGGCACCTGTCACAGGGCGGAGAACAACCTCGCGCTGGACGTCGATTTCATCTCGCACCTGCGCGCCGACGACAAACTGTTCATCGCCGAGCTTCCAGCCTCCGAGGGCGGAGTGCCCGGCCTGGAGCGCCCGGCGCTGATGCGCCGCCATGGACAGATCCTCATGAACAGCGACGGCTTCGAGGATCCCACCGCCAAGTTCGTCATGCGGGCGGCGCAGCACATGCTCTCGGTGGCCACGTCCATCACGCCGCCGGACCGCCAGGAACCGATCCACCGCACGGGCTGGGGCGGCGACGCGGCTCCCGGCAACGGCGCGCTCCGCCTGCTCCCGGTCGCGGCGGTGAAACAGCACTTCACCCGCAGCCTCGGCCGGGTCGAAGGAACGGACTTCGTCCTGCCGACGGAGGCCCAGCTCGACAGCCTGGAAGCGTTCATGATGTCCGTCGGCCGCCTCGCCGATCTGAGCCTCCCCGACGTCACCCTGAACGACGCCGCGGCCCAGGCCGGCAAGGCCAGCTTCGGGTTCTGTAACGGATGCCATTTCAACGCCGGCGCCGGTCCTGGCGGCAACATCAACGCCAACACCGGCATCGAGAAGGCGCCCGATCCCAGCCAGGCGACCGAGCCCCATCCGCACGACGGCGGCTTCCGTGCGGCCGTCTTTCCCAATCTGGACTGCGACGACGACGGCGTCCGGGACTGCTTCGGCGAGGGCTCGTTCAACGTGCCGCCGCTGATCGAGGCCGCGGACACCGAGCCCTTCTTCCACAACCACAGCGCCGCCACCATCGAGGATGCGGTGCACTTCTACACTACCGACGCCGCGTTCGGAGGCGCTCCCTTCCCCCTGTCAGAGACGGACGTCCTCAGCATCGCGGCGTTCCTGCGGGTGCTCAACGCGGCGTTCAACTCCGCGATCTCGATCCAGCGCAACACCGCCGCCCTGGCCCTCGAGGCGAGCCACGACAACGCCACGCGCGGCACGGTCAACATGCTCCTCGCCCTGTCCAACAGCGAAGCCACGGACGCGATCGAGGTGCTCAGTCAGCGGAAGATGCATGCGAGAGCGGTCAGGATGCTCCGGAGCGCGATCTCCAAGAACAGCCGGGCCATGGCCGCGAGACCGGCCAAGACCCGTCAGACGCTGATCCGCTCGGCCCTCAAGGATCTCCAGGCCGTCAAGGCCCAGCTCGGCACCGGCCTGGACTTCGTGCTCGGCGAAGGGAACCTGCTGTTCTGAGCCGCGTGCCGTCGGCCGGACAACGCTACCCGAGAGTCGTCGCTGTCATCTCGGGTAGCGCTCCTTGTCGCCGGACACGGCTCTCCGCAGGTCTTCTCCGATATCCACCAGCAACCTGCCGTGCGCGTCGAGGTTCGGAATTTCCCGAATGGAGGCGCCGAACAGAGACTGGGACATCGAGGACATGGCCGCCGTCATGGCTACCGCTTCCGGCTCTGCAGGGAGCACTGCCGACTGCAGCCTCTGCCAGTGATACCGATCGTGGCTCGCACTGCGGATCACCTCGGCGGCCCGATGAACGTAGCTCGCCCCCGCGGCAAAGAAAAGCTCGGAGTTCTTCTCCGTCCGCGCAGCGTGCATGGCCCACGCGCAGCGGCCGTAGTAATCGAGCGGAACGCCAAGACGTCCAACGGGAGGATTCCCGGCATGGCGCCAATGCTCGGCGAGCCGTTCCCGGTGATCGGCATTCGCGAGCTCCGTGCCGACCAGGGAGAAGGCGACGGCCTGCGGGCTTGGCGCCTTTGTCTCCTCCATGAAGGAAGGGATCTCGGCGATGTCGCGGTCGTTCAAGGAGGCGAGTGCGAGGATCATCCAGTAGCTGTGCCCCTTCGAGCGATAGATCCGGGCAGCCCTCCGATACAGATCCACGGCCTTGCGCGGTGCGATCATCGACCAGTAGCTGGCGGCCAGAACGAAGCCGCTCGCGGCCAGCATCTCATGCTGCGACCATTTCGATCCCGCTTTCGCTTCCTCGCGTTTGCCACGCTGCTGCTCCGCGCGTTCGAGGTGCACAGCGGCGTTTCCCTCGTTGACGATGGCGAGGCGCTCCACCAGCTCGGAATCGTAGGCCAGCTCGGCCATCAGTCCGTCACCAGACCCCGGATGTTGCAATACCTTTCCGGCGGCGCATAGATCGGGTTCTCCTGAACCCGAACAGGACTCGGCGGAGCACAGGCTCTCAGGGCGTTGAAGACGGCCGGACCGTCGTACTCCTCCCACTTCTCGATCTGCGGGCCGCGGATGGCTATCTTCGCCGTGATCTCTCCTTCGCGGTGGTAGGGCAGAAAATCCTTGTAGATGTTCAATTCCCTCACCTCTTCGGCGAACTCCTCGAGCTCCAGCGACTGGCGGCCCAGCGTGAACACGTACGCATGAAAGATGTAGCCGCTCGTCGTGAAGTGGCGAGTGGCAAAGTCCAGCGCCGTCAGAAGAGGGTCGAAGACGAAATTGCGCCGCAGGAACGCATCGCGCTCCACGACCCCCGCCGTGACGGAAATGAACGGTGTATTCTCGGAGAATGGGGCCCCAGTGAGAGGGTCCGGATCCGAATAGTGATTGAGGTGCCAATCCAGATTCCGCTCAGTGAGCTTGTTGACGATCTCTCCGGGTGATATGTGGTGCACGCGCAGCCACCAGTTGCACTGGAGGCCCTGTTGGAAACTCGTATCGGCATCCTGGCGCGTCAACCCGCTGATGCCTTTCAGAACCCGTTGAAAATACATTCAACCCTCATCCTGCTTGCCGCAGAAGCTTTCTGAGCTCATAGTCGCGATCGGTGCCGGGCTGGAGCCTGGCTCCGAGTGTCTGCAGCTTGCTCTTCACTATCAATGGTATCTGAGTCGCGCCCGCCATGACCCTTCCGATCGCCTGCAGGCCCCAATATTGACCGAAGGGCTGGTCCTCCTTGTCGGTGACGGCCTCAACCAGGGGCAGGAGCAACTGCGCGTCGGGACGCGCGTACAGGTAGGCGTAGGCAAAGAGCCTCATGCCGGCGCTGTCATTCCGAAGAGAATCGGTGACCTTGAGAGATGGTGATTGCCGTGCGACGCTGATCATCCGCTGGACGACATCGGTCATTGCGGCGGTCCGCGCAGACCGGGAACATGACGGCATCTTAGCCGAAGCCACGGCGCAGAACAATCCGAAGCGTCCCCGTTCAGGAAGGATAGGCGGAGTCGAAACCTCCTTTGCGGCCCACCCGGAAGCTGCTGAAGAACGTCTGCCGGTGAAGCCGCATCAGGCCGATGAGAAACGGCGTCAGCAGCAGTTGGGGTATCAACAGGACCAGCAGAGCGGCGAGCTTCCAGGAGGTCGGTCCGCCCAGGCCGCTCTCGCTCCTCGCTTGGCGGACTACATCGGCGGGGAAATAGCCGCTCGAGGCGACAAAGCTCACAATCTTGTCAGCCTGATCCTGCTCGCCTCGATTCCTGTTTCCAGCCGCCTTTTCGAGCGCCCTGCGGCCCAGCTCGCGCAGCGTGCTCTCTCGCCACCGGCGAAAGAAATCGCTCGCGAGATTCGCCTCCTGGCTGCGCTGGTATTCCTTCAGGAAGCGATCGAACTGTCCCTGGCGCAGCCATTCTCTCCAGAGACGGATGAACAGCCAGCGGTCGACCAGATCCCGCTCGCTCTGGGAGAAGAGCTCTCGAGGAAGCCGGAACGGCTGAAAAGGCAGATCCTCCTGGCCCTGATACAGCTTGTAGTAGGCCTGCCGGTGAAGGCTCGCTTCCTCGCTTCGGGTCGGCTCGCTTTCCTCGGAGGGCTGCCCGTGAAGAACCTTCGCCAGAAAATTGATCTTCTGCAGGCGGCTTCTGTCCGCCAAGCGAGCCTGCGAGTCGGACTCGGCAGCCTCCTCGGCCATGGCGAGTTGCTCACCCGCCAGCGTGGACTCACCCAGATTGGCAAACAGAATCGCGGAGTTGCCCAGAAGGTACGAATCATTGCCGAGGTCCGGGGACGCGTTCATCAGATCGATGAGCGTCATGAAAGCCCAAAGATCGTGTTCCCCCCTGGAGTCAGGGCTGTATGTCGCTTCCACCAACCGCTGAAACGGTGTCTGCAGCCTTGGGCCGACCCGTTGCAGGCTGCGGCAAACCGCCGAATCGCGGACCGCGCAGGCATCTCCCTGACCAAATTCCCGAGTACATTCCGGAACCCGCATCGGCGGCCGGGGGCATGATTTGTAAGCGGAAGCGCTCATGTACGCGGCGATCAGATCATTCCAGAGCGAGCCCGTGCCGAGGTGGGTCGATTCAAGCGGAAAGGAACGTAACGGCGAACCCTCCCTGCCATAGACTCCCACACCGGTCTCGAGAAGAGGGGTCAGCAGCTCCGTCGCCTGCCGGAAATGTTTGACCGAATCCAGCGTCCGTTGAGCCGCTGGGCCGTCCTGGCTTCCATTCCCGCCTTCCAGAAGCGCGTGTCCCATGGCATAGTGGGTCAGGATGGCCGCTTCATAAATCCTGGCTTTTTCCGAGGCCAACAGGCCGCGCAGGCGTTCCGGATTGTTCAAGTACTCGTCCACCAGCGCCTGTGCGTCCTGGAGATGCCGGATCGCCTCCATGGGAGCGTCGGTCCAGAGGTCTAGCAGAGCGCTGTTGTAGAGCGGTATCCAGCGCGGGCGGTTCCGGATCGCCTGCGCCAGGAGCCCTCTGGCCTGCTGCAGTTGCACGGTGTCAGGTTGCCACGCCCGGGAGGCGATGGCCGAGCCGCTCCAGCTCTCCGCCAGCTCCGTCATTGCCCTGGCGCTCTCCTCCAGTTCCGGCCGCAGTCCATGGTCCCGCGGGTAACCCAGAAGACCGTCGACGGGGATGTCGGTCCAGGGCCTCAGATCGGCTCGGAACATGGGCTCGTAGAGGCTCGCCTTTTCCTGGAGGGTCTGCCTCTCCATCTCGGTCACCGGCGGAAAATCGAGCCAGGGCCATTCCAGGGCGGCCGCGAGCTGAGAGCCGTTCGTCAGACTGGGAATCCTCGACTCCGCGATCACCCAGAAGCGCCAGGCTGCCAGAACGCACACCAGGGTGACGACCATCCAGACGAAAACCAGCAGCCGGAATGCCTTGCGATGGACCGACCTGAGCCGGATGGTCATGTGTTCACCCCCCACTTGCTCCGCCCTTCGATGTTGTTGAGGGTCAGCCTGAACTCGCGATCCACAAGGCGCCGCAGCTGAATGGCCTGGCGGGTGCTCAGCCGGCTCCGGGACAACCGGCTCATCCTTCCGCGGTCGAGGAGGTCATGGATCCAGAGGAACGCCGGAATCGCGCCGTGGCTTTTCTGCCGGTAGTCGACCTTGAGGCTCTTTCCATGTCCCCAGAAGGAGCTCATGTAGTCAAAGCGAAAGTAGCTGAAGGCATCCCAGATGGGATTGAAGAGCTTTGGAATTCTTTCCGCGGCGTACAGGACGGGGTCATAATCGTAGACCTCCTGATCCGCCGGATCGAGAGTCCCCAGGAAGCGGTCCGCCAGAGAGAACAGCACACAGATCGGCCTGTCGCACCGAAGTTTCCCCTCGAACGCCGTCTTCAATTCCGCGGCGGATAGTCCTCTATCAAGAAGCGCCTTCGGCGACTCTCCCTGCGCCAGCTTGTTTGCACAGGTTACAATGCAGCCCAGGATCGAATGAAAGTTGTCCATCAGGCCGCGCGCCCAATCGACTTCTCTTCCTTCACGGCCGTCCTCCACCCCTGCGAGGTCCTCCAGCGGGATGACGAGGATGTATGCGCTGGCAAACGCAACAGCCGAGAGATAGCTCCTCGCCGAGAAGCTCGCGATCTGCCCGGTCCTGAACCCGGCTTCAAGGGCTTTCTGGAAGCTTTCTCCGGCCAGATCGACAAGCAGGTAGTTGAGCTTGTTTACGCGGCTCTTTAAAGGTACAAGTCGGGTGAGTTGGAGCCCGAATGGATTCTGGACAATCTCCGGATCTGGAGCGGGCTTACAGCGCCAGAGGGCCTTGCTCAGGTCGTGCCGCAGACGGTTGACAAAGAAAGTCTTGCCGCTCCCGGGAAAACCAATGACGGTGACGATCCGCTTGCCTTCTGCGAAAGCATTCAGAGCGTCGAGTTCCTCGGGACCGAGCCCATCGTCGGAGGCAGGTCCTTTGGGGGGCGGCACTTCGTCGGAAGGCTCCACGATCACCGTTGGCTGGGGACTCGCGGCCTCGACCGGTGGATTCCGGCTCGGCTCCTTCGGCTGGGGAGGAGCCTGGGGCTGCGCCGCGGCGGCGTCCTCCGGGTCAACCCGGATGGTCCGACTGTTCGCCTCCCTCGTGTCCGGCTCTTCGCGGGCTTCCTCGACCTCGGCGGATGTCAGGGGATCGAGTTGGGCCCCGCATTCAGAACAGACCGTCGCGTCCGGCTTGATCTCGTTTCCACAGGAGGGGCAGTTCCTTGGCATCGGGTCTTTCTCTCCAATCATCAAGTTTCCCGTTCGGCGAAGTATCGGATCCGGTCCAGATGGGCCAGAACCAACAGCGAAACAACCCTCGCGTTTCCGTTTGTCCTGGCGTGAGTATCCACATAGGCCTGATGGCGGACCGCGAGCGGCCTTCGGCACCGGAGACTGCGTGCAGGGATCCGGCCGGAGAGAAGATGCGCGAGCACGGCCCTCACGGCCAGGTGCATCACTCCCCGGGGACAATGTTCCAGCACGAGGAGGAGGGCCTCCTGGAGGCGCTGATCGATCTCAGGCAACGGCGGGCGCTTCCCGCCGAGTTGGGCCGCCCGCCAGAGGATCCAGCCCAGAGAATCAAGGGACAGGCTCTCGTCGAGCGGCGAGCAGAGCTCCGCGGTGCGAAGAGCGACACGGGAGAGCAGCTCCCAGAAGTCGTGAGCTGCGAGGATTTCCGGAGATGTCTCGAAAAGCTGCTGCTCGCATACATTCAACAGCGCAAGAAGCCCCTGATCCACTTCCAGGGATTTCCAACCGAGCCCCTTTGCCGTGGCACCGGGAAAGCGCTGCACGAGCGGCGGCGCGAGCCGGGCCAGCTCCTCATCCGTCAGCCTGCCGATGAGCTCCTCCTGAGCCGCAAACCGGGCCGCGAGCAAGGTCGGAAACGCGTTTCCCGCGGCGGTGCCCACCGACCGCAGAATTTCCAGGAACCACTGGGCCCGCGCCTCAGCCTCCTCCGTTCTTTCCGGAGCTGCCTGCTCGAGGGCGGCGAGCATCAGGATCAATCCCTGGGATTGACCAACCTCGCCCGCCCTCGTTCCCAGGGCCTCGGCGGTTTGCATGGCAAATCGCAGGCATGCGCCGGGACTGGCCCGCCGCCATTGCCGGAACCAACCCGCCATCAAGTCCAGCCCGACCCTCTGGCAGGATGCAGGCACGGACAGGAGCCAGGAGGCGAATCCGGATGCACCGGCAAAGAGAGCCTTCCCCGGCTCACCCTGAAGGCGTTCGATTCGCGCTGCCTTGCCGGGGCGGGTCGCCAGAAGCATGCAGGCCAGCCGCGCCACCTCTCCGGTTTCGCGCCGAGCCCGGGCCAGCAGGTCGTCGAAGAGAACATCCACCAGCGCCTCCTCCGCGAGCGCGCTCTCCAGCCAGTCCTGGATCTCCTGCAGACCTCGAAGCTCCCGGGAACCGCCGGTCAGCACGGCAGCGATCCGCTGCCGCAGCTCGCGCGCCAGCAGATCCGCGCGCAGGCGCCGTGCTCCGGGGAGAGCGCGGTTGAACGGATCGAAAACCAGATCCCGCAGTTGGGTCCATCTCTCCGGCCGGACCTCCAAGCTCTCCGGATCTCCACTCGCCTTCACCGTGTCGGACCAGTTGAGAAGCGTATTGGCCAGCACCACGGTCTCCTGGTGCCGGCGCAGGAGCGACAATCCGCCGATCGGCTCCAGACCGCGCTCCAGCAGCTCGGTCCAGCGGAAGAACGCATCCTTCTCCATGGGCAGAGAGCCCCAGACGCCTCTCCAGGTCGCCCCCGCCCCGGACGCACGGTCCAGATAGGGGGCCACCTGTCCCTCGTCGCGCCGATGGAACAAGGTCAGGTCGAAGGAGAGCATCCGGGTGTAGGCGAAGCGGGTACAGAAGCTGACGCCGCGTCGATCCTCCGGCGGGAGAACCGCCATTACCGATCGGCACAGAGCCCGGCCGATGCCCTTCTCCGACATGCCGATCTCCACCCGCCCCGCGGCGAGCCGCCGCAGCACCGACGCAAGCTGTGCCGGGGGCAGAGCCGGATCGGCCCCATGAATCAAGGGCCTGCACGCCTCGGCCTCGGGATCGAACCCTGCAAGATCCAGAAAGGGCAAGGAGCCCGGCTTGCGAAACAGGTCTTGTCCGCGGATCACTGGCTCCAGGAGAAAGGGATTCCATCGCAGGCTTTCCAGGGTGCGCCGGTCGAGGATGAGGGTAAGGACGCGATAGTCGTTTCCGCGCGGCCCGGGTTCGTCTCTGAAGCCGATCCGGGCGAAGGCCCACCTGCCTGTCTTTTCTTTCAGTTTGTAGAACAGGAAGATCTCCTCCGGAGCGACCTCTCTCTGGATGTTGCCTCCGATGTTGGAGGATTCGGAGATCTGATCCCGCTCAGCCGGAGTGACGTCGTCCGTACAGCCGAGCACCTCGAAACCGCCCTCCCCGCTTGGAGAGCCGAAAAGCACCTGCCCGAGTTGGAGTTCTGTCATTGTGCCGCGGCCTTGTTGTCAGCTGGCACGGCTTCGCGGAGCGCGGCATAGACAACGAAAAGAAGATCCGTCGGAGAGGACTCCGCCTTGATCTCCAGAGCCCTGTCGAGGCCCGCGCAACGGAGGAACGCGGCCGTCATCCCCAGGGTGGCGGGCCCTGCCGTGCCGTTCAACGCCGCCACAGAGGTCTTGCTGTCCTGCATTGTCTGACGATCGTCCGGCTGGCACCTTGCCGTAAAAGCTGCCCGATCGGACGCTCCGCCCAAAGCCGCTTGGAGGGCAGCCACGATGGCCGTTCGCCGAGCGGCCTCGTTGGTGGCACAGGGTGGGAACGCGTTGACCAGCAGGTCGGCATGAAGCTCACCGGACTTCGCCTGAGCGAGTTGGATTTCGAGAGCCTCGGGAGTCTTGTCACCAAACCAGCATTGATAGGTCCCGTCCAGATCGTTCCCACGCAAGCCTCGCTGATACGACTGCAGCTTTGCAGCATGCGGCGAGAGCACGCTGGTCCACGCGCCGTGAAAGGAGAAGCCTGCCGGCGCAGAATTGGAGGCGACCGCCGAATCATTCGCGCGTCTTTCCTTGAGGAGGCCGCCGTGCTTGAATCCTGAGCTTTTCAGCCACAGTGCCAGAGAGGCCAGGGAGACGATGATCAGGGCCGCAACGGCCCAGCCGGCTCGACCGCGAAGCCGCACGGAGAGCGCGGCAGTCTTCTGTTGCAGTCTCTTCCAGAAATCCGGCGACGCCTCCTGAGCGCCCCCTGCCCCTTCTGTCTGCGACTCCCCGGGTGTCCCCACTTCAGGGAGCAGGATTGTCGGGATCGGCAATTCCTCGAGTTTCTCAATGGGCAGATCCGCATTGGGCTTCTCGGTCTCTGGCTTCAGCTTTTCCAGAGCCTCCTGAAGGCTTGCCTCGACCAGCACGGGAAGCATGGTCTTCCAATGTGCCTCAATCTTCTGCCGTACGGCATCGATTTGGGATTGTTCCGCTTCCGCACCTTTCATCCAACGGTCCAGGATGAAAGCATCGATCTTCATGAACCGAGGAGCAACAAGGCTTTCCACTCGATTCTGGATCTTTTCTTCGGTCAGATGTTGGCTGAGGGAATTCTCCAGGGCAGTCTGCACGATACCCGGGATCACCTTCCCGAGTTGCTCCTCGATCTGCCTTTCCCGATCCTTTTCCCGGTCCGACATCAGCCTGCGATGCTTTTCATCGGCGGCCTTCAGTCCCCGCTGGAGGGATTCCTCCAGGGATGCAAAGCGCTCTGTCACCGCAGCATCCACCGCCGTGGCGAGAGCATTCTGGTCGAAGTGCGCTGCCAGGGCGTTGCTCAGACCCTGCTTGATGAGCCCCGGCAGCGCGCGGTTCCAGTCGCCCTCGATCTCTCTTCTGATATCTGCGAGTTGCCGTTGCTGTCCCTTGCTGATCTCCTGCCCGAGATCCAGGCGGTTCTGGGCGGTAACCTGAATCTGCTCCAGCCGCTTGGAGACGATCACTTCCACTTGATGGTTCAAGGCCTCCTTTTTGAGGTGGTCTCCGATCGCCTTCTCCAGGCTCTGCTTTAAAATCCCAGGCACTGCCGAGTTCCAGCGCTCCTCCAGATCGCTGCGTAGCGCCTCGATCTGCTCCTGCTGGACATTCTCCGCCTGCTGCCGAAGATCAGGGAACCTCTGCTTGAAGACGCCTGCCAGGACGGACCGCAGTATCTCGGGAAGGTCCTGCGGCACGAGCCGTTGCTCGACGACCTTTTCAAAGGTCTGTCTTGTCGCGTCCTGGAGCGCTGCGGCCCATCTCGTCTCCAATGCCCCCCGGATCGGCTCCAGCGCTTCTCCCTCCAGCCGGGGAATCGCCTCCCGCAGCCCCGTAAGCATCGACTGGGCGAGATCGCCGGCCAGTCTCCTGCGGAGGTCCTGCTGGTTGAGCGTGTTGCCGACGACGTCCCGGAAACCGGAGCTGACGACCTCGAGGACGGCCTCTTTGAGCCGGGAGTCCGCGAGATCGGCCTCCACGTAGGTGAGGAGATCTTCGCGCAGAGCCTCCGCCTCTTCCCGGAAGACCAGATCCCGGCGCTGTTCCGCCGCTGACGTCGGTTCGTCGGACTCTCTCATCACATCCCTCCTCGACAGATGAGACGCCTACGCCCTACACACTTCACAGGACAGAACTGCACGAAAGCTCGACGGCGACCGGAGGCTCCTTCAGGTCCGAGACCCCGCACGGTTGCGGCCGCGCGAGTTGGGCGGCAGGGACCCGGGAGGCTCCTCCGCCAACAGGCTGGACAGGAGTTGACAGAACTTGAGGGTAAAGCCATGGCCGGGGCGGACAAGATGGAACCGCCCGCGGATCGGCAGCCCCAGGGTATAGATGTCGCCGATGAAATCGAGGATCTTGTGGCGCACCGCCTCCGTCGAAAAGCGCAACGTGGAGACGTAGCCCGACTTGCGGTACAGGATGGCCTGAGACCGGTCCGGCCGGCTCACCTCGAGTCCGAGCAGCCGGTTTTCCCGCACCTCCGACAGCCCGACGTCGTCGATCGAGCGCTGCAGGAAGGTCCGGGCCGCGGCGATCTCGCGCCGGTAGGACTCCGGCGTGATCTCGATCGAATACGAATGATCCCCGATGGGCGGCGGGAAATGGATCGAGGCATCGATGTGGAATCCCTTCCACGGCTGGGCTACGATCGTGCGCTGCCCGACCCTGTCCTCGAGACGGACCGTGTCCAGGATGGCGAGATAGGAGGCCGGGACCCGCTGCTCGACCCAGCCTGAATCGAGGATTCCGGAGACATGATCCCACGCCGAGCCGTCGCGGATCGGCACCTCGTTGCCTTCGACACACCGGATGTGCGCGTTCGTGATGCCCAGGCCGTGAAGGGCGGACATCAGATGCTCGATGCAAAGGAGGCGGCTGCCATTGATCTTCGCGGAGGACGTGCTGTCCCCCGCGCAGAAGAACTGGGACTCACCGCGCCCGGCCGTGATTCGGTCGTGGCAGAAGCGGATACCATAGTTTTCCGGCGCAGGTTCTATGACGATCTCGGACAGCTCGCCGGTGTGCAGGGCCCGTCCCTTGATGACAACGGGCTTCCGGAGCGTCCGCTGAAAGATCGTCCGGGATTGGAGGATCCCGACGGCGGGCCCAGCGCTTGTTCTGACCACCTCATTTTCCTCCTGGGCGATGTGCGTGACGCTGGGGTGCCGCCTCCGACGCTGTCCAGGCTACTGAAGTCCGACGCCCCGGGGAGATTCCGGCTTCCGGATCAGAAACTTCCCCACGGCGAGAGCATCCAGTCCAGTCGCCCAGAAGGTCCGCAAGGCATCCCTCGGGCTGCAGACGATCGGCTCTCCCTTGATATTGAACGACGTGTTCAGAACGACCGGGACCCCCGCGACCTTCTCGAAAGCCTCGAGGAGCGCGTGGAAGCGGGGATTCGAAACCTTGTCGACCGTCTGGATGCGCACGGTTCCGTCGACGTGGACGACGGCCGGCACCGTGCGCCGCGCATGCTCGGTCGCCTTGAACGAGATGATCATGAAGGGGGATCTGACGGGCCGCTCCACGAAGAGGTCCAGGGATTCCTCGGCGATGCTCGGGCAGAACGGGCGCCAGTATTCGCGGAACTTGATCGCCGCATTGACGCGGTCCCTACTGCCGACGTCGCGCGGATCCGCCAGGATGGAGCGGGCGCCGAGGGCCCGGGGACCGCCCTCCATTCCAGCCTGAAACCAGCCGACGATCTTGCCGTCGGCGATCAGCTTCGCGACCGTCTCCGCGATGTCCGGCATCTCCTCGAAGGACAGACCGCAGGATTGCAGTTCCTCCAGGATCTCCTCGTCGCTGTAGGAAGGCCCCCAATAGACATGCTGCAGGGGCTGAGGACGCTCGCCGGTCAGTTCGTGGTACAGGCCCATCGCCGCCCCCACCGAGGTTCCCGAGTCGGAAGGGATGGGGAAGAGGAAGATGTTGTCGAACAATCCCGAGGCATGAACGCGGCCGTTCATCTTGACGTTCTGCCCCACTCCTCCGCCGATGCAGATGTTTTTCAGCCCGTAGGCGCTCCGGCAATGCGTCAACAGATTCAGGACGCGTTCCTCCAGGGCGCGCTGCGCCTCGAAGGCCAGGTCCTCGTGGACCGAGGTGAGAGGGACACGGCCGGTCCGCGGCGGTATGCCGAGCAGATCGATCATCTCGTCGGTGAAGCGGTCCGAATAGGTGTGCGTCCCGCGATGGATGTAGCGCAGATCCAGGGAGTAGGCGCCGTCCGGCCCGGGAAGCAGGACGCGGTCCAGGGCCCGGCGGATCTCCAGGTTCTCGCGGCCGTAGGCCGCCAGCCCCATCACCTTGTACTCGCCGTCATAGGCCGAGAAGCCGAGGTACTCGGTGATGGCCGAGTAGAACCATCCCAGGGAGTGCGGTATCGGGAGCTCCCGGATCAGCTCGAGCGAATTTCCCGATCCTTTCCAGAGGGTCGTGCACTGGTGGTCGCCCGATCCGTCGAGCGTGAGCACGAGAGCTTCCTCGAACGGCGAGAGGAAAAAGGTTGCCACCGCATGGGAGCGATGGTGCGGCTGGAACCTCAGCTCGGGGATGCGATGGGCTCCGAAATGGACCAGCAGCTCGCGTTCCAGCCGGGTCCGCAAGGTCTTTTCGGACAGCATGGACAGATTTCTTTCCTGCCACCCCCGGGTGGCGGGATCGGGCGGAAACTGGCTGTTGACCTGCTGGTAGAAGCTCCCGATCTCGCCGTTCGAGTAGCGCGGCGCATCGTAGCCGTAGGCGATGAAATCGATGTCTTTCAGTTGCAGTCCGGCGATCCGCAGGCAGCTTTCGATGGACCGGATCGGAAAGATGTTGGGAGCATGCTTGAAACGGATCAATCGCTCCTCTTCGACATAGGCGACGACGCGACCATTCTGAACCAAGCAGGCGGCAGGGTCTCTGCCATGCAAGTAGCCAATGATGTTCAAGAAAGCTCCTGGCCGGGTAACGCGCGCCGAGCCCGGCGGTTCGGGACCTCGGCTCGCCGCATCTGGAGTTACGACGCTCTGGCGGCGCCGAGGATACCAGCGCCGAGGGTTGGAGACAATACTAGAACAGGCATCACGAATAGATGAGTGCGCATACTTCTTACCACGCCCACGTCACCTCTCCGTCACCCAATCCGGCCTGGTTTGGGTTAGACTCTGTGCGCTCCGTTCACCTGCGTCCCAACTTGATCTGGGGGTCCCCGATGCGCCTCTCCCTCCGCCATACGAGCTTCGTCCTGGCCGCCGCCGTCCTCAGCCTGACTCCGCGCCTCGGCGCGCAGTGCATCAGCCTGACCACCCTGGGCTCGACCTCCACCCAGAGCTTCGACACGCTCTCCAACACCGCCGGGAGCACGACGAACAACCTCACGATCACGGGGTGGTTCATGACCGAGGGCGGCGGCGGAGCGCGGGACAACGAGCAGTACGCCGTCGACACCGGGGCGAGCACCACCGGGGACACCTACAGCTACGGCGCCGCCGCCGCCACCGACCGCGCCCTGGGCCAGCTCCGCAGCGGCACTCTGTTCCCCCTCTTCGGCGCGTGCTTCACGAACAACACCGGCTCGACGATCACCAGCCTGGCGGTCGCGTACACCGGCGAGGAATGGCGCCTCGGCACCGTGAGCCGCACGGACCAGATGAACTTCGAGTACAGCACGAACGCCACCGAACT
>JBEQUE010000032.1:0-13489 GCA_040349255.1 Acidobacteriota bacterium | reverse complement strand
CGGCCGATGCGGGCCGAGCGGTTGCGCGGATCGATCGCTCCCAGCTCGATGTGGCCCACGGCTTCCCCGCTCTCCTCCTCCACCGCCTTGAAGATCCGCCGGTCTCCGCGCGCGGCGCTGTCGCGCAGATGCCCCTCGATGTGCTCCCGGGTGAGCGGAAAGCCGAAGTTCGACGCCGTCCACAGCATGAGCTCCTCCGGCGAGCGGATCCACCCGAGGAGCCGGTCGATATCGGTGGCGGTGAACGGGAGCAGGCAGACCTGAGCCATGGCTACGAGTCTTCGCCCTCGTCCACGTGGAGGCGGTGCAGCAGCCGGTGGGCCACCGGCGCGATCAGGAGGCCGGCGATGGCCAGGAACGCCACGCCCGAGTAGAGCGCGTAGAACGTCGCGAACAGCTTGCCGGAGACATGGTGGAGCGGCGAGACCGGTCCCATGCCGGTCAGGATCATCGCGGCGTTGAGCAGCGCGTCCAGCCAGGACAGATCCTCGGTCAGGTGATATCCGACCGCGCCGATCGCGAGCGATCCCGCGATCAGCGCCAGCGAGACGGCGCCGTGCCGCGCCAGGCGGATGGCGAACTCGCGAAGGCCCAGCAGCGGCTCGGTGCGGCTTTCGTACATGACCCACCCAGCATACCGTCTGTGCTACCCTATCGTTACATTGAAGTTTCTCGATTGAGGAGAACGCGATGAGACGATGGATGGCCTTCGCGGCCCTTTCGATGGCAGTCGTGTCTCCACTCGCCAGCCAGATCCAGCGCGGGGCGGGACTGCCCCAGCCCCTGCCCCTGTTTTCGCCGGACAACTGGTGGAACGTGGACATCAGCTCCGCGCCGGTCGATACGAACAGCACGAATTTCATCAACTTCATCGGCGCGACGACCGGGCTCCATCCCGACTTCGGCGGCGACGCGGACTATCCCGAGATCTACGGGATGGTCTACATCACGGTGCCCGGCAGCCAGCCGCTCGTGCCGGTCACCTGGGTCGAATTCGGCGACCAGAGCGACGACGAGGCCGCGGGACGGCCCGGCGGCTATCCGATCCCGGTGGAGGCCCGCACCCAGGATCGCTGGATCGAGGGCGGCTGGCCGGCGAGCGACGATCCGGGCGGCGACCGCCACATGCTGATCGTGGACCGCGACAACCGAATCCTCTACGAGCTCTACCACACATTCTGGAACGCCAGCCTCGGGCGCTGGGAGGCCGGCTCGGGCGCCATCTATCCGCTCGACTCGAACGCCCGGCGGCCGGACGGCTGGACGAGCGCCGACGCCGCCGGCCTCGCGATCCTGCCCGGCCTCGTGCGCTACGACGAGGCGTTCGGGACGGCCCCCATCAAGCACGCCTTCCGGATGACCGTGGACTTCACGAAAGGCTATGTCTTCCCGGCCTCGCACGACGCGACCACGTCGGGCAACTCCAACGCCGTGCCGCTCGGCGCGCGGCTGCGGCTCAAGGCGAGCAAGAACATCTCGGGCTACACGCCCGAGGTCCAGAGGATCTTCCAGGCCATGAAGACGTACGGCCTGATCGTGACCGACAACGGCACGGACATGTACATCACCGGCGCCTACGACACGCGCTGGGACAACGACGTCCTGAACCCGGCCTTCGCGAGCCTCAAGGCGAGCGACTTCGAGGTGATCCAGCGCGGCTGGAGGCCGGCCGTCGCGACGGCGGCCGGGGGGTCGGACTTCTACACGCTGGAGCCCTGCCGGCTGCTCGACACCCGCAACGCCTACGGACCCTACGGCGGACCCGCCATGCTGCCCGGCCAGCGCATTCTCAAGGCGACCGGCCAGTGCGGCATCCCGGCGTCGGCCAAGGCCCTAGCCGTGAACATCACGGCGTTCAACCCGGCCGTGTCCGGCAACCTGCGGTTTTTCCCCGGCGACGCGGACCCGAACAGCAGCAGCGTGATCAACTTCCAGCCGGGCATCACCCGGGCCAACAACGCGACCGTGATGCTGGCCTCTTCGGGCAGCGGAACCCTGGGGATCTACAACTCGGCGAGCACCGGCGTCCACGTGCTGGTGGATGTGTTCGGCTACTTCCAGTAGCCTAGGCGGCATGGAGCCCACGCCGAGCCTGCAGGAGATCGCCCGCCGCGCCATGATCGAGCGCGATCTCGATCCCGACTTCCCTCCCCCGGTTCTCGAAGAGACCGCCGAGCTCCGCGAGCCCGGACGGCACGCCATCCGGCCGGGCGCGCCGGTCCAGGATCTCCGGAGCCTGCCCTGGTTCTCGATCGACAACAACGACACCCGGGACCTCGACCAGCTCACCGTGGCCGAGCCCCTGGGCGGCCAGGAGGTGCGCGTGCGGGTGGCCGTCGCCGACGTGGACGAGCTGGTCCCGAAGGAGTCCGCCACCGACCGCCACGCCGCCCACAACACCACGTCGGTCTACACGCCGGCCCGCGTCTTCCCGATGCTCCCGGAGCGCCTGTCCACCGACCTCACCTCCCTCATGGAAGGCGAGGACCGGCTGACGCTCGTGGTCGACATGCGGGTCGGCGGCGACGGCTCGGTCCACAGCTCCGAGATCTACCGGGCCGCGGTGCGCAACCACGCCAAGCTCGCCTACAACAGCGTCGCCGCCTGGCTCGACGGCCACGGACCGCTGCCGGAGAGGGCGAAGAAGGTCCAGGGGCTCGACCGGCAGATCCGCCTCCAGCACGAGGCCGCCGACCGCCTGCGCGAGCGCCGCCAGGAGCGCGGCGCGCTGCGCTTCGAGCTGGCCCGGACCAGGCCTGTCCTGGAGGACGGCACGATCCACTTCGTGGACGACCGGAAGAACTCGGCCACCGAGCTGATCGAGGACTTCATGATCGCCTCGAACGTCGAGACGGCGAGCTTCCTCGAAGCCCGCGGCCTGCCGTCGCTGCGCCGCCTGGTGCGCGCTCCCCAGCGCTGGCCCCGGATCGTCGAGATCGCGGCCGGCCTCGGCGAGCGTCTCCCGGAGGAGCCGGACTCGGCGGCGCTCGCCCGCTTCCTCGACCGGCGCCGCGCCGCCGACCCCGAGGACTATCCCGAGCTGTCGCTCTCCGTCCTCAAGCTCCTGGGCTCGGGAGAGTACACGGTCGATCTGCCCGGCCGGCCCGCGCCCGGCCACTTCGCGCTCGCGACCGAGGACTACACCCATTCCACGGCCCCGAACCGGCGCTACCCGGACCTCGTCATCCAGCGGCTGATCAAGGCCACGCTCGCCGGCAGGCCGGCGCCCTACCGCGACGGGGAGCTCGAGGAGATCGCGCGCTGGTGCAACCGCAAGAGCGACGACGCCCGGCGCGTCGAGCGCCAGGTCCAGAAGTCGGCCGCCGCCCTGCTCCTGGTGGACCGCATCGGCCAGGAATTCCGCGCGGTGGTGACCGGCGTCTCGGAGAAAGGCACCTGGGTGCGGACCTGGCATCCCCGGGTCGAAGGCAGGCTGGAGGACGCCGGCAATGCCGGCGATCATCGCGGGAGGCTCGACGTCGGCGACCGGATCCGCGTGAAGCTGGTCTCCGTGGACGTGGAGCGCGGCTTCATCGACTTCGTCGCCTGCTGAGGATTGGCGACGAAGGAGATGATGGTGCGCGCCTCGGATCCGCGGCGCGTCCTCCGCCAGGTCGCGCTCGACGCGATGAGGGAGCGCGGGCTCCTCACCCACCCCTCCTTCGAGGCTTGCGCCGAGGCGAACGCCCTCCAGGAAGGGGCGCCGGTCCGGGACGGCGCGCCGGTCCACGACCTCCGGCCGCTGCCCTGGCTGTCGATCGACAACGCCGGCACGCGCACGCTGGACCAGGCCACCTGCGCCGAGGTCCGCGGCCCGGCCGTGCGCCTCCTGGTGGCGATCGCCGACGTGGACGCGCTCGCCCCGTCGGGCTCGGCGCTCGACCGCGACGCCCGGCACAACGGGCGGTCGGTCTACACCCCGGCCGAGCGCTTCGCCCTGCTGCCCGAGCCGGTCGTCAACCATCTCGGCTCGCTGCGCCAGGGCCGGGACCGGCTGGCCGTCGTGGTGGAGATGGCGATCGGGGCGGACGGCTCGTTCCCGGCCCCGGAGATCCGCCGCGCCCGCGTCCGCAACCAGGCACAGCTCGCCTACGAGCACGTCTCGAACTGGCTGGAGGGTCGGGGCGGGCTGCCGAGGACGCTGCTCAAACGCTCGCTCCTTCGCAGGCAGATCGAGCTGCACGAGGAGGCCGCGGTCCGGCTCCGGCGCCATCTCCCCGTCGAGCGCAGGGCGTTCAAGCCGATCTACCGCTGCGATCCCGGGCTGCGCCTCGTGCGGCCCGGCGGGCTGCGGGCCCGCGAGCTGGTCGAGGACCTGATGGCTGCCGTCCGGCAGGCCATGGCGCTCTTCCTGGCCGCGCACGGCCGGTCGGCCCTGGACGCGCGCGCCACCGCGCCGAACCGGCGCTACGCCGACCTGGCGACTCAGCGGCTGGTCAAGGCCGCGCTCGCCGGCCTCCCCTCCCCTTGGTCCGGCGAGGAGCTCGAAGCGCTGGCCGGCCACTGCGCGCGCCGCGAGGAGGACGCCGAGGCCGTGGAGCAGCGGACCGACGCCGCGGCCGCGGCGCTGATGCTGGCCGGCGGCTGATATCCTTACCCGCGTCATGCGCAGGCTCAAGCTCACCACCGGCGGAGAGAGCCACGGCCCGGGTCTCACCGCGATCCTCACCGGCCTGCCGGCCGGGCTGCGGGTGGACTTCGACGTCCTCGCCCGCGACCTGGCCCGGCGCCAGCACGGCTATGGCCGCGGCAACCGGATGAAGATCGAGACCGATGAGGCCGAGGTCCGCGGCGGCGTGCGCGGCGGCGAGACCCTGGGCTCGCCGCTCGTGCTCTGGATCGCCAACCGGGATTACGAGAACTGGGTCCCGATGATGAGCCCGGTCGAGATCGACCCGCGCCGGGCCGAGCAGCGGCGCGTCCACATCCCGAGGCCCGGCCACGCCGACCTCGCCGGCGGGATCAAGTACCAGCGCCAGGACCTGCGCGACATCCTGGAGCGCGCTTCGGCCCGCGAGACCACGGCCCGGGTGGCGGCAGGCGCCTTCGCCCGCATGCTGCTCGCCGAGCTCGGCGTCGAGATCCGGAGCGGCGTGCGCTCGCTGGGCCCGATAGGAGCCGACCGGGTCCCGACCTGGGAGGACCTCCTCCGGGTGGACGAGGAGTCGCCGCTGCGCGCCATCGACCGCGCGCTCGAAGACGAGATGGTCCGCCTCATCGATCGCGCCAAGGAGGAGGGCGACACGCTCGGCGGCGCGGTGACGGTGATCGCCCACAACGTGCCGGCCGGCCTGGGCTCCCACGTGCAATGGGACGAGAAGCTCGACGGCCGGCTCGCCCAGGCAGTGATGTCGATCCACGCGGTCAAGGCCGTGGAGATCGGCTGGGGCGTCCAGGCCTCGCGCGGCTTCGGCAGCGAGGCGCACGACCCGATCGGCCGGGATGGGAGCGGCTGGACCCGGCCGAGCAACCGGGCCGGCGGCCTCGAAGGCGGCATCACGAACGGCGAGGACTTGGTGATCACCGCCTACAAGAAGCCGATCGCCACCCTGCGCAAGGGCATGCCGAGCATCGACCTCGACACCCTGGAGCCGCTCACCTCGGAGTACGAGCGCAGCGACGTCACCGCGCTGCCGGCGGCCGGCGTGATCGCCGAGGCCATGATCGCCCTGGTCCTGGCCGACGCCGTCCTGGAGAAGCTCGGTGGCGATTCCATGGCCGAGCTGCTGGCCCACTGGGAAGCAACCCGGGACCAGCAGCGCCGCTGGCCGCACAGGCCCTGAGTCCTGCGCGGCAGCGCCCTTCTAGCGCCCCTTCCGCCCCGGCTTCGCCGGCCTGGCCTCCGGAGGCAGTCCGGCGAGCCGCGCGTGGGCCAGCTTGTAGGTCGAGGTGGAATCCGTCTGTCCGGGCTGCACGGGCTCGACGCGGGCGTAGTAGCGGCGGGCCGCATCCGGCAGGCCGTAGTGCTCGGCGAGACGGCCGAAGACGTACCAGTCGTCGCCGTCCAGCTCTCCGGAGCCGGCCTGCAGCGACTGCAGGATGAGCTGGTAGGCCTCCGCGGTCTTGCCCTGCTCGGCGTAGAGCGACGCCAGCGTGTGAAGGGAGAAGGAGTTCGCGTAGCCGTCGAGCGTCACGGCGCGCTGCGCCAGCTCCACGGCCCGCTCGTCCGCCTTGCCCAGGAAGAGCGCGTGCCAGGCGATGTTATTGAAGGTGACGGAGTTCGCCTTGCCCGCGTCCACGATGCGCTGCAGGTATCCGTCCGCCGCCTGGATGTCGTTCTTCTGCTCGGCCGCCTCGCAGAGGTACTGCAGGGCGTCCACGTCGTCCGGCAGCTTCACAAGCCGCTCCTCGGCGAGCCGGCGCACCTCGTCCCAGCTCTTCAGGGCGATGAGCTCCTGGCTCAGGAGGTTGTAGGCGCGCGCGGAGTCGGGGTGCGCCGCGGCCAGGAGCCGCGCGGCCTCGGCGGCCTCGGCGTGGCGCTTCGCCGACAGGTACGAGACGACGAGCGCCAGGTCGAGCGCCGTCCGCCGCGGACCTTCCGGCGCCGCGTCCCGGCAGGCGACGAGGATCGGCACGGTCCTGCCTTTGAGATCGAGCCGGGCCACGAGGCTCGCCGCCGCGCACCGCGCCTCCTCGGCGGAGGCTTCGGCGCCCCGGGTCCACAGAGTCGAGAACGGCGAGGAGGCGAGCGGGTCGTCCCCGCCCGCGGCCGGGATTTTCTCGCGCGCCCAGTCCAGCCACTGCCGGGCTCCGGCCGCGTCCCCCCGATCCAGGCGGCGCAGGGCTTCGAGGCCGAGGGCGAAGAGCGTCTGGTCGGAGCCAGCGATCCGGTACCCGTCCTCCTCCCGGACGACGTAGTACTCCATCTTCTGGTCGAGCATCGTCAGGACAATGCGATGGCCCCGGTCGTCGTCGCCCGAAATGGAGGTCTCCAGGGAGCCGAGGCCCAGGTCGAGCACCGTATCGAGCGGAATCTCGCCGTCGCCCATGGAGCTCGTGAAGGAGGACAGGACCTCTTCGATCGCCTTGCGGGTGTCGTCGTCCGCGTCGAGCTCGTCGCGGAGGCCGCGGCTGAAGGAGGCGAGGAAGGCCTTCGACTCGACGCTGTCGGAGCCCATCAAGAGGAGCAGGCCCTTCACCACGCCGGCCGGATCGGAAGGCGGGTAGCTCAGCTCCTCGTGGCGCCGGGCCTTGCGCAGCGTCTCCGCCCGGCCGAGGAGCTCGGCGGCGTTGCCACCCTGCCGGCCGGCCTGTTCGAGCAGCGCCGCCGCCTCCGGATAGCGGCGGGTCTGGATGAGGGTTCCCGACGCCTCCTCCAGCGCCGCCCGCCTCCGATCCCGGTCGGAGAAGCGGCGCTCGGCCTCCTGCGCCGCCGCCGGCGCTCCGTCGGTCGCGGCCACGGCCACGAGCCGCAGGGTCTTCCTCTGTTCCGTGGCTTCGAGGCTGTCGAGGAGCTCCTTCGCCTCCGCGAAGCGCCCGGCCCACAGGAGAGCGATGGCGAGGTTGTCGTCCAGCGAGGTGTTGTCGAGGTCGGTCTTGAGCGCCCGGTACTCGTCGATCGCCGCCGGCAGGTCCGCGTTCTTCGCGTAGCGCCGCCCCTTGCCGTCGTGCTACAGCAGCACGGCGATGTTGCGCCGGGTGTCGATGTCGTCCGGTTCGAGCTCCTTGGCCTTGCGGTAGGCCGCGAGGGCTCCGGCGCGGTCGAAGCCTTCGCCGAAGAGGCGGCCCACCGGATCGTGCACCAGGGTCCAGCCGAGGTCGCGCCAGGCCGGGGCGGAGCCGGGCTCCAGCTCCACGGCGCGCTGCGCCTCGTCGCGCGCCAGCTCGCCCATGCCGCCGGCGAGCAGCGCGCGGGCCACGCGCAGGTGCGGCAGCGCCTTGTCCGGAGTGATCGCGGCGAGCCGCTCCAGCTCGACGAGCGCCTCGCGCACCCGGCCGGCGGCGAGGTGAGCCTCCCCCACGTGGCTGAAGCGGAGGATCACGCCGTCCTCCGACCACATCGCGCTCGCCGACTTGCGCAGGGCCTCGAGCTCGGCGGCGGAGAGGCGGCGCTTGTCGAGCGTGAAGCTCATCGTGGCCGTGACCGCGCCGTCGTCCGCGACCGCATAGGCCTCGGACAGCGTCGCCGGGCCGACCTGGCGGATGCGGCCCTGGGGGAGCGGCTGCGGCTGGAAGCCGATCGGCGGTACGACGCGGTAGCGGACCTCCGCGCTGAACGGACGGGTCACGACGTAGTCGAACTTGCGCGGTTTCTTGTCGTCCGGCTCGGTGCGCAGCTCCTGCGGCAGCCGCCCCAGGGCCGCGCCCGGAAAAACCGCGACCGACGCGGCCTGGATGTCGGTGACACCGCGCTGCGATTCCTCGGCCTCCAGCCGCAGGCGGAACGGCTGCGAGAGGTCGGCCGGCTCGGAATGGTCGATCTTCCCGAGCTTGTCGGTCATGTAGACGGTGTTCACGTATCCCGCGAGCGACTCGCGCAGGCTCTTCGCATCCTGGGCGGCGTAGGAGGCACGCAGGTCGCGCTCGGCCGCGCCACGGAGCTCGGTGGTCTCGACGACGCGGGCCCGCCCCAGGTCGGAGAGCAGGATCTCGCGGGTCTCGACCTCGTGATTGTCCGCGGCCGTGGCCTCGGGAGTGCGCACGAGGCCGGTGGTCCCAGCGTCCGCGATCAGGGCGAAACGCCCCTGATCTCCCACCGGCAGCTCGCCGGCGCGGGCGTAGCGGTCGGTCGGATCGACCCACAGGTCCGGCTCGCCCTGCAGGCCGGGGACGACCACGATCGCATGGTTGAACCCGCCCATCCCGGGCAGCGCCTCCTCCACGTCCGGGGTGTTCTCGCCGGCCTGGAGCAGCGCCACGTGGGCCGGGATGTCCAGCCGGCGCAGCAGGGCGGTCAGCAGCACCGCCTTGTCCTTGCAGTCGCCGAACTTGCGGCGCAGGGTCTCGGCCGGCGCCCGGGGGATGATCGAGCCCTCCCCCAGCTCGACGCCGGTGTAACGGACTTCCGATCCCAGGCGGGCGAGGATGCGGTCGAGGGTCTCGCGCGGCGTCGGTCCCTGGGTGATCGGTCCCTGGGCCGGCACGCCCGCAGCGCGCAGGAAAGCGCGGAGCGCGCCGTCCGTCTCGGCCGCGCGGATCGCCTCCTCGACGATCCCGGAGTAGCGCTGCGCCACCGCGGACCAGGAGTCCCCGGTCGAGAATGCCACGTAGGAGAGCCAGGACTCGGTCGGCATGCCGGACTCGAAGTCCTCCAAAGGCGCGAGGTCGCGGTACTCGAAGGTGAGGCGCCGCCGGCCGTTGTCGACCTCCTCGCGGACCACCCCGCCTTCGGGGGCCTGGCGGACGACGTGGCGCAGCGGCAGGGAGGCCGGCGCTTCGACGATGGCGCGCCGGTGGCGGACCGGGACCCAGAGGCGGATCCCCGTCATCTCCACGGTGCCGCGGTCGAAGAACGGGGCGGTGTCGCGGCGCGTCGACTCGATCTCGACCACGGCGCCGGGGCCGATGGCTGGCAGCGGGGCGCGCCGGATGCGGCCGTCCTCGTACATCTCCGGCTGCTTGGAGGAGACGGAGTCGGTGATCGTCGCCGGATCGAGCTCGTGGACCGCGCCGTCCGGGGTGATGACCCGCGCCCGGAGCTCGGGGCGCTCCTGGTACCAGGGGGACCAGGCCTCCGAGATCTCCGACCACTGCGCGTCCGCGTCCGCGCCCTGGATGCGGTAGACCAGCCTCCGCACCCGGGTCAGCCGGCCCTGCTCGTCATAGCTGTAGCGCATCTCGGTGAAGAGGATGACCGCCTCCTCGTCGCCGGCGCCGGACATGCCCGCGGCCGCAGCGGTCGCGGCCTCCAGCATCCCGGCCGGCTCGGCGAGGAACGCCCCGGCCTCCCAGGGTTCGGCGGCGTCCGCGGCGGTGAGCGGGCCGGCCGCGAGCAGGGCCAGGAACACGAACAGACACAGCGAGCAGGAGCGGGAAACCTGGGACATCGATCCTCCTTGAGGGTGCTACAAGCGTAGCAACTTCTTGAGGGGATGTGTCCCCCGAAGCGCAAACGTTTCTCGCCCCGGGCGCTCCTAGCCGGTCTTGGTCCGCTCCCGCAGCGCCGCCATCATCTCGTTGAAGGCGGTCGAAATCTCCTCCAGGTGCGGATCCGTGCGGCGGAAGCGCAGCTCGCGGTCGAGCTTTCCCTCCTTCACGTCCTCCATGGCGCGGCGGATCGCGATCATCGGACCCGCCAGGCGGTGCGTGCTGAACACCGCCAGCAGGATGACCGCCGCGACGACCAGCACGGTCTGGATGGTCAGGACGACCATCAGGTGCCGGCGGGCTTCGTCGCCCAACTGGTCGAACATGACCAGGTACGAGGTGACGCCGAAGACGACGGCGACCAGCGAGGTGACCAGGATCCACATCCCCGAGAAACGCAGGATGTACGGCAGCGTGAAACGGACTCCCGACCCGCGGACCTGCTGAAGGTTCACCATGGGGCTCCTCCGTCAGACTACTGAATAGGCAACTGGCAATGATTCTAAGCCCAAGCGAGGATCAATGCTACCCCCGCGATCATCAGGGCCACGGCCAGGAGCTTGCGCGGGGCGACCGGCTCGCGGAACAGGAGGCTTCCCAGGATCAGCGCCGAGAGATTGCCGATGCCCCGCTTCAGGGTCTCGACCAGCCCCACCCACACCTTGAGCATGGCCAGGAGCTGGAGGCCGAGCGCCGCGATGCTGATCAGCACGGCCAGGACGAAGATCCAGCCGGCGGCGCGCACGTCGGACAGCTCGCGCAGGCGGCCCTGGGCGGCCAGCACGGCGGCGATGCCGATCGCCACGCCCGTGCACAGGACGGTGGCGTGGAACGGGCCGCTGGCCTTGCCGGTCGCCATCTTGTCGAACGGGCCGGTCAGCGACCAGAACAGGGCGACCAGCACCATCAGGCCCGCTCCGCGCGCCGCGGGCGAGAGCGAGCCGCTCTCGGGCAGGTTCAGGACGAAGGCGCCGGCGACCACCAGAAGGATGCCGAGCCACTGGCGCGAGGTCGGCACCTCGCCGAGGAGGGGGATGCCGAGGAGGGCCGTGAACACCGGGGTGAGCGAGAGCAGCGGGATGGTGACGCTCAACTGCGAGTTGCGCAGCGCGGCGAAGAAAAGGAGATTCGCGGCGATGTTGAGCGCCACCGAGGCCGCGGCCGGCGCCAGGTAACCGGGCCGGACCGCGGGCATCCCGTCCACCGCCGTCCACACGGCGAACAGCGGCGCGGCGCCCGCGGCGAGCAGGAAGCCGAGCGGGGCCGGCCGCACGCGGTCCGCCAGCACCTTGCGGCACACGTCGAAGCCGCTCCAGGCGAGGCTGGAGCCGAGGACGAGCAGGAGGGCCGGAAGAGGGATGGGCATGTCTGGACCGGCCGGATCATACCTCCTCCGGCGCGACCTGGGCTAAACTCCGCCCGTGTCTCGCGAATTCGGTGACGCCGACTACCGTCGTCTGCTCCAGTTCCGGACCGGCCTTCGACGCTTCCTCCACTGGAGCGCCCAGGAGGCCGAGTCCGCCGGGCTGACCCCTGCCCAGCACCAGCTCCTCCTGGCCATCCGCGGCCACGAGGACTCGCGCGGTCCCACGATCGGCGACGTGGCCGCCTACCTCTTCCTGCGCCACCACAGCGCGGTCGGCCTGGTCGACCGGGCGGAGAGCGCCGGGCTCGTGGAGCGCACGGAGGACCAGGAAGACCGCCGCGTCGTCCGCCTGCGCCTGACCGACAAGGGCTGGGCCGCCCTGGCGGCGCTCTCGCAGCTCCACCTGGAGGAGCTGAAGCGCCTGGCGCCCGAGATGCGCGCCCTGTGGACAGGCCTGGAGGTCTGAGCTCCGTGAAGTCGCTGCGCCGGCTCGCCTTCCTGCTGCTGCTCGCCCCCTGTGTCCTCGCGGCCCAGTCCGTGCCGGATCCGGAGGCCACGCCAGCTCCGCTCGCTCCGGAGGCCGAGGACGGCAAAGACCTCCAGGGCACGGTCGGCGAGATCCGGATCACCGCCCGGAGCATCTTCGACACCAGCAAGCCGGGCGAGGACAAGTGGGTCTTCCGCCTGGCCGACCGCCTCCACCGCACCACCCGGCCGGGCGTGATCGAGCGCCAGCTCCTGCTCAAGCCGGGCGATCCCTACTCCTGGGACGCGGTCGAGGAGTCCGAGCGCATCCTGCGCGCCAACCGCTACCTTTACGAGGCGGAGATCCATCCCGTGCCGGCCGGCGACGGCCGCATCGACCTGGAGGTCGAGACCCGGGACGTGTGGACGCTGCGGGCCGGCATCAGCTTCAACCGCGCCGGGGGCGAGAACAGCACCGACTTCACGCTCCAGGATGCGAACTTCCTGGGCACGGGCAAGGATCTCACGCTCTGGCGGATCTCCAACGTGGACCGCACCTCGACGCTCTTCCGCTACCGCGACCCGTCCGTGCTGGGGACCCGCGCCGTGATCGAGCTGTCGGCCGCGGACTACAGCGACGGCGGCTCGCGGCGCTTCGAGATCGAGCGCCCGTTCTACTCGCTCGACGCGCGCTGGGCCGCCGGTTTCAAGACCTTCCTCTACGAGCGCATCGACTCGCTCTACGAGCGCGGCGAGGTGATCCAGAAGATCGGCCACGACCGCGAGGAGCTGGAGGCCTATCTCGGCTTCTCGTCGGGCCTGTCGCACGGCGCGACCCGGCGCTGGCTGATCGGCTTCAACCGCGAGCTCGACGAGTTCGCCTATCCGCCCGGCGGCGATTCCACTCCCCTGCCGCCGTCGAACCGGCTTTTCACCTATCCCTGGATCGGCTTCGAGTACGTGGAGGACGGCTTCGTCACCGAGCGCCAGCTCGACCAGATCCAGCGCACCGAGGACGTGAATCTGGGCACGCAGTTCCGGGCCCGCGTCGGCTACTCGACCTCGATGCTCGGGGCCGAGCGCGACCACCTGATCGCCAGCACGAAGATCAACACCGGCTGGCGCCCGGGACCGCGCCAGCTCCTGCTGGCGGGCCTGGAGGGCGGCTCGCGCTGGGGCAGCCACGGCCGGGAGAATTTCCTGGTGGGCGGCCGTCTCCGGTACTACGTGCGCGACTTCGGCAAGAGCGTGTTCCACGTCTCGCTCGAAGGCGCGCTGGCCGAGGAGCTGGACCCGGAGATGCAGCTCCTGCTCGGCGGCGACACCGGGCTGCGCGGCTATCCGCTGCGCTACCTGAGCGGCGACCGGCGCTGGCTGGTGACGCTGGAGCAGCGCGTCTTCAGCGACCGCGAGTTCTTCCACGTGCTCCACCTGGGCGCCGCCGCCTTCTTCGACGCCGGCCGGGCCTGGTTCGCGGACGGCAGCTCCGGCGATCAGGAGATCCTCCGGGACGTGGGTCTCGGCCTGCGCCTCGGCTCCAGCCGCTCGTCGGGAGGCACCATGGTCCACTTCGACCTCGCCTATCCGCTGGACCGCCAGGAGGGGATCAAGAGCGTGCAGTGGCTCGTCTCG
>JBEQUE010000026.1:0-4007 GCA_040349255.1 Acidobacteriota bacterium | reverse complement strand
TCGAGGCGCCGTCCCTCCGCCGCCGGGCGGAGCGCGAGGCCCTGCCGCTCTCGTTCGGCCAGGAGCGCTTCTGGTTCCTCGACCGGTTGTTGGCGGGGTCTCCGGGTGTCTCGGCCTACAACATCCCGCTGGCGCTGCGCCTCCGCGGCGCGCTCGACGTGCCGGCGCTCGCGGCGGCCCTGGGCGAGGTCGTCCGCCGCCACGAGGTCCTGCGCACGACGTACCCCACCGTGGCCGGCCGGCCCGTCCAGAAGACCGGTCCGGACGCCGGCGTTGCGTTGCCGCTGGTGGACCTGCGGTCGGTCCCGGACCGCGACGGCGCCGTCCGGACGATCCTGGCCCGCGCCGCGGCGCGGCCGTTCGATCTGGAGAACGGTCCGATGCTCCGGGCGCTGCTGCTGCGCGTGGGCGAAACCGACTGGATCGCGCTGCTCGCGCTGCACCACATCGCGGGCGACGGCTGGTCGTTCGGCATCCTGGTGCGCGAGCTGGGTGCGCTCTACGCGGGCGAGACCCTGCCGGAGCTGCCGCTCCAGTACGCCGACTTCGCCGCCTGGCAACGCGAGGTCCTGGAGCGCGGGCTCGCCGAGGAGCAGCTCGCCTACTGGAAGCGGCGGCTCGCCGGGGCTCCGAGCCAGCTCAGCCTGCCCGCGGACCGGCCGCGGCCGGCCGTGCAGAGCTACCGCGGCGGCGGGCAGAAGGACACCTTCCCGGACCTCCGGCCCCTCAGCCGGCGCGAAGGCGCCACGCCGTTCATGGTCCTCCTAGCCGCGTTCGCCGCGCTCCTGTCGCGCTACACGGGCCAGACCGACATCGTGATCGGCACGCCGGTCGCCGGCCGCACGCGGTCCGAGACCGAGGGTCTGATCGGCCTGTTCCTCAACACGCTGGCGCTGCGGGTGGACCTCTCGGGCGAGCCCGACTTCCGCGCGCTGCTCGTCCGCGTGCGCGAGGTCACGCTGGAGGCCTTCGGCCACCAGGACCTGCCGTTCGAGCGGATCGTGGAGGAGCTCGACCCGGCGCGCGACCTGAGCCGCACGCCGATCTTCCAGGTCCATCTGGTCCTCCAGAACACGCCGGTGTCCGCCGTGGAGCTGCCGGGCCTGACGCTCGCGCCGCAGGAGGTCGAGCTCGCCACGACCAAGTTCGACCTCGCCCTGAGCGCCACCGAGATGGGCAACGGGCTGATCGCGACCTGGGCCTACAGCACCGACCTGTTCGACGCGACCCGCATCGCCCGCCAGCGCGGCCACTTCGCGGCGCTCCTGGAGGCCGTGCTGGCCGATCCGGGCCGGCCGCTCCTCGATCTGCCGCTGCTGTCCGAGGGCGAGAAGCACCAGCTTCTCGAGTGGAACGCGACCTCGAACGACTGGCCGGCCGAGCCCTGCCTGCCGGAGATGATCGAGGACCAGGTCCGCCGGACGCCCGGCGCGGTGGCGGTGTCGTTTGAGGGCGAGGATCTGACCTACGCCGAGCTGTGGGAGCGGGCCGGCGGAGTGGCCGCATGGCTGGGCGACCGGCCGGATGAGCTGATCGGCATCCGCGCCGAGCGCTCGCTGGAGCTGGTGGTCGGCCTGGTCGGCATCCTGCGGGCCGGCGCGGCCTACGTGCCGATCGATCCCAGCTATCCCGCGGAGCGCATCGCCTTCATGGTGGAGGACTCGGGCGTCTCGGTGCTCCTCGACGCCGCGACGATCCGGGGCGTTGTACAGGGCCCGGGTGTAGGGGCGCGATTCATCGCGCCCTCGACGGCCGCCTACGCCATCTACACCTCGGGCACCACCGGAAGACCCAAAGGCGCCGTCAACTCGCACCGCGCCATCCGCAACCGCCTGCTCTGGATGCAGGAGGCCTACGGCCTCACCCCCGACGACCGGGTCCTCCAGAAGACCCCGTTCAGCTTCGACGTCTCGGTCTGGGAATTCTTCTGGCCGTTGATCACCGGCGCGCGTCTGGTCGTAGCCCTCCCCGGCGGCCACCAGGACCCGTCCTACCTGGTCCGAACCATCCGGGAGGAAGGCGTCACGACGCTCCACTTCGTGCCGTCGATGCTGCGCGTCTTCCTCGACGCGCCGGGCGCGGAGCCGGCCGATCTGAAGCGGGTGATCTGCAGCGGCGAGGCGCTGCCGGCCGACGTCGTGCGCCGTTTCCACGAGATCCTGCCGGGCGTCGAGCTGCACAACCTTTACGGACCGACCGAGGCCGCGGTGGACGTGACGGCCTGGCCGTGCGTCGAGGACGAGCCTTCAATCCCGATCGGCCGTCCGATCGCCAACACCACGATCCACCTGGTCGATCCAGCCCTAGGCCTGGTGCCGGTGGGCATCCCGGGCGAGCTCTACATCGGAGGGGTCCAGCCGGCGCGGGGCTACCACAATCGCCCCGAGCTGACGGCCGAGCGGTTCGTTCCCGATCCGTTCGGCTCCGCTGGATCAAGGATGTATCGGACCGGCGACCTGGCGCGCTGGCGTCCGGACGGCGCGGTCGAGTACCTGGGCCGGATCGACCACCAGGTCAAGATCCGTGGCGTCCGCATCGAGCTCGGCGAGATCGAGGCCGCGCTCGCCGACCACCCGGACGTGGGCGCGGCGGTCGTGATCGCCAAAGACCAGCGGCTTGTCGCCTACCTCGTCGGCGGCGAGAAGGAAGCTCTCCAGGCGCACCTCGCCTCCCGGCTGCCCGAGGCCTACATGCCGTCCGCCTTCGTCTTCCTGGACGAGATGCCGCTCAGCCCGAACGGCAAGGTGGACAGGAAGGCGCTGCCCGAGCCGGACGCGCCGGTCTCGACGCGCGAGCGGGTGGAACCGTCCACCCCACTGGAGCGCTTCCTGGCCGGACTGTGGAGCGAGACCCTGGGCGTCGAGGCAGGGATCCACGATTCGTTCTTCGAGCTGGGCGGCAACTCGATCAGCGGCGCCGTGCTCGTGAACCGCCTCCAGCGCGAGCTGGGCGAGGTCGTGCCCGTGGCCGCGATCTTCGAGGCTCCGACCGTGGCCCGGATGGCCGCTTGGCTCTCCAAGGGCCGCCGCAAGCTCACGCCGCTCGTCGCCCGCGCCCCGCGGGACGGCGAGGAGCTGCCGCTCTCCTTCGCCCAGGAGCGCCTCTGGTTCCTCGACCAGTTGGAGCCGGAGAGCCCGGTCTACAACATCCCGGTTGCCCTGCGCCTCGGCGGCGCGCTCGACGCGGCGGCCCTGGAGCGCGCCCTGGCCGGGCTCGTCCGGCGCCACGAGACCCTGCGCACCACGTTCGGCTTCCGCGGCGGCAGCCCGGTGCAGATCGTCCACCCGCCGGCGTTCATGCTGGCGCGGATCGAGCTGTCGGAGGACGACCTCGAGCTCTTCCTCCGCCACGAGGCCCGGCAGCCGTTCGACCTCGCCGCGGGGCCGCTCCTCCGCGCCACCCTGGTGCGGCTGGAGCCGGAGAGCCACGTCCTCTTCCTCAACATCCACCACATCGTGGCGGACGGCTGGTCGCTCGGCGTCCTGGTGCGCGAGGTCGCGGCTCTCTATGCGGACCGGACCCTGCCGGAGCTGCCGGTCCAGTACGCCGACTTCGCGCTCTGGCAGCGCGAGTGGCTCGACCGCGAGACCCTGGACCGCCAGATCGCCTACTGGCGGGAGACGCTCGCCGAGGTGCCGCCGCTCGACCTCGTCGCCGACCGGCCGCGGCCGGCGGTCCGCAGCTCCAAAGGCGGAGTCGTGCCGGTCTCGTTCCCGGCCGCGCTGCGCGACGGTGCCGCGGCCCTGGCTCTCGACGGCCGGGCCAGCCTCTTCATGGTCCTCATGGCCGGCTTCCAGGCGCTGCTCCACCGCCTCTCCCACCAGGACGACTTCGCGGTCGGCACCCCGGTGGCCGGCCGCACGCGGGCCGAGCTCGAAGGCCTCATAGGGTTCTTCGTCAACACGCTCGCCTTGCGGTCCGACGCCTCCGGAGACCCCGCGTTCCGCGGCCTTCTGGAGCGCACCCGCACGCGCGCCCTCGACGCCTTCGACCACCAGGACGACTTC
>JBEQUE010000023.1:0-48977 GCA_040349255.1 Acidobacteriota bacterium | reverse complement strand
CGAATGGCGGATAGGTTCGGACCAATCGCCGGGAGGTGTCGGCGAAACGCCGATAGGATCGGGCCGATCAGGGATAGGTTCCGGCGAGAGGCCGACAGGTTCCGGGGAAACGCCTGCAGGTGTCGGCGAGACGCCGACAGGCTCCGGCGAAGGGCTGCCCTCTCATCCAACGCCGAACAACTCGTCGGGTGAGTAGACCTCCACGACCAGTTCAGGGGCGACGTCGAGAAACGTGTACGGTCCACGGCGGTCGTAGCGTTCGTGGGAGATGAAAAGTGCATCGGTTCCCCGGACGGTGTCCGGATCGTGCCGGGTGTAAAGTCCGGTCTCTCCCACCATCACGATACCGCGTCCAGTTTGCCTTGCCCACAGGCCCAGAAAGAAGCTCAGATTCGCCTCACAGCTACCATGGACATAGCCCGTCATGGGCATCGGCACCACTCTCCCATCCACCAGCTCGCAGTGGAGATCAGGACGCCGGGCAAGCTCCTCACCCGTCATCAGCGGCTCTTCGTTTCTCTGGGGGATTACCATCTCGCTCCCTCCGGGGTAACTCTAGCACGCGACGGTTTTCATCCGCAAACACGACGGGCCCGGTGTCTGCCGACGCCGGGCCCGCCGCAAACGTCTCCAGACGTGCCGGTTCTAGACGTAGGCCTCGAGCTCGGTCCAGGTGTCCTGCTCCAGGACCTTCTTGACGTCGATCATGAAGCGGTCGGCGTCCGCGCCGTCCACCAGGCGGTGGTCGTAGGAGATGCCGAAGTAGGACATGGTCTTGATGACGATGGAGTCGTTGCCGTCCTCGTCCTCGACCACGATGGGCCGCTTCTCGATCGTGCCGATGCCCAGGATCGCCACCTGCGGCTGGTTGATCACCGGGGTGCCGAACAGGCTGCCGAAGACGCCGGGGTTGGTCACCGTGAAGGTGCCGCCCTGGGTCTCCTCGGGCTTGAGCTTCTTGCTCCGCGCGCGGTCGGCGAGGTCGTTCGCGGTCTTCGCGAGGCCGACCAGGCTCAACTGGTCGGCGTTCCGGATGACCGGGACGATCAGGCCCTTGCCCGGCATGTCCACGGCCATGCCGATGTTGATGTCCTTCTTGTAGACGATGTTCGTGCCGTCGATCGAGGCGTTCACGGTCTTGTGGGCCTTGAGCGCGGTGGCGACCGCCTTGAAGATGAAGGGCATGTAGGTCAGCTTCGTGCCCTCCTTCTTCTGGAACCCGTCCTTGGCGCGGGCGCGGGCGCGCGCCACCTTCGAGAAGTCGATGTGGAAGACCGTGGTCACGTGTGCCGAGGTGGCCTTGGAGTAGACCATGTGCGCCGCCGTGATCTGGCGGATCTTCGACATCGGCTCGATCTCGACGTTCTCGTTCGGCCCGTAGGCCGCGACGTGGAAGCCCGCCGGGGCCGGACGCTGGGCGGCAGGCGGCGCGGCGGCCGGAGGCGGAGCGGGCGCCGGGGCGGGAGCGGCAGACGGAGCAGGAGCCGGAGCGGGCGCCGACTTGCGCTGCTCCAGGTGCGCCACGAGGTCGTCCTTGGTCACGCGGCCCTGGGCGCCGGTGCCCTTGACCTCCTCCAGGTTCACTCCCTCCTTGGACGCCATGCTGCGGACGAGCGGGCTGGAGAACTTCTTCAACCGCTCCTCTTCGGAGGCCGGAGCGGCAGCCTGCTCTTCCTTGGGCGCCGGGGCCGGCTCGGGCGAGGCCGCCTTGGGCGCGCCCTCTCCCTCGGTCGCCGCTGGCTCGCGGGCGGTCTCGACCTTCTTGACCTCCTCGGTACTCTCGACCGGAGCGGCCGCAGCCGGAGTTGCCTGGGCAGGGGCGGCCGGCTGCTCGCCGGCTTCACCCGCTTCTCCGATCAGGGCGACGACCTGGTTGACCGGGACGGTCTCGCCCTCCTTGTTGCGGATCTCCAGCAGCGTGCCCGAGGCCGGGCTGGGGATCTCCGCGTCCACCTTGTCGGTCGAGATCTCGAACAGCGGCTTGTCCCGTTCGACCTTGTCGCCGACCTTCACCAGCCACCGGGTGATGGTTCCCTCCGCGATCGACTCCCCCATCTGGGGCATCACGACTTCCGTTGCCATAAATCCTCTCCCGTCTCCGGTTCGATTCTTCTTCAGTAGCTGGCCAGCTCCCGCACCTTCGCGACGAGCTTGTCCACGTTGGGCAGATAGGCGTCCTCGAGCGTCGGGCTGTAGGGGATCGGCGTGTCCGGGCAGCAAAGCCGGACCACCGGTCCATCCAGCCAGGCGAAGGCCTGCTCGGCGATCCTAGCGGCCACCTCCCCGGCCACCGAGCCGGTCCTCTGCTCCTCGGTGAGGACGATCACGCGGCTGGTCTTCCGGACCGTGGCGAGAACCGCCTCCTCATCGAGGGGCTTGATCGTGCGCAGGTCGAGGACTTCAAGATCGATGCCGTCGGCTTCGAGGCGCCCCGCGGCTTCGAGAGCCACGTGGAGCATAGCACCATAGGTGATCACCGACAGGTCGCGCCCCGGCCGCGCCAGGTTCGCCTTGCCGATCTCGACCACCCCGTCCCCCTCCGGCATCTCCTCCTTGAGCCGCCGGTAGAGGAACTTGTGCTCGAAGTAGAGCACCGGGTTGGGGTCGCGGATCGCCGCCTTGAGCAGGCCGCGGGCGTCGGCCGCCGTGCCGGGCGCCACGATCTTCAGTCCCGGGCCGTGCTGGAAGACCGACTCCGGGTTCTGGCTGTGGAAGTTCGAGCCCCGCACCCCGCCACCCGACGGCCCGCGCACCACGAGCGGCACGGCCTGTCCCCAGCGATAGTGGTTGGGGCCGGCGAAGTTGAAGATCTGGTTCCAGGCGCAGGCGATGAAGTCGATGAACTGCATCTCCACGACCGGCCGCAGGCCCATCATGGCGGCGCCGATCGCGGCGCCCACCATGGCGGACTCGCTGATCGGCGAGTCGATGATGCGCTCCGGCCCGAAATGCTTCAGCATGCCGGCCGTCGCCCGGAAGGCGCCGCCATAGGTGCCGATGTCCTGGCCGATCATGAACACCCGCCCGTCCTGTTCCATCTCCTCCCAGAGCGCCTGGCGGATGGCCTCGATGTAGGTGATGGGGGTCATGACGCGTACACCCCCTCGGACGCCCGTTCCGGCGGCGGGAACGGCGAGGCGATCGCCGCGTCGACCTCCCGGTTCAGCTCCTCGTCGATCGCCGCCACGATCCGTTGCAGCTCCTCCTCGGTCGCCAGGCCGTGGGAGAGCAGGTGGCGCTCGAAGCGATCGATGGGGTCCTTCGCCTTCCACGGGTCGGCGACGCCGGGAGGCACGTAGCCGGCGTCGTCGTGCTCGGCATGGCCCTTGATGCGGAAGGTCTTGGCCTCGATCAGCGTCGGCCCGCCGCCGCTGCGCGCCCGCTCGACGGCCCGCTTCGTGACCTCGTGGACCGCCAGCACGTCGTTGCCGTCCACCACCTCGCCGGCGATGCCGTAGGCTGCCGCCCGCACGGCGATATCCCTGATCTTCATCTGCTTCGAGGTCGGGGTCGAGTAGGCGTAGCCGTTGTTCTCCGCGATCAGGACCAGGGGGACGTTCAGGACGGCCGCGAAGTTGAGCCCCTCGTGGAAGTCCCCGGTCGAAGTCCCGCCGTCGCCGATGTAGGTCATGGCCACGAGGTCCTTCCCCTGCATGCGGCCCGCCAGGGCGACGCCGACCATGACCGGGATGAGCGAGCCGAGCATCGAGATCGGCGCCACGAGCCCGCGCGACAGGTCGCCGAAGTGGTTGTTGGCATCCTTGCCGCCGGTGGGGCTGTCGGCGCGGGCCATGTACTGCATCATGATCTCGCGTGGCTTGACCCCGCGGATGAAGTAGGCGCCGAGGTTGCGGATCAGCGGACCCACGATGTCCTGGGGCTCCAGGGCGTAGGCGCTGCCGACCGCGATCGCCTCCTGCCCGCGGCTGGAGTAGAGGCCGCCCACCACCTTGCCCTGGCGGTAGAGGTTGCTCAGGCGGTCCTCGGTCATCCGGTTGAGCCTGAGGTAATGGTAGAGCTCGATCTGCCGCTCCCGGGGAAGATCCGTCTTCGCCAGCCTGTCGGTCTCCTCCGCCGCCGGATGGAGGGGGCCCCAGCTCTTGCTCAGCTTTGACATTTGACTCCTCGCCAGGCGCCGCCGGGAGCGCGGCGGACCGCGCTCCCGCGACGCTGCAGGTGAACTTTCCTAGAAGTGGATCGCCTGGCCATGGGCGGCGTGGGCCGCCTCCATGACCGCCTCCGACAGGGTCGGATGGGCGTGCATGGTCCGGAACAGCTCCTCGTCGGTGCCCTCCATCTGGAGCGCCACGCAGGCCTCGGCGATGAGGTCCGTGGCGTGGGCGCCCACGATGTGGACTCCGAGGATCTCGTCGTACTTCTTGTCGCGCACGATCTTCACGAAGCCCGCGGTCTTGCCGAGGATCTTCGCCTTGCCGAGCGCGGTGAGCGGGAACTTGCCGACCTGGACGTCGTAGCCGCGCTCCTTCGCCTTGGCCTCGGTGAGGCCCACGCTCGCCACCTCGGGCTCGCAGTAGGTGCAGGACGGCACGCGGTCGTAGTTGATCGGTTTGACCGGCAGGCCGGCCATGTGCTCGACCGCCAGGATCCCTTCCGCCGAAGCGACGTGCGCCAGCCACGGGGTGTTGACCACGTCGCCGATCGCGTAGACGTGCGGCACCGCGCTCTGCATGAATCCGTTGACCTTGACGTAGCCGCGCTCCAGCTCGACGCCCAGCGCCTCCAGGCCGAGGTTCTCGGTGAGCGGCTTGCGGCCTACCGCCACCAGGAGCATCTCGGCTTCGAGGGTGTCCGTCTTGCCGTCCTTCTCCAGGTTGAGGCGAACCCCGCCCTCGGTCTTCTCGAAGCCGGCCATCTTCGTGCCGGTCATCACCTTGATGCCGCGGCGGCGGATGTTCTTCTCGAGCTCCGCGGAGACCTCCTCGTCCTCGATCGGCAGGATGCGGGGGAGCATCTCGATCAGGGTGACCTTGGAGCCGAAGGAGGTGTAGATCGAGGCGAACTCGGTGCCCACGGCGCCGGCGCCGAGCACGGCGAGGGACGCCGGGACGCGGCCCAGCTCCAGGATGTGGTCGGAATTGAGCACCCGCTCGCCGTCGGACGGGGCGATCGGGATGTCGCGCGGCACGGAGCCGGTGGCGATCATCATGCGCTTCGCTCCATAAGTGGCCTTTCCATCCGGCCCCTCGACCTCGACCTCGTGGGCGCCGGTCATGCGGCCGAAGCCGCGCAGCCAGGTCACCTTGTTCTTCTTGAACAGCCCTTCGATGCCGCGGGCGTTGCTGTCCACCACCTTGCGCTTGCGCTCCTGGGCACGGCCGACGTCGAGCTTGGGCTCGGCCACGTCGATGCCCAGGCCGCCGGCCTCGCGGATCTCGTCGAGGACCGAGGCGGTGTGGAGCAGCGCCTTGGTCGGGATGCAGCCGCGGTGCAGGCAGGTGCCGCCCAGCTTGGGGTCCTTCTCCACGCAGGCGACCTTCATCCCCAGTTGACCGGCGCGGATGGCGGCGACGTAGCCGCCCGGACCGCTGCCGATGATGATCAGATCAAACTCTTCTCGCGCCATGGATCTCCCTTGGGAGGAGGATCTCCGGTACGGCCTTGTAGCGCCCGGGCTTCTCCTCCACCAGCCGCGCGAACGGGACGTCCGGGTCGTGCTCGAACACGCAGAGCCACCCGCCCTCGGCCGCGCGCGGCAGCCAGATCTTCTTGTTTTCCAGCGTCGTCAACGGATACAGGTCGTAACCCATGATCCAGGGGTAGGGGACGTGCGCCGTCGTGGGCACCAGGTCGGCCCAGAAGACCGCCCCGGACCCGCCTCCCCCGTCCATCAGAACAATGCACATGTCCGCGTTGTGCCCGGGGGCGCGCACGGCCTTCACGCCGGCGATCGGCTCCCCCTCGTCGCCGAACAGCTCGACCACGCCGGCCTCGAAGAGCGGCTCCCAGTTGCGCGGGTCGTAGCTCGCCCGGTCGCGCTCGTTCGGATGCCGGGCGTGCTCGACCTCCCCGCGCTGCAGCCAGTAGCGGGCCTTGGGAAAGGTCGGCACCAGCCGTCCGTCCTTCTCTCTCGTATTCCACCCGCAATGGTCGAAGTGGAGGTGGGAGAGGAGCACGTGGGTGACGTCCTCCGGCTCGTAGCCGGCGGCGCGGATCGAGTCGGGCAGCCGGAGCGCTCCTGGCTCCATGCCGTAGTTGGCCTGGAACTTCGCGTCGTGCTTGTCGCCGATTCCGGTGTCGATGAGGAGGAGGTCCCGGCCGCGCTCGACCAGCAGGCAGTTGGTGGCCATGCGGATGCGGTTGCGCTCGTCCGGCGGGCAGGGCTTCTCCCAGAGCGTCCGCGGGACAACGCCGAACATCGCCCCGCCGTCCAGCCGGAAGCCGCCATCGCCCACCAGCGACAGCCGGAAGTCGCCCAGTTCCATCACGGGGCAGAGTCTATCCGAACCCGGCGGGCTAGTGCGCGTGCTCGTGCGCCTCCCCGTGCTCTTCCGAAGCGACCGGCGGGATGGCTTCCTCCAGGCCGACCTCCTGGATCATTTTCTGGTACTGCTCGGGCGAGAGCTTCGGCATCGCCTGGAGGAAGGCGAGGATGGCCCAGATCTCCTCGTCGGAGTGGGTGACGCCGAAGGCCGGCATGCCGGTCATCCGGATGCCGTGCTTGACGATCCAGAACCACTCGGCGGCCTCGTCCGGCTCGGACTTCTCGGCCAGCTCCGGCGGGTAGGGATTGAGCCCCTGGGCGATCTCCGAGGGCTTCACGCCCGGCGCGCCGTGGCAGACGACGCACATCTCGTAGTAGTGGATCAGACCGCGCCGGACCATGTCAGGGTCGTCCAGCCGCGGCACCTGGATGTCCTTGGAGCGCCGCTCGACCGAGCTGTGCATGGTCTGGTGCAGCATCGCGCCGACCAAGCCGCTTTCCGGCGTGCTGGCCGCGACGTCGTAGATCCCGGAGTGGACGAAGGCCGCCCCGGCCAGGCAGAGGATCGCGAGAACAGCCACGACGGTCAGCAGAACGGTCTTCATGAGGAGGCGGCCTCCTTGCAAGTGGCGTGGATCATGCTATAGGAAAATGCAATGGGATCAAGCGGCGAGGATGCCCGGAAGGGAGAGGTGGCGGTCGTGATGTCGGGCGGCGGCGCGCGCTCCGCCTACCAGGTGGGAGTGCTGCGCGGGCTCGCGAAGCACCTGCCCGCCGTCCGCTTCCCCATCGTGGTAGGGGTCTCGGCGGGGGCGATCAACGCCGCCTTCATCGCCTCGCACCCGGGCGGGCTCGGCGAGGCGGCGGACGAGCTCGCCAACCTCTGGGGCAGCCTGCACATCGAGGACATCTTCCGGCTCGACACCCCGGCCCTGGCGAAGAGCCTCCTGGGCTGGCTGCGCTGGTCGAGCCACCAGCCGTCCGCTCCCCCCTCGGCCTGGCGCGAGATGCGGGGGCTGGTCGACACCGCGCCGCTGCGCGACACGCTGCGCCGGGCCTGGACCACGGTGGACGGCGAGGTGGTCGGCATCGGCCGGAACCTGGAGCGCGGCATGCTCAAGGCCTGCGCTCTCATCACGCTCAACTACACCAACGGCCAGACCGTGACCTGGGTGCAGGGCCGGGATCTCCGGCCCGGGGACCAGCCGCGGCGGCGCACCGTCAATACCCGCCTGACCGTGGAGCACGTGATGGCGTCGGCGGCGCTGCCGCTGGTCTTCCCGGCGGTGCGACTGGGCCCCTCCTACCACGGCGACGGCGGCGTCCGCCTCTCCACCCCGATCGCGCCGGCGATCCGCCTCGGGGCCGACCGCGTCCTCGCGATCTCGGCGCGCTACGAGCCGAGCTTCGAGGAGGCCGACCGGCCGCAGATCCAGGGCTATCCGCCGCCGGCCCAGGTGCTCAACCAGCTCCTGGACGCCATCTTCCTGGACGTGCTGGACGAGGACGTGCGCCGCCTGGAGAGCCTGAACCCGCTGCTCGAGAAGCTGCCTCCCGAGGACCGAGGCGGCCTGCGGCCGGTGGCGATCAAGGTGCTGCGGCCGTCCGCCGACCTCGGCAAGCTGGCGGCGGCCTACGAGCCGCAGCTCCCGGACACGTTGCGCCTCCTCACCCGCAGCCTGGGCACGAAGGAGACCACGACCCCTGACTTCCTGAGCTACCTGATGTTCCAGCCCGACTACCTGGAGCACCTGATCCGGCTCGGGGAGGCGGACGCCGAGGCCCACCTCCCCGACCTGCGCGAGCTGCTGGCGGACTGAGCCCGTTACGGCAGGACGTCGAGGCCGTCGATGTTGTCGATGACGCGCATGCCCAGGGTGTTGGCCTGGACGTACACGCAGAAGAAGCCGGTGAGGTCGCTCACGAAGATGCCGGCCGGAGACAGGCCGCCGAGCGACGGCGAGCCCGGGGCCAGGGAGAAGAGCACCAGGTCCATGCCGGGGTCCGGAGCGCCGACGACGCCGCGGTCCCAGACCACCAGGGCGTCGATGTCGTCGGCCGCAACCAGGCCGAGGGGGGCGGCCCCGGACCAGACGCCGGGCGCGCCGCCGACCGGCGTGAAGAAGATGGCGGCCGCAGAGGCCCCGCCAAGGCTCGGGCTGGCGGCGTCGAGGCTGAAGTAGACGCCCACGTCGTGGAACTTATCGAGCGACGGGTCGAGATCGTCCAGCTCGAGCGCGTCGATGTTGTCGTAGTTGCCGCCCAGGGGACCAACGCCCGGGGGGGCCGTGAAGATGAAGTCGTAGCTGTCCTGGTTGCGGAACAGGGCGTGCGCGCCGCCGATCGGCGTGGGGGCGCAGGCGGCCAGGGATGCCAGCGGGCTCGCGACCGTCAGGTTGTTCATGCGCCAGATGTCCGAAGCCGCCTGGTTCAGGGTCGCCTCGGCGCGGTAGGGGGTGCCGAGCATCCCCAGGGAAGCCCGGTCGGCGCTGAAGTAGATGTGGTAGTTGATGTTCTTGCCGGTGGTGGTGTTGGCGGAGACCGCGTCCACGTTGTCAGCGGGGACCAGGCCCAGGGAACCTTCCCAGACCTCGGTCACCGGACCCAGGCCTCCCACGTCGCAGCCGCCCATCGGCACTCCCCAGCGGTAGAGGCTCGCCGGGTTGACCGGGAACGGACAGGCGGGGATGGACTGCGACGCCCGGTCCATGGAGACGCCCGCGTACACGGGCAGGGAAGCGGAGAGGAGAGCGGCAGCGCCCAGCATCAGACGAAAGCTTCTGTTCATGACGGTCAGCCCCTTTCGATCGTTCGGGCCGCGGGTCCGTCCCGCGGTCCAGGCAGGTCGGAGCATGCCCGCCGGGCCTGGATCGAGAGGTCGCGAAACCGTCAAGAAACGGTCAAATCGCCGCCTCCGCGCGTTTGACGTACAATCGGGAGGGAGGATCCAAACCGTGATAGCGTTCGCCAACAAGAGACTTCTTACGCTCGACGAGTACCACCGGATGCTGGAGTCGGGGATCCTGGCGGATGACGAGCGGGTGGAGCTCGTTCGCGGAGAGATCTTCGAGTTGACGCCGATCGGCAATCGACATGCGGCCTGCCTGCGACGCCTACTCCGGCTGCTGGGCGCCGGGCTTGGTCCGGACCTCCTCCTGGATGCCCAGAACCCGGTTGTCCTGACCGGCCAGGGCTCCCAGCCCCAGCCGGACCTCGTCCTCCTGCGCGGGCGGGAGGACGGCTACGCCGAGCGGCCTCCGGCCGCGGAGGACGTCCTTCTCGTGGTCGAGATCTCCGACCATTCCCTGGCCTACGACCGCGACGTCAAGATCCCCCTCTACGCCGAGGCCGGAATCCCGGAAGCCTGGCTCGTCGACCTCCCGGGCGGAGCCGTCGCGGTTCACCGGAATCCGGCGTTCGGCGTCTATCAGGACGTCCGGCGCCTCCGGCGCGGCGACGTCTTCGAGGCCCTCGCCCGCCCAGGCCTGCGGCTACGGGTGGACTCGATCCTCGGTTGATCCCGCCGGCCGCCCGACCACCTCGCGCAGGTAGTCCATCTCCTGCAGGGTCGAGCCGATGGCGAGCCGGGCCTCGCGGACTAGGAGGAGGCTGCCGTAGAGGAGCGCACAGGCGCCGGCGAGGCCCGTGACGACCGGCACCCAGCCATAGTCCCAGCCGAGAGCCGCTGTCACTCCTACCGCGATGCTGGTGATCACCAGCAGGCCGATCGCCACATAGAGCGCGGTCAGGGCCGACCGCAGGAGGAGCGCCCGGTCGGAGAGCTTCGGCAGGTGGTCCACGATCATCCGCGACCGCGAGCCGTTTCGCTGCTCGCCCTGGAAGCCCTCGGCCTCCTGCGCCAGGGCGCGGACCCGGTCCACCACCCGGGTCAGGCGGTTCGAGGTGGAGAGCACCAGCGTGCCCGAGGCCGAGATGAGCACGGCCGGAGTGATCATGGCTCCGAGGACCTCGCTGGCGGAGAAGACGGGAGGCACGGTCCGGAGCTTACCTGAAGATAGAATCGTGGTGATGCGCCGTCTTCACCTGCTGTCCCTCCTCTGCCTGGCTGCGTCGGCCGGGTTCTCCGTCTTCGCCAGCGCCCAACCCCTCCCCGTGGGCCCCGAGATCCAGGTCAACACTTACACGCAGGGTCTGCAGGGGGTCAGCGGGGTCGCCTCGGACGCCGCCGGCAACGTGGTCGTGGCCTGGGAGAGCGGCTTCCCGCCGTCTCCCCCGCCGACCCAGGACGGCGACGGCGCCGGGGTCTTCGTCCGCCGGCTCTCCCCGACCGGCGCGCCCCTGAGCGGCGAGATTCCGGTGAACGTCTCCACCGCCGGCGACCAGTTCATCCCCACCGTCGCCATGACCCCGGAGGGCGACTTCGTCGTCACCTGGATCAGCCAGACCCGCGACGGAGCGGGAACCTTCCACGTGACCACATACGGCCGCCTCTTCGCGGCCGACGGCAGCCCGAAGGGCGGTGAATTCCGGCTCAGCACGAGCGACGGGTACAACGAGTACTACCCGGCCACCTCCTACTGCCCGGATGGCGGCTTCGTGGCCGTCTGGCAGCGCTTCCTCCCGAACGGTGACGACTCCGACGTCCTGGCCCGCTGGTTCGACCCCTCCGGAGCGCCGCGCGGCGCCGAGGTCGTCGTCAGCTCCGAGGACTACCCGACCAACGGTTATCCCGACGTGGCCTGCGACCTCCACGGCCGCACGATCGTGGTCTGGGAAGCTTGCTGCGACCTCGGCGCCGAGCAGGCGGACATCCGCCTCCTGCGCTTCGATCCGGACGGCGACCCGATCGGCGCCGAGGTCCCGGTCGAGACCGCGCCCGGCCGCACCTTCGATCCATCCCTGGCCGTGGCTCCGGACGGCAGCTTCGCCGTGGCCTGGGATACCTACAACCAGGCCTGGGCCCGCCGCTTCGGTCCCGACGGCGCCCCGACCGGGCCGCCCTGGAAGGTGTCCACGCCGGGCGCCTTGCCCGGCGCCTTCGAGGGCTCCACGGACGTCCTGCTCGACGCGGCCGGCAACCTCCTCGTCACCTGGACCAGCGAGGGCCGCGACGGCAGCGACTACGGTGTCTACGGCGTCTGGTACGACCGCTCCGGGACCGCGAGAGGGGGCCTCTTCCGGCTCAACACCACGACCGCGCTCGACCAGGGCGGAGCCCGCGTCGCCCTGCAGCCCGGCGGCTTCCTGGCCGCCTGGACCAGCGGCCGGTACAACGGCCCCGGCCAGGACGGCGACCAGTGGGGCGTGATCGCGCAGCGCTTCGTGATCCCTCCCTCCGGCGCCGACCCCTGCATCCTGGGAGAGGATGGTCTCGCCTGCGACCTCCTCCACGACGGCGGCGGCGCGGAGCTTTCCTCCTCCTTCGCCCGGTCCGGCGATACTCCGCTCCTCGGCAACCTGGACGGCGACAGCCGCGACGACCTCTGCGTCTACCGCAACGGCCGCTTTCTCTGCGACCTCGCCCACGACGGCGGGACGGCCGAGGCCGAGATCGCCTTCGGCGTCGCCGGCGACATTCCCCTCCTCGGCGACGTCAACGGCGACGGCCGCGACGACGCCTGCGTCCGCCGGGGCCGGCGGTTCGCCTGCGACACGCGGCACAACGGCGGCACCGCCGAGGTCCAGATCGTCTTCGGCCGCGTCACGGACGCCCCGCTGCTCGGCGACGTGGACGGCGATGGCGACGACGACCCCTGCCTCTTCCGCGGCGACCGGTTCCACTGTGACACTGTCCACGACGGCCGAGGGCCCGAAGTCGTCCTGTTCTTCGGCCAGCCCGGGGACACGCCTCTCCTCGGAGACGTGGACGGCGACGGCCGCGACGACGCCTGCGTGTTCCGGCTCGACCGGTTTCTCTGCGATACGGCCCACGACGGCGGCGCCGCCGAGGTCGAGATCCTCTTCGGTGAGGCGGGAAGCATCCCGATCCTCGGCAACGTGAACGGCTTCTGAGGATGTCGACGATGAGCCGCCGAACGCTGACCGCCCTTCTTCTCCTCCTCGTTCTCCTCGTTCCGGCCGCCGTCCGGGGCCGCGATCCCGGCGGCGAGTTCAAGGTCACCTCCGAGACTTCGAGCGACCAGATCGAGCCCACCGTCTCCATGGGCCGGGACGGCCGCTTCGCCGTCCTCTGGGGGGCCTACTCGGGCGTGGACCGGCCCGGGGGAACGTTCCTCCGCCTGTTCTCGGCCGGAGGCTCGCCCGTGACCGAGGACGTCCGGGTCGGCTCGGAGGCGGGCGACGATCAGGGGCCGTTCTCGGTCTCCCTGGACGACGCCGGCGTCTCGGCGGTCTGGGGAGGCTACAACCAGCATTCCGGACCCAACGCGTACTTCCGCCGCCTGGACCGGAGCGGCTCGCCCCTCTCCGACGAGATCTATCTCGGGCGCAAGGCCGCCCCGTCGGTGGCCACCGACCGGCAGGGGCGCGCGATCGTCCTGTTCGGAGATGGCAAGGAGGTGGGAGCCTGGCGCTTCGACCCCCTCGGCCGGCCGTTGGGCGGGCCGTCCCAGGTCGCCCGCTCCGGCGCCGCCCCGGTCGTGGTCCGCGGCTCGGGAGGAGGCTTCATCGCCGCCTGGATGACCGGCACCGGCATCGCGGGCAGCCTCCTCGACGCCTCGGGCCGGCCCACGGTCCCGTTTCGCGCAGTGGAGAGCCCGACGACCGGCTCGCCCTCGCTCGCCGCCGGCCCGGACGGCCGGTTCGCCGTGGCGTGGAGCTCCGCGGGAGGTCTGCGGCTGCGGCTCTTCCGGGCCTCGGGCGCGCCGCGGACGGGCATTCTCCACGTGACCGACGGCGACCCCAACTACGAAGGTCCGATCTCATTGGCAATGGACGCCGCGGGCCGGATCCTGGCGGTGTGGTCCGTCTGCGATCCGTCCTTCCGCGGGTGCCATGTCTTCGGACAGCGCTTCGAGGCCTCGGGGACGCCGTCGGGAGGGCCGTTCCAGATCGACTCCGACGCCTACGGCTACGACGTCGTGGCCGCCGCGGGCCCCGCCGGCCGGTTCGTGGCCGTCTGGGCGAGGCACACGGAAGAGACCGGAGGCCTCATCTACGGCCGCCTCCTGACCTGGGCCCTGCCGGGCGACGCCCCCTGCGTCCGCCGCGGCAACCGCTTCCTCTGCGACCTCGCGCACGACGGCGGCGAGGAGGAGATCGAGCTCTCCTTCGGCCGCGGAGCCGACCGGCCGCTTCTCGGCGACTTCGACGGCGACGGCCGCGACGATCCGTGCGTGTATCGCGACGGCCGCCTTCTCTGCGACACCGCCCATGACGGCGGCGCGGCCGAGGTCGGGATCGCGTTCGGCCAGGACGGCGACGTCCCGCTGCTCGCGGACCTGGACGGCGAAGGCCGCGACGACCCCTGCCTCTGCGAGGAGGGGCGGTTCCTCTGCGACGCCGACCACGACGGCACGACCGAACTGGTCATCCCGTTCGGCCAGCCCGGCGACCAGCCGCTGCTGGGCGATCCGAACGGGCTGTGAGGCTCAGATCGCCTCGCGAGCCCAGAAGATGAAATCCGTGGCCGGAGGCTCGGCGCCGATCGAGCGCAGGAGCTGGGCGATCTGGCCGCGGTGGTACCAGGAGTGGCCGAAGAGCTGGGTGAGGACGTCCTCCACCGGGTTCCGGAAGCCCGGCCCTTCCAGGCTTCGGTACTCGACGACGCGGGCGACCTCGGCCTCACCGAGACGGGAGAGATAGCTCTCCCAGGCCTCCTCCATAGCCCCGACACGGCCGCGCAGCTCGCCCGCGGGCACATCCCTGGGGAAGAACCCCGCCGCGCTCGCCGGCACCTCTTCGGCGGGCCCGGCGCCGAGCCGGAACAGCCACAGCCAGCGGGCGAGCACCAAGTGGGCCATCAGCGAGACGGCCCTTTCGAACCCCTCGGAGCCGCGCTGCGCCTCCGGCACCGCGTCGAGCGCGGCGAGGATCTTCGCGTGACTGTCCTTCTCGTATTCGAACCAGCGGCGGTAGCGTTCGGGCATCGTGGGCATGGGCGGCTCCTCAGATGGCAAACATCTCCCGCAAGGTTTCCAGGACTGCCTTCATTGTCTCGGCGTCCAAGACTCCCAGCTTCTTGACCAGTCGCTCGGAATCCACAGTGCGAATCTGGTCCAGAACGACAAGGCCTTGCGTGTCCTGGAATCGACAAGGCACGCGTGTGGGATAACGCCGTCCCTTGCTCGTCATGGGCGCGACGATCAACGTTCGGATGCGGTGGTTGATCTCGTCGGGAGAGATGACGACGCACGGACGGGTCTTCTTGATCTCGCTGCCCAGGGTCGGATCCAGCGCGACCAGATACACCTCGCCGCGGCTGATCACCACTCCCACTCTTCCTCATCCCAGCGAGTCGCGACCGGTTCGTTGTCCAGCATCCGGTCCTCTCCTGCTTCGGCCATGGCCTGGAAAGCTTCCTTCCAGCCGGTCCGCGGCGCCACCACAGGACGAATGACGAGTCGATTCCCTTCCGCCTCTACCTCAACCTCTTCCTGCAGCCCCGTCTGGTCGAGAAGATACTTCGCGATGCGGATTCCCTGAGAGTTTCCGATGCGAACGATGCGTGTCCTCATAGCTCGATACTCCCCCTTGAGGTAATTACACCGTAATCACCTTCTGCGGGTCAAGCTATGCGGTTATCTCCCACAGGCCTTCGGGCGCCCGCGTTTTCACTGGCAGGAGACGTACCACTCGCTGTCTCCTTCGGTGTCCGTCAGCTCCCTCATTCCCAGGGGGTCCCCATTCAGCTGGAACCGGTTCTCCCCTCTCCATTCCCAGGCGTTGTCGGTCGTGCGGGCGTAGAAGTACCAGGTGGCCTTGTTGGAGGTCACACGGCCGGCCTCGGTCCTGAGGTAGGCCGTTTCGCCGGGCGCGAAAGTCCACCAGCCTTCCGTCTGCCATCGGCCCGAGGAATCCATGTAATGGATGGCCAGCTCGACGGAGATCGAGCATCGGTTGGTGAACACATAGCCGAAGCCCGCGGCGGACGACGACGACAAGGTCTGGCCGCTCGGATGCTCGCTGTTGATCCGGGCCAGCTCCTGGGCCATGTATTTGATCGTGGAGCCGGGTTGCGCAAGGATCGCGTTGTTCCGTCCCCACCGCAGATCGGTGATATCGCCGTTCCTGACCTCGATCACCACGTCCACCCAGAGAGGGCCGTCGTCGAACGCGCTCTTTCCGTGAAGCCGGAAGCTGACATCGGCGCCGGAGGATACGAAATCCACGTCGCCGAACTCGACACTCTCATAGGTCGCGGTCGGCCAGGCCAGGAAGTACAGGCTCTTGGCCACGGAATTCACGAACCCCCGATAGCTCGAGTCGTCGTCCGCCCGCAGACGCGGCGCGCCGGCGAGCAGGCCAACCAGCGCCAGCAACAACACGGATGCGGACAGCTTCCTGCGGTCTCTCTTCTTCATCATGTCTCCTCCCGGAAGGCGAAGCGCCTTCCGTGCTCTGACACGAGGAAGAGGAGGATGTTTATCGGAGCTCGCCGGTTGCGAAGCCGCCTCGAATCGCGTACGCTATATCCATGACGCTCGAGCTGCCCCGTCGCGTGGAAGAAGAACTCACGGCTCTGGCGGCGCGCCAGGGCCGCGATGTCGTCGGCCTGATCGAGGAGGCGATCCGGGACTACCTCGAGGCGGCAGCCATCACGGATGTCGACCAAGCCGACGTCGCCGAGACCCAGGCGAAGCTGGCCGGCGAGCTCCGCGGAATCCCAGCCTGGAAGGACGGCCGTGCTTGAGGCGCGCCGAGATCTGGTGGGCCGACCTGCCGTCTCCGGTGGGTAGCAGGCCGGTCGTCGTCCTTACCCGGGATGCCGTCCTTCACTCGATCGGCTCCATCATAGTCACCCTGGTCACCCGCACGGTTCGAGGGATTCCGACCGAAGTCGTGCTCGGAGGGCGACAAGGACTGCCCGTCCGGTGCGTCGCCAACCTCGACAACATGCTCACGATTCCCCGCGAGCGCTTGAAGCGGCTGATGGGTTCCTGTGATCTCGTCAAGATCAAGGAGCTCAACGAAGCCATCAAGGTTTCTCTCGACGTGAGTTGACAGCAGCCGCTACGCTGTATCCCCCCGCAGGGCCTTCTCCACGGTCCGGCGCATCACCGCCATCGAGTCCCTCGCGAAGCGCTTCTGAAAGACGCGGCTGGCCGGATAGCCCATCTGGGCCAGCCAGTGGCGCGGCCGGGAGAAGGCGAAGAGGTCGTACCAGACGCCGCCGTCGGTCCGGTCCCACTCGATCGAGAAGCGCTCCTCCCCCATCTCGGCGTGGTCGCGGAGCGTGCCATAGGCGAAGCCGAAGCGGCGGACCTGCGGGTCGAGGCCGTCCAGGGTGTAGACGATCCGCGAGGCGTTCAGCGACCAGAAGCCGAGAGTGTGCGCCACGACGGCCACGGTCGTGCCCTCCTGGATCGGCGCCCCGGGCCAGGCGACGCGGACCCAGCCGAGGTCGAACATCTTCCATTGGCGCATGGCCGCGATCGCCACCCGGTAGGCCTCCTCGCCCGTGCCCAGGCGCGTCCGGTTGTGATCGACCTTGTAGTACGGTGGCGCTCCGTCGCGCGTCTTCCCGACTTCGGGATACGAGAGCGTGGCGCCGCGCTGCCGCTCCAGGAACACCTCGATCTCGGGCAGGGTCGGCTCGCGGAGCAGAAACATGGCTCAAGGTTGTCACGTTTCGGTCCCATGGATCGTCCTGCCTCCGACAAGGATACGATCTGCCGGATGACCTACTGCGGAGAGCCTGCGTTGACCGATCCGCTGGCCGCGTTCCAGGGCGAGCGCGGCCGGCTGTTCGGCATCGCCTACCGCATGCTCGGCTCGGTGAGCGAGGCCGAGGACGTGCTCCAGGACGCCTGGCTGCGCTGGCAGGCCGTGGATCATGCCAAGGTCGAGAACCCGCCCGCCTTCCTGATGCGGACGGTCACCCGCCTCTGCATCGACACCCTCGGCGCCGCGCGCAACCGGCTGACCGACTACGTCGGCCCCTGGCTCCCCGAGCCGCTCATCCAGACCGAGGACCACCCGGAGTCGATCCGGATGATGGAGGACGACGTCTCGACCGCCTTCCTTCTTCTCCTGGAGAAGCTCAACCCGGTGGAGCGCGCGGTCTTCCTGCTGCGCGAGTCGTTCGACCTGAGCTACCGGGAGATCGCCGAGGCAATCGGCAAGTCCGAGGCGAGCTGTCGGCAGATCGACCATCGGGCACGCCAGCGGATCGAGCGCGAGGGGCGTCCGCGTCAGGCTGATCCCGAGGAGCACGACCGGCTGCTGTTCGGCTTCCTCCAGGCGAGCCGCGAGGGCAACATGCAGGGCATGATCGACCTCCTGGCCCGCGACGCGGTCTGCTACTCGGACGGCGGCGGCAAGGTCCACGCGGCCCGGGTGCCGGTGCGGGGCGCCGAGAGGGTGGCGAAGTTCATCCAGGGCCTGCGGACCAAGGCGCGGATCCCCTGCGAGATCCGCGTCGGTCCGGTCAACGGCCGCACCGGCATCCTCCTGTACGTGGAAGGCCACCTGATCGACGTGGGGACGTTCCACGCCGAGGGCGGCTTCATCCGCGAAATCTTCTTCCAGTTGAACCCGGATAAACTGACGCGCTGACCGGACGCGGCGCCATGACCCCGAACCCTCAGCACCCCGCGGTGCGCAACGAGCAGGTGCTCGCGCGCCAGCTTTCGGCAGCCCAGCAGACGGCGATGGCGCTCGGCGGCGCGATCGGGACGGGCCTGTTCCTCGCCAGCGGCCTGGCGGTCAACGTGGCCGGACCGGCCGTCGTCCTCTCCTATGCGATCGTGGCCGTCATCTCGCTGCTGCTCGGCCGCGCGCTGGCCGAGATGGCGGTGGCCCACCCGACGGCGGGCGCCTTCGGCGTGTACGCGGCGATGTACGTCTCGCCCTTCGCCGGCTACGCCGTGCGCGTGAGCTATTGGCTGATGCAGGTGGTGGCGACCGGCGCGCAACTGGTCGCCGCGTCGATCTACATGAGCTACTGGTTTCCGCAGGTGCCCGGGGCGGTCTGGGTGATCGCGTTCGCCGCCGTGCTCGTCTACGCCAACTCGCGGGCGGTCGGGCGCCTGGGCACGATCGAGTCCTGGCTCGTCCTGATCAAGGTCGCCGCCGTGGCGCTGTTCGCCGGGGTCGCCGTGCTGCTCGTGCTCGGCCTGACCGGCGAGCCCGCGATCGGCCTGGGCAACCTCACCGGCCAGGGCGGCTTCCTGCCCTTCGGCATCCAAGGGATCTGGCTCGGCTGCTGTTTCGCTCTCTACTCGTTCGTCGGCGTCGAGATCGTGGGCGTCACCTCGGGCGAAGCGGCCGACCCGGCCCGCACGATTCCGGCGGCCATGCGCCGCCTGGTCCTCGGCCTGTCGGCCATCTACGTCGTGACCATCGCCCTGCTGACCGCCTTGACGCCGTGGAACCGGCTGGGGGCCGGCGAAAGCCCGTTCGTGACCGTGCTGGCGGGGCTCGGCATTCCCGGCGCCGCGGGCCTGATGAACTTCGTCGTGCTGAGCGCCGCGCTGTCGAGCTCGAACGCGAACCTCTACCTGATCACGCGGACCCTGTTCTCCCTGGCGCGCGCCGGATTCGTGCCTCCGGCGCTCGGCGCCGTGACCGGGCATGGCACGCCGGTCAACGCCCTGCTCGTGTCGAGCCTCGGCCTCGGGTGTGCCGCGCTGGTCCGGGCGCTCTGGCCCAACTCGGCGTACGTGTGGTTTTTCGGGGTCGCGCTCTTCGGCGCGCTGTTCGTCTGGCTGATGATCTTCGTGACCCACGTCGCCTATCGCGCGGCCGCGGGTGCCAAGGCTCCGCCGGGCTCCTGGGCTGGGGCCGCCCTGATCGCCGCGATGCTGGTATCCACCTGGTGGGTTCCCGATCTGAGGTCCACGCTGATCGCCGGCGGCCCGTGGCTCCTGCTGCTGGCGATCGGCTATCGCGTCTCGGGCGCGCGAAGATCCTCGTCCGGGTGAAGGTGGGTCGCGAAGTCCGCCGGCAACGCGACCTCCAGCAACTGCAGATCCCCGGAGCAGTCCGTCAACGCCGTCTTCAGGTGGGGCGGGATCACGAAGGCGTCGCCTTCGCCGAGCGCATGGGCACCCTGTCCGTCTCCGCGGAGCGTCACGGAGCCTTCCAGGACGAACGTGAACAGGATGTCCGCCGTATGGCTGGTCACCTTGGACTGCCCGGGATGACCGGCGACAGGGCGGGCGACCTGGACGGAGGCCACGCCCGCGGTCGCCGCGCCGATCCCGGTCTCCCGCGCCTCGAACCCGGGCACCCTCCAGGGCGCCCAGACGGCTTTCTCCAGCTCACTGCGGCAGAACCGCTGTCCGCCGAACTCCCGGTCGGGGCGCAGCCACGGGGTGGGCAGCTCCATCTCGTGGTCCACGGTGGTGACGTGCTCGGCCGGGACGCCGATCTCGACCACCTGGAGGTTCTCGGACGCCTCGAGCACGCGGTGGCGGATCTGCGGCGGCTGGATGACGCAATCCCCCGCCGCCAGGACGAACGGCGGCCCCTGGTCCTCGTACACCAGCCGGACCCAGCCGCGATAGCAGAAGATCAACTGGAAGCCCACCGTGTGGTAGTGGACCATGTCCGGCACCGGCCCGGCGTCGGGAATGCGGATGTGCGACGCGATGATGCTGCCGCCGAGCCGTCCGGGGATCAGATCCCGGTAGTGCATGCCCGCGCGGCCGATCACCCAGGGGCTGTTGTCCTTCAGCCGGCGCACGACGAAGGCGTGCTGCGTCGGAGGCATCTCCAGGCGTGGATGGGCGTCGGCGATCCGGATGCGCACGCCGTTCGGAGCCGTCAGCTCCCGCCTGTCTTCGGGATCACGGCACAGCAGCCGAAGCACACCCGGAGCCACGTCCAGGCCCCGCTCCAGCCGGAGGCGCAGGCCGTGGCCGGACAGGACGGCCACCGACGGATCGTCGGCCGGGAAGATCTCGTCCAGCCGGAACCCCAACTCGCCGGTATAGAAGGCCAGGTCGGCGGCGAGGTCCGTGGACGGGAACGATACCTCCGCCGCCTCGATCCTCACGCGACGGTGATCTCGTCCGACAGGTAGACGTCCTGGATGGCGTTGAGCAGCTCGACGCCTTCGCGCATGGGGCGCTGGAACGCCTTGCGGCCGGAGATCAGGCCGCAGCCGCCGGCCCGCTTGTTGATCACCGCGGTGCGGACCGCCTGGGCCATGTCGTTCTGGCCCGCGGCCTCGCCGCCCGAGTTGATCAGGCCGACGCGGCCCATGTAGCAGTTCGCCACCTGCCAGCGGTTCCAGTCGATCGGGTGCTCCGCGACCAGCTCGCCGTAGACCCGCGGGTTGGTCTTGCCGAACTTGACCGCGTTGTAGCCGCCGTTGTTCGTGGCCTGCTTCTGCTTGACGATGTCCGCCTGGATGGTCACCGCGAGGTGGTTCGCCTGGCCGGTCAGGTCGGCCGAGGTGTGGTAGTCCACGCCGTCCTTCTTGAAGGCGTTGTTGCGCGTGTAGGCCCAGAGGATCGTGGCGAGCCCCATCTCATGGGCGCGCGCGAAGGCCTCGGAGATCTCGACGATCTCGCGGTCCGAGTCCTCGCTGCCGAAGTAGATCGTCGCGCCGACCGCCGCCGCGCCCATCTCCCAGGCCTGCTCGACCTGGGCGAACAGGATCTGCGCGAACTTGTTCGGGTAGGTCAGCAGCTCGTTGTGGTTGATCTTCACGATGAAGGGGATCCTGTGGGCATACTTGCGCGCCAGGATGCCGAGCACGCCGACGGTCGAGGCCACGCCGTTGCAGCCGCCCTCGATCGCCAGCCGGACGATGTTCTCGGGATCGAAGTACTCCGGGTTCGGCGCGAAGGAGGCGGCGGCGGAGTGCTCGACCCCCTGGTCCACCGGCAGGATCGAGAGGTAGCCGGTGCCGGCCAGGCGGCCCGTGTTGTGAAGCCGGTGCAGGTTCACGAGCACCTGCGGCTTGCGGTCCGACATCGTCCAGACGCGGTCGAGGTGGTCCGGGCCGGGCAGGGTGATCTGCTCCTTCGGGATGCCCTTGCAGGTGTAGGACAGCAGGTTGTCCGACTCGTCGCCCAGGAAGCCGACGATCCGGTCCAGGGTGCCGCTGCCAGCGCGTTCGAGAGTTGCCATCGAGGAGGTCCCTCCTAGAGAGTTCGGATTCGAGGGCGCCGCGGCGCCGCGCGTGGCATTCTATCAAGGGAAGAGACCTGTCATGAGCACGCCGAAACGCTTCCACCGGGTCCGGGAGGTCCTGGACCGCCGCCAGCCCGACCTCACGGTGCTGATGGAGGACGTCCAGATCCCGCGCAACTTCGCCGCCCTGCTGCGCACCTGCGACGCGGTCGGCGTGCTGGAGGCGCACGCGGTCTGGCGCGCCGGGGGCCAGCTCAAGATCTCCCGCCCGGCCTCCGGCGGCACGCGCAAGTGGGTGCCGGTCCGCCGGCACCGCGACCTGGAGAGCGCCGTGGCGCCGCTCAAGGAGCAGGGCTTCCGCATCCTCGCCGCCCATCCCGCCGACCGCGCCGTGGACTACCGGGAGATCGACTACACGCTCCCCACCGCCGTCCTCCTCGGCCAGGAGGAGACCGGCGTGACCTCCCGGGCCGTCGAGCTGGCGGACGACCTCGCGGTCATCCCGATGATGGGCATGGGCCTGTCGCTCAACGTCTCGGTGGCCGCGGCGCTGATCCTCTTCGAGGCCCGCCGCCAGCGCGCCGCGGCCGGGCTCTACGACCGGCGCCGGCTCGACCCGGAGCTCTACGACCGCCTGCTCTTCGAGTGGACCTACCCGGTGCTCGCCCGGCTCTGCAAGAAGAAGAAGGTGGCTTACCCGCGGCTGGGGCCGGAGGGGGAGATCCTGGACCCGCTGCCGCGGTAACTGGAAAGGATCGCCTCCGCGGAAACGTCGACATCGGCCTCGGTGGTGGACCAGTTGGAAACCGAAACTCTCATGGCCGCCCTGCCGCGCCAGGTGCTGCCGCCGAGCCAGCAGGTGCCCTCCTCCTGGACCCGCCGGATGACCTCCCTGGTCTGATCGTCGGAGTCGCCGAAGCGGACCAGCACCTGGTTCAGGACCACGTCGTTCAGGATCTCGACGCCCGGCTCGCCCCGCAGGCGGTCCGCCATCCGGCGCGCCAGCGCGCAGCAGCGCTCCACCAGCTCCCCGACCCCCGAGCGGCCCAGCGAACGCAGCGCGGCCCAGACCGTGAAGCCCCGCGCGCGGCGGGAGAACTCGGGCGTGAAGTCGTAGGGGTCCCGCTGGCTTTCGGAGGGCGGAATGTAGGACGCCGCGGCGGTCATCGAGGTCTTGTGCGCCCGGGGATTCGCCACGATCGCCAACCCGCAGTCGTACGGCACGTTCAGCCACTTGTGGGCGTCGACTGCCCAGGAGTCCGCTCCGCCGGCGCCCCGGACCAGATCGCGCAGGCCGGGAGCCGCGGCGGCCCAGAGGCCGAAGGCGCCATCCACGTGGACCCAGGCCCCCCGCTCCCGGGCGGCGGCCACGACCTCCTCCAGGGGATCGAAGGCGCCGGTGTTCACGTTGCCGGCCGCGGCGCAGACGATCAGCGGCCCCGAGCCCTCCCGGAGCACCGCGCGCAGGGAATCCGCCTTCATCCGCCCCTGGCCGTCCGTCTCGACCCGCCTCACCCGCTGCCGCCCCAGGCCGAGCATCTGGAGCGCGATGAGGACGGTGACGTGCGCGTCGGCGCCCAGGACGACGTCGATCTCCGGAGCCCCGAAGAGGCCGTTCGCCTCGACGTCCCAGCCGGCCTGCCGCAGCACCTCGTGGCGCGCCGCCGCGAGACAGGTGAAGTTGGCCATCTGGGCGCCGGTCACGAACCCGACGCTCGCCGTCGCGGGAAGGCCCAGCAGGTCCAGGAGCCAGGCCGACGAGACCTCCTCGGCCACCGAGTTCGCGGGCGAGGTGACGTAAAGGGTGGCGTTCTGGTCCCAGGTGGACGTGAGCCAGTCCGCCGCGAGCGCGGCCGGCAGATGGCCGCCGATCACGAAGCCGAAGTACCGCGGGCCGGCCATGGCGACGAGGCCCGGGTCGGCTCCGCGGGCCAGGTGCTCGAGGACCGCCGCCGGGGCCTCGCCCCGATCGGGCAGCGGGCCGCCGAGCGCGGAGCGCAGCTCGTCGGCGCTCGCCGCCTGCCCGACCCGCCGGTCGGGCAGGCCGTCGAGGAACCCGAGCGCGATCTCGGCGGCGCGCCTCAGGAGATCGGCGTCGCTCATCGGGGGACCTCGCTCCGGCGCTCCCACACCGCCCGGGAGATCCCGGCGATGGCCTGGTCCGCCTCCTTCTCGTCCTGGAACCCGGCGGTCAGCACCACCAGCACGTAGGGCGGCTCGCCTGGCGGAAAGACGATCGCGGCGTCGTGGTGGACGCCCGTAATGTCGCCGGTCTTGTGGGCGACCGGCGTGCCCGGCGGCAGGCCGGCGGGGATCTTCTCGTTGAACTCCTGCGCCTTGAGGATGTCGATCATGAGCTCCGAGCTGGCCTTCGAGAATCCCGAGCCGCCGGCGAGGGTTTCGAGGACGATCAGGAGGTCGTGGGCGGTGACCGCGTTGTTCATGCCGGCGGCGAAGGCCTTCTCGTCCTCCACTCCGCGGAGGACGCGGATGTCGTAGGCCTCGATCCGGCGCATCAGGTCCATGACGGTCGAGGCGCCGACCTTCTCGATCAGCAGGTTGGTGGCGAGGTTCGAGCTGCGGACGATCATCCGCCGGATCATCTCCTCCAGCGGGCGGGTCTGGCCGGCGGCCTGGTAGAGGTCGGGGTCGCCGTCCTCGCCCGGGTCGAGGACGAAGGTGGAGCCGTCCATGATGCTGTGGAACTCGTTGCGCACCGGGACGGGCTGGTCCAGGCGCAGCTCGCCGCGGTCCACCGCGTCGAAGAGCGCCATCATGACCGGGATCTTCATCGTGCTCGCCGCGTGGAAGCGCTCGCGGTCGTGGAGGGAAAACACGGCGCCGGTGCCGAGGTTCTTGTACGCCACGGCGATCAGCCGCTGCTTGCCCTGCCGGGCCACGAGGCGCTCCAACTCGCCGGGCAGGGAGCCGGCCGGATGCGGCGCGGAGGCGCAGGAGACCAGAAGGAAGGCGGCCGGGACCGCCAGGAGGGCTCGACGCATGGGTTCGTCCTCTACACGAGCGAGAGCTGCTGTCCGCCCGGAGCATACCTCGACAGGTAGCGGTCGAGGCGAAGCTTCCTGCGGGCGCTCTCGCTGCTCATGTAGCGGACGGTGCCGAAGACGGGCCTCTCGGGCGCCCAGGGCCGGTCGTAGCGCCCGAGGCACCAGAAGATCCCGGTGTAGGAGTTGGGATCGCGGCCGTCGAGCGCGTACCGGTTGTTGAGCTGGATCAGGACCGCCAGCGCCTCGCGCGGGGTCTTCGACCAGTGGAGGACCTTCTTGCCCCAGAGCATCCGCAGGTAGTTGTGGATGCGGCCCTCGCGGACGAGCTGCGTCTGGGCCGCGTTCCAGATTTCGTCTTGGGTGCGGGCGGCCTCGAAGTCCTCGAGCGGGTAGAGGTTGGGCCGGGGGTCGGCCTCGTGCTTGCCGAGCGTGCGGAGCGCCCAGTCCGGCAGCGACTCGTAGCGGTCGGAGTCCGGGTGATGGAAGGCCATGTTGTACCCCACCTCGCGCCAGGTGACCGCCTCGTCGAGGAACTTCTCGGCGGCCGGGCTCATCCCCCACCAGCCTTCGACCGCGCCTCTCGATCCCTGGCCCAGACGCTCCGGGGTCCACTCCTCGCGTCCGGCCAGAGCCGCGAAGATCTGGTGCGACGAGACGTGGCCGAAGTGGAGATAGGGAGACAGACCGCTGGTGGTCTCCTCGTCCGGCTGGTTGCGGCCCTCGCCGTAGGTCTCCAGCCGCTCGTCGAGGAACCGTTCAAGAGTGGCTGCCGCGGCCTCGCCCCCTCCCTGGATGCCGGGGACCGGCGGCACGTCGTGGTCGATCGGGAGCCCGGAGAGCGACGTTTCCGCGCCCGGCGGCCAGCGCTTCAGGATCTCCGCGGGCAGAGACTCCAGTCGGGGAGGAAGCTTCCGGAGCGGATCGGCGTGGGGGAAGTCGCCGAGATGGCCCGGCAGGGTCTTCTGGAGGAACCGGCGGAGATGGAAGGCCGCGGTGAACGCGTGATCGGCGGCGCGCAGCGGCAGGAGGCCGTTGGCGTCCACCTTCTCCATCCGGACCTTCAAGCGCCGGCCGGCGGCGTCGACCATGCGCGGCAGGAAGAAGCCCGGGGAGTCGTCGGCCACCACCACGCAGGCCCGGGCGGCCAGCGCCTCCAGGAGCCCCTTGCCGGCGCCGGGCCGGGGCTCGACGTACGGGTAGTAGAGGGCGTTCGAGCGCGCGAGCCGGCGCGCATGCACGGCCATGCCGTCCAGGACGAAGCGGTGGAAGCGGTCGCACGCCCAGGGATAGCCGGCGCGCAAAGGCTCCAGGATGACCAGGGGGCGTCCGAGCCGGCGGGCCCGCCCGGCGGCGTGCTGCAGGGCGAAGTTCCAGCCCAGTCGGCGGAACGCCGTCATCCAGTAGAGAACAAACTCGCCGTCCGGCCGGATCGGCGCCTCGTTGCAGAGCTGAATTCGGATCTCGGGGACACTTGTCACGGTTCTGTCTCATTTCTCATGACCAGAGCCAGCATAACATCGGGACAACGAGAGGACATGGAAGCACATCCAGAGTATTGACGCTGATTCACGACTCCGCTATCGTGAAATTACTCCCACCCTCGCAAGGAGGTTGCCATGAGCCGACTCCTGGCCGTCCTTCTGCTGGTCCTGCCTCTCGTCCTCATCGCGTCCTGTGAAGACAGACCGACGCAACTGGCGGACGAATTCACTGCCGACCCGATCCTGACGCTGGGCCATGGCGCCATCTTCGGAGCCGACGGCAAGGAGCTGAAGCCCGACGCGGACTTCATCCGCAGGGCGCAGAGGTACTACATCGCCGCGTTGATGAAGGAGCCCCCGGGCCGGGGCGGGGAGGCCCGAGTCACCGAGGAGGAAATGAAAAAGACCTCGGACCTGATCCACCAGCTGGTCAGCGACGAGGTCCTGGCCGATGCGCTGTTCCTCGACTGGCTGATCGGCAAGACCCGGCCGGAGAACACGGCGCACCTGACCTCCGTCAACAACGCGCTACGGTGGTACTACTACCTGAAGATCCGGCAGCAACCGCCCCCTGAAGCGGACAGGTGGACCAAGGGCATCGATCCGGAGCGGGCGAAAGAGTTGGACGCGGGCGGAGTCCCGACGACCGTCTTCCTGAAGACGACCGCGGGCGGGGTCGCCTACATCGACGAATGCCGGAAGGCGGGCGTGCCCGTCCCCGTCGCCATGTTCTCGGCCGAATGGACCTTGCGGGGCGTCTTCGACAAGGAATTCATCAGCGAGTCCTCCCAGGCGGAGCTGTGGCTCCATACCAGCAAGTCTCCCCCGGGCTTCTGCCTCGCCCTGCCGCGCTATCCCCCGGCGGGCGGAGGCGGCTTCAGCGACGACGCCTCGCTCCTCGGCATCATCTGCCTCGGCACGCAGAGCAACAAGGCCTGCTTCTTCGACAACCCCCGTGGCCGCACCTTTCGCCGCGGCCTCGCGGTGGGCCTCGACCAGTTCGTCGGCGGAGTCGATCTGGTGGCCAACGCCCAGGGCGTCTGCACGGACTGTCACGCGGGGGAAAACCCCTACGTGGTCCACCCGGAGAAGCCGCCGTTTTCGGGGTTGTCCCTCCTGCCCGCCGGTTGGCCCGATCCTCTCGTGGATGCGAGTTGGCCGCAGAACCCCGGTCCCACGAACCTGCTGGACGCGGTGTCCTCGACCCAGCAATGCACGAGCTGCCACAGCTATGGCTCGGCGGGCCGCTTTCCGGACGTCTCCACCCAGCTTCCCGGCTACTGCGGGACCGTCCTCGAGACCGCCATGAACGAGGACATCCTGGCCCTGCCTTCCCCGCCGGACCCGACGAAGCGCACCATGCCCCCGTTCGGCATGGACAGGAACCAGTTCGTGGCTCACATCGCCGCCTTGAAGGCGGCCTGCAAGGCGCCGCCTACCGGCGGAGGCGTGGTGATCGTGGTGGACGTCCAGGACGACCCGAGCTTCATCTCGCCGCCGATCGTCATCGATCCGCTCTATCAGTGCGCCCAGAAAGTCGCCGTCCGCGGCGGCATCCTGAACGCGCAGTTGGAGCTCTTCATCAACGGGTCCCCGGCGGGCTCCCGCATCGCCAGGAACCCGAACAAGGAAGAGTTCAACGTGCCGGCGCTCGTGGCCGGCCAGGTCGTCACGGCAAAGCAGACCCTGAACGGCGTCCCGTCGGGACCGTCCGCGGCCATCACGGTCCGGGACCACAAGGTCGATTTCCCCGCCGGCCTGCCCGCTCCCGCCATCGATCCGACCCTCATCCATGAGTGCGGGGACATCATCGCGGTCCGCCACGTGCCCGGAGCCAACCTCACGGTCTTCAGCAACGGGGCCGATCCCCTGACCTTCGGCACCAGCACCGGCTGGACCGCGGTCAATCCAGCCAAGCATCCTTTCGTGATCAACGATTCGTTCACGGCGCAAGCCGAGTTGTGCGCTGACAAGAGCCCGGTGTCCGGGGATGAGAGCGCCGTCGAAGCGCCCAAGACGCTCCCGGCCCTCCACCTCAATCCGTCGAACGTCTATGCCGGCCAGGAGCTGGTGACCGTGGAGAACATCGTCTACGGTGCCCGTGTCCGCATCGACGAGTCCACGTTCGGCCCGGTCGCCGATTTCACGTGGCCGGTCTCCTGGTATCCGGATTACGACGTCGCTTCCGCGCTGGGCCGCCCACTCCAGGCGGGCGATCTTTTGATTACGTCGCAGGAGTTGTGCGCGCCGGGACCGAAGCAGGATGTCCCACCGGCGTTGCCGTGCGACCAGTTGCCCGCGCCTCGAATCCGCCACCCGCTGGTCGGGCAGAACTACGTCGTGGTCACCGAGTCCGTCCCCGGAGCCCGGATCCATGTCTACGACAGCGGCAACGTCGAGCTGGGCGATGGCAGCGGCACGGTGATCCTGTTGAAACGGGCGATCACCGGCGCCGATGTTCTGACGGTCGTCCAGCAGGTCGGCAAGTGCACGAGCAAGTCCGGCTACCGCGTGAGCGTTCGCAACCAGGGATGAAATGCCGTCATCCAGTGGAGAAGCTCGCCATCCGGGCGGAAGTTACTTTGCGGCGTAGAACCTTACAGCGCCGCAAAGAAGCTTACATCGGCATGGAGAAGCTTACGGGGGCCCGTAGAACGTTACGGCGGCCCGTAGAACGTTACGGCAGCCCGTAGAACGTTACGGCGGCCCGTGGAACGTTGCGGCAGCCCGCAGAACGTTACGGCGGCCCGTAGAACGTTACGGCAGCCCGTGGAACGTTACGGCAGCCCGTGGAACGTTACGGCAGCCCGTAGAACGTTACGGCAGCCCGTAGAACGTTATGGCAGCCCGTAGAACGTTACGGCGGCCCGTGGAACGTTACGGCGGCCCGTAGAACGTTACGGCAGCCCGTAGAACGTTACGGCGGCCCATAGAACGTTACGGCGGCCCGTGGAACGTTACGGCGGCTCGTAGAACGTTACGGCGGCCCGGAGCCGTGCAGGGCGCCATGAAGGGCGCCTCTACACCCGAGTTTGAGCGTAGGGGCGTGATTCATCACGCCCCATTCTCATCACGCCCCCTAGTTCTCCGTGTCCGGCTCCAGCCCGAGCCGGACCAGCAGGTTCTGGAGGATGCGCGCGGTGAGGCCCCAGATCTGGCGGTTGCCGATGTGGTAGACGAGGAGCAGCCGCTCGACGCCGTTGATCTTCACCGGGCGCTCCTCGACCATCTTCGGGTTCGAGAAGGCGCTCAGGGGGAGGCTGAAGATCTCCGCGATCTCGGCCGCGTTCGGCGTGGCCTTGTAGGGGAAGGGGATCGCCCCGACGCAGGGGATCACGCGGAAGCCGGCCGGGGTCTCGCCCTCGTCCAGCTCGCCGAGGCGGAGGATGCCCTTGGCATCGAGGCCGATCTCCTCGTTCGTCTCGCGCAGGGCCGCGGCCCAGGGGTCCTCCTTGAGCTCGCGGCCGCCGCCTGGAAAGGCGATCTGGCTGCGGTGGCTTGGCAGGTCGTCGGTCCGCTTGGTGAGCACGGTCCAGAGCTCGCCCGCGTCCACGTAGAGCGGCACCAGCACCGAGGCGGGACGGAGATCATTGGCGCTCAGCCGGCGGGGCGGCGGCGACGCGAGGCGGTCCCGGATCTCCTGAATCCAACGGCGCGGCTCGTTCATCGTCCCTCCCCGCTCCTTTGTATCACCACGTCGCGGGAGGCATGGATCCGGAAGCCGATCGGCTTCGCCGGAGCCTCCGGCAGCCGGAAGCTCACTTGGTAGACGTGGGCGTCTCCGCCCGACCAGCCCATGGGATGGGTCCGGGCCGAGCCGAGCGGGATCTCAAACGAGACCGAGCCGTCGGGCCGCAGCACCGTGGGCTTGAGCTCCTGGCCGTTCGCGATCAGCCGGGAGGGCGCATTCCGATCAAAATCCAGGACCAGGCCCTCCAGGGGCTCGACGCTCGCCGCCACCAGACCGCCGGTCTCGTCTCCGGCGATGCGCAGGTCGCTCCCCCGCTCCGCCCGCCAGACGTTCGGGCTCGTCGGCTTCACCCGGATGCCGCCATACGAGATCCAGTCGCCCGGCAGGTCCTTCTGGGTCGCCTCGTAGGGCAGCCAGAGCGCCAGCCGGCTCGGCTCGGGAGCCGCCGGATGCGTCCAGATCGGGAACAGGATGGGCGCGGCCAGCGCCGCGGTGACCACGGCCCAGGAGGCTCGCAGCGGCCGGCCGGGCAGGAACCAGAGCGCCGCGTAGAGCGGCAGGAACAGGCGGTTGCCCACCCCGCCGCCGACCCCCGCGAAGTCGTACGGCCGCAGCACCAGGAAGGCCAGCGCTCCCAGCCCGGCCGCGGCGAGCAGGGCCCACCGCCCCCGGTCCGACCGGAACGCGGCGAAGGCCAGCAGCGCCGGCAGGAAGTACGGCAGGAGACCCACGCTCCGGCCGATCAGGAAGTAGATCCCGCTCCAGAGGAGGAGGCCGGCGTCGAGCGTCGGCCGCAGGCCCGACAGGCTCCAGAACGGCTCCCCGCCGGCCAGGGTCTGGACGAAGGAGGTCAGGGCGAAGACGAGACCCGCGCCCAGGATGAGTCCTGTCCAGGCGATGGCCCGGAGACTCTGCAACGACTTCTGCAGGGCCACGGCCGCCGGAACGAGAAGGAGGACATACGGCAGCCGGTAGGTGCCCGGGATGGCGAGGAGCGCCCCGATCGCCAGCCAGCGTCCGAGCGTGCCCGCCGACCAGGAGCGCGGCCCCTGATACATCGACGAGAGCGGCGGCTCCGGCTGGCCGGCGTAGACGAGCGCGAAGCCGATCGCGGTGACCGCGAGCAGGAAGACGTCCGCCGTCGCCAGGAACACGTGGGAGAAGGCGACCGACGCGAACACGAAGACCGCCACCCAGACCGGCGCCGCCGATCCGAAGTGCCGTCCCAGCGCCCAGGCCGCGAGGATCGACGCCGCCGCGAGGAGCAGCGCGTTGGCCACCCGGATGCCGCGGTAGGGCATCACGCGGACGAACGGGACGGTCAGCAGCGCGTGGTAGAAGGGCCGGGCGAAGACCTGGGTATGGCCGCCGTCCGGGCTGTCCAGGTCGATCCCCTTGGGCCGCGCCCCCCACTGCTCGAAGTAGCGCTGATAGTCCTCTTCCGCGTACTTGAGGTCGAAGTCCCAGGCGAGGCTGGAGGCCTGGAGCGCGTACGTGGGCTCGTCGCCCTGGTCCGGCGGCCGGGCCGCGCCGTCGCCGAACAGCGTCAGGCCGAGGACGGCGGCGAGCGGAACCAGGAGGACCAGCCAGCCGGGCGAGTCCAGCGCGGCGAGAAGATAGCGTTTCACAGGCGCATCTCCCATCGCGGCCCGCCGAGCTTGGATAGCCCGAGGCCGCCGAAGAGGTGAGGCTCGATCCACAGGTACGCCCGGCCCGGCGGGCGGCGGACCTCGGTCTCGATCCAGGCCTCCTCGCCCGGTTCGAGGTCGCGCGGCAGAGGCAGCCATGGCCGGCCGGCGAGCAGGTCGTCCGAGAGACCCTCGTCCGTGAACAGCTTGACGACCACCGCCACGCCGCCCGGCCCGCGCTCGCCCGCCAGCCAGCGTGCGAAACCGCGGTTGCGCAGGCCGATCCGGAGCCGGCGCCGCTCTCCCTCCGGCCACGGCAGGTCGGCGCCCCGGACCTCGATCTCGCCGTCCAGCCGGCCCCAGGCGAGGCTCGACGGAGACGGCACGTCGGCCGGGAGATCGCCGGGCGGAGGCAGCTCGCGCCACTCGCGGCAGGCCTCCACGACCGCCTCGGCGGAGCGCGCCGGGTCGTGCCGGACTCGGACGTGCTCGCGCGCCGCCTCGCCCATGGCCCGGAGCCGTCCGGGCGAGGCCAGGAGATCTCTCAGCAGCGCCGCCAGCTCGGCCGGCTCCTCCTCGCCGGCGAGCGGCACCCGGATCACGACCTCGCGGGGCAGGTCGGCGAACTGGGCGTAGTCGGAGACGATGGCGGGGCGCCCCGCGGCCAGCACCCGGAGCAGCGAGGCCGAGGTCTCACCGGCCGTGGGATAGCGCAGGTTCAGGCAGAGGTCGATGGCCGCGATCGCCGATTCGAACTCCTCGAACGGCACGAAGCCGAGCACGTGGACCCGGTCGGCCACGCCCGCCCGGCGCGCCTCCTCCTCCAGGTCCAGCCCCTTCGACGACTCGCCCACGATCAGCAGGTGGACTTCCTCCAGCCCCGGGCAGGCCAGGGCGCGGACGGCCACCGCCGTGCGCTTGATCGGCGTCTGGAATCCGAACGAGCCGAGCACCGGCTTGTCCTCGGGCAGGCCGAACCGGCGGCGCAGCGCTCGCCCCTGCTCCCAGTCGGCCGCCGGAGGAAGCGGCACGCCCATGGAGATGGCCCTCACCCGGATCTCCGGGTCCTCCTCGCGGATCATCCCCGCGGCCCATTCGCTGTGGACGAGCACGCCCCGCTGGCTCCGCAGCAGGGCGCGGTGCGCCGGCAGCGAGAAGACCGGCGCGTCGCCGTACGCGTTCCAGCGCTTGGCGAGAGCCGCGGCGTGCCCGACCCAGCCGTGATCGTCCGTCAGGAGATCCTTGTAGGGATGGAAGTCGCCGCGGCCGAGCGTGAAATCGAGCAGCAGGTGATGCAGGACCAGGTCGTGGAGCGTGAGCACGCCGGGGATGCGGACAGCCAGATCCCGCACGCCTTCGTGGTACCGGTTGTTGCCCATCTGGTAGAGAGGCAGTCGGCCATTCCCTGTCTCCTCGGCCGGCGCGATCGGCCAGGCGCTCTCGACCTCGGGAGCCACGGGCTGGCCCGGCAGGCGGATCAGCCGCACGTCGGCCCGCTCCGCGAGATGCGGCAGCAGGTCGACGCTGTAGTCGGCGATCCCCGACCGGACCGGCGGGAGCGGGGAGACGTAGTCGATTCGGATCATGGCAGTTTTACTCCCTCTCCCCCGGCACGGGGGAGAGGGCCGGGGAGAGGGGGAACAGGATCAAAAGGCCAGGTCATCTTTACCGGGCGCCGCCATCTGCCCCTTGAGATACGCCTCGATGAACGGATCGATGCCGCCGTCCAGCACGCGGGTGGAATCCCCCACCTCGGCGCCGGTGCGGTGGTCCTTGACCAGCCGGTAGGGGTGCAGCACGTAGCTGCGGATCTGGCTCCCCCAGGAGTTGTCCATCTTCAGACCCTCGCGCTCGTCCTGTTCCTTCTTGCGCTTCTGCACCTCCAGGTCGTAGAGCCGGGACTTGAGGATCTTCATGGCCATCGCCCGGTTCTTGATCTGGCTGCGCTCGTTCTGACAGGCGACCACGACGCCGGTCGGCAGGTGGGTGAGGCGCACCGCCGACTCCGTCTTGTTGACGTGCTGGCCGCCGGCGCCCGAGGAGCGGTAGGTGTCGACCTTCAGGTCCTTGTCCAGCACCTCGATCTCGATGTCGTCGTCCACCTCCGGATAGACGTCCACCGAGGCGAACGAGGTGTGGCGCCGGCCCTGGAAGTCGTACGGGCTGATCCGCACCAGGCGGTGCACGCCCGCCTCGCTCTTGAGATAGCCGTAGGCGTTCTCGCCGCGGAAACCGACCGTGGCGCTCTTGATGCCCGCCTCGTCGCCGTCCTGGCGCTCCATCAGCTCCACCTGGAAACCGTGCTGCTCGCCCCAGCGCAGATACATGCGCAGGAGCATCTCCGCCCAGTCCTGCGACTCGGTGCCGCCAGCCCCGGGATGGATGACCAGGATCGCGTTCTTGTCGTCGTCCGGCCCGGAGAGCTTGAGCTCCAGCTCCAGCCGGTCCAGGTCCGACTCCAGCCGATCGAGGAAGCGGGCCATCTCCTCGTCCACCTCGCCCTCGTCGAGCAGCTCGCGCCAGGTGGCGAGCTCGTCGGCGTCGGAGCGCAGGCGGGTGAGCGTTTCGAGGCGCCGCTCCAGGGTGCGGCGCTGCTGCATCAGGGAAGCGTTACGGGAAGGGTCGTCCCAGAAACCCGGCTCCTGCATCTGCCGGTCGATGTCAGACAGATCTTTCTCCAGGCCGGTATCCTCAAAGATACCCCCGGATGTTGGCGAGCTGTTCCGCGAGCGTGTCGATGCGCTGCTGTGCGTCCGAAGCGATCATGATGTCTTCTCCTTGCGAGCCGAATATAGCGCAACCAGGGCGATCCCGGAGACCAGCGAGGCGAGCAGCGGGAAGAGCCACGGCAGCCGGGCGTAGGGCGTCATTCCGGTCCGTCCCAGGACCCGGGCCCGGAGGACCCCTTCCTTGAAGACCCCGAGCTGCGTCCAGACCGAGCCGTCCGCGCCGACCACCGCCGACACCCCGGTGATCGCCGCCCGCAGCAGCGGCCGGCGGTTCTCGGCGGCGCGGAAGCGGGCCGCGCGGAGGTGCTGCCAGGGCGCCCAGGTGTCGCCGTACCACGCGTCGTTGGTGATCGTGACGAGAAGCGTGGCCCCCCGCTGCGTGAGCTGGGCGACCTCCGCCGGGTAGACCACCTCGTAGCAGATGGCCGTGCCGATCTGCTCCCGCTCCCAGGGCAGGAGCGTCAGGCCGTCCGCCGCCCGGAACTCGCCGGCGTTGCGCGCCAGCTTGTCCATCCAGGAAAAGAGGCCGCGGAACGGCACGTATTCCCCGAACGGCACCAAGTGGCGCTTGTCGTAGCGGTGGATCGTCCCCTCCGGCGTCAGCAGGTAGGCGGAGTTGTAGAAGCTCTCCCCGACCGGATGGCTGGAGTTGAACAGCACCGAGCAGCCGCGCTTGACGAGCGCGTCCAGGTCGGCCCGCATCTGCGGGTCGCGGGCGTAGGAGAACGGCCAGGTGGCGCTCTCCGGCCAGATGACCAGCGTGCCCGGCTGGCAGGCCTCGACCGACGGGTCGAGCACCTTGCGGTAGTTGCGCAGGACGGCGACCGGGTCGTAGGCGGTCAGGTTCGGGATGTTCGGCTGGATCAGGCGGACCGGCAGGCCCTCGTCGCCGAAGCGCACGGCCTCGCGCACATCGGCCAGGTTCCGGCGCGCGCTCCAGCGCCCGGCGAGCGGGAGGAGAAGGAGCGGCACCAGCCAGGCCACGGCGAGCGGCTCCCAGCGGCGGCGCTCCAGGGCCGAGGCCACGCCGGCGCTCGCCAGCACCACCAGGAACGAGATCCCGTACGGGCCGATCCAGGCCGAGAGCGGCAGCGCGCCGGCCACCTCGACCCAGGAGTAGGCCGCGAGGTTCCACGGGAAGCCGCCGAAGAGATACGTCCGCAGCCATTCGAGAGCCACCCAGAGCGACGGCAGCACCAGGAGGCGCAGCCAGGGCCAGCGCCGCCAGGCCTTGCCGCCGAGCCAGCCGAAGATCGCCTCGAAGCCGGCGAGATAGGCGGCCAGGAGACCGGTCAGCGGAATGGCCACCAGCTTCGACATGCCGCCGAAGGTGAGGAGCGTGGGGACGATCCAGGAGAGCCCGGTCATCCAGGCCGCGAACCCGAACAAGAAGGCCAGGCGGCCGGAAGCGCGCGTGCGGCCGAACAGGTAGAGCAGCGGCGCCAGCGCGAGCCAGGGCGCGACCACGGCCGGATCACGGGCGAACTGGAGCGCCCAGAGCACGCCCGCGCCCAAGGCGCTCGCGGCGAGTACCCAGCTCACTCGGTGACCCAGGTATCCAGCTTGTAGCCCTTCCGGACCTGCTCGGCGACCTTCTGGGCCTGATCGCGCGAATCGAACGGCCCGATCCGCACGCGGTACATGGTCCGGCCGCCCACCTGCACCGGCGAGAGATAGGCCTTGTGGCCGCCCTTGACCAGACGGCCCCGCACGCTCTCCGCCTGGTCCGCGTCGGCCGAGGAGAAGACCTGGATCACGAGCTGCCCGGCGGCGACCCGCGGCTCGGCCGGCGCGGTTGCCGAGGTCCTCGGGCGCGCCGGGGTCGGGCTCGGAGACGGTGTCCGGGGGGGGACCGGAGCCGAGGCGACTGCCTCCTCCTCGTCGCCCTGCGCCGCGTTGCGCCCGTTGCGGCCGCGCCGGCGGCGGCCCTCGGGCAGATCGGGATCGGCGACCGCCTCCTCGTCGCCCTCGCCGCCGAGATCCTCCAGCAGGGTGGTGTCCTCGGGGGTCGGGGTCGGAGACGGGATTGCCGCGGCCTCCTTCGCCGGCGCGGGCGCCGGGGTGGTCCCCTTCTGCTGGTCGTCCTCGAAGAAGCGGAACTCCTCCAGCGCCTGGCCCTCCTGGGGCTCGGCCGGCGTCGGAGGAACGTTGCGGACGATCTGCTCCTGCGCGCGCGCCGCGCTCTCCCGGCCGATCCACAGGCCGGAGAAGAACGCGGACACGAGGCAGAGGAGGAGGATCACGAACGCGACGACCACCTGGCGGTTGGTCAGCGCGATCTCGTAGTAGCTCGGCTCATGCGGATTCGTCACGTCGATAGAAACTCCGTCACTTTCGGTCCCCCGGTCCCATGAACGCCTTGATCAGATCGATCGGCAGGGGGAACAGGATCGTCGAGTTCTTCTCCGCCGAGATCTCCGTCAAGGTCTGCAGATAGCGGAGCTGCAGCGTCACCGGGTTCGTGGCGATGATCTCGGCGGCCTCGGCCAGCTTGACCGACGCCTCCAGCTCACCCGCCGCGTGGATGATCTTAGCGCGTTTTTCGCGCTCCGCCTCCGCCTGCTTCGCCATGGCCCGCTGCATCTCGCTCGGCAGGTCGACGTGCTTGAGCTCCACCATCGACACCTTGATGCCCCAGGGATCGGTCTGGTGATCGATGATCGCCTGGAGCTGATCGTTGAGCTTCTCGCGCTCCGACAGCAGCTCGTCCATGTCCGCCTGGCCGAGCACCGAGCGCAGCGTGGTCTGGGCGAGCTGGCTCGTGGCGTAGAGGTAGTTCTCCACCTCGACGATCGCGCGCGCCGGATCCACCACGCGGAAGTAGACCACCGCGTTGACCTTCACCGACACGTTGTCCTTGGTGATGATGTCCTGCGGTGGCACGTCGAGCACCACCGTGCGCAGCGAGACCTTCACCATCCTCTCGAGCGGCCAGAAGATCAGCACCAGGCCCGGACCCTTGGGCTTCTGCGACAGGCGGCCGAGCCAGAAGGTGACGGCGCGCTCGTACTCGTTGAGGATGTTGACCCAGCGCGAGAACAGGAACAGCCCGATGACGACGACCAGGCCGATTCCGAAGATGCTCCCTTGCATCGCGATTCCTTTCGTTCAAACCGACGGTTGCCGGCGGTACGGACGCACCGCCAGGGTCAGATTGCGGACGGCGACCACCTCCACCGGGTCGCCGGGAGCGACGGGCTCGTCGGAGACGGCGTCCCAGATCTCCCCGTGCACGAAGACCTTGCCGCGCGGGTCGATCGTCGAGCGGGCGGTGCCGATCTCGTTCACCAGCCCCTCCGTCCCGGTGCGCACCGGCGCGCTGCGCGCCCGGAGCGCCATGGTCATCAGGAACGCCACCACGGCGAGCGAGAAGAGCGCCAGGCTCACGATCACCTCCAGGCTCACCCGGAGCGCCGGCTCGGGCGTCTTGAACAGCATGAGCGCGCCGAGCACGAGCGAGATCGTGCCGCCGATCCCCAGCACGCCGTGGCTCACCACCTTGACTTCGGCGATGTAGAGCACCAGGGCCAGGATGAGCAGCGCCACGCCGGCGTAGTCCACCGGCAGCACCGAGAGCGCGAAGAAGCCGAGGATCAGGCAGATGCCGCCGACCACGCCGGGCAGGATGGCGCCCGGGCTCATGAGCTCGAAGTAGAGCCCGAGCCCGCCCAGGGTGAGCAGGATCATGGCGATGTCCGGCTGGGCGATCACCGCCAGGATGCGGCGCAGCGGCGAGAGCTCGACCTCCTCCACCCGCGCGCCCTTCGTGCGGAGCGTGACCACCGCGTCGCCGCGCTTGACGGCGCGGCCGTCGAGGGCCACGAGAAGCTTGTCGAAGCTCGGAGCGATCAGGTCGATCAGCTTGCCTTCGAGCGCCTCCTCGGCGGTGAACGAGCGGCTCTCGAGCACCGCGGCCTGGGCCAGCTCGATGTTGCGGTTGTTGCGCCGGGCCATCGAGCGGATGTTGGCCGCCGAGTCCTCCTCCACCTTCTTCGCCATCGTGCCTTCGATGTCCTCGCCGCCGGCGCCGACCGGGTGGGCGGCGCCGGTGTTCGTGCCCGGCGCCATGGCCGCGATGTCGGCCGACATCAGGATGAAGAAGCCGGCGGAGGCGGCCTGGGCGCCGCTCGGCGCCACATAGACCACGACCGGCGTCTTCGCTCCGAGGATGCCGGTCGTGATGTCGCGGGTGGAGGTCATGAGGCCGCCCGGCGTGTCGAGCTCCAGGACCAGGGCCTGGGCGCCGGCCGCGTCGGCCTCGCGCACGGCGTCCAGGATGAGCTCGGCCGAGATCGGATGGACGACCGACTTGATGCGCGCCCGCATCACCAGCGGGCTCCCGCTCCCCTCCTGCGACGGAGCGAAAGCGAGGAGCGGCGTCAGGAGGGCAAGGGTGAGAACCGGTACCGCGAGAGCCACCAGAGGATGGCGGGAAGGATTCCGATGTCGAGGCATGGTCCCACGGATTCTATCACCCTCGTCAGGACCCCGGCTTTCGGGTCACCTTCCAGCGTCCGTCCTGGGCCACCCGTCCGGGCCCGCCGTGCGAGACGAAGGTCCCCTGGATGACGTCCCCGTGGACGCGGCCGGTGAAGGTGGTCGACAGAAAGCAGTCGCAGTCCGGATCCTTGTAGGGCTCCAGGGTGCCGCTGACCACTCCGTCCTCGATCATGATGATGCGGATCGAGAGCGGCTGGCCGCCGCGCGGCGCGTTCTCCGCTCCAGCCCCCTGCCGGTTCGCCGGCTCCATCGCGCTGCTCCGCCCCTGGGGGAACATCAGGACGGTGCCGGTCACCGCGCCCTCCTCGGCGTCCAGGTTGAAGCGGATCGAGCCGGTCCGACCGGTGCTGCCGCTGAAGTAGTCGCCGGACCAGTCGCCGGCGAGCGCGTTCAGGTCCTTCTGGTTGGCGTCGACGGACACCGGCGGAGGCGGAGGCGCCGCGGTACAGGCTGCCAGGAGGGCTGCAAGGAAGACTGCAAGGACGACCGGGACCGCCAATCGGGCTCTCATGTCTCGCTCCTTTCCGTCCGAGGCGGATAGCATATCCCGGGAGTGGCACGCTCCCTGCTTCGACCGGGTAGCCATGAAGAAGCCACCGTTCCTGAGGGCCGAGCTGGCGCCGCTCCTCGCGCTCGTACTGGTCGCCGGAGGCATCTGGCTCTTCGCCGAGCTCGCCGGCGAGGTCCGGGAAGGCGAGACCCGACGGATCGACGAGGAGATCCTCCTCTCGATGCGCAACCCGGCCGACCGTTCGGACCCCCTGGGGCCGCGCTGGGTGGAGGAGCTCGAGCGCGACTTCACGGCCCTGGGCGGCATCGGGGTCCTGATTCTCTTGACCACGGCGGTGAGCGTCTACCTGGTGCTGGACGGCAAGAACCGCGCGGCCGTGCTGGTCCTGCTCGCGGTGGGCGGCGCCCTGCTCGGGAGCAATCTCCTGAAACACGGCTTCCAGCGACCGCGGCCGGACCTGGTGCCGCACGGCTCGTACGTCTACACGACCAGCTTCCCGAGCGGCCACTCCATGATGTCCGCGGCGACCTACCTGACCCTGGGAGCGCTGCTCGCCCGGGTGCAGTCGAGGCGCCGCCTCAAGGTGTTCCTCCTCGGCTTCGCCGCCCTGCTCACCTTGATCGTGGGCGTCAGCCGCGTCTACCTGGGCGTCCACTGGCCCACCGACGTCCTGGCCGGCTGGACCGCGGGCGGCGTCTGGGCGCTGATGATCTGGCTCCTCGCCCGCTGGCTCCAGCGCCGGGGCACGGTCGAGACCGAAGGCGAGCACTCGTAAGCGGCGCCCCCCATCTCACCGCGGTTCCGCATACAATCACAAAAGAGGTTCAGCGCAGGACCCAAGGGAGGCCAACCATGCCGACCGCCGACGCCATCCGCTGGTTCAAGAGTCAGTTCCACGAGCCGATCGAAGCCGCGGTACGGGGTACGCCGTTCACCCTCGACTTCGTGACGGCGGTCGCCTGCCAGGAGACCGGCTTCATCTGGAGCACCCTCCGCACGAAGCTCACCACGCCCGAGGTGCTGGCGATGTGCGTGGGGGACACCGCCGACAGCAAGCGAACGGCCTTTCCGCGGACCAGGGCCGAGCTGGTCGCGGCGCCGGGCGGCCAGCAGATGTTCGACATCGCGCGCCAGGCCGTCCTGGCCGGGGCCCCGTTCTTCCGGGATTTCAAGACGGCCGCGACCAACCCCAACAAGTTCTGCCACGGCTTCGGCCTCTTCCAGTACGACCTCCAGTTCTTCCGCAAGGAGCCGGACTACTTCCTCCAGAAGCGCTACGCCGACTTCAGCGCCACCCTGGGCAAGGCCCTCGAGGAGCTGACCTCGAAGCAGAAGAAGATCGGCTTCGGAGGCCGGACGACGCTGACCGACGAGGAGCTCACCGCCGTGGCCATCGCCTACAACACCGGCACCTTCCGGCCGTCCAGGGGGCTCAAGCAGGGCTTCTTCAACGGCACCAAGTTCTACGGCGAGGCGGTGTTCGATTTCCTGCGCCTTTCAAAGACCGTGTCGGTGGAGGACGTCGTGATCGCGCCCCTCCCGCCTCCTCCCCCCGGCACCGCGCCGGTGCCGCCGCCGACGCCGGTGACGGCCACGGGAGCGTTCTTCCGGGTGGACGTGATCTCGACCCCGCTCAACCTGCGGGAGGGGCCGTCCAAGAGCTTCAAGGTGAAGGCGTCGCTGCCCGACGGCCAGCTCGTGCGCGCGGTCACCGGGAAGAAGCAGAACGGCTTCCTGGAGGTGGAGACCAGCCTGAACGGCGCCCTGCTGCGCGGTTTCGCCTCCGCCAGCTTCCTCAAGCCCGTGGAGGGCGAGGCGGAGATCCCGGTCGAGAGGCCCTCCCCCACCCCGCCGGCCACCGGCATCGTGGCGGTCAACCTGCTCTCCAAGACCGGCGGCGGGGCGAAGCGGACGCAGCTCTCCAACGCCCTGTCGCTCAACGAGAACGGCCAGCCCTCGCGCACCGGCGAGACCGCCGAGGAGCGCCGCGCCTCGATCGCGGCCATCCTCGACTGGCTGGCCGTGGACAAGCCCACGCACCTGCGCTACCGGCCGCACGACGGCCTCACGTTCTGCAACATCTACGCGCACGACTTCTGCCACCTGGCCGGCTGCTACCTGCCGCGCGTGTGGTGGTCATCCGCGGCGATCGAAGCCCTGGCCCTGGGCAGGACCGTGGAGCCGCGGCTCGGCAGGTCGGTGGACGAGCAGCGCGCCAACGACCTCTTCCGCTGGCTGCGGGACTTCGGGATGCGCTTCGGCTGGCGGCGGACCGGCGCGCTGACCACGCTCCAGACCGAGGTGAACCAGGGCGCCGTCGGCCTGATCGTGGCCCGGCGCGTGATCGACGGCAAGTCGGGCCACATCGTGCCCGTGGTGCCCGAGCTCGGCGAGCTGCGCGCCCGGCGCAACGCCGCCGGCGAGGTGATCGCGCCCCTGCAGAGCCAGGCCGGCGCGGTCAACTTCCGCGTCGGCACCGGCACGACCGACTGGTTCCGCGACGAGAAGTTCGCCGAGTTCGCGTTCTGGCTGCACGCCTGACCGGCCCGGGGCCCATCAGGGGAACAATCAGGACGTCTCGATCTCCTGGCCGAACTGGAGCAGGTAGCCGTTGTTGTCGTAGATCGCGAACTCTCGCATGCCATGGTCGAAGTCGTCGACCGGATAGCACACCTTCGCGCTCCCGCGGAGCTGCTCCCAGAGCGCGTCCACGTCGTCGGTCCTGATGTAGAGCGAGCCGGTGAAGACCGGCCGCTCGAAGGGCTCGTGGTCGTTCGGCCGGGCGAGCATCACCTCCACGCCGTCGCGGTGGAGCGCGGCCCAGCCCCACTCCTGGTTGAGCTCGCCGCACTCGAACCCGAGCGTCTTCGTGTAGAACTCCACCGTGCCTTCGAGGTCCCGCGTGCGCAGCATCGGGACGAGCTCCCGCAGCTTCATGCCGTCTCCTTTCCGTTCCATCGTCCTGTCCATCCGGCCGAGATCCTATCGCCGGTTCCGGGATATGCTGCGCCGCGATGCGCACGCTGAGCCAACTGTTCGCCAGGAACCGTGCCTGGGCCGCCGAAATGACCCGGCAGGACCCCGCGTTCTTCACCAACCTTTCCCGCCAGCAGGCGCCGAGCTACCTGTGGATCGGCTGCTCGGACAGCCGCGTGCCGGCGAACCAGATCGCGGGCCTGCTGCCCGGCGAGATGTTCGTCCACCGGAACGTCGCGAACGTCGTGGTCCACACCGACCTGAACTGCCTGTCGACCATCCAGTTCGCGGTGGACGTGCTGCGCGTCGGCCACGTCATCGTGTGCGGCCACTACGGCTGCGGCGGCGTGCTCTCCGCGCTGCGCGGCGACCGGCTGGGGCTGATCGACAACTGGCTGCGGCACGTCCAGGACGTGCGCTGGAAGCACCAGGCGCAGCTCGACGGCCTGGCGACGGAAAAGGAGCGCCACGCCCGGCTCTGCGAGCTGAACGTCGTCGAGCAGGTGGTGAACGTGAGCCAGACCACGGTCGTGCGCGACGCCTGGGCGCGCGGCCAGGCGCTCTCGGTGCACGGCTGGATCTACGACATCGCGGACGGCCTGCTGCGCGACCTCGGGATCTGCGTCTCCTCGGAGGAGGAGCTCGCCACCGCCTACGAGGCGGCGCGGTCTATAATGAGGTGAAAAGGAGACACCTCATGCCGTCAAGCCCGGCGCTCCGGTTCGCGATCCTCGGCTCTCTCCTGCTCGCCCTCCTGGGCGCCGCCCAGCAGGCCACGCCGCCGCCGATGTCCCCGCACGAGAAGGCCGCCCGCGAGCTGGTCCGGGTCGTCGGCGCGGACCGCCTCGCCCGGGAGGGCGCCGAAGCGCTGATGGGGATGATCCCGGACGACTCGGAGGCGGGCTCCGACAAGGACGTGGTCCGGGCCTGGTATCAGAGATACTTCGCGGAGGCCGACCTCGAAGCGGAGATGGTCAAGCTCTACATGGACACGTTCTCGGAGAAGGAGCTCCGGGAGATCATCGCCTTCTACAAGACTCCCACCGGCCGGAAGACGATCGAGACGCTGCCGGGGCTGATGCGGCGAAGCGCGGAGCTCGGAATGGAAAAGGTGCAAAGCCATCGGCAGGAGTTGGAGGAGATGCTCGAGAAGGCGCGCGAGGAACGCGAGAACCAGCCCGCGGCCACCGACGAGATGGCGCAGAAGCGCACCGTCGCCGACATCCGCAACACGGGCACGGCCATGTTCAGCTGGTTGACGGACCAGGTCGGCGCCGCGGCCGCGGGGCAGTCGCAGATCGAGACGGACGACAAGAGGCTCCAACTCGATCGATATCCCGAGATCTCCTACGACGACCTGCAGGAGATCCTGGTTCCGAGCTACATCCAGAAGGTGCCGGAGCGGGACGGCTGGGGCAATCTCTACGAGTACTACCTGAACGCCAAGGACCCCATGGCGCCCAACGTCATGTCCATCCGCAGCGCGGGCCGGGACGGCCGGTTCTCGGGCTCCGATTACACCGTCACCGGCTTCGACCCGGCCGACTTCGACGAGGACATCGTCTGGTCGGACGGCTTCTTCGTGCGCTGGCCCCAGAAGGACCCGGTCAAGCACTGAGGGTCACGCGGCCGGGCGGCGCGGCAGCAGCACCCACATCCGGCCGCGGTGCTTCATGCGTCCGGCGATCTCGGCGGCGTCCTCGCCGTGGCCCCAGAAGACGTCGCCCCGGATGGCTCCGCGGATGGCGCCGCCCGTGTCCTGCGCGACGAGCAGCCGGCGGAGGGGGCGGTCCGGCTCGCCCGGCCTCGGAGACGGCGCCTCGGCGTCGAGCCAGATCGGGACGCCGAGCGGCCAGTGCTTGCGATCAACGGCGAGCGAGCGGCCCGGCGTCAGCGCGACGCCCTGGGCTCCGAGCGGCCCGGCGCCCTTGAGCTCGTTGAAGAAGACGTAGGACGCGTTGCGCGCCATGACGTCGTCCGCCTCGTCCGGGTGCTCCTCCAGCCACTGGCGGATCGTCTGCATGGAGACGGTCTCGCGGGTCAGCGCCCCGCGCTCGATCAGGTCGCGGCCGATGGCGAAGTAGGGATGGCCGTTCTGCGCGGCGTAGCCCACGCGCATCTCGCCGCCGACGTCCAGCTTCACCCGGCCCGAGCCCTGGATGTGGAGGAAGAAGGCGTCGATCGGATCGTCCACCCAGACCAGCTCCAGCTTCCGGCCGGCCAGCGCCCCGGAGTCGATGGCCTTGCGGTCGGGATACGGGACCAGCGAGCCCTCCTCCACCCGCCCGGCGATGCGCTGCCCTTTCAGTTCCTCCCGGAAGTCGCCCAGGTCGACCATCACCAGCTCCGGAGGACGGATGTAGAGCGGCACCCGGTAGCGCTCGCTCCGCGTGCGGCTGCCGTGGAGCAGCGGCTCGTAATAGCCGGTGAAGAGCCCCTCGGGAGCGCCGGACGCGCTGGCCGCGAAGGGCTGGAAGCGCGACTCGAAGAAGGCCCGCGCCGCGTCCGGCCGCGCCGGCACCCGGGCCGCGGCCTCGCACACGGCCTTCCAGTCGCCCGCCGTGCCCGCGATGCCCAGGGCCTCTTCAGACGGCCGCCGGACGAGGCGCCGGCAGGACCGGAGCAGCGCCGGCAGGGCCTGGGACAGGTCGTCCCCGCTCCAGCCCGGCAGGTCTTCGAACGACGCCGGCTCCAGGACGAGGCGCTCCTCCGCCGCTCCGCCTCCGCCGGCGGAGGGCGGACGGCCCTCCAGGTGGAGGAGCTTCCAGAAGGTGGCGGACGCGAGGGCGATCAGGGCCAGGGCGGCGAGGAGGGAGGCGCGGCGCGGTGTCGGAGGTGTCGGAGGCATCCGGCCATTATTGGGCATATCCTCTCCGTGGCGAAGGAGGAGTCATGGAGCCCGAACCGCAGCCGCCCCTCTGGAGAACCCTGCTCGCCGAAGAGCATCTCGGCCTGATGCTGACCCTCTCCTACCTGCTCCTGACCCTGATCGGGCTGAGCTACGAGTTCTGGTTCTTCCGGTACTTCCGGATCACGATCGTGGAGTACGTGGAGACCAGCGACTTCCTTCTCGCGGCCGTGCGGGAGCCGCTGGTGATCGTCCTGGCGGTGCTGCCCCTGTTCCTGATCCGGCTCTACCTCCGGCTCGAGAGGTGGCTCGGGCAGAGGATCCCCGCCTTCGGCCGCTGGTCGAACCGCTGGAACAGCGGGCCTTCCTACACCCCGGCCGTGCGCCAGGCCCTCTGGACGCTTTGCGCCCTGATCTACGCCTTTGTTTTCATCCAGCTCTACGCGGAGCGCGTCACGGACCGGATCAAGGCCGGCCAGGGGCGGGAGGTCCGCATCGAGCTGGCCTCCGGAGCGCCGCCGGCCTCCCGCGCGCTCCTGCTGGGCACCACGGCGAAGTTCGTCTTCCTCTACGTTCCGGCCGAGAAGCAGACCCAGATCATCCCGATCGACAACGTGTCGCGGCTCGTGGTCTCGTCGGAGAAGCGGCGGCGCTGACGCTCTTGCCTACGGCGCAATCAGGGCGTAAGATACCTCCGTGCACGACTGACAAACCAGCTCGTCATGCGGGAGGAGAGCCTTTTCATGAAGACCCGACACGAAGAAGCGGAGCTCGTCCCTCTCCCGCTCTTTTCAAGCCTCGAACCCGCCTTCGGACCGGACCGCTTGGGGTATAGTTCGGTCGGACGTTCCTCCATGGCAGTCGACCTCATCCTCCCGGAAAGCCAGCTCGAAAGGTCCGGTCCTGCCGAGTTTCCGTCCCGGGTCCGGTCGTATCCTCAGCTCCGATTCATGGGGAGCAAACACCGGCTCCTGCCCTGGCTGCACGAGATCCTGTCGCAGGTCGAGTTCGACTCGGCGCTGGACGCGTTCTCGGGAAGCGGTTGCGTGTCCTATCTCCTTAAGAGCATGGGCAAGGAGGTGACCACCAACGACTTCCTCAACTTCGCCAGTCTCCTCGCGACAGCCGCGGTCGAGAACTCGGAGGAGATCCTGCGGCCCCAGGACCTCGACCGCCTCCTCGCACTGCCGGAGAAACGGGAACGATTCATCGAGGAGACGTTTCAAGGGATCTTCTTCACGGTCGAGGATCTCCAGTTCCTGGACCAAGTCTGGGCCAACCTCCGGAAGCTCCGCAACCCCCACCGCAAGGCGATTGCGATCTCGGCCCTGATCCGCTCGTGCCTGAAGCGTCAGCCCCGTGGGGTATTCACGGTCGCCGGAGATCCGGAGCACTACAAGGACGGCCGGCGCGACCTGCGCCTTTCTCTCCGCGAGCACTTCCTGGAGCAGGTCGAGGTCTTCAATGCAAGCGTGTTCGACAATGGACGGCAGAACCGGTCCTTGCATGGAGACATCTTCGAGGTGGATCCGGACGGCTTCGACCTCGTCTACATGGATCCTCCCTATGTCCCTCGTGCGGACGACAACTGCTACATCAAGCGGTACCACTTTCTAGAGGGGCTGTCCTGCTACTGGCAGGGCATGACCCTCCTCGAAGAGAGCCGGGTCAAGAAGCTCAAGAAACCTTACACACCGTTCTCCTATCGGAAGGACTCCATCAGCGCGTTCGATCGTCTCTTCTCCCGCTTCCGTAGAAGTGTGATCGCACTGTCCTACTCGTCGAACGGGTATCCGGACCTGGACGTCCTCGTCCAGGTCCTGCGGCGCTATAAGAAATCGGTCACCGTTTTCGAGAAGGAACACAGGTATCACTTCGGTACCCACTCCGCAGTCAACCGGGCGATCGTCCGCGAATACCTCATTCTCGGGGAGTGAATGCAACGGCACCGGCAGACGTTTGAAGAGATCATCTCGAAGCTCTCCGCCATTCACTCCGAATGGAAGGACGACCGTGCCGACCAAGTGATCGAGCTGCTGGGCAACATTCCTGAAAAGAGCTCGTACACCCGCACCGATCTCCGAAGCCTCCTGGAGAGCGATTTCAAAGCAGCGCTCACCCTGATCCAGTTAATCCTGGATGTGTCGAAGGATGAGCTCAACGTTTCCAGCCGCAGCGGAGGCAAGGGGTTCGGAGTCAAAGCCTTCCGCAGCGATCCGGAGCCGCTCCTTCAGAGGCTTGAGGATCTCGGGGTTCTGGAAAAACTGAGGGAGCTCGTCGCCACGCCGGTGACTTGGCGCGATCTTCTTGTGGAGAGGCTCAAGATGGGGCGAGGCCGCGCCATCAAGGCCCAGAAGCGCGGCCGGTTTCTGGAGGACCAGACCAAGGAGATCGTTCGCGACGTCTTCGGCATCGGTCACTTCGACGTGGGGCGGCGATTCATCGGGGCCACCGGCGAGAGCAACGAAAAGGCGGACTTCGCCATCCCCTCCAAAGAAGACGCCCGGATCCTGATCGAGGTCAAGGCTTACGGAGCGACGGGCAGCAAGCAGACCGACATCCTCGGAGACATGGAGAGGATCATCGGGAAAAAAAGGCACGACACGACGCTGCTGTTCGTCACGGACGGCATCACCTGGACAGCCCGCCCGAGCGATCTCCGAAAGTTGATCGAGCTCCAGAACCAGGGCAAGATCGCCCGCATCTACACATCGAAGATGTTCCCCGACCTGCGGGAGGATCTCCTGCGTCTACGATCGGAGCATGGGCTCGATCTGAAGGCCTGAGCGCTACGAGCTCCCCGCCCCGCTCATCCCGCTCAACGCCGCCACATCCGCGCCGGTCTCCTTCGCCTTCCTGAGGGCCTTGGCGAGGTCTTCGGCGTGGCCGGTCTTCTGGGCGGCGACGGCCAGCAGGGCGTAGGCCTCGCTGGTGTCCAGGTCCTCGGTGCCGAGCACGCCCTTGCGCAGGCGGCGGAAGGCTTTTTCAAAGTCGCCGCGGCGGATGTCCAGTCGAGCGCGGAACACCTGGATGGTGTCGTAGCCGTCGCCGAACACCCGCTGCGCCTTGTCCAGGCTCTCCTCGGCCCTGGCCTCGTCGCCGCGGTCCAGGAAGAGGCGGGCGCGGCTCAGCTCGATGCGGCCGTTCAGCATCCGCTCCTGCCACTTCAGGTTGTCGTAATAGACGGTCCGGCCGTCGTCCGGCGGCGGCTCCTTGACGGTCAGCGCCTTCTCGTAGAGGGTCTCGGCTTCTTCCAGGTTCCCCGCGGCCGCGGCCTTCTGAGCCTGCAGGAAGAGGTACCACTTCGGGTGGCGCTCCTCGCTCAGGAAGTAGCCGAAGACCCGGTGGTCCTTGTCGAGCCAGAACTTCTTCGGCTCGTACGGCACCGGGATCGAGAAGTCGGCCGTCTCGCCCTTGAGCAGCAGGTTGCCCTGGACCGCGGCGTTGGCGCCGTAGAGCCCCTTCCTGCCGCCCTTGGGATCGACGACCGCCACCGTGACCGGGATCACCAGGGCGGAGGTCTTCACGTTCACCTGGCCGGCGGCCTGGCGCACGACGTCGAAGGTGCCGCTTTCCGTGGCCACCACCTTGTAGCGGAAGCGGTGCGGCGTGTGCTGGCGCGCCGTGCCCTTCACCACCCAGCCGCCGCCGGCGCCGTCCTTCTCGAACTTGAAGTCGTAGTAGACCTCGGGCAGGCCGGTGCCGTAGACGTACTGGTCGGCGAACGGCTGCAGGTCGGCCGAGGTCACCTTGCCGATCATCGAGAAAAGGTCCTCGGTCGAGATCATGCCGCCGCCGGCCGCCTTGACGATCTGCTGGAGGACCTTCGGGAAGGTCTCCTCGCCGAGCATCCGGGCCAGCATGTCGACCACCACCGCGCCCTTCATGTAGACGATCGGCTGATAGGCGTCCGAGGCGCGGCTGGAGATCAGGCGCCAGCCGAGCACGACCGGGCCCACGGACTCGATGGGCGAGCCGTCCGGCAGCGGCGCGCTCACGGC
>JBEQUE010000022.1:0-8601 GCA_040349255.1 Acidobacteriota bacterium | reverse complement strand
CGTAGGTGGTGTGGTTCTTTTCCTTGTATTCGTAGCGCGCGGGCCGGGCGGCCTGCGCCATGCGGGTCAGGCTGTACGCCGCCCAGATGTGGAAGACCACGGCGGCGAGGAGCACCAGCCGGGCGATCCAGAGCGCGCCGTAGGCCGGAATGACGGGTCCGCCCACGTGGCGCAGGAACTCGCCGTACTCGGCCAGATGGTTGGCCGCGTCGGGCCCCAGGTAGACCTTCAGGTTGCCGAGCATGTGCACGAAGACGAAGCCGAGGAGGAGGATGCCCGTGACGGCCATCACCGCCTTCCTGCCGACTGCCGATCGATTGAGATCCGAGAACCAGGACATGCTTTCCCCTTCTTGGAGGATGCCGCAATGCGGCCCTATCCTATGTCAACCCGGGCAACTTGTGAAATATGTCACAAGCAATTGATCCCGTGCCCCCTCTCCCCGGCCCTCTCCCCCGTGCCGGGGGAGAGGGAGTCAGGCAGGCGCGCGCCGGCGCCGTCTCCGGCGCGGACGCGGACGCACCTCGCCTTCGGCGCCGGGCTTCGCCGGCGGCCGCCGGCGGGCGGCAGCGTCCCACTCGGCGAGCGCCTCGGCACCGCCGCCGGTCGCTTCCACGAGGATCTCGAAGAGCAGGCGGGCGTCGTCGAACGAAGCCTTGCGGGTGAACCGCACGCGCTCCGGCAGGGTCCAGCGCGGCTCGCACAGACGCTGGAAGCCGATGAGGGCCTGGACGATCTGCTGCGATTTGAGGTTCGACACGGTGAAGCGGGCCAGGAACGGCGCGACCTCCTCCTCGACGAGCGTCTCGATGGCCGACCGGCTCATGGGGTGCTGGTCGAGGGCCTCGATGTCGTAGCGCCGCAGGACCACCTTGGGCAGCAGGAGGGCCGCGAGGAGGCCGGTGTCCGAGAGCTGGCGGCCGCTCGCCACCATGCGGTCGACCACCGGCAGGATCTGGCTGAAGTCGCCCAGCCCGCGCTCGCCGGCGGCCACCATGGCGTAGGCCTCCGGGAGGAGAACCTCGAGCAGGCCGAGGTCGAGCATCCACTGCATGGCCGCGCCGGCGTGGCCGCAGCGCAGGAGCTGGGCGATCTCCTCGGTGACCCGCGCCGGCGAGGCCTTCTCCAGCTCTTTGCGGTGGCGGTGGATGCCTTCCTGGGTGCCCGACTCGATGCCGAAGCCGAGGCGGGCGGCGAACTCGCAGGCCCGCATCATGCGCACCGGGTCCTCGCGGAACCGCTTGTCCGGATCGCCGATGACGCGGATCAGCTTGCGGTCGAGATCCTCGATGCCGCCGACATAGTCGATGACCGAGTAGTCGCCGATGCTGTAGAAGAGCGCGTTGACCGAGAAGTCGCGCCGGAAGGCGTCCTGCTCCGGGGTGCCGTAGGCGTTGTCGCTGGTGATGAGGAGCTCGCCCGGCTCGCCGCGCTGCTCCTCGGGATCGGGGTCGCGCCGGAAGGTCGAGACCTCGACGATCTCGCCGTCGTGGAAGTACACGTGGACCAGCCGGAAGCGCCGTCCGATGATCCGGGAATTGCTGAAAAGCCTTCGGATCTCGTTCGGCTTCGCGTCCGTGCTGACGTCGAAGTCCTTCGGCCGCCGGCCGAGCATCAAGTCCCTGACGCTCCCCCCCACGAGGTACGCTTTGTATCCGGCGTTGTGCAGCCGGTAGAGGACCTTGACGGCGTTGGCGGATATGTCTCTTCGGGAGATCGGATGCTCGGACCGGGGGACAATCCGAGGCTCTACCTCGGTATCTACGCTCACGAGGCGATTATACCTGCGGGAGGAGCCACGGATCGGTTGGAGAAAAAAAGAGGGGCCGAGGCGGGCGGAGGGCTGGGAAACCCGCCCCGGCACCGGAGGGAGAGGAGCTCGGTTCGTTCGTTTCGTCTCTGTCTGTCAAAGTCCTGGGCCGCCAACGGCTCGTCTCTGTCTGCTGTCCCACGCGGCCCTTGTCTTTTCCTGATTCCACGAAGCGTGCCAGACCCGGCCGGCCGGAGCAGCTCCCTTGATTCTCAGAGGTTTACGCGGAAAAGCCGGGAAGACGGGGAAGCGGACGGTCCGGGACTCGTCTCCGGCGGAGGACGCGGGCGTGATCTGGAGAGGGCGCCGGGGCTCTGTGTTAGTGTCCTCGTATGAACGCGCTCGCCCGTACCCTTCTTTCCGCCGCCGTCTGCACTCTGTCCGTCCCGGTCTTCGCCCTGCCACGCGGACCGCTCCCGTGCCAGGGAGGAATGGCGGGCCCCTATCCCTGTCAGGCGGTCGACCAGGCCGGTTTCGTGCCGTTGACCGAGCTTTCCCGGTCTCCGTTCGCCAACGCGGGCCGGGTCCTGGGCTGGCACCACGAGGCGAGCGGCCGCGAGGTCGCCGCGATCTCGCTCGGCCAGGAGATCTCCTTCGTCGAGGTGACGGACCCCGAGAGCCCCGTGCTGCGCGGCGAATATCGCCGGGACGGCCAGAACGGCACGGCCTTCCTCGGCGCGGCCGCTTTCTATGGGGACCACCTGTATGTCTCGGTCCTGGATGGAGGCGAGGCGGTGCTCGACATCATCGACATGACCCGCGTGCTCGAGACCGAGGGTGCGTCGACCCGCATCCAGGCGGATGTCTTTGTGCCGGTGCCTATCTTCGGCGGTCTCTCGATCGTGCCGGAGACCGGCCATGCGTTCCTGATCGCGGGCCGCATCGCGGGGCTCGACCTGAGCGCGGACCCCGAGGCTCCGGAGGAGATCCTCTCCTTCGACCCGGGGCCGCCGTACACGTCGCGGCTCGAATGTGTCCTCTATCATGGACCGGACGACCGGTTCTCGGGCCACGAGGTGTGCACCGCGCCGGCCGGCCGGCGCTCGATGGTCCTCTACGACGTGACCCCGGAGCATCCGGCCAAGCTCTCGCGGACGTTCTACAAGCGCTACAACTCCCCCTGGCACGCCACGTTCAGCTCGGACCATCGCGTCGTCCTGCTCTCGGACTCCCACGACGAGCACAACCCCGGCTTCAACACGCGGACGTTCCTCTTCGACGTCTCCAACCTGACCGCGCCTTCGTACTTCGCAAGCTACGACGGTCCCACGAAAGGCCGCGACCTGCACATCGAGGTGCGAGGCCGCTACGCCTTCCTCGCCAATGGCACGGCCGGAATGCGGGTCCTGGACCTGCGCGAGGTCGCCAAGGGACGGGTCCGGGAGGTCGGCTTCTTCGACGTGGAGCCAGAGCTGAGCTCCGCAAACTGGTTCGGAGCGCACAGCCTCGACGTCCTGCCGAGCGGGACCGTGGTCGTGGCGAGCCTGAGACAGGGCCTTTTTGTGCTGAAGCCCAGGCTGTAGCAGGCGCCGTCCTCCCGAGGTGACGCGCACCTCACCTACACTACGCGGATGTCCTCTCCTCCGGCGCTGGAGACCGCGGGCGTATCCAAGACGTACGGCGACGGCACGCCGGCGCTCGCGGACGTGAGCCTGGCGGTCGCGCCGGGCGAGACGGTCGCGCTCGTCGGCGAGAGCGGGAGCGGCAAGACTACGCTTCTGCGCCTGTTCAACCGGATGGTCGAGCCTTCGGCCGGCGAAGTGAGGGTGGAGGGCCGTCCCGTCTCGGAGCTCGATCCGATCGTCCTCCGGAGAGGAATCGGTTACGTCGCGCAGGACGGCGGGTTGCTCCCGCACTGGCGCGTGGCGCGGAACGTCGAGCTGGTCCCCCGTCTCCTCGGCTGGGATGAAGACCGCAGGAAGGCGCGGACCCGCGAGATGCTGGAGCTGGTCGGCCTCTCGCCGGACGTCCACGGAGCCCGCTACCCCGCCGAGCTCTCCGGAGGACAGCGGCAGCGGGTCGCGCTCGCGCGGGCCCTGGCGGCGGACCCGGCGGTCGTCCTCCTGGACGAGCCGTTCGGCGCGCTCGACGCTCTCACCCGGCTGGATCTCCATGGGAAGTTCCTGGAGCTGAAGCAGACTCTCGGGAAGACGCTCGTCCTGGTGACCCACGATCTGGCCGAGGCGTTCCGGCTGGCCGACCGCATCGCGGTCCTGCAGTCGGGCCGCATCCTCCAGCTCGGCCCGCCACAGGAGCTGGCGGAGAGGCCGGCCCACTCCTACGTCAAGGCGCTCCTGGAGCGGCGGAATGCGTAGGCTCCTCGCGCTGATCTTCCTGGTCTCAGCTCCGGCCCTGGCGGCGGACCGGATCGTGGTCGGCTCGAAGAACTTCGAGGAGAGCCGGCTGCTCGGCGAGATCTTCGCGCAACTCGTCGAGAGCCGGACGGACCTGCAAGTCGAGCGCCGTCTCGGGTTGGCCGGCACCCAGGTCTGCTTCGAGGCGCTCAAGAGCGGCGCCATCGACGTCTATCCGGAGTACACCGGCACCGGCCTGGTGTCGATCCTCGGCGAAGAGCCCAAGGAGGGGCCGGCCGGGACGCTGAACCGGGTGCGCCGCGAGTTCCTGTCGCGCTGGAACCTCTGGTGGGTCTCGCCGCTCGGCTTCGAGAACTCGTTCGAGGTGGCGGTCCCGAAGGAGCTGGCCGGGCGCGAGCATCTCAAGACGATCTCGGACCTCGCCCGCATCTCGCCCCGCCTCCGCGGCGGCTTCGGCCACGAGTTCGTCGGCCGTGAGGACGGCCTCCTGGGGTTGGAGAAGGTCTACGGCCTCCGCTTCGCCTCGGTCCAGCCGCTCCAGCACGCCCTCAAGTACCAGGCGGCCGGCGGGCGCCAAGTCGATGCGATCGACATCTACACCACGGACGCCCGGCTGATCCTCTACAACCTGGTGGTCCTCGAGGACGACAAGGGCTTCTTCCCGCCCTACGAGGCCGCCGCCCTGGTGCGCGGCGAGACCCTGCGGAAGCATCCCGAGTTGGGCTCGGTCCTCGGCCTCCTTTCCGGAGCCTTCGACGAGGACCGGATGCGCGCGCTCAACCTCCGGCTCCAGGAAGGCAAGGAGGACGAGGCCGTGGTGGCCCGCGACGCGCTGCGCGAGCTCGGCCTCCTGCAAGGCGAAAAGACCTCCGAAGAGACGGCGCCGGCCGCGGCTCCGACCCTCAGGCATTACCTGTGGGACGAGCGGCAGGCGTTGATCCGGAGGACGCTGGAGCACATCGGGATCTCGGCGGCGGCGCTCCTCGCGGGGATCCTGGTGGCCGTGCCGCTCGGCCTCGCGCTCGAACGGCAACGGCGCGGCGCGGAGACGGTGATCCGGCTCCTGGGCACCACCCAGACGATCCCCTCGCTGGCTCTCCTGGCTTTCTTCATCCCTTTTCTCGGGGTAGGACGGGTGCCGGCCGTGGTGGCGCTCTGGATCTACTCGCTCTATCCGATCGTCCGGAACACCTACACCGGCGTCCGCGACGCGGACCCGCGGGCGGTCGAGGCGGCCACGGCGCTCGGGATGACGCCGAGACAGGTGCTGCTCCAAGTCCGGCTGCCGCTGGCCGCGCCGATCCTCCTCGCCGGGATCCGGACGGCGGCGGTGCTCACAGTCGGCACCGCCACCCTGGCCGCCTTCATCGGCGCCGGCGGCCTAGGCGAGCCGATCGTGACCGGCCTCCAGCTCGCCAGCTCCGCGATGATCCTCTCCGGAGCGATCCCGGCGGCGGTGCTGGCGCTGGCGGTGGATGCGCTGCTGGGTTGGGTAGAGCGGGCGCTCCGGCCTCGGGGGGTCGAGGCGAGGGCCTGAGCAGTCAGTGTCTACTCCTCGAGGCCACGCGGCTCCAGGAGAAGGAAGATTCCTTCGAGGATCTGCCGCATTCGGTCGGATGACAAGGAGCCGATCCTTTCCACCAGATCCTCCTTGTCCACCGTATAGAGCTGGGAGACGACAGCCACACTCTGCTTCGGCAGGTTCGCCTCTCCCTCGTCGAGAAGCACGTTACCCGGGATCCGGGCGCGCTTGAGATTGGAGGTGAGGGTGCAGACGACCACCGTGTCCAAACGGCTGCGGTTGAAGACGTCGTTCTGAATGACGACGTGGGGATGAAGAAGGCCTGGCCCCGCTCCCGAAGGCTGCCCCAGATCGACCCAGAACACGTCTCCCTGCTCGATCATCGAATCACCACTGTCCTTCAACCCTCTTCCGCTGGATGCCGCGCATGCGCTGCCGGCGCTCCGCCTCGCCGGGATCCGGCTCCTCGTCGAGCGAGCGGTTGATGGCTTCGAGCAGCAGCCGACTCTCATGTCGATCGAGAAACTCGCCGAGCGCTCGCGAGAAGAGCTGGCTGCGTGAAAGGTGAAGCTGGCGCGCCAGGGCATCAGCCCGCTCGAACAACGACTCCTGGACCGAGATGGCGGTCTTGACGATGGCCATGCGACCTCCTTCCATGAAAGTATGACCAGACATTCATACTGGCGTCAATACTGACCTCCGAACGTCGCCCGCCACCCCCGGCTGTCCTTCAGAAGTCCGAGAGCCCGCTCCAGCCGCGCCTGATTTTCGGGTTTGACCAGCCAGGTGCTACGGCCGGAGGGGTGCGGCAGCGGGATCACGTCGAACGCCAGGTCGCCGCGGGTGCCCTCAAACACCTGTCCTACCCGTTCCGAGAGCGGTGCCGGCTGCGGAACGAACTTCGCGATGGCGTGCTGGCCGACGGCGATCACCGTGAGCGGCCGGATGAGTTGGATCTCCTCCTCCATCCACGGCGCGCAGTTGGCGATCTCCTCCGGGCCGGGCGGCCGGTCTCCGCCCTGCGGCGCCCGGCCGGGAAAGCAGCGCAGGACGGAGGCGATCCAGACCCGGCGGCGGAACTCCTCCTCCGGCGCGCCGAGGCGGTCGAACCAGGAGAACAGGCGCGAGCCGGCGGTGAAGGCGAAGGGGCGGCTCAGGTCGCGCTCCTTCGGGCCGGGCGCCTGGCCGACCAGCATCAGGCGCGGCCAGACCTCCGGCCGGGCGACCACCGGGGGCGGCTCCACCCGCGGGCAGATCCGGCAGCCGCGGAGCTGATGAATGTGAGAGTCGAGCCCCTCCCAGTCGCTCATGGGCGGACTGTACTGTTAAACTGCCCGGCCGTCATGGGCAACGACCATTTCTTTCTTCAAGGCAGAGACGACTCCCCCCTGGCCGCCGCGCTCCACCTCGATGTCGTGGCAGCCGGAACCTGCCTTTCGGTCGACGCCCGCGACGAGATGTTCAAGATCTTCTACTACGGCCGCGGCGAGTCGACCGACCTCGCCCTGCACATGTATCTCGAATCCGGCAAGCACATCTGGAGGTCCCTGCGCCGCGTGCTGGAGCAGCACTTCGGGCGGCTCGGTGAAATTGAGTCGCTGCTCGACTTCGCCGCCGGGTACGGCCGCGTCACGCGGCACATCGCCGCGGACCTGCCGCCGGACCGCATCTGGGTTTCCGAGATCGATCCGGGCGCGGTCGAGTTCCAGGAGAAAACTTTCGGGGTACACGGCCTCCTCTCGACGACGGAGCCCGAGGCGTTCCGTCCCGGCCGCGAATTCTCCTGCGTCCTCGTCTCCTCGCTCTTCACCCACCTCCCCGACGCGCGTTTCCTCGCCTGGCTCGAACGGCTCCTCTCCGTCGTGAAGGAGGGCGGCCTTCTCGCCTTCAGCGTGCACGACATATCGATCGCTCCGGAGCCCGATCCCGGCACCGGCCTCCTGTTCCATCCGTCGAGCGAGAGCGGTTCGCTGTCCAACCAGGAGTACGGCTCCACCTGGGTCACCGAGGGGTACGTCCGCGGCCGCCTGGCGGCGCTCGCGCTGAGCGGGCTCCAGGTCAGCCGCATCCCGCGCGGGCTCGCCAGCTTCCAGGACCTCTACGTCGTGACGAAAGGCGCCTCCCCGACCCTCCCCGACAGCCTTCGCGGCGGCGTCGACGGCTTCGTCGAGGAGTGCCGGCTCGACACCCGGAGACGGCTCACGCTGCAGGGCTGGGTGATCGACCGCCACACCAAGACGGCCGTGCGCGAAGCGCGCTTTCATCTCGACGGGGAGCTCGTCGGGAGGTCGGACGCGCTGATCGACCGGCCCGAGGTCGCGGCCAACTTCCCGGGCGACGCCGGCGTCGGGCAGGGCTGGCGGATCGAGATCGAGCTGCCCCGGAAATCCGATCTGTCCATGGCCGTGCTGCGCGTGGACGTCCTCGGCAGTGACGGCTTCGTCTCGACCATCGCCGAGGGCCCGGTCGCCTCGTTCCTCACCCGCCTCGCGCTCTACCGGAGGATCGAGCGGGAGCGCGAGATCCGGGGCGAGCAGGAGCGCTTCGCGCAACGGCTGGCCGAGGAGGAGGCGCGGTCGCGGGCCCTGGAGTTGGGACTGCGCGACGAGGTTCGCCAGCTCGAGGTCCGGATCGCGGCGATGAAGGCGAGCCGCTTCTGGAAGCTGCGCGACCGGTGGTTCGCGCTCAAGCGCCGGCTGGGATTGACGACCGAAACCTGACGATCAGTGCCAGGAGTCGTCGCGTACCCACGGCTGCTCGGCGATCACCTCCAGGAACGCGTCCACCACGACCGGATCGAACTGGGGCCCCCTCTCCCGGCGCAACTCGGCGATGGCGCTCTCGACCGGCAGGGCCTCGCGATAGGGACGGGTCGTGGTCATCGCGTCGAACGCGTCCACCACCGCGATGATGCGGTCGCCGAGAGGGATCTCGTCGGCGACCAGCCCGAACGG
>JBEQUE010000017.1:0-105442 GCA_040349255.1 Acidobacteriota bacterium | reverse complement strand
GGAGAGGTCGGGGTAGAATCCGGTTCATTCAGGAGGGTCTGCCCATGGTCAGCCGCCGAGAGCTGTTGGGTTCCGCCGTCCTTGGAGCTGCCGTCGCGGTGCTCGATCCGGTCCGGGCGCGGGCCGCGGTGGCCTCGGTCCGCCCCGGTTCACCGGAAGAGATCGCGGCCGACGAGTCGTGGTGGTTCGAGATCCAGCGCGCGTTCACGATGGACCGGAGCCTCGTGAACCTGAACAACGGCGGCGTGAGCCCGTCGCCGGGCCTGGTGCAGGAGGCGATGAAGCGCCACCTGGACTACGCGAACACGGCGCCGCCGCCCTATGCGCTCTGGCAGATCCAGGAGCCGCAGAAGGAGGGCACCCGCAAGCGCCTGGGGCGGGCCTTCGGCTGTGACCCGGAGGAGATCGCCATCACGCGCAACGCCTCCGAGGGCCTGCAGACCTGCCAGTTCGGCTTCGATCTGAAGCGCGGCGACGAGGTCCTCTGCACGACGCAGGACTATCCGCGAATGCTGGCCACCTTCGACCAGCGGGCGCGGCGCGAGGGGATCGCGGTCACGAAGATCAAGATCCCGGTCCCGGCCGAGGACCCGGCGGAGGTGGTGGACCTCTATAGGAAGGCCATCACGCCACGGACGAAGCTGATCCTGGTGAGCCACCTGATCAACCTGACCGGCCAGATCCTGCCGGTGCGGCAGGTGGTGGAGCTGGGCCGCGAGCGGGGGATTCCGGTGGTCGTGGACGGCGCGCACACCTTTGCGCACTTCGACTTCGACCAGGCGGACCTCGACTGCGACTACTACGCCACGAGCCTGCACAAGTGGCTCTTCGCGCCGCACGGCACCGGCATGCTGTACGTCCGCAAGGAGAAGATCCCGGGCCTCTGGCCGCTGATGGCGGCGCCGGTCGAGATGGCGGCGGACATCCGCAAGTACGAGGAGATCGGCACCCATCCGGCGGCGAACCACCTGGCCATCGCCGAGGCCCTGACCTTCCACGACGGCATCGGCCCGAAGCGCAAGGAGGCGCGCCTGCGCTACCTGCGCGACCGCTGGGCGAACCGGCTGCTCGCGAACGGCGGCGTGAAGCTCCACACGAGCCTCAAACCCGGCCTTTCCTGCGGCATCGCCACGGTCCAGGTCCCCGGCGTGGACACGGTCAAGCTCTACCAGCACCTCTGGGACCGCCACCGCATCCTGGTCACGCCGATCGTCCACCCCGAGTTCGAGGGTCTGCGGATCACCCCGAGCGTCTACACGACCCTGGAGGAGATCGACCGCTTCTGCGAGGCCATGGAAGCGGTGGTGGAGAAGGGGCTGCCGGCGTGATGCCCGACCGGCTCGTGGTCACGAACGAGGGTCCGGTCCGCGTCCTCCGCATCCAGCGGCCCGAGGTGCGCAACGCGGTGGACTCGAAGCTCGCGAAGGCGCTCCGGGAAGCCTGGATCGCGTTCGACAAGGACCCGGAGGCGAAGGTGGGCATCCTGACCGGCGGCGACGAGGTTTTCTGCTCGGGCGCGGACCTGGCGGACATGGAGGCTCTCGCGGCCGAGGTGGAGGGCGACAACGGGCCGCTCGGCTTCAGCCGGCTGTCGGTCTCGAAGCCTGTTCTTGCCGCGGTGGCCGGCTACTGCGTGGGTGGCGGATTGGAGCTGGCCTGCTGGTGCGACCTGCGGATCGCGGACACGACCGCGGTCTTCGGCTGCTTCGAGCGGCGTTTCGGAGTGCCGCTGATCGACGGCGGAACCCAGCGCCTGCCGCGGATCGTGGGCCTCGGCCGTGCCCTGGAGATGATCCTGACCGGCCGGGCGGTCCGGGCGGAGGAGGCCCGGGCCATGGGCCTGGTCAACGAGATCGTTCCGCCGGGCCAGGCGTTGCGGAGGGCGGTGGAGCTCGCGCAGCAGATCGCGGCCTTCCCGCAGCTCTGCCTGAAGAGCGACCGGCAATCGGTCTACGAGGGGCTCGGCACCCGCCTGGAGAAGGGGCTGAAGATCGAGGCGCGCCTTGGCGCCGGGGTGATCCGCTCCGGCGAGCCCACGGCCGGAGCCAAGGCGTTCAGGAAGGGGAAGGGTCGGGGCGGGGAATTCCAGTGAGGTCCTGCCGGAGAAGGGCCAGACCTTGCAGGATGTCCCCTTTCCTTTCTTTCACCTGAAGGCCGTCGAAACATTGCCGCTGCCGGGCGGGATCTCTTTCGAGCTCCGACAGGGCTTTCCGGAGGTCCTCCTCGGGGCCGCTGCGATACGCGGCGCGGACCTTCATCCAGGCTGACTCCGGGATCGGGCCGATCCGGGCCCGGAGGGCGGCAAGATCGATCAGATCGCGGGAGAGGATCTGCCGGTCCGCCCAGCGGTCGGAGTTGGCCAGGAGCTTCTCGGCGAAGCAGTCCTCCAGGGACAGACAATCGACCGGGGACCAGCCGGGGCGGACTCCCGGGCCGAGATCGATCCGGGCTTCCCGGATGAGCTCGACCTTCAGCGACTCGGCTCCGAGCACGACCCGGAACCGGATGCCATATTGATCGACGCGGAGCTCGCGCGGGAAGCTCAGGCGCTCCAGGCCCTTCGGCGTGAAGAGCGCAGCAGGGCCATTCTTTGTAGCTTCAAACCGCAGATCGCCGTAGCCCCCAGGGTCCGAGCAGAGGAAGTCGATGTCCTGGGACACCCGGTACTCCGCGAGGTCCAGGACGATCCGGGTGCCTCCGCCGAACAGGAACCGGCTGGCGGCGAGGACGTCGGCCCGGAAGGCATCGAGCACCGCGAGCACGACCTCGTGCTGCGGCCGCTCAAACATCGAGGTGGCTTCCGAACCTCGCAACCAGCGCACGGATGAAGTCCCACTCCTCGGGCGACGGGTCGGCCAACACTCCGAGGTGCCGCCAGCCGGCCTCGTAGCGCCTCAGGATGTCGAGGAGAGGAAGGTCCCGATAGCGCCGGTCCGACCAGGAGAGGCTCTCGAGGAAGGGGAGGTGCCGGGGAAGGGCGATGTCGGGCGCCACCGGTTCGGGAGCTCGCACGGCCTCATTCTACCCGGAGCCGGCGAATCGGGGGGAAACGCGCCACGCCGTGTGGCATCGCGCCACGTGCTGTGGCGCCGTGCCACGAGGTGTAGCGCCTCGCCACAGCTCGTGGCGCCACCGCCCCGCTCCTCCGCGCCGTGCCACGCGCCGTGGCGCCGCGCCACAGCTCCTGGCGCGACGCCACGCCTTGTGGCGCGTCCGGTTTATACAGTGGCGCGGCGCCACTGTATAAACCGGGTTCCCCCCTCACCCGTTCGCGGCGGCCCGCGCCATGGAGATCCGGCCGACGTGCTGGAGGGCGAGCCCTCCGGCGGCCTCCAGGAGCCAGGCGAAGTCGTGCGGCGAGGCGAGCAGGGCGTCGATCACGTTGAGCGCGACGACCAGGTCCTCGTCGAACAGCTCGACGTAGCCGACCGTCTCGCCGGAGCGGAAGATCGGATAGCCGCGGCCGGGCTCCTCGTCCCGGCCCAGCTTGTATTTCTTCTCCCGGCCCGTCCCGGGGAGGACCGCGGCCGCGACCTGGGCCAGCTCCAGCATGGAGAAGACCGCGTACGGCAGATCCCGACCCGCCCGGCTCACCGAGTGGCCGCCGTGCGGCAGGTCGTCGACGCTCCACGGCCCGGCGTAGTCCGCTTCCGCCGCGGTGATCGGCTCGTCCCTCTCGTTCAGCAGGGCCAGGTAGTCCTCGGTGAACGCGTTCGCTGGGACGGCGGTGCTACCATTCAGTTGGCTGCGCATTGGACTACATCTCCTTGCGTGGCTGGGCTCGGGCGAGTTGTACCCTCGTTCGGGCCGTTTTTGTTTGTGGCGCGGAACCTTGCGCCGGGTTTACGCCCCTGAGAATAGGGGATGACGGGACGGAAGTCAACTACTTTCGTTCCGGGACCAGGAGAAATCTCAAAGCTCGCCGATGAAGCCGATCTCCGGCTCCAGCCGGTAGCCGGTCCTCTTCTCGACGACTTCCTGAATGTGGGCGATCAGGGCGTGGACGTCGGCGGCCGTGGCGCCGCCCGTATTGATGAGGATGTTGGCGTGCCGCGGGGTGACCATGGCGCCTCCGATGCGGGTGCCTTTGAGGCCGCACTCGTCGATCAGGCGGCCGGCGCCGATGCCCTCGATCTTCTTGAAGATCGAGCCGGCGCTCGGCTCGGTGTCGAGCGGCGGGTGGCGCTCGCGCCGCCACTGGAGGTTCTCCGCCATGACCCGGCGCAGGCGCTCCGGGTCGTCGGGCTGAAGGCGGAAAGTTCCGGCGAGGACCACGTCGCGGCGATGGTGGAGGATCGAGTCGTCGTAGCCGAACTCGAAGTAGTCGACGCCGACCGTCCGGCGCTCGCCCTCCACGGTCAGGATCTCGGCGGACTCGGTGACCTCGGCAATGAACATGGTCCGTTCGCGCGCCGGAGCAGGGGAGAGGAAGTGGAGGTTCTGCCAGAGCGCTCCGCCGACCGTCGAGGGGATGCCGACGTAGTGCTCCAGCCCCGAGAGGCCGTGGGAGACCGCCAGCTCGATGAGGTCGGGATGGACGATCGCGCCGCTCTCCGCCCATACGCGATTGCCCCGGTTACCCCGTACCTCCATGTGTCGGGCCAGATTGCGGATCACCAGGCCCCGGAACCCCCGGTCTCCGACCAGGATGTTTGCGCCGGTGCCGAGCAGGAACCAGGGCACCGCGTTCTCCTTCGCGGCCTGGATCGCCCGCGCCAGCTCGCCGGCGGTCGTGGGCTCGTAGAACAGGTCGGCCGGACCGCCGATCCTGAACGTCGTGTAGGGGGCGAGGATCTCGTCCCGCCGCACCCGCTCCGGGCCGAGGGCTTCGAGGAGACCTTGAATCACGCTTCGTCGATCATCCGGATGCGCTTGACGTGCCGGCCGCCCTCGAACGGCGTCTCGATCCAGATGCGGACGATCTCCAGGGCGGTTTCGAGCGTCATCATGCGCTCGCCGAGGGAGATCATGTTGGCGTCGTTGTGCTGGCGCCCGAGCCGGGCCGACTCGGCGTTCCAGCACAGCGCGCAGCGGACGCCGCGCACCCGGTTCGCGACCATGGCCTCGCCGTTGCCCGAGCCGCCGAGCACAATCCCGCGCTCGAGCTCTCCGGCCGCCACGGCCTCGGCCACCGGCCGGATGTAGACCGGGTAGTCGACCGACTCCTCGGAGCCCGTGCCGAAGTCCAGCACCTCGTGCCCGGCCGCCGCGAGGAACTTCCGGATCTCTTCCTTGTAGCGGTAGCCCGCATGGTCCGACCCGATGCCGATCTTCATGGCGACGTATTAAACCACACGCCGCCCAGTCACCCGGCGCCGGACCTCGAACAGCACGAGCGCCGCGGCGACCGTGGCGTTGAGCGACTCGACCGGCGGCTGGATCGGGATCGTCAGACGCAGGCCGGCGCGCTCCCCGATCGCCGGAGACAGCCCGGGCCCCTCGGCTCCGACCGCGAGCACGAGCGTGCCGTCGAGGTCGGCCTCCCAGAGCCCGACGCCGTCGCGCGGGTCGAGCGCGGTCCAGCGCGGCCGGAGGTCCGCGAGACGGAGGTCCACCGCGTCGGCCTCGGCGCCGACCGCGACCGGCAGGCGCAGCAGGCTGCCGGCCGAGGCGCGGAGGGCGCGGGGGTGGTTCGGGTGGACGGTGCCGGGCGCGAGCGCGAGCGCCGCGGCTCCCGCGGCCTCGGCGACTCGGGCCAGCGCTCCGAGGTTGCCGGGGTCCTGCAGACCGTCCAAGTAGAGATAGACTCCGCCCGCGCGGACGGGCAGGTGGTCGGCGCCGGAGCGGGGGAGGCGGGCCAGGGCGAGGACGCCGCGCGGCGAATCCGCGTCGGTCATCTCGTCGAGCAGCTCGGGCGCGACCTCCAGGCATGGGTGGCTTCGCGACAGGTCCCGGCCTTCGGGGGTTTCCAGCCAGGCGGGAGTGGCCAGGACGGTCTCGAGCCCGATCCCCGCGGCGACCGCCTCGCCCACGAGGTGGGGCCCCTCCAGCAGGGCGTGGTCGCCTTTACTTCGCCGGAGGCGGCGAATATCCTTCAACCTCGAATTCTGGCGACTGGTGATCATGGATACCTTGGATAGAGATACGGATATCAGGAATTTCTGGCAAAAGCTTCAGTCGGGGGTCGAGGTGGCGGTGGCCGGGAACAACTCGGAGACGCTCCTCGGCATCCGCGACGCCTTCCTCCGATTCTTTCACGAGGGGCTCGAAAGGTCGGTGACGGTGGTGGTCGTGCCGCAGACCGTCGAGGGTCCGCCGCCCATGGGCCTGCCGGTGTCGGACGAGGAGACCCTCCAGCGCGCCCGGGCGAGCGTCGCCGACATGGCGGGCCGCATCGGCGACGCCTACCAGTTCTACATCGCGAGCGAGGGCGGAATCCACTCGCTGGAGGTGGACGGCCGGACCGGCTACTTCGTGCGCAACTGGGCGGTGGTGCGCTGCCCGCTGGGCGAGGCGTGGGGGTCGAGCGGCTCGGTGCAGCTCCCGGACCGGCTCATCGAGGGGCTCGACAGCGCCCAGATCCCGTTCGCGGTGCCGGGCACGCGGCGCAGCGGCGGCATGACGCGGTCGCTCACCGGCGGCATCGAGACCCGGCGCAAGGCCATCGCCACCTCGACGCTGCACGCCATCTCGACCCTGTTCTACGGCATCCTGGAACGTCGCTGAGCCGTCCCGGCCGTCCCGCTTGGGGACCCTCGGCGCACCTGAATAAGCAAGCCGTGGCCGCGACCGGGACGACCGGGGGAGGGGTGTTTGACCGTCCCCCGCCACAGTTGGTAGCATGCACGGCCGGTTCAAATGGGACCCCAGGCTATCCCTGTCTCTGCACACCCGGGCTCCCGCGCCCAGAAAACCCGATAGAGCCACGCTCTGCCCGAGGAGTTGGCTAGAGGTGCGATGATGAACGAACAAGAGGCCCACCTGTTTACGTCGGAGTCCGTGACGGAAGGCCACCCGGACAAGGTGGCCGACCAGATCTCCGACGCGATCCTGGACGAAGTGCTCAAGCAGGATCCCACCGGGCGCGTGGCGTGCGAGACCACGGTGACGACCGGAATCGTCTTCCTGGCCGGCGAGATCACGACCGCGGGCTACGTCGACTTCCCCGGCGTGGCGCGCCGCGTGGTCCGGGACATCGGCTACACCCGCGCCGAGATCGGCTTCGACTACGAGACCTGCGCGGTGGTCTCGGCGATCGACCCGCAGTCGCCCGACATCGCCCAGGGCGTGGACACCGGCGGCGCCGGCGACCAGGGCCTGATGTTCGGCTTCGCCTGCAACGAGACCCCCGAGCTGATGCCCATGCCGATCCAGCTCGCCCACCAGCTCACCCGCCGCCTGGCCTCCGCCCGGCGCTCGGGCGACCTCCCCTGGCTGCGGCCCGACGGCAAGAGCCAGGTCACGGTGGAGTACGAGGGCAGCAAGCCGGTGCGCGTGCACACGGTGGTCATCTCCACCCAGCACGACCCCGACGTCACCCAGGAGCAGATCCGCGACGGCGTCATCGAGGCGATCATCAAGGCCGAGATCCCGGCCGGGCTGATCGACGACCGGACCGTCTACCACGTCAACCCGACCGGCCGGTTCGTGATCGGCGGCCCCAAGGGCGACTGCGGCCTGACCGGGCGCAAGATCATCGTCGACACCTATGGCGGCTATGGTCGCCACGGCGGCGGCGCGTTCTCGGGGAAGGATCCGACGAAGGTCGACCGCTCGGCCTGCTACATGGCGCGCCACGTGGCCAAGAACGTGGCCGCGGCCGGCATCGCCGATCGGGTCGAGGTGCAGGTCGCCTACGCCATCGGCGTGGTCGAGCCGGTGTCGGTGCGCGTCGACACCTTCGGCACCGGCCGGATCAGCGACCGCCAGATCGAGCGCCTGGTGCGCGAGCACTTCCCGCTCTCGCCGCGCGGCATCATCGAGTACCTCGACCTGCGCCGGCCGATCTACCGTGCGACCGCGGCCTACGGCCACTTCGGACGCTCGGAGGAGGGCTTCACCTGGGAGCGGACCCACCGCGCCGAGGAGCTGCGCTCCGCCGCCGGGCTGTCCGGAACGCCGGCGATGGCCGCCACCGCCTGAGATCCGGAGGGGGCGCAGCTCGCTGCGCCCCTATTCCTCCTTCTTGTTCGCCTCCTCGCTCCAGGTCTTGCCGTACTTGAGCACGTCGTGCTTGAGGAGGTCGAAGTCGCCGTGCCGCGGCCCGGGCACGGCGTCGCGGTAGACCGTGTCGCAGCGGTAGCAGACCACCGCGTCCTTCAAGCGGCGGTAGAGCCACAGGTCCACCAGGCCGAAGACGGGCAGCGACAGGCCGAGGGTCCACGGCACCAGCGCGGCGCCGACCGCGACCAGCAGGCAGCCGAGGGCGCGGTTGAAGTCGCGCTGGCGGTAGAGGTGACGGCACTCGCAGAGCGGGCAGACGTCGACGGTCGTCTCCGTCCAGCCCTCCTTCGCCACCGGCCGCGCCACGCCGCAGTGAGGGCAGGGGAGCTCCGTGGTCTCCGGCCCCAGCACGGCGGGGAAGGGGAGGCCGCAGGCGCGGCACTGGGTGCGGATGCGCACTAGATCGGCACGCCCGTGGTGACACTCAGATAGTAGGCCGTGATCTCGCCGATGAAGGCGCCGACCACCACCACATAGAGGATCCCGGTGGCGGACTGGTTCGAGCGCTGGCGCGCGCAGTGGAGCGCCATGGCGGTCAGGGGGAGCACGATGGCGAGCCCCCAGAGCAGCCGGAACCAGAAGAAGATCCCCTGGCCGCCGAAGCTCGCGAGCACCCGCAGGGGGTGGGGCTCGACCAGAGGGTCGACGCCGGCCGCCACCCCGAGGCTCGCCGCCACGGAGACGATGCGCAGGATGACCACCGCCAGCAGCACCCAGGAGAACACGGTCAGGTGCCGGAACGTGAGCTTCGGCGCGACCAGGTACCAGTGGCCGAGGAGCATGGTGATGAGCGACCAGCCGAGCAGCAGCGAGGACGCGAGCAGGCTCGCCGCGAGCAGCGCGCCGCGGTGGGGGAGCGGCGTGAGCGGGGCGACCACGTGCGGGCCGGCCAGGAGGAGCGCCGCCAGGCAGCCGAGGAGAGAGAGCGTGAGCGGCCAGCGGCCGAGCGCCCAGCGCTCGCGCCAGATCGCCGCATAGTAGAGGAAGGCGCCGGCCAGGGCTGCGGCCAGGGCCGCGACGCCGGCCGCCCGGCTCGCCCCGAAGGGCTGGAACGGGTGGAGAAGAACCACCGCCATGGCGAGGCCGAGGAGGCCGAGCACCACGAGCGCGTTCATCTGGAAGTAGCCGCGCCCGAGGTCGTCCTCCGGGATCCAGTAGAGAGTCGAGAGAGAGCCGAGGCTCACCGCCAGCAGGAACAGCAGGAAAACGCCCATTTCCCGCCCATCTTACCAGCCCGCGGATCTCATCTGGACTTGGCGACACCCAGGTGTTAGCCTAGCCGCAGTCGACAGTGACGACATCCTGGCTATATGGCAACTCTGGATCATCCTGAACTGCGGGAATCGCTGAACAATCTCCTCAAGAGCTCCAGGCCTCGCCTGGAGAGGGTCCTCCGCAATTTCGAGATCCCGCCGGAGGACGCCGAGGACATCCTGCAGGACGCGCAGCTCACGCTGCTCTACAAGTGGGACAAGGTCCGGAGCCCGGAGAGCTGGCTGATCGGCACGGTCAAGAAGAAGTGCATCATGTACTGGCGCAAGCGGCGGGGCAGCCTCTGCGAAGCGGTCGATACGGCCATCCTCGACCTGCTCGCGGTGCCCCAGGCGCCCGACCAGGAGAAGACGGACCTGAGCACCGACCTGGGCCGGGTGCTCTCCAAGCTCTCCGCGCGGTGCCGCTCGCTGCTGCGCCTGCGATATGGTCTCGGGTACGGCCCCACCGAGGTCGCCGAGCAGATGGGGTATCAGACGTCGAGCATCCGCAAGGTGACCAACCGCTGCCTGGCGGCCCTGACGCGGCAGCTCCTGGCGGTGGGATTCCAGCGCGAGATGGTGGAGGGCGAACCGCAAGAAGATGTTTAAGCACCTGTCGGCGCTCGCCCTCCTGGCGGTCCTTGGCCCGGCTTCGCGTATCCGGGAGGGGGAATAGCCGGACCATGTGGACAAAGCCCAGAAATGCTGCTACCGTCCCCATCCAGTCACTCACCAACACTGGCATGGATGCTCCGGATTTACTCCCTCCGTCGGATGAGCTCTCTCTAGAGGAGTTGCTGGGGAGGGTCGAGCCGAAGCTCAAGCGTATCCTGTATCGCTACAAGATTCCCGCGCAGGACGCCGACGACCTCCTGCAGGAGACCTTCCTCATCATGGTCTCGAAGCAGGGGAGCATCCGGAACCCGGAGGCCTGGATCCTGGCCACGCTGTCGAACCGCTGCGTCATCTACTGGCGCAAGCAGAGGAGCCGGCTGTGGGACGTGGTCGATTCGGCCATCCTTGAGCTCCTGGCGGACGTCGAGGCCCCCGCCCAGGAGAAGGCCGATCTGCGCTACGACCTCGACGCGCTGCTGTCGCAGCTCCCGGACCGCTGCCGGTCCGTCCTCCGCCTGCGCTACGGTCTCGGCTTCAGCACGGCCGAAGCCGCGGAGAGGACCGGGTACTGCAAGTCCAGCATCCGGAAGGTGACGCGCCGCTGCCTGTCGGCGCTCACCCAGCAGCTCCTCGGCGCCGGCTTCATGCCGGGCGCCTCCGAAGCCGGTCTGAACGAGGAGGCCTGACCTCCCGCGCCCCTCCCGCTCATTCGAAGCGGGATGGCTATCTTTGTCTTTTCGGACGCTCTTGCGGAAACTCTATTAACGAGCCCGCCTTTCCGGCGGCTTTCGCGGCTCCCCGCCGCCGTTCATAGAAAGGAGCGTCCCCTGATGTCCATCCGCATCCGCCGCACCCTCGCGATCCTCGTCCTCGCCGCCGCCTCGTCGATCGTGACCCCCGCCGGCCTGCACGCCGGGCCGCGCGAGCGTCCGCGCCCCTCCGACTCGTCCGAGCGTCGGGTGCTGCGGGAAAGCCATCCGATCTGGCGCTTTCTCATGAGCCTCTGGGAGGAGAACGGCCTGCGCATCGACGACAACGGCTGACGGCCTCGCGGCTCGGGGCCGGAATGACCTCCCCGGTCCCGCTTCCGGCCTGGAACGCGGTTCTCTCTGGACAGGAGTGTCCGGACAGTGGTAGTGTGTTCAACATTCACGAGTTTTCTTTCAGGAGATGAGCGCCCTGGACCACCCCCGACCCGACGACTCTCTCGAAGACTTTCTGAAGAGAGTCCGTCCTCGCGTCAAGGCGCTCTTTCTCCGCTACCGCATTCCGCCGCAGGACACGGAGGACATCCTCCAGCAGGCCCTGCTGGCCCTGGTCTATCACCGCGAGTCGATCCGCGACCCCGAGGCCTGGCTGCTCGGCACGCTGCGCAACAAGGCGCTCCTGTACTGGCGGGCCACGCGCCGCCGGCTCTACGAGACTGTGGACTCGACGGTCCTCGAGCTCATGGGGCAGCCGCTCGCGCCGGCCCAGGAGGAAGGGGACCTCAAGCGGGACCTGGCGAACGTGCTGGAGCTCCTGCCGGAACGCTGCCGGTCCATCCTCTCCCTGCGCTACCGGCACGGGTACAACCCGGCCGAGATGGCCCGGCAGCTCGGCTACAGCCAGGGCAGCATCAGCAAGATCACGACCCGCTGCCTGGCCGCCCTGACCCGGCGGCTGGTGCTGTCCGGCCTCGTCCGGGAAGAGGACCGGGGATGATCGGCGACGGCCCGGGCCGCGACGCCTACGACGAGGCCATCGACCGGGTCTACCGGTCCATCCTGGCCCGCGAGGCCGACGTCGCGCGGGAGCGTTCCCGGGGGCGCGAGCTGTTCGAGGATCTGGAGCGCCATCCTCCGGCCCACCGGGAGCTGCTGGTCGCGAACAGCCTCCGCTTCCGGAGCCGCGCGCTGGGCGAGATCCTCCTGGAGCAGTCGCACGAGGCCGGGTTCTCCGACCCGGTGCGGGCGTCGCAGTTGGCCCGCCTGGCCGTGACCCTTGCGGGCCTCCTGTCCGAGCCGATCGGGGGACAGCCGGGGGAAGAGGGGATCGACGGACTGCGGGCGCGGGCCTGGGCCCAGCTCGGCAACGCCCAGCGCATCGGCTGCGACTTCGCCGGGGCCGAGCGGGCGTTCGAGGCCGCGGCCGGCCTCCTGGAGGGCGGCCGGGTCAGTCCCCTCGAGACCGCCCGGGTGCTCGACCTCCAAGCCTCCCTGAAGCGCGAGCAGCGGCGCTTCGACGAGGCCGCCGCGCTCATGGACCGCGTCATCGCGCTCTATCGCAAGGTCGGCCAGAAGGTGCTCCTGGGACGGTCGCTCAAGCAGAAGTCGATGATCCTCGGCGAGTCCGGCGACCTCGAAGGCGAGATCGCGCTCCTGCGCCGCGCCCTGGAGCTGCTGTCCCCGGAACACGAGCCGCGGACCTTTCTGGCCGCCCGGCACAACCTGATCTCGGCGCTCTGCGAGGCCGGCCGGCCGCGCGACGCCTTCGCCCTGCTGTTCCACACCCGGCCGCTCTACCTGAAGCAGGGCGACCGCATGAACCTCCTCCGGCTGCGCTGGCTCGAAGGGACCGTGGCTCTCGGCCTGCAGCGCCACGAGCAGGCGGCCGTGGCCTTCCACGAAGTGCGCGAGGCCTTCCTGGAGCTCGGCCTCGACTACGACGCCGCCCTCGCCGCGCTCGACCTGACCGAGGTCTACGCCCTCCAGGGCCGCACCGCGGACGTCCGCCGCCTGGCCGAGGAGATGCTCGAGGTGTTCCAGTCGCGCAACATCCACCGCGAGGCCCTCGGCGCCCTCGCCGTCCTGCAGCAGGCCGCCCGGCTGGAGAAGGCCGGCCTCGTCCTGGTCCGCGAGGTTTCAGGCTTCCTCAAGAAGGCCAGGAACCGCCCCGATCTGCGGTTCGATCAGCCCTCCTCCTGAAATAGATCCGGCCGCAGTGTCACGCTTGAGCGTAGTTGCTGCACTGTTGATAGAGATCTCTTGCCTGCCCATGGGGAAGGGCCGTTCCAGACAAGGAGCCGTGCCATGAAGGTCAGCGCCTTCGACCCGGAGGACCTCGCCAACCTCAGCCAGGGAGACGCCGCGCCGGAGGAGAAGCGCAGGGCGGTGCGGCGGTTGCTGTCCCTGGCCGGGCTGCAGGAGAGGGTCGAGGCGCAGGCGCTCCCGGCTTCGTCCGCGCCGGTCGCCCCGGCTGAGGGCCTCGGGGAGATCCGCCTGAGCGACCGGGCGCTGCGCGTCCTGCGGGAGAACGGCCGGGTCCCGGAGCTGATCGACCGCCTGGACGCCCTGCCGGCGGAGGAGCGCCTCGACCTCGTCCGGACCGACCCCGAGATGCAGTCGTGGCCGCTCGGCCAGCGGCTGGTCGAGACCTGCCTCGACCTCGTCCATGCCGAAGCGGCCCGGGCGGAGGGGCTCGCGGAGCTGGCGGTCGCGCTCTCCCAGGAGCTCGACCCCCGCCGCTACGGGGCCGAGCTGGTCAACGACTTCAAGGCGAAGGCCTGGGCCTGCCTGGGCGAGGTGCTGCGCAGCCGCGCCGACCTGCGCGGCGCCGACGAGGCGTTCGCCGTGGCCGAGAACCTGCTGGCGAGCGGCACCGGCGACATCCTCGAAGAGGCGCGCCTCCTGGAGCTCAAGGCGGCGCTCCGCCGGGACCAGCTCCGCCTCGACGAGGCCCACGGCCTGATCGACGAGGTGCAGGACGTCTACCGCCAGTTCCGGGACTTCCACCAGGTCGGTCGCGCCTTCGTCCAGAAGGGGAGCGTCTACGGAGCGGCGAACGAGCTCGACTCGGCGATCCGCTGGCTGCGCAAGGGGCTCGGCCTGATCGATCCCACCCGCGAGCGCCGCCTGGAGCTCTCCGCGCGGCACAGGCTCATGCTGTGCCTCCACGAGAGCGGCCGCGACCAGGAAGCCTGGTTCCTCCTCAAGGCTTCGCGGCCCGAGTTCGTCGAGCACGGCGGCGAGCTGCTCCGGCTCCGGCTGCGCTGGCTGGAGGGCAAGATCCAGCAGTCCCTGGAGCGCTTCGCCGAGGCCGAGGAGGCGCTGGTCGAGGCCCGGCGCGGCTTCCTGGAGCAGGGAGTCGGGTTCGAGGCGGCGCTCGTCTGTCTCGACCTCGCCGGCCTGTACGCGGCCCAGAGCCGCGCGGCCGAGATGCGGCGCCTCGTCGAGGAGATGCTGCCCATCTTCCAGTCGCGGGACATCCACCGCGAGGCCATCGCCGCCCTGATCGTCTTCCAGCAGGCCGTGCGGATGGAGAAGCTGAGCTCCGACCTGCTCGACGAGATCCGCTCCTTCCTGCGGCGGGCGCGCACCGATCCGAAGCTCCGTTTCGAGTATCCTGCCTGAATGGCGAGCCTTCCGAAGCTGCTGGTGCTGGGGAGCGGGTTCGGCGGCTACTCGCTGCTCTCCCGGCTCGACGTCCGCGACTGGGACGCGACCCTGCTCAGCCCGCGCAACTACTTCCTGTTCACCCCGCTCCTGCCGTCCGCCGCGAGCGGGTCGGTCGAGTTCCGGAGCATCCTGGAGCCGACCCGGAGACGCCTGCGCGGCGTCCGGGTCATCGAAGGCCTGGCCGAGTCGGTGGACTGGGAAGGCCGGCAGGTCCACTGCCTCGGCGCGGTAGGCGGGGAGCGCTTCACGCTGCCCTACGACCGGCTCGTGATCGCGGTCGGGGCAGCGGTGGGGGACTACGGCGTGCCGGGCGTGAAGGAGCACGCGCTCACGCTCGCGAGCGTCGAGGACGGCCGGGCGGTGCGGCGCGGCGTCCTGGAGCAGTTCGCGCGCGCCGAGGTCCCGGGCCTCACGCCCGAGGAGCTGCGACAGCGGCTCACCTTCGTGGTCTGCGGCGGCGGTCCGACCGGCGTCGAGATCGCGGCCGAGATCGACGACCTGATCGACGAGGAGCTGCGGACGAGCTATCCCGAGCTGGCCTCCCACGCCCGCGTCGTCCTGGTCGAGGCGCTGGAGAGGCTCCTCACCAGTTTCGACGAGGCCCTGAGCGACTACACCCGGCGCCACTTCCTGCACTCGGGGATCGACGTCCGGACGAAGTCCAAGGTCAAGGTCATCGAGCGCGACCGCGTGTTCCTCGAAGATGGAGAGGCCATCCCCTGCGGCCTGGTTCTCTGGGCCGGCGGCAACGCGCCGGTGCCGCTCATCGCCGGGCTCGGCGGAGCCCGCAGGTTGGCCGTGGACGAGTATCTCCGGCTGCCCGGACGCGAGAATGTCTACGCGCTGGGAGACTGCGCGGCGGCAGGAAATCCTCCGCTGCCGGCCACGGCCCAGGTGGCGCAGCAGCAGGGTGACTATCTCGCCAAGGCCCTGAAGCGGCTGCGCAAGGGCCAGCCGGCCGAGCCGTTCCGCTTCAAGGCCTCCGGCATGCTGGCCTACATCGGCGGGGGAGAGGCGCTGGCGGACCTCCCCCAGGTCAAGTGGAGCGGCCGGGGAGCCTGGCTCTTCTGGCGCTCGGTCTACCTGACCAAGCTGGTGAGCCCGGCCAACAAGATCAAGGTGCTGTTCGACTGGGTCAAGGCGAAGCTGTTCGGCCGGGATCTGAGCCGCTTCTAGGTCTTCACGCCCAGGAACAGATAGATCGAGAGGATGCTGAACACGGCGCTCGGGCTCCAGACCGCCACGGCCGGCGGCAGGGCCCCGGCCTCGCCGAGCGTGGTGAAGAAGGCGAAGATCCCCAGGAAGACCATGCCCAGCACCACCGACACGCCGAGGCCGTAGAGCGCTCCCTGCCGGCCGAGCCGGAAGGCGAAGGGGAGCGCGACCAGCGCCATGACCAGCGAGACCACCGGGAACGCGATCTTGTTCTCCAGCCGCACCTGGAGCTCGGGCACCGGCTGGCCGCTCTCGCGCAGCTCCCGGATGTAGTCCTTGAGCTCGCTGTAGCGCATCTGCTCGGGCGGCCGGATCTCGGACTCGAAGTAGTCCGGCGTCTCCGGGTAGCGCACGATCTTCGACTCCTGGAAGCGGCGGTAGTCCGTGACCTCGACCTCCCGGAACGAGCGCGACCAGCCGTTCGAGAACTCCCACACCTCGCCGAGATACCGGGCCGAATCCGCGACCAGCCGGCGCGAGAGCTGGTGGTTCTCGTCGAAGTCGAAGACCTGGAGCCGCTGGAGGCTCTGCTGCTGCGGGTCGTAGTGCAGATAGTTGTAGATGTACCGCCCCTGGCCGAAGAGCCACTGGCGGTCGGCGCGGCGGTAGGTCCGGACCGTCGAGCTGCCCCGGATGCGGTCCTTGAGCTGCGCCACCTTGGCGTTCGAGGCCGGGAGCACCGAGGACTCCAGGTAGCCGCAGAAGAAGGTCACGAGGAGAGACGCCGCGAGCGCCGGCAGCGCCAGGCGGTAGAGACTCATGCCGAGCGCCTTGCAGGCGGTGATCTCGTTCGTCCGGCCGAGGAGGCTGAAGGTCATCAGCGTCGTCACCAGCACCACGATCGGCGCGATGTCGTAGAACATCTGGAGCGACGTGTACTTGTAGTAGTTGAGGACGACGCCCGACGGCACCTTGTTCTTGAGGATCTCGTCGATGGTCTCGCTCAGGTCGAAGATGATGAAGAGCGACACGCCCGAGAGCACGACCAGCAGGAAGACCCGGGAGAACAGCCGCGCCACGTAGCGGTCGAGCAGGTTCGGGAAGGCGATGCGCAGGCGGGGGAGGAGGAGCATCAGCTCCGGCGTCTTCCGCGTCCGCCGCTCGGTGCGGACCTGGACCTGCTCGCGGCGTTCCTCCTGCCGCGCCTTCCGGCGGCCCTTGAGCACCAGCAGGCCGCGCCAGAGGTCCTGGCGCACCCAGCGGTCAATGCGGCTCAGGAGGAGGCTCTTGTCCTGGTTGCGCCGCATCAGGAGGAACAGGCCGCCGGCGGCCATCAGGACGTTCGGCGCCCACATCGCCACCCAGCCCGGGATGCGGCCGTAGCGCGCCGCCTCCTCGCCGTTGCTCAGCAGGACGTAGTAGAGGACGATCACGAAGATCGACAGCGCGAACCCCGAGGCCTTGCCGCCGCGCTTGTTGTTGATGCCGAGCGGCAGCGCGAACAGGCCGAACACCAGGCAGGCGGCCGGGATGGAGAACTTCTTGTGGATCTCCACATACGCCAGGTTGCGCTGCTCGGGCGACGAGCCTGGGTCGCGCGAGAGCTGCTTCAGCTCCTGGAGGGTCAGCTCGCGGATGCTTTTGGAGACCGAGATCTTGGCCTTCTGCTCGGTGGTGAACTGCTCCTCGAGGATCAGGTCGAGCCGCCGGTGCCGGCTGATCTCGTAGCGGTCCGGGGCGTTCAGGTTCACCTTGTGCCGGACCGCGTTGTAGAGCCGCAGCACGACGCGCTCGCCGTCGGGCTCGACTCGGACCTCGCCCCAGTCGGCGATGGTGACCTCGTTGTCCTCCGAGTTCGGGATCGACTCGGCCAGGAAGACCCCCTTCCAGCGGTCCTCGCCCGGCGGCGTCTCGAACACGTAGAGGACCTTCCCCTCCCATTCCTCGTAGAACACCCGCGGCTGCACCTGCTGCGAGATGCTCTGGGTGGTGATCTCCAGCCGGAGCTGCTGGAGCGCGTGGTTGCCCCAGGGCAGCGTGTAGACCATCAGCACCGTGTTGAGGATCGTGAAGAGCGCCGACAGGAAGAGGATCGGCCGGTACAGGGTCAGCAGGCTGATGCCGGACGACCGCATGGCCACCAGCTCGCTGTCGGACGACAGGCGGCCCACGGCGATGAGGATGCCGAAGAGCAGCGACATCGGGAGCGTCAGGACCACGATGTTCGGCAGCGTCAGCACGAGCAGCCGGCCGACGATCGAGGCCGGGAGGCCCCGGCGGATGATCATCTCGGCCGACTGGAACAGGAACCGGATGAGGAGGATGAATGTATAGACTAGGAATCCGAGCGCCAGCGGCCCGAGAATCTCGGAGAGGATGTAGCGGTCGAGTCGGAACGGCAGGCGCACACGCACGGGCGCCATTATATGGAACGGAGCCTCTCATGAAAGTCCGCCTCGAACGTCGCTATCGATTCAGCGCCAGCCATCTCTACCGGCGGCCAGACTGGAGCGAGGAGGAGAACCGGGCCCGCTTCGGCAAGTGCGCCAACCTCCCGGGCCATGGCCACAACTACCGGCTGTTCGTCACAGTCCAGGGGGAGGTGGACGACAGGACCGGCTTCGTCGTGGACCTGGGAGCCCTGGACGCCCTGGTCGCCGCGCAGGTGATCGAGCCGCTGGACCACCAGCACCTGAACGCCGCGATCCCGGATTTCGCCGAGGGCCGGGGCATCCCGTCGAGCGAGAACCTCGTGCGCTGGATCCACGCCCGGCTCGTAGACGCGCTCCCGGAAGGAGCAGAGCTGGCGAAGCTCCGCCTGGAGGAAGACGAAGACCTGGCTGCCGAGTGGCTCGGCTGAGCCGTTCGCGCTCATAGGTTGACATAATGCGCCTTAACAGAAGTGATGGGCGGGCGCAGAAAGAGGCGCAAAAGGCGCCCCGGGGGGCTTTGTCTCGACCTTCTCCAGGCTTCGCCCCAGAGGGGCGATGGCGCGTAGCCCAGGGATTCATCCCTGGGTTCGAAGGCGTCCCGTTCGCCGCCTCGCCTCTCCGGTTCAAAGGCGTCCCGCTCGCCGTCCAGGGTTGAAACCCTGGGCTACGTGCCGTGCCCCCTCCGGGGCCAGTCCTGAAGGAACAGCGTCGTGTCAGGCGCTCTCGCGCCGCAGATCCGCGAGGATCTGCTCCAGGGCGCGGACGAGGTCGTCCTTGTCGACCTCGCTCTGGCGGAAGGTCAGGGACAGGCTGTAGCGCTTGTCCGGTGACTTGAAGCGGAACACGTACGGCCGGCGCCGTCCGTACTTGCCGCCGCCCTTGTCGCCGCGCCGGAGGCGCTGGCGGAGGTCGTCGCGGTTCAAGCCGCGGCGGGCGACCTCCTCGAGCAGCTCGATCATCTCCTGCTCGTCGCCGGCCTTGAGGACCTCCAGGAGCAGCGACTTCGAGGTGATGGCGAGCGCCTGGACTGTGTCGCGGACCCGCGGTGGCATCTGCAAGAGGGACAGCCCCTCGGTGATCACCGTGCGGGACTTGCCCACTGCCGAGGCGATCTCCTCGTGGGTGTACTCGTGGCGCTCGGCCAGCAGCCGGTAGCCCTCGGCCTCTTCGAAAGGGGTCAGGTCCTTGCGCTGCAGATTCTCGATCAGGGCGATCTCGAGCGCTTCCTGCTCCGAGACGTCCATCTCGATAACCGGCACCTCGTAGAGCCCGGCCTCCTGGGACGCCCGGTAGCGCCGCTCGCCGGAGATGATCCGGTACAGCACGCCAGCCGGCGCCGCCTCCTCAGTGTCCTCGGGGGTCGGCCGCGGCCGGACGAGGATCGGCTCCAGGACGCCCTTCTCGCGGATCGAGGAGACCAGCTCGTCCAGGTCACCCATGGCGGACCGGGGCTGGTTCGGATCCGGCTCGATCGTGGACAAGGGGACCATCTTCCCCACCGGCGTCTCGTGGCGGGCGGTCAGCTCCTCCACGAAATGGGGCTCGTGGCGCATCTTCACCCGGACCGGCAGACCACGCTTGCGAGAGGGCTCAGACACGGCTCAGGACCTCCTCGGACAGGCGGTAATACTCGTAGGCTCCCGTGGATCGCGGCGCGAACGTGAAGATCGACTCCCGGTAGGCCGGGCTCTCTTCGAGCCGCACGCTCTTCGTGATCACCGTCTCGAACACCCGGGCGCCGAACACGTGCTGGATCTGCTCGTAGATGTCCTTCGCGAGCAGCGTCCGCTTGTCGTACATGGTGATGAGCGCCCCCAGGATCTGGAGCTGGGGGTTCGCCCGGACCTTGATCTTGTCGATGGTCTCCAGCAGATCGTCCGTCCCCTCCAGGGCGAAGTAGCTGGCCTGGATCGGGATCAGCACGTGCGTCGCGGCCACCAGGGCGTTCACCGTGATGATGCCCAGGGTCGGCGGCGTGTCGATGATCACGTAGTCGTAGCCGTCCTGGATCGCCTGCAGCTCGTCCTTGAGCCGGAAATGGCTGTCCAGCTCGCCCACCAGCTTGGCCTCGATCTTCGCCAGGGCGATCGTGGACGGGGCGATGAACAGGTTCTCCACCTTCTCCGCCGGCTGGATCACCTCGGCGAGATGGATGTTGTCCTCGGTGAGCGCGTCATAGAGGGACAGCTTCAGCTCGTGGATGTCCAGGAAGGACATGGAGCTGTTGGCCTGGGGATCCATGTCGACCACGAGGGTCTTCACTCCCTTGCTGGCCAGGGCGGCTGCCAGGTTGATGGCGGTCGTGGTCTTCCCCACGCCACCCTTCTGGTTGGTGATGGCAATGATCATGGGCGACGGGCAGTCTAGTCAGAACCACCGGTCGCGGTCAAGCGCGCACGCGAGGGATGTCGGCGCGCCGACATTCCGGGTAAGTCCATTGAAAAAGGGGAGTTAGGAGCTACATCGTCCATTTGCCCAGCTCGTCGGGGCTGATCTCCTCCAGCCACTTCTTGAGCCGCTCCTCGTCGTTGGCGTCGGTCGCCAGCTCGGCGGCCTGCGCCTTGTCGAGGACGCCCTGGAGGACGAAGATCGGCGCCTCGGTCCGCAGGGCCAGGGCGATGGCGTCGCTCGGCCGGGCGTCGATCTCGATCGGCCGGCCGTCCTGCTGCACGTGGATCACGGCGAAGAAGGTGCTCTCCTTGAGGTCGGAGATGACGATCTTCTCCACCTTCGCGCCGAGCTGCTCCAGCACCAGGCGCAGGAGGTCGTGGGTCATGGGACGGGGAGGCTCGACGCCCTCGATCTTCAGGGCGATGGCGTTCGCTTCGAACACGCCGATCCAGATCGGCAGGAAGAGCTGGCTCTGGGTATCCCGGAGAATGACGATGGGAACGTTGGACGAGGGGTCCAACATCAGACCGCGGATCTCGACTCGCAGTTCCTGGGTGGGGTCGCTCATGAAGCTATTCTGAGCGGCCCAACCCGGGAGGTCAACAGGATGCCGGAACGCGTTCTCCGTGCAGGCTGTGGGCGTAGGCGGACTGCACGCGCACCCGGCTGATCCCTCCCAGCGGCGCCGGCTCGGAGCCGGTCTGGAAGTGGACCACGCGGTGACAGGCGGAGCGGCCGGTCTGGGTACCCGGCTGCCTGCCCCAGCCGGTCACGATCACGTCGAGCTCCTCCCCCACCATCCCCTCGTTGATCTCCCGCTGGATGCCCTCCTGGAGCTGGAAGATCCGCTGCAGGCGCTCGGCCGCAATCTCCGGATCGACGTCCCCTCCGAGACGCGGCGCCGCGGTGCCGGGGCGCGGCGAGTAGGTGAAGGCGTAGAGGGTCGCGAAGCGCACCTCTTCGACGAGGCCGAGGGTCTCCCGGAACTCGTCCTCGGTCTCGCCCGGGAAGCCGGCGATCAGGTCGGTCGAGAGCGCGAGGCCCGGCCGCGCCTGGCGGAGCTGCCGGACGAGGTCGAGGTACTCGGCGCGGGTGTAGCCCCGGCCCATGCGGCGCAGCACCGGGTCCGAGCCCGACTGCACCGGCAGGTGCAGGTACGGGCAGATGTTCGGGTGCTTGCCGATCTGCTCCACCATGCGCGGCGTGAAGTCGCGCGGGTAGGAGGTGATGAAGCGCAGCCTCCGCAGGCCCGGGAGCGACGCGACCGCGTCGAGCAGGTCCGCGAAGTCTTGATCGCCATGACGCCAGTGGTTCACGGTCTGGCCGAGCAGCTCGATCTCCAGGAAGCCGTACTCCAGGAGGTGGCGCACCTCACGCAGCACGTCCTCCAGCGGACGGCTGCGCTCCGGGCCGCGGGTCTGGGGCACGATGCAGAAGGTGCAGTTCTTGTTGCAGCCCTCGATGATCGTCACCATGCCCTTGTACTCGCCCTGGCGCGAGACCGCGTCGATGTCGTAGCGCGGGTTCTCCGGGAAGCCGGTGGCCACCACCCGCTCCCCCCTCCTCCGCCGCGCCACCACGTCGGTCAGCTCGGCCACGCGGCCCGGGCCGAGCACGAAGTCGAGGGCCGGAACGCGGTCGAGCGCCCTCTCCCCCTCCTGCTGCGCCACGCAGCCGCAGAGGCCGATCAGCAGATCCGCTTTCTCCCGCTTGAACAGACGGTACTCGCCGAGCCGCGAGTAGACCTTCTGCTCGGCCTTGTCCCGCACGCTGCAGGAGTTGAGGAGGATGACGTCCGCCTCTTCCGGCCGGTGGGTGGGCAGCACGCCCTGCTGCATGAGCTGGCCCAGCATGCGCTGGCTGTCCAGCTCGTTCATCTGGCAGCCCCAGGTCTCGATGAAGACGCGGCGTGGTGTCATCCGTTTCCGTCCTTGTCGTCCGCCCTCGGAGGCTCGATCACCTTGTGGGTGTTCGAGGGTTCCGGCTCCTCCTGCGGCTCCTGGTCGATCCCCTCCCGGAGCCAGCCCGGCAGGGCGCCCGCGGTGCGGCCCTCTTCGAGGAATTCGGTGAGCTCCTTCTTCGCGGCCTCCACGTCGGTCCGGGCCTGTTCCAACCGGTCGAGCGCGCGGTCCCATTCCGGCTTGATCCGGGTGTTGCGAACGTTCGGGTCCTTCTCGGCGTAGAAGCTGCGGCGCCAGCCGTTCGCGCTGGTCTCCAACTCCTCGATGTCGTCCGCGGCGTGGCGCCAGCGCAGGCGGATCTCCAGCGCCCGGCTGCGCCAGTACTGCTCGTCGCGCACCGGCTGCTCCGGCTCCGTCGTCTCCGCGGTCTTCTTGCCCGGGGTGGCCACGGTGAGCTGGCCGGTCGCGTGCTGCTTCAGGTTCTTGTCGTTGATGACGATCGCCGAGGGCGCGGCGTGGGCGCGGCGCTCGCGCTCGGCCCGGGCCGCCTCCACCAGGGTGCGGGTCGAGGCCTCCGACTCGCCGCCCGGATCGAGGACGACGACCTGGTTGTCCTTCTTTTCGGCCTCGGGAGCCGGCGTCGGCGTCGGCGTGGGGGCCGGCGCAGGGGTCTCCTGTGGCGGCGGCTCCGGAGCCGGTTGGCGGCGGGCCGGCGGCGGCGCCGGCGAGGCGCAGCCGGCCAGGACCGCAAGCAGAAAGAGGGTGACCAAGGAGAAGGAGGGGCGGTCAGGCGCGGCCGTAGCGGTCTTCGAGTCGGACGACATCGTCAAGCTCCGGGGTGGACACCTCGATGATGTCACAACCCTGTTCACCGGCGATCATCCGGTGCTTGGTGAAGGGCCGGATCCGGTAGGACTCGCCGCCGCGGAGCACGGTCTCGACCATCTTCCCGTCCTCCTCCACCAGCAGCGCCACCTCGCCGTCCGAGAGGAACAGCGTCTCGTCCTTCACCTCGTGGTACTGGAGCGAGAGGGCCTGGCCCGGGTTCACGTGGAGGATCTTGCCCACGTAGCGGTCGGTGTGGGCGAAGATCAGCTCATACCCCCACGGTTTCTCGACTCTGCGGATCGAATTGCGCATCGACTCCCTTTCTTCAGTTGCGGACCGCGCGCTCGCGTGCCTCTCTCGACACCACGCACTCGAAGAAGTTGTCCAGGTGGCGCTGCACCTCGGCGGCCGTCGAGTGCGCGAGGCACCCGTCGGCGAGCGCGGCCAGGTCGGAGGCGGAGATGTCCCGGAGCCAGGTCTTGATCTCCGGGATGCGGCGCGGGCTCATCGACAGGCGCCGCATCCCCATCCCTATCAGCAGGAGGGCGAAACGGGGATCCGCCGCCATCTCGCCGCAGAGGGAGACCTCGATGCCCGCCGCCCGCGCGCTGTCGATGACGAAGCGTAGCATGCGCAGAATCGCCGGATGAAGGGGCTGGTAGAGGCTCGCCACGTGCTCGTTGTTGCGGTCCACCGCCATCGAGTACTGGATGAGGTCGTTGGTGCCGATCGAGAAGAAGTCCACCTCCCGCGCCAGCACGTCCGCGATCATGGCCGCGGCCGGCACCTCGATCATCACGCCGAGCCGGATGTCCCTGCGGAACGGCACCCCCTCCTGCTCCAGCTCGCGCAGCACGTCGTCCGCGAAGGCCCGGAAGCTCCGCACCTCGTCCACCGTGCTGACCAGCGGCAGCATCACCCAGAGGTCGCCGTAGACGCCGGCGCGGTAGAGCGCGCGGATCTGGGTGCGGAAGATGTCCTGGCGCGCCAGGGTGAGCCGGATGCCGCGCAGGCCGAGCACCGGGTTCTCCTCCTCGGTCGCCATCATCTCGCGGGCGAGCTTGCGGCCACCGAGGTCGTAGGTGCGGATGATCGCCGGGTGCGGCGCCGCCGCCTCGATCATGTGGCGGTAGGTCTCCAGGTGCTCGTCCTCGGTCGGCAGGTGCGGGCTGCGCTCGATGTAGAGGAACTCGCTCCTGTAGAGCCCGATGCCGCAGGCGCCGAACGGCGCCACCTCGCCCACCTCCTCCGGCAGGTCGATGTTCGCCATCAGCCTGACCTCGACGCCGTCGGTGGTCACCGCGCCGAGCTCGCGGGTCTCGAGGAACTCGCTGTCGCGCCGGTCGAGCTCCTGCTTGCGCACCTCGTACTGCTCCAGCACCTCGGGCGTCGGGTGCAGGATGACCGTGCCGGTCTCGCCGTCCACGATGATCGAGGCCTGGTCCGCCACCGCGCCGATCACCCCGGCGAGGCCGGCGACGGCGGGGAGATTCAGACCGCGGGCGATGATCGTGGTGTGCGAGGTCCGGCCGCCGGACTCGATGGCGAAGCCGAGGACCTTGGCGCGGCCCAGGCGGATGGCGTCGGACGGCGTGAGGTCGTCCGCCACGATGATCACGTCCGGCGGCAGCTCCGAGAGGTCGTGGTGGTGCGCGGTGCCCTGCAGGCTGCGCAGCAGGTGGCGGCTGACGTCGGTCAGGTCCTCGCTGCGCTCCCGGATGTAGGCGTCGTCGAGATGGGCGAAACGGTCGTCGAGCTCCTCGGCCGTCTTGTGCACCGCCCACTCGGCGTTGACCAGGAGCTTGCGGATGCGCTGCTCGACCTTGCCCAGGAAGTGGGGATCGGAGAGCAGCAGGACATGGGCGTCGAAGATCGCGGCGAGCTCGTTGCCGAGGTCCTCGTTGGCCTTGTCCCGGGTGCGCTGCAGCTCGTAGCGGGCGCGGCGGGCGCCGTCGTAGAGGCGCGCGACCTCCTCCTCGACCTGGTCCTCGGTGATCGGGATGCGGTACACGTCCGGGACGCGGGTCTCGATGCACACGGCCCTGCCCACGGCGATACCGCCGGACACGCCCATGCCGCGGAGGACCTGCATGTCGCCCATGGTCAGCTCTCCTCGTCGAACCGGTTCGCGATGAGCCCGGTGACAGCCGTCATGGCCGCCTCCTCGTCGTGCCCGTCGCAGCGGATCCGGACCGTGCTGCCCTGCGCGGCGGCGAGGAGCAGGACGCCGAGGATGCTCTTCGCGTCCACCTCCTCGCCGTCCTTCTCCACCGTCACCCGGCTCTGGTAGGCGCCGGCCATGTGGACCAGCTTCGCCGCCGCCCGCGCGTGAAGGCCCAGCTTGTTCACGATCTCGGTATCACGCTCAATCATGCTTCTTCTCCGCCGGGACCGCCGCGAGCGCAGCCGTCTTGCAATCCTCCCCGACCGTCGCGCACTTGGAGCCGGGAACCATATCACTCACCAGGCAGAGGCTCCGCTGCGCCTTGGCCTGGAGCCACTTCGCGACCCTGGAGAGGTCCCCGTCCTCGACCGACTGGCAGGCGAGCTTCAGGACCATGGGCAGGTTCACCCCGGTCAGGATCTCGACCTTGCCGGGCTGCTGGAACAGGCTCGCCACGTTGCAAGGGGTGCCGCCGTACATGTCGGTCAGGATGAGGACGCCCTCGCCCTGGTCCAGTCGCTCCAGGGCCGCGGCGATCTGCGCCTTGGCCTCCTCCTGCCCGTCGCTCCAGTCGAGCGACAACGCCTCGAAGGCGGAAAGGCGGCCCGAGATGGTCTGGGCCGCCGAAAGCAGCTCTCTCGCGAGGCCGCCGTGCGTGAGGATCAGTTTGCCAATCATGGTCTTGGTCTACCTTCCCACCCTGATAACACGACGCGGGAACGCTTCATTCGCGCCCCTCTTCTTCCCTATCGTGACGCTTCACCTTGAAATATCGCGATGGATGAGCCGGGCCGGCCAGCCCGCCTGCTCCAGGCTCGTCCGCAGCCGCTCCCCCACCGCCACCGACCGGTGCCGGCCGCCTGTGCAGCCGACCGCCACCGACACGTAGCTCCGGTTCTCCTTCCGGTACCGCGGCAGCAGGAAGAGGAGCAGGTCCGCGATGCGCGCCACCACCTCCTCGAAGTCCGGCTGCCGCAGGAGGAACTCCTGCACCGCCGCGTCCTGCCCCGTCTGCTCGCGCAGCCCCGGCACGAAGTGCGGGTTGGACAGGAAACGCACGTCGAACAGCAGGTCCGTCCCGTAGGGAATCCCGTGCTTGAAGCCGAAGCTTACCAGGGATACGACCATCCCCGGCTCCTCGTCCGGGCTGCTCGCGAACTCCCGGAACACCTGGCTGCGGATCTCGTGGATCGACCAGGTGGTGGTGTCGAACACCATGTCCGCCCGGGCGCGCAGCTCGGCGAGCAGCTCGCGCTCGCGCAGGATGCCCTCGATCACCGCCTTGTCCGGTGCCAGCGGGTGCGGCCGGCGCGTCTCCGAAAACCTTCGGACCAGGATCTCGTCCGAGGCCTCCAGGAAGAGCAGCGTGGGCTCCACCCGGGTGCGGTCGATCTCGCCGAACAGTCGCGGGAACTCGTCGGCGAAGCCCGGCGCCCGCACGTCGGTCACCACCGCGATCCGGTCGTACCCCTTGACCAGCTCCAGCGGATCTTCGAGGAACAGCTTCAACAGGAGGAGCGGCAGGTTGTCCACCGTGTAGTAGCCGAGGTCCTCGAAGCACTTGGCGACCACGCTTTTCCCGGAGCCCGAGAGGCCCGTGATCAGCACCAGGCGCGGACGCGTCTCGGAGGGATCAGCGCGAGGGGGTTTTCCGGTTCCGCTCAATTTCCGCCTCGAGCTTGCGCGCGAACTCCCGGGCCGAGTGGTGGCCCTGGAGCTTCAGCACGTGGTTGCGGGCCGCGATCTCGACCAGGATGCTGACGTTGCGGCCCAGGGCCACCGGCATCCGGATATAGGGAACGGGAGTATCGAGGATGGGATAGATCGTCTCGTCGAGGCCGAGCCGGTCGTACTGCTGGCCGGGCTGCCAGTGCTCCAGCTCGACCACCAGGTCGATGGCGGTGCGCTCGCGCACCGAGGCCAGGCCGAAGAGGTCCTGGACGTTGATGATGCCGATGCCGCGCAGCTCCATGTGGTGGCGCAGCGGGCCCTCGCTGTAGCCGATCAGCTCGCCGTTCGGATAGCGCTTGATGGTGACCTTGTCGTCCGCCACCAGGCTGTGGCCGCGGGTGATGAGGTCGAGCGCCGATTCGCTCTTCCCCACCCCGCTCTTGCCGAGCAGCAGCACGCCGATGCCGTAGATCTCCAGCAGCACGCCGTGGATCGAGGTCGAGGGCACCAGGTGGTCTTCGAGGAAGTAGCTGATCCCCTTGATCACCGTCGAGGAGAGCGCGAACGACGAGAGCACCGGCACCTCGCGCGCCTGGCAGCTCGCCAGCAGACCCGGCAGCGGGTCGATCCCCTTGGTGATGACGAAGACCGGCACCGGCAGGCTGGCGATGGTGTCGAGGCGCTCCTGGCGCTCGGTCTCGGGCAGGGTCTTCAGGTACTCCGTCTCGCTCTCGCCGATGATCTGCACTCGCCCCGGCTTGATGTAGGGATAGTAGCCGGCGAAGGCGAGGCCGGGCTTCTGCACCCGGGGATGGGTGATCCGGTTGTCGAGGTGCGACTCGCCGGAGAGCACCGCGAGGTGCAGGTAGTCCAGCTCCTCGCTGAGCAGCTCGGAGACCTTCACATGGGACTCGTCCTGCATCAGGCGACCTCCTCCAGGAAGCGCTGGATCTCCGCCGGATCGCGCATCTCCAGGATGCGCTCGGCGTGGTGGCCCGACTTCACCCAGCGCGAGATCGAGGCCAGCACCCGCAGGTGCTCGGCGGGCGAGGTCTCGGGAGACACCACGAGGAAGAACAGCCGGACCGGCTGCCCGTCGGCGGCGCCGAAGCCCACGCCCCCGGGCGCCAGGCCCACGGCCAGGACCGCGTGCTTCAGGCCCGGCATCTTGCAGTGCGGGATGGCGATCCCGGAGCCGATGCCGGTCGAGCTGAGCTGCTCGCGCTCGCGCAGGCGGCGGAACAGCTCGTCCGCATCCCGTACGACGCCGGCCTCGGCCAGCCGGTCGGCGAAAGCTCGGAGGACGGTGTCCACGGGGTGAGGGTCCGTGGCGGTGAGGTCGGAGAGGATGAGCTCCGGCCGCGTCAGAGACCCGAGGCCCACGGCGCCGCCCTTAGAAGATCTGCTTTCGGTCCGTGGAGGACGGGATGCTCAGCTCGTCGCGGTACTTGGCCACGGTGCGGCGGGCGATCTGGATGCCTTCGCGGTTGAGGATCCTCATCAGCTCGCTGTCGGACAGCGGGCGCTTCGGGTCCTCCGCCTGGATGAGCTGCTCGATCTTCCGCTTGACGGTGAGCGAGGAGATGTTGTCGCCGTACTCCCGGTCGATGCCGCTGTGGAAGAAGAACTTCATCGGGAACAGGCCGCGGTGGGTGTGCATGTACTTGTTGGAGACCACGCGGCTGACCGTGGACTCGTGCATGCCGATGTCCTCGGCCACGTCGCGCAGCACCATGGGCCGCAGGTGCTCGATGCCCTTGTCCAGGAACTCGCGCTGCTGCCGGATGATCGAGGCCGCCACCTTGTAGATCGTGCGCTGGCGCTGGTCGAGGCTCTTGATCAGCCAGACCGCCGAGCGGATCTTGTCCTTGATGAACTGCTGGGCCTCGGACTGCCGGCCTTCGGTGCGCATGGTCTGGAGCATGCGGCGGTAGGCGCGGCTGACGCGCAGGCGGGGCAGGCCGTCGTCGTTGAGCTGGATCACGTACTCGTCGCCCACCTTGCGCACGAAGACGTCGGGCTCGATGTAGTGCGGCCGGTCGGTGCTGAACTTGCGGCCCGGATGGGTCTCCAGGGTGCGGATCAGATCGAGCGCCTCCTCGAGGTCGGCCAGCTCGACGTCGAGCTTCTTGGCGACGGCGGGGAACTGGCGGCGCAGGAACAGGTCCCAGGCCTCGAAGACCATGCGGCGCGGCAGGGCGTCGGCCGCGATCTCCCGGAGGTCCATCTGGAGCAGCAGGCTCTCCTGGAGGTCCTTGCAGGCGATGCCGGCCGGGTCGAGGCTGCGCACCAGGGCGAGGGCCTCGTGCACCTCTTCGAGGGTGTAGCCCTCGCCGTTGGTGTAGCCCTGCTGCTCGCCCATCTCCCGGATCTCCTCCGGGGTGGCGACCAGGAAGCCGTCGGGGTCGAGGTTGCCGATGATCAGCTCGGCGATCTCGCGCTGGCGCGGCTTGACGTCGGCCATGTGGAGCTGCCAGAGCAGGTGGTCGTAGAGGTCGGCCTCGCGGGTGAGGCTGTTCTCGATCGGCGGCTCCTCGCGCTCCTCCATCATGGAGGGCTGGCCGGAGCCTTCCCAGTAGTCCCCGAAGTAGGCGTCGAGGTCGATGTTCTCCATCGACTCGGTATGGTCGATGGGCTCCGGGGCGTTGGTATCGGCTTCGGCCGTCGCGGCCTCGGCGCGCTCCTCGGGCGCCGGCGCCTCGTCCCCCTCGACGATGTCGGTGGACTCCTCCAGGACGGGGTTCTCGACCAGCTCCTGGGTGAGGAGCGTGTCGAGCTCCATGCGGGTCATCTGCAAAAGCTTGATCGCCTGCTGGAGTGACGGCGTCATCACCAGCTTCTGGGCAAGCTTGAGGGATAGTTTCTGCTCTAGCGCCATTCCGACGACCTACAGGGTGAACTCGTCTCCGAGATAGATTTTTCGGACCTGCTGGTCCGCCGAAAGCTCGCCGGGCGACCCGGCACGGAGGATCTCGCCGTTGTTGATGATATAGGCCCGATCCGTTATTTTCAATGTTTCCCGCACGTTATGGTCGGTGATGAGGATGCCGATCCCCATCGACTTCAGGTGCCGGATGATACCCTGGATGTCGAGCACCGCGATGGGGTCGATGCCGGCGAAGGGCTCGTCGAGGAGGATATACCACGGGCTGATCACCAGCGCACGCGCGATCTCGACCCGCCGCCGCTCGCCGCCCGAAAGCGAGTAGCCGCGGCTCTTCCTCACCTTGGCCAGTCCGAAGTCCGCGATGAGCTGGTCGATGCGCCGCTCCTGCTCCGCGTGGGAGAGGTCGAGGGTCTCGAAGATCGCCCTGAGGTTGTCCTCGACGCTCATGCGGCGGAAGACCGAGGGCTCCTGCGGCAGGTAGCTGATGCCGCGCTGCGCGCGCAGGTACATGGGCAGGTCGGTGATGTCCTCGTCGCCGAGGAAGACCTGGCCCGAGTCCGGCGGGGTCAGGCCGACCACCATGTAGAAGGTCGTGGTCTTGCCCGCGCCGTTCGGCCCGAGCAGGCCGACGATCTCGCCGGGACCCACCTCGACCGACACGTCCTTGACCACGGCCCGGCCGCGGTAGACCTTGCGCAGGCTCGTGGTGGAAAGTTTCTGCGTCCTGTTCGCCGGGCTCATTCCTGACTCGCCCCTCCGCCCCCGGGTGGTGGCGTCGGCGTCGGGACAGGAGCTGCAGCCGCGGGCGCCGCCTTGTCATCCTTCCCCTTCACCTCCACCTTGCCTTCGTCGACCAGGTAGATGACCCTCTTGCCCTGGACCTGGTTGCCGTCGCGGTCCTTCATGGTGACCTTCTCGCCGGTCACCTCCATGCGCCGCGTGTCGAGATCGTACACCGCCTTGTCGCCCGTGATGAGCCGGCCCATCTTGGGGTCGTTCATCCTGGCGTCGCCGGTGCAGGTCATGACCTCCGCCTTGTTGTCCTCGCCCAGCTCGACGTCGAGCCGGTCGCAGGTCAGCGTCTTGCCCTCCTGCACCACGCGCACGGAGCCGGTGTAGTTGAGATGGCCGGCGCCCTTCTGGTAGGTCATCTCCTGCGCCACCACCTCGACCGGCGCGCGCCTGGTGCTCGCGGATGCCTTCTTGCTCTGCGCGGAGGCGGTCTGCTTGTCGGTGGGGATCCAGATCGTCTTGACGCCGCCGGTCGCGACCAGGCGGTCGGCGTCCTGCTCGCCGCGCAGCTCGGTGGTGAGCATCAGGTTCTCGCCGCGCCAGGCGCGCACGTCGCCGCGGAACAGGAAGGAGGACGGGTTCTGGCGCCAGAAGGCCTCGCGCGACTCGACGAACACCGGCCCCTCTCCCTGGCCGAGCGGCGAGCCCGCGAGGTTCGAGTCCTCCGTCTTCTCCAGCACGGCGCGCACGCCGCCGACCGCGTTCAGGATCTGGTTCTCCACGTTGTAAAGGACCCGCGGCGCGGTCATCTTTCCGCGCTCGCTTACCGCCTCGACCGGCTCGCCGAAGAACTCGCCGCGGCCGGAGTCCATGTCGAGCGAGGCACGGTTGCCGGTCGCCCGGGTCTTGTCGTCGCGGAACACCACCTTGTTGATCAGGTTCACCGAGGCGAGCTGGCCGTCGGGCCGGAACGCGGCCTGGGCGCGCATGCCGCTCGCCTGCCGCACCACCCTCCCGCCGGTACTGCCCGCTGCGCGCGCGGCCTCCTTGACCTCGACTCCACCGAAAGCCTCCGCCTGGGTAAGCACGCCCTGTGCCAGCATCCCCTCGATCTGCAGGCCGGTGAGGGTCCGCGTCACGCCGGCGCCGGAGGTCTCGATCATGGCGTGGTTCTTCTCCCCGCCTTCGAGCACCACCTTGCGCGGCTGGTTCTCGACGTCCGGCTGCATCATCACCGCGAGGTCGCGGCCCGAGAAGCGGACCACCGACATCTGCGGGTTGTCTCCCGGGCCTTCGAGGCGGCCGGTCACGTTCCAGTGGGCGTTGACGAAGGTGAGCGACTTCTCGTCGTCGGTCAGGAAGGCGCTCAGGCGCTGCGCGTGCACCTGCTCCCGGCCGCGCCGCAGCACCGCGTGGCCCTCGACCCGCATGAGCTTCTTCTTGCGGTCGTAGACCGTGCGGTCGGCCGACAGCGCCAGCGGCACCTCGGCCTCGGGCAGGCTCTCGACGCGCGTGTTGCCGGCGAGCACGAACATCTCCTCGTTCAGGTTGACCCGCATCTTCTCGGCCCGCGCCAGGTATTGGTCGGCGTAGCGCAGGATCACGTTCTTCGGGCTGATCAGCACCCGCCCCTTCTCGCTGATCTGGAGCTGGGCCGTGCGCAGCATCAGGCCCCCCGGGCCTTTCAGGATGACGTTGCCCTGCAGCCTGCCCTCGTTGGCCTCGCGGTTGAAGCTCGCTTCCTTGCTCTCGACGTGGTAGTCGCGGCCCTCCTCGTCGTAGAGCGTCATGCCGACGCCGTCGAGGAAGATGGTGCCGCCCTGGTCGGCGCGGATGCTGTCGCCCCGGATGCGGAAGATCGGCCTTTCGCGCTCGGTGAACGTGTAGTCGAAGTCCTCGCCGAGGAGCGCGGTGCCCTGCTGGGCCTGGGTCGGGTCGTTCTCGTCGAGCGTCTTGCGGATCGCCTGCTGCCCGGCCTTGCCGAACAGGAACAGACCGGCCAACCCGCCGACCACGACGACCATGGCGACGAGGAGCAGGGCGCGGAGGCGGGAGATGTTCGAGCGAGCCATCAGGCGGCCATTCTATGGGATGCGGCTGAATGAGAGGATCACAGCGCGCGGGCGTCGACCAGACGGATCACCGGGCAGCCCTTCCAGGAGTCGCTTTCGAGGTAGCCCAGGACCTCGAACGAGCCGTCTAGATCGGACGCCCGGCCCTGCCATCCCCATCCCACCAGCTCGACCACGGTGCCGTCCGCGCCCCGCGTGCGGGCCGACAGATGCCCGCCGCCGAAGGCCCGCGGCGCGCCGTCGAGCCGCAGCGGTCCGGTGCGCACCAGGGGCCGCGGGTTGCCCTGGCCGAACGGCTCCAGCCTGTCCATGTCCTTGAGCAGCTCGTTCGAGACCTGCCGCGGCTCCAGCACCAGCTCGTACTCGTGGCGTCCGGCGAGGAGCGATTCCGGCCACTCGCGGCCCGCCTCCTGCCACTGCCGGCGCAGGTCTTCGAGACGGTCGAGCCGCGCGGTCAGGCCCACGGCCTGCGAGTGGCCGCCGAAGCGCTCGAGGTCGTCGCGCCAGCGGCCGAGGAACGAGTGCAGCTCCAGCCCCGGCACGCTGCGGCCCGAGCCGGTCGCGAGCTCGCCCTCGACCGCGAGGAGCAGCGTCGGCCGGTGGAGCTCCTTGGCCAGCCGGCCGGCCGCGATCCCCACCACGCCCTTGTGCCAGTCCGGGCTCCACGCCACCAGGACCGGAGGCAGCGGCCCGTCTCCCCCGTTCACCACCAGCTTCCGGGCCTCCTCCACCACCCGGGCCTCTTCCATCTGGCGCTCGCGGTTGCGGGCGTCGAGCTCCGCGGCGAGCGCCATGGCGCGCTTCGGGTCGCGGGTGAGCAGCAGCTCCAGCGCCTTCTCCGCGTTGTCGAGCCGGCCGGCGGCGTTGATCCGGGGTCCGAGCCGGTAGCCCACGTCGGCGGCGGAGAACGGCGCCTTGACGCCGGACTGCCGGATCAGCGCCTTGAGCCCCTCGGAGCGCGGCTCGGCCAGGGCGCGCAGGCCGAGCGCCGCGATCACCCGGTTCTCGCCGTGGAGCGGCACGAGGTCGGCGATCGTGCCCAGGCAGGCGATGCGCAGCAGCCGGGCGGGATCGACCTCCTTGCCGCAGCGCCCGGCGAGCGCCAGACAGAGCTTGAACGCGAGCCCCACCGCCGCGAGGTCGCGGAACGGATAGGTGCAGCGCTCCTGCCGGGGGTTGATGTGGAGGGTCCCCGGAGGCAGCTCGCAGCCGGGCAGGTGGTGGTCGGTGACGAGCACGTCGATCCCGGCCTCGAACGCGGCCTGGGCCGCGGTCAGCGACGAGCTGCCGCAGTCGGCGGTGACGATCAGCCGGCAGCCCTGCTCGCGGGCGCGCTCGACGTGGACCGGCTGGAAGCCGTAGCCCTCGCGCAGCCGGTGCGGGAGGATCGGCACCGCGTCCACGCCGCAGGCGCCGAGCATGGCGAGGAGGAGCGCGGTCGAGGTCACGCCGTCCACGTCGTAATCGCCGACGATCGCGATCTTCTCCTTGGCGTCGCGGGCGCGGAGCAGGCGCTCGACGCCCTCCTCCATGCCGGCGAGAAGATAGGGGTCGTGGAGCTGGTCGAGCGAGGGGTTGAGATAGCGTTCGGCCGAGGCGGCGTCGGTCACGCCGCGGCGGGCGAGGGCGACGGCGAGCCAGGGAGCGAAGCCGGCGCGCTCCAGCTCCGGGGCGGCGGGAGGCACCTGCGCGGCGACCCACTCCATCGGGGTGCGCGGCTCAGGGCTCGTCGTAGACCCCGAGGTTCCGGAAGCGGGCGTAGCGGCGCGCCACGAGGTCGGCGGGGCTCAGGCGGACCAGCTCGGAGAGGGCGTTCTCGACCACGTCGCCGACCCGGCGGCAGGTGGCCTGCGGATCGGTGTGGGCGCCGCCGGGCGGCTCGGGGATGACCGCGTCCACCACGCCCATCTCGAGCAGGTCGGGGGCGGTGATCTTCATGGCCTCGGCGGCCTCGGCCTTCTTCTCCTGGTCTTTCCAGAGGATGGCCGCGCAGCCCTCGGGCGAGATCACCGAGTAGGTGGCGTACTCCAGGATGAACACGCGGTCGCCCACGCCGAGCGCGAGCGCGCCGCCGCTGCCGCCTTCGCCGGTGACCGTGACCACGATCGGCACGCGCAGGACCGACATCTCGAGCAGATTGCGGGCGATGGCCTCGGCCTGACCGCGCTCCTCGGCGTCGAGGCCCGGGTAGGCGCCGGCGGTGTCGATGAAGGTGAGGACGGGCATGCCGAACCGCTCGGCCATCTTCATGATGCGCAGCGCCTTGCGGTAGCCGTCCGGACGCGGCTGGCCGAAGTTGCGGCGGATGCGCTCCTTGGTGTCGCGCCCCTTCTGGTGGCCGATGACGGCGACGCTCCGCCCGCGGAACGTGGCGAGGCCGGAGACGATGGCCTCGTCGTCGGAGTAGGCGCGGTCGCCGTGCAGCTCGACCCAGTCCTCCATGAGGTAGTTGACGTAGTCGAGGGTATAGGGCCGGTCCTGGTGGCGCGCGACGAGGGTCTTCTGCCAGCGCGGGAGGTTGCCGAACACCTCGGCCGTGGACTTCTTGAGCGCGGTCCGCAGCCGTTCGAGCTCCTTCTCCTGGCCGCCGCCGGCCGGATATCCCTCCAGCTCCTCGATCCGTTTCCGGAGGTCGACGAGCTGGGAATCGAAGGAGGCGTCCGTGTTCTGCATGCCGCCGCGCAAGCTACCAAACCGGGGGGCGGAGGTCAACGAGACACGGGATGTCGGCGCGCCGACATTTTGCCGTTCGCCGGGAGACCGCGCCCTCTCCTGGCGCGCCGTTTGCCTGCTTTGCGCCGTGGAAGGTTACGTTGCGCCAAAGAACTTTTCGTTGCGCCATATCAGTCCACTTTGCGCCAAGGGGCCCTTCTTTGGCGCAAGGTAAGCTCCCATGGCGCAACGTAGCGCAACGTTGCCGCACGGTAAGGTTCTTTGGCGCAACGTAACCTTACGTCGCACCAAAGAAGCAGACTTTGCGCCAGGGAAGGTTCCGTTGCGCCGTAGAACCCTGCGTTGCGCCAGAGAACGTTGCCTTGGCGCAGAGTTTCCCGACGTTGCGCCAAAGAAGTCTGCGTTGCGCCATGGAAGGATCCGTTGTCGCAACGTCACCTTGCGTTGCGCCAAACAAGCTTGCGTCGCGATCAGGAAGCTTACGCTGGCGTTGGAGAACGTTCCCTCGGGTGCTAGCTGGTAAAATTCCGGCCAAGAACCATGTCCAGCCCGCCCGCAATCTTCCTGAGCCACAACTCCGAAGACAAGCCCATCGTTCGAGAGATCTCGGCTGCGCTCAAGAAGCGGAAGCTCCAGCCCTGGTTCGACGAGGAGGATCTGACTCCGGGCCGTCCCTGGCAGGATCTCGCCCAGGAAGCGATCCAGACCTGCCAGTCGGCCGCCGTCTTCATCGACAAGAGCGGGATGGGACCTTGGGAACGCGAAGAGGAGCGAGCGCTGCTCACCCAGGCGGTGAGGCGAGGCATTGCCGTCATCCCCGTCCTTCTCCCTGGCGCACCGAGGAAGCCGGACCTTCCTCTCTTCCTGGGCGAGCGGACCTGGGTGGATCTGCGGACGGTCAGTTTCGCCGAAGGCGTCGACCGGCTCGTCTGGGGGATCAGGGGCAGGAAGCCTCGGACGAAGAGAGCGGTCGAGCCCGAGCCGTCCGGTCCGCCCCCTCTCCACAACCTCCCCTTCTCTCCTCTCGGCGACCTGTTCAAGGGCCGGGATGACGAGCTTCGGGATCTTGCCGCGAGCCTTCAGGGAGATGGCAAGGCGAGGGCGATCGTCCAGGACCACCGGGCCCTGGCCGGTTTGGAACGTGCTAAGGCCTCATGCGTTGAGGATCCTCTCCCTGGCGGATAAATCTGGAGTGACTGACCCGACCGGCAGGTTGATGGGCCAGTTGGGTCTCTATCTCAAGACTCGCGCTCTTTATTCGGAGGCGGAGCCGCTGATGCGCCGGGCTTTGGCTATTGGCGAGGCCTCCTTCGGAAACGAACACCCCAAGATCGCCATTCGCCTCAACAACCTGGCTTTGCTGCTCAAGGCCACGAACCGCCTTTCGGAGTCGGAGCCGCTGATGCGCCGGGCTCTGGCCATCGACGAGGCCTCGCTCGGAAGCGAACACCCCGACGTCGCTAGAGACCTCAACAACCTGGCTCAGTTGCTCGATGCCACGAACCGTGTTTCGGAGGCGGAGCCGCTGATGCGCCGGGCTCTGGCCATCGACGAGGCCTCCTTCGGAAGCGAACACCCCGACGTCGCCATAGACCTCAACAACCTGGCTTTGTTGCTCGATGCCACGAACCGTGTTTCGGAGGCGGAGCCACTGATGCGCCGGGCTCTGGCCATCGACGAGGCCTCCTTCGGAAGCGAACACCCCAACGTCGCCAGAGACCTCAACAATCTGGCTCAGTTGCTCAGGGCCACGAACCGTCTTCTGGAGGCGGAGCCGCTGATGCGCCGGGCAGTGGAGATCAAGATGCGGAGTCTTGGGCCGGACCATCCGAGCACGCAACTCAGCCAGAGGAACCTTGAACTGATGCTGACGGAAATGGCCGGGCCTGATCCCACTCCGCCACCCGACGAGGCCTGACGGCGGCAGTCAATCCGTCCCGAAGGGACATCGGCATAAAGCCTGGCACTTCAGTGCCAGGTTCAAGATACCGCCCCAGCCCCAAGTCCCGGAGGGACGCAGGCATTCCGTTCGTGCCGGCGGGCTGAAGCCCTTGGCCATGCCGTCGTCCCTTCGGGACTTGGGGGTTGGGGGTGGGTCCCGTCCCGGCACTGAAGTGCCGGGCTATATGCCTACGTCCCTTCGGGACGAATTCTGGCTGGGACCTTTGGTCCGCGGCGTCCTTTCCCTTCATCCGCAGCTCTTCCGGTACAACTCCCACCATGCCGCACGCGGTCAATCCACGTGCAAAGTGGTCTCCTTGCCGAGCACCACCCATCGGCCGGCCCTCTTGCCGATCTTCCAGACCTCCTGCATGCCTCCTCGGCTCTCCGGGGTCAGCCCCATGTCGTACCAGGTGCGGACCTCCATGCTCAGCTTGCCATCCGCACCGTCGGAGACCGCGAAGAGGATCGTGTAGGGCGGCCAGTTGCGGCGGTTGGTACCGAAGGACCGGTCGAGATCCTTTTCCGACCCCTTGCGCAGGGCCCCGTTCTCGTGGACCCAGACCTCGAAGGTCTTGCCTTCATGTTCGAAGCTTTCGACCCGGGCGATGACGGTGCCCTCGGTCGAATTGCCGAAATGAGGGAAGGCCGTGGCCGCCACCAGCTCGGCCAGGGCGCGATAGTCGAGATCACGGACCTTCGGCTCTGCCTGGGCCGCGCCCGTGAAGACCGGGACGGTGAGGAAAACGAGGAGAGCTGCTCTGCGGATGATGACCATCGCGGTATCCTCCTGAAGGTTGGACACCGGACAGCAGCCCGAGGCAACCTACTCGAAGTATCCGTCCACGTCCACGATCACCTGGACCGCCGCGCCGCCCGCCAGGGAAGGCCGGACGGCGAGCGACCCGGCGCCGTCCGACGACAGCGCCAGGATGGCGTGGTTGGCCCGGGTCAGCCCGGCGGCGAAGTTGATCGCGCTGGTCGGCGGCGGGCTCTCGTCTCCCGGGAACACGTTGACGTTGCCGGAGGCGGGAGGCGCGAACACGGTCACGTTGAGCGAGACCGCCCGCGCCGTGGCCGGGATGCCGCAGCTCCCGGCGACCGCGAAGACGAAGGTGGAGCCCGAGGCGAGAGGGCCGGCGCCGCTGCGGGTGTCGAGGACGCGGCAGGGAGCCACGGTGTGGAAGTCGGCCGGTCCCGGGTCCGGCAGCGGGGTCTGCAGGGAGACGCGGTCGTCGCCCGACAGCCCCTCCGCCACCAGGCCCTGGCCCTTCACCGCGATCAGGGCCCAGGAATCGCGGAAACAGTAGTCGCGGATCCTCGTGCTCCCCAGCGCCTCCAGCACCGCGAGGCCGCTCTCGAAGCAGCTCGACAGGGAGTACCGGTTGCAGCTCAGGTCCTGATTGAGACCGGCCTCGTCGGCCACCGAGAGCAGGATCAGGCTGCCGGCCGGCGCGGCGTTCAGATAGTTGACCAGGGCGTACATCTGCGCCGAGGGATGGTCCAGGGCGCAGTCCTGGCGCGTCGCGTAGGTGTCGAAGGTCTGCGGCGCCGCAATCGGGTCCCCGGTCCTCGGGTCGAGGACCACCGCGCTGAAGCCGCGCCCTCCTCCCCCACCGCCGGTCTTGCCGTAGAAGACCCGGCCGCAGCGGTAGAAGCGGGAGTAGCCGTATTGCCCGTCGTATTGAGCGGCGTCCCCGCCACGCGAGCCCACGCCGAAGATCAACCCCCGCGGCGGCCTTTTGTAGGTGCCCTCGAAGGCTTCGCCGAGGGCCGCGGCCGCGTGGCGCGGGTTCCGGTTGACGTCCACGATCCCGAACCACTCCTCGTTGCCGAAGCCGTCCGGATGGCCGTTGGCGTTGACGTAGCCTCCCGGGTTCTGGGCACCCGCGGGCGGGACCTTCCACCACTCGTCGTTCCATTCGAAGACCAGCCCGCCGAGACCCGCCAGGGAGGCGCTCGACGCGGAGAGCTCGCGGAGGGCGTCGTTCCAGAGGCAGAGGTCCCAGCCCGCCTGCATGGTGTCGTCGGGCAGGTCGGCGGGATGGACCATGGCGTCGGTGCCGAACTCTCCCAGAAACATGGGCTTGGACGAGATGGAGCGCCACTGGTCGAACAGGGTCCCGAAGGTCTCGGCGCGGAAGATGTTCACCGACCAGACGTCCACGCTCGGGGCGACGTTGTTGACGTAATTCTGCGTGTCGGCCAGGCGCAGGCCGGGGGCGTCGATGTCGATCTCGCCGTAGTTGGTGGAGACCGGGTGGTTGGCGTCCAGGCTCTTGACGAGTTGGGCGGCGTTCTCGGTGCACTGCGCGGCGGCGGACGGCGAGTTGCACTCCGCTTTGCCGTAGTACAGGGTGATGTTCCACTCGTTGCCGAGCGACCACAGGAGGACCGCCGGGTGGTCCTTGTACAGGCTCACCACCTGCTGCGCCCGGGCGAGGTCGTTGCGGGCGTTGTCCACCGTGAGCACGACCATGATGCCGCGCGCCCAGAGCTCGTCGAGGACGGACAGGCCGGCGGCGTCCAGGCCGGGGTCGAGGTAGAGGCGGACGGTGTTGACGTGGAGCGCCTGCAGGAGAGCCGCGTCGGAAGCCGCGGAGCCGACCATCGCGGCGCGCCGGGAGGCGTCGTCGCCGGCGGTGCCCGAGGCCGCCGGAGACCAGTTGACGCCGCGCATTACCCAAGCTTCGGGAACTGCCAGGCTGCCGTCCGGCCGCCGCTTCTGGACCATGAGGCGCCGGCCGGAGATGGAGACCAGGCTCGGACCGGGGAACGCGGCGGCCGAGCCGGCCAACCCGAAGAGAACCAGGATCGCAGGAAGGATGCGGAGGCCGCGAGGCATTCAAGCCCTCCCTTCTCGAGCGTTCGGCTGGAAAGCGGGGATCTCCGTCCTCGGGAGATCCCCGGGCAGGCCTCCGACGGGTACTATTGTGGCTGGGGCACGACCTTGTAGAACTGGCAGCTCACACACGCAGTGCCGTCGGCCCGGTAGCAGCCGCCATCGCAGGTGGCGGAGCCGCCGCTCGGGGTCGCCTTGCAACTGTTCCGGGTACAGACCGATGGGTAATCGCAGCGGCACTCCAGGGCCGGGGCCGGCACGGGGTCGCCGATCACCAGGCTCTCGAAGTTGAAACGCAGCAGGGATCTGCCGTCCGAGGTCTTCACGGCTTCGAACACCACTCCGGGCCGGAACGTGACCTTGGTCGGGCTCACGACCTCGAAGTACTCGTTGCTCTCCAGCCGCGGCGTTCTCGGCCCTTCCGTGAGCTTGAGAGGCGCGCATTCGGCTCCGAAGACAGGTGCAGCCACGCCAGCCAGGAGGAGAACAAGACCAGCCCAACCGATGAATCGCGCTGATGCCTTCATACCCTCTCCTTTCCAGTGAAGAGACGTTTACGACTTCCCCTAAATGAAAGTGTGCGCAATCGTCGGAAAAACGGGAAAAGGTCAGAGGAGCTGCTGAGGATCCACGTCCACCACCAGGTCGGAGGAGGGGTTCGCCGGCACCACCTCGCGGATCAGCCGGTGGAGGTCCTTGAAGACCGCCGAGCGGGCGAGGAGCTGGAAGCGCCACTGGCCGCGCAGCCTTTCGAGAGGGGCCGGCGCGGGGCCGGAGAGCCTCACCGACTTCGAGAGCGGGTGCGCCGAGAGGTCGGCGGCCAGGTCGGAGATCAGCTTCCAGGCCTTGTCGCGGTCCTGGTCCCGGACCAGGATCTGGACCATGCGCGAGTACGGCGGGTAGTGGAAGACCCGCCGGAAGCGCATCTCCTCGCGCACGAAGGACTCGTCGTCCTGCCGGAGCGCGGCCTGGATGGCGTAGTGGTCCGGATGCCAGGTCTGGATCACCACCCGGCCCGGCCGCTCGCCCCGACCGGCGCGGCCGGCCACCTGGGTCAGGAGGTTGTAGGTGCGCTCCACCGCGCGGAAGTCCGGGAAGCCGAGGTAGGCGTCGGCGGCGAGCACGGCGGTCAGGGCCACGTTCGGGAAGTGGTGACCCTTGGAGACCATCTGCGTGCCGATCAGCACCTGGACGTCTCCCCTCTCGAAACGCTCCAGCAGGGCCGCCGGACCTCCCGGCCTCTTGGCGGTGTCGCGGTCGAGCACGTCCACGGCCGCTTCCGGGAACAGCTCGCGGAAGGTCTCCTCCACCCGTTCGGTGCCGGCGCCGATCGGCTCCAGCGCCTCCTCGGAGCAGGTCGGGCAGCGCTCGGGCGCTCCGATCGTCGAGCCGCAGTAGTGGCAGAGGAGCCGGCGCATCCGGCGGTGATAGGTACGGGGCAGGCCGCAGTCCGGACAGCGAAAGTCCTCGCCACAGGCGCGGCACAGGAGCACCGGCGCGTAGCCCCGGCGGTTGCGCAGGAGGATGATCTGCTCCCCCGCCGCCAGCGCCGTCCGGATCTCGGACCGCAGGCGCTCGGAGAAATGGATCTCGCCCGGGCGCCGCGAGACGCCTTCCTCCTGGCGGAGATCGACGAGGATGCCTTCCGGCAGGGTGCCCTGGCCGGCCCGCCGGGTCAGCTTGAGGAGGTCGAGCTTGCCGCGGTCCACGTTGTAGCGGCTCTCCAGGCTCGGCGTGGCCGAGACCAGCAGGGCCGCGGCCCCGGCTCCCCGCGCCCGGACCAGCGCCAGGTCGCGGGCGTGATAGCGCGGCGTGACCTCCTGCTTGTAGGAGCTGTCCTGCTCCTCGTCCACCACCAGGAGGCCGAGGTCCGGCACCGGCGCGAAGAGGGCCGAGCGCGGGCCGAGCACCACCCGGGCCTCGCGGCGGCGGATGCGCTCCCACTCCTGCTGGCGCTCGCCCGAGCCCAGCCCCGAGTGCAGGATGGCGAGCTGCTCGCCGAAGCGCTGCTCCACCTCGCGGGCCAGCGCCGGCACGAGCGCGATCTCCGGCACCAGGAGGATGGCCGCGCGGCCCCGCGCGAGCGCCGCTTCCGCGGCCCGCAGATAGACCTCGGTCTTGCCCGAGCCGGTCATGCCCTGGAGGAGCAGAGGCGAGAACTCCTTCCGATCGAGGACGGCGACCAGGCGGTCGAGCGCCGCCGACTGGTCCGGGCGCAGGACGATCTCCTCCCCACCCCGACCCGAGGTCGGAAGGCGGTGGCGGTCGAGGGAGAGCCGTTCCACCTGGGTGAACTGGCGGAGGATGCCGAGACCGATCAGCCGTTTCACCACGGCCGGAGTGCAGCCGACGGCGGCGGCGACCTCGGCCGTGGTGGCCGGCCGGCCGATCGCGGCGAGGTACTCGATCACCGACTTGCCCTGCGCCGAGCGGCCGGCCGCGGCGAGGTGCGTGGCGAGCCCGCCCGGCGCCAGCTCGACGGCCGGGACGTAGCGCGCCGACCGCGGGTTTCTCTCTTCGCCGGCGATCCGCCCGCGCTCGGACAGTCCGGCGAGCACTCCGCTCAGATCCTCGAGGCCGACCTTGCCCTGAAGCTCGGCGACCGACATCCGCCCACCTTCGCGCAGGGCTTCGACGACCGCGGCCTCCTCGTCGCTCCGCGGCGGCGCCAGGGCTCCGGCGTTGGTGAGCCAGACCCGGCGGTCGCCCCAGGGCGGCAGGTCGGACGGCAGCATCGAACGAAAGACCTCGCCGAGCGGCGCCAGGTAGTAGTCGGCCGTGAACCGCGCCAGCTCCAGGAGGTCGTCCGGGAGCGGCGGCTCGACGTCGAGGATCTCCTCGACCGGCCGCAGGGTCACGTTTTCAGGCCGCTCCTCGTGGACCCGCACCACGATGCCGGTCATGCGGCGCTTGCCGATGCGCACCCGCGCGCGCACGCCCTCTCGCGCCAGGGGCGCCAGGTTCGGCGGAACCTCGTAGGTCAGAGGATCGGGCAGCGGAAGCGGCAGGGCGACGTCAGCGAAGAGGGACCTCACGGCGTGGACGCCTGATTGCACCGCTCGCACCGTCCTCCCGCCAACGACTCCTGCGGCACGTGAACGCCGCAGCCCGGGCAGCGCACGAGAGTCGCGGCGATCGGTTGCGGAGGCGGTGGCTGGACCTGCCGCGCGGTCACGCCCGCCGACAGCCGCAGGCGGGCCCACGCGGCTTCCAGGAAGAGCCAGAGGAGGACGGCCAGGAAGACCAGTCCGAGCAGGCGCGACATCAGGCGGCGCTGCGCACCCGCGCCACGGCCGCGGCGAGTTGCTCGATGTCCTGGTTGCCCGGATGCTCCTTCCGGAGGTCGTCCAGGATGGTCTGGGCCTTGTCGTACTTCTTCAGGTCGAAGGCCAGCACGATCACCTGGTTGTACTTCGACTGCCAGTGCTCGGGCGCCATCTTCTCGGCCTGCTGGAAGGTCTGCAGGGCTTCCTCGAACTGGCCGAGCTCGCGGTAGGTGACGCCGAGGTCCGAGAGCACGTCGGGGTTCGGCTCCTTGAGCGACAGGTACTGGAGGTAGTGGTCCCGCGCCTGCTGCCAGACGAACGGCGCCTTGCCGGCCTTGCTCGCGATGTCGAAGCTCTCGTTGGCCACGGCGAGGATCAGCTCCGGGTCGTCCGGCTTCTGCTGCAGCTGGGCCTGGAGCGCGTCGAGCTGCGAGGTGTCGATCTGCGGCGCGCCGCCCGGAGCCGCTCCCTGCGGGCCGGCCTGGGGCGGGCCGGCAGGTGCGGAGGGAACGCTGTTCGGACCGGGCACGGCCTGGCCGGACATGGCGGTGGCGAGCTGGTCCTGCGTGAGGCGCGGAGGCTGGCGCAGCGTGATCTTCTCGTACATGAGCCAGGCCATCACGAAGCCCAGCACAAGGCCGAAAAGGGTGAAGAGCAGGTTGTCCTTGTTCAAGGTCGTCTCTCGTTTCCGGCGCCCTCCCGGACGGCGCTCCAGTCGCCGCGGGCGGGCTGCCCACTGGCCAGGTCGTTGGCGCTCCAGGTGCCGCTCAGACGGCCGGTCGCGGGGTCGACCGTTCCCAGGAAAACGCTGTCGAACCCGCGGCGGGCGTCGACGCGCTCCAGCCGCAGGTGGGTGTTGGAATAGGTCCCGCGGAACGAGCCCGCGGCCTTCCCGAGGTTGGCGCCGCTCAGGCTATAGCTGCCGGACACCAGGGTGCCGTTGAGCGCGAGGTCGAATGAGCCGACCTGGTTCTGGGGCAGGACGACCACGCTCCAGTGCCCGGTGATCGGGTCCCGCGGCGACTCGGCGGCGCGGACGCCCGACTCGCTTTCGAGGAAGCCGATGCGGCGCAGGCGGTCCTCGATCCTCTGGAGCTGCCACTCCACCCGGTCGGCCGCGATCTGCGCCGCGGCGCGGGCCGAGGAGACCTCCAGGTGGACCGACTCCAGGTTGCCCAGGGAGACCGAGTCGCCGGTGAGCGCCTGGTCGAGCCGGGCGGTGGCCTGGGCGACCTGGTCGCGGGTGCGCTGCTCCAGCGTCCGCGCCTCGCGGTAGGCCGCGAGGTCGAGGGCCAGGAGCTTGCGCTCCAGGCGCAGGTCGGTCGCGATCTGGGCGGATGCCGCCGATACCGCGGACTGGGGCGTCGTTTCCTGGGCGCTGACGAGCGCCGCTCCGAGGAGCGCGACGAGAAGGCAGGGCAGGAGCCAGACGGCCGGGCGTTTCATGCGGCGGATTCTAGCAGGCGGGAGAAAGAAGAAGGCCGCCCGTGGGGGCGGCCTTCGGTACATCTTCGAGTGGTTCGAGCGGCGTCAGCTCGCCTTGACGCGCTGGCGCTTCTCCAGGCTCGAGCTCAGGGCGCGCTCGACGAGCTCCTCGGACTCGCGCTCGGTGATGTTCTTGACGTGCGCCACTTCGCTGACGATGAAGTACTTCGCACGCTCGAACATCTTCTTCTCGCGGAACGAGAGGCTCTTGCGCTGGCTGACCAGACGCAGATTCTTGAGCACCTCCGCCACCTCGGTGAGCCGCCCGGTCTTCATCTTGTCCAGGTTCTGCTTGTAGCGGCCCTTCCAATCCTTGTAGGTGTCGATGTTCCCGTCTTCGAGAATGTCGAAGAGGGCACGGACCTCGCGCTGCTGGCACAGCGGGCGCAGCCCCACCAGCTCGAGGTTCGTTTTCGGCACCATGACGCGGGAGTTGTTGCCCAGGAGCTTGAGGTGAAAGTAGATCTGCTCGATCCCATCCATGTGACCCGGCTCGATCTTCTCGACGAGGCTCACGCCGTGGTTGGGATAAACCACTTTTTGACCGACTTTGAATGTCACGTCATCGACCCCCTTGATCGTGGGTGAATCAGGGATGATGGAGCTGTGGATATGCGAACACAAGTAAGTCGCTGAGGGACTTCCGCTTACGCCCAGGCAATTTATACCATCCGTCGGGCTTTGCGTCAACCTTCTGGACAAACGATCGTTTGAATGGGTAGGATGCCCGGCCTGGGCCGGAGTGGCGGAATGGCAGACGCAGGGGACTCAAAATCCCCCGCCCCCTGCGGGCGTGTGGGTTCGACTCCCACCTCCGGTATTGATCCCGTTCTCCCCTCCCCGACCCTCCCCTCGCGCGGCGAGGGGAGGGAGCCACCGCCCGCTCCTCTTGCGCCTTATTCGTACCTTAGAGCGTCGATCGGGTCCAGCCGCGCGGCCTTGCCCGCCGGGTAGATCCCGAAAAAGATGCCCACCACGGCCGAGAAGCCGAAGGCGAGGCCCACCGCCCAGAGCGGCACGTAGGCCGGCGGGAAGTCCCCGGGCAGGGCCTTCGAGACCAGCTCTCCCAGGCCGTAGCCCAGCCCCAGGCCGAGGGTGCCGCCCACCAGCGAGAGCGTCACCGCCTCGATCAGGAACTGGATCAGGATGTCCTGACGGCGCGCTCCCATGGCCTTGCGCACGCCGATCTCCCGCGTGCGCTCGGTGACCGAGACCAGCATGATGTTCATGATGCCGATGCCGCCGACCAGGAGCGCGATGCTCACCACGCCGCCGACCACCGCGGTCACGCCGCCCAGCACCCGGTTCACGGCGCTCAGGATCTCGTCCTGCATCACGACCTTGAAGTCGCTCTCGGTCCCCCTGGGGACGTGGTGGCGCTGGCGCAGCACGCGGATGATGCCGTCCTTGACCTCGTCCACCACGTCCGGGCTCGAGGCCTGGAGCTGGAGCTGGACCCGGTCGCCGGCGTTCCTGCCGAACAGCGAGACCGCGGCGTCGAACGGCACGAAGACCAGGTCGTCGCGGTCGTTGCCGAGCGCCTGGCCGCGCTTCTCCATCACCCCGATGATCATGGCCGGCGTGGAGCCGATGTAGATCTCCTTGCCGATCGGGTTCTCGCCGAGCTTCAGCTCCTCGACCACCTTCTCCCCCACCACCGCCACCTTGCGCCGGTGCTGCAGGTCGATGCGCGAGATGAACCGGCCGAGGTCCACGGTGTGGTTGTTGACCTCCGGGTAGTCCGCGTTCACCCCCATGATGAAGCCCGGCCGGTGGCTGCGGTCGCGGTACTTGACGATCTCGGAGCCGACCACCACGGGCGTGATCATCCGGATGCCCGGGATCTGGTCGCGGATCGCCTGGCCGTCCTCCCAGGTGAGCTTGACCTGGCGCGCCACGACCACGCCGTGGCCGCCGCGCTGCTCGGTGTCGGGAAAGACCACCATGTAGGTCGCGCCGACGCCCTCGAACTCGGTGGTCATCATGGCCTGGAGGCCCTGGACGACCGACACCACGGCGATCACCGCGGCCACGCCGATGATGATGCCGAGCGTGGTCAGCACGGACCTCATCTTGTTGGCCCGGATGGCCGAGAAAGCGATGCGGAAGTTCTCGGAGACGATCATGCCGACCTCCTCAGGCTCTCGCCGAGAGAGCCGCCGCGGCTCTCTCCGTGGGATGGTCGTCCAGGATGCGGCCGTCGCGCAGGAGGACCTGGCGCCAGGCGTTCTGGGCGATGTCCGGCTCGTGGGTGACGAGCAGCACGGTGTTGCCCGCGCCGTGCAGCTCGTCGAACAGGTCCATGATCTCCTTGGAGGTCGCCGAGTCGAGGTTGCCGGTGGGCTCGTCGGCCAGCAGCAGCGACGGCTCGTTGACCAGGGCGCGGGCGATGGCCACGCGCTGCCGCTGGCCGCCCGACAGCTCGTTCGGGTTGTGGTGCATGCGCTCGCCGAGCCGCACGCGCTCGAGAGCCCGCTTGGCGCGCTCGCGGCGCTCGCGGCGCGGCACCCCGGCGTAGATCAGCGGCAGCTCCACGTTGTGCAGCGCGTTGGTCCGGGCGAGCAGGTTGAAGGTCTGGAAGACGAAGCCGATCTCCTTGTTGCGGATCGCCGCGAGCTCCGTGTCGTTGAGCCCCTGGACCTCCACGTCGTTCAGCCGGTAGGTGCCCGAGGTGGGCGTGTCCAGGCAGCCGATCAGGTTCATCAGGGTCGACTTGCCGCTGCCCGAGGAGCCCATGATCGCGACGTACTCGCCGCGCTGGATCTCCAGGTTCACGCCGTTCAGCGCATGGACCTTCTCGGCGCCCATGTCGTAGATCTTGTAGATCTCCTTGAGCTCGATCAGGGCCATCAGTCGACCTCCACCCTGGCCTCGCCCTTCTCTTCCTTGTCGTCCTTCTCGTCCTCGTCCTTGGAGTCGGAGTCCTTCTTGCGCGTCTTCTTGTCCTCGTCCGGCGTGGTGATCCGGACCGCCTCGCCCGCTTCCAGGTCGCGCAGCGAGCGGTAGGGGCCGGTGACCACCGACTCGCCGGCCTTGACGCCGTCGAGGATCTCGACCCGGGTCTCGTCCGAGATGCCGGTCTTCACCCGGCGCTGCGCGGCCTTGCCGTTCTCCACCGCGTAGACCACGTCGGCCTCCTCGGTGGCGCCGGTCTGCGGGTTCTTGATGTCGCGCTCCACCACCGCCTGGACCGGCACGACCAGGGCCTTCGGATGGACGGCGGTGTTGATCTCGGCCCGCACCGACATGCCCGGCCGCAGGTCGTCGTCGGGATCGCTCAGCAGGATCTCGACGTCGAAGAAGGTGACGTCGGGCTGCGCCGGACGGTTGAAGCCCTTGCTGCCGACCTCGGAGACGCGGCCGTGGTAGAGCTTGTTCGGCAGCGCGTCGACCTTGATGACGGCGTCCTGGCCCGGCTTGACCAGCACCACCTCGGTCTCGTCCACGTCCACGTTGGCGAGGATCTCCGACAGGTCGGCGATCTCGCCGATCACCGAGCCCGCGTTGTTCATGGTGCCGGAGACCACCACCTCCCCCTCCTCGGCGTTGAGCTTGATGACCCGGCCGGTGAGCGGCGAGTAGATGGTCGTCTTGGCCAGGTCGTCCTTGACCTTCTCCAGGTTGGCGCGCGCCTGGAGCACGGAGTCCCGGGCGTCCTCCAGGCGGAGCTTCGCGTTGGCCTCGGCGAGCTGCGCGGCCTCGAGCTGCTCGGCCGACAGGATGCCTTCCTTGTTCAGGCGCTCGGTGCGGGCCAGCTTGTTGCGCGCGTCGGCCAGGTTCACCTCGGCCTGGCGGACCTCGGTCCCGGCCTTGCGCAGGCTCGCCGCCCACTGGTCGCGCGCGGCGATGAACGACTCCTTCTCCAGCTCGAGGAACGGTTGGCCCTTCTTGATCGGGTCCCCTTCCTCGACGTACAGGTGCTCGATCTTGCCGATCACGTGCGCCGAGATGTTGACCTTGACCCGCGGGTCGATCTCGCCGCTCGCCTTGACCAGCCTGCCGATGTCGCGCTGGGCGACCGGCTCCACATAGACCCTGGTCCCTTTTTCCCGGCGTGAGCCCTTCAGGCTCGCGAACACGACGACGCCGAGCAGCCCCAGGACCACGGCCGCGATCAGTATGCGTTTCACGACATCTCCCTTATCGGATGAACAGGGCGGTGAGGCCCAGCTTTCCCCCGATGTAGATCAGCCACAAAAGAATGACGATGCCGGCCGACACCGCGGTGGACACCTTGCCCACGACGCGGAAGCCCACGGCCAGGAGGACGACGGTCCAGATCGTGAACAGGTCGACGCTGCCGAGCAGGGTCTTGAGCATCGCCGAGGTGTCCTCGGACGCCAGCGCCGCGAGGCTCGACACCAGGACCCCGCCCTGCGAGGCCTCGTCGAAGGTGACGGTCTCCCGGCCGAGCAGGATCGGGAGATTGATGATCCCGGCCAGGGCCTGCGGCGCGTAGCCGTAGAGCGTGGCCGAGAAGGCGCGCCGGTAGTCGATCTCGGAGGCGAACAGGCGGAGCCCGCCGAGGAACAGGGCCGCGACGAGCGCCACGATCCCGGCCTGGAACGCGGCCCCGCCGACCGCGAGCGCCGCCTTGGTGCCGTTGGTGCGGTTCTCGGCGTCCCGGATCGCCTTGTCCATCTGCTCGTCGGAGACCTCGATCTTCATCTTCGAGAACTGCGTGCGCACGGCCTCCTCCGGGTCGATCTTCACCTGGATGAGGTAGCTCATGCTCCCGGCCAGGACCATGAACAGGAGCAGCGGCGCGACCCAGGTGGGCCGCGCCTCGACGGAGCTGAAGGTCTCCACCGGCCACAGCAGGACGCTCAGCAGGCGTCCCAGGCTCGAATCCTTCATGATCGGCCTCCGTGCTTCTCTCAGGCCTCAGCGCCGGAACGAGAAGTCCCAGCGGTCGACGGGCGGCTCCTGGTCGGCGATCTCGATGTCCTCCTCGTCGAGGAGCCGGCCGATGGTGCGCTGGAACTCCGCCAGGGCGGTGCGGTAGTTGACGACGGCGTTGACCTCGCGGCTGCGGGCCTGGGTCAGGTCCTCCTGGATCTGGGTGATCTGGAAGTTGGTGGACAGGCCGTTTTCGTAGCGCTTGCGCTCGGCGTCCAGGTTGCGCTCCTGGAACGTGCGCGAGGCCTTGGCCGCCTCGATCTGCTTGGCCGCGGTCTCGACCCGGCGGGCGGCCTGCCGCACCTCGGTGATGACGCCGTTGCGGGCATCCTCCATCGCCGTCTGGGCGCGCGCGAGGTCGAGGTCCGCGATCGCCCGGGCGCTGCGCGCGGCCCGGTTCTGGAGCGGGAAGCCGAACGTCAGGTCGAAGGACCAGCCGTGGAAGTCGAGGCCCCTCACCTGGGTCAGGGCGTCGCCGTAGTCGCCCGGGATCGTGCCGGTGATCGCGCCGGTGTCCTCGTCGCGGATGATGACGTTGCCGCCGACGCCGGCGAAGTCGTAGCCCACGTTGAGGTCGAGCGTCGGCTTCTCCTGGTTGCGCGCGTAGTCGGTCTCGATCCGCGCCTGCTCGACGTCGAGCTGCTGGAAGCGCAGCTCGGGACGCTCGGCGAGCGCGGTCTGGATCGCCGCCTCGACGTCGATCGTCTCGTGCTGGACCGTGGGATCGGTGACGGGCCGGATCTCGGTGCCCCAGACCGGCCCCTGCGGCAGGTTGAGCAGCCGGCGCAGCTCGTCCTCCGCGTCACCCACGGCGGACTGCGCGGTGATGATGCCCTCCTCGCGCTCGGCGATGGACGCTTCGCTCAGCACCAGCTCCAGCGGGGCCATGGTGCCGACCTCGACCTGGACCTTGTTGCGGTCGTGGAGCTCGCGGGCGAGGCTGAGGCTCTCCCGGGCCACCACGAGCTGCTGTCGCGCGCCCACCAGGTTCCAGTAGGCGTTGATCACCTGCTGCACCAGGGTGGTCACCTGGCGCTCGAACTCCTGGCTGCTCGCCAGGCTGCGGTTCTGCGCGATGAGCAGGGAGCGCTCGGTGGCGATGCGGCCGAAGTCGCGCAGCAGCGGCTGGGTGAAGCCGAAGATCAGGCTGGAGTTGTAGGCCGGGTTGAGGCGCGAGAACGGGTTGTTGCTCTCCGACCGCGAGTTGTTCCAGCCCACCGTGACCTCGCCGCCGGTGGGAAAGAGCTGGCTGACGCCGAAGTTGAGCCGCTGGAGGTTCGACTCCGAGGCCTGGAGCTGCGAGGTCGTGGGCGACTTCGAGTCCTCGGCGTGCGCCGTGGCGCTGAGCAGCAGGTCGTAGATGCCGAGGGTCTGCTCGACGCCCAGGCGCGCCCGGTCGCGGGTGTAGCGCTCGACGGAGAGCCCGAGGTTCTGGCGCAGGGCGATCTCGACCGCCTCGTCCAGGCTCAGCAGCACGGCGCCGTCCTTGATGTCCACGCCGGTGGCCAGGATCGGGGCGGGGTTGGTCTCGACGCGGCGCGGGCTCGTCGTCTCCGTCGCCGCCGGCTCCTGGGCCGTCTGTTCCTGGGCAATCAGCGCGCCGGCCATGGTCAACAGGAGGCCGGCGAACGCCATCCCGGCGCGCCGGCTTCTACCCGGGTTCATTCGCTTCCATCCCAAACGATTTGTCATGAGCTCCTCACCTAAGGCGGTGGATGAAGGATGTACGAGCTTCAGGCGGCGACAAGGCGCCGGCACTTGTGACGTACGCACGGACCATCAAAAGGTTACCTCAGGCCGGCCCCCGCAGCTCGCCCGGGAAGAAGCACGCGGCGAGATGGCCCGGCGCGGCTCCTTCCACAGGCGTGACCGGCGAAAGGGGCGGCCGCTCCTGCGCGCAGCGCGGACGCGCGATCGGACAGCGCGTGTGGAACGGACACCCCGGCGGCGGCGCCAGCGGGCTCGGCGGATCGCCCTGGAGGACGATGCGGTCCCGCCTGCGGCCGGGCTCCGGCCGCGGCACGGCCGAGAGCAGGCATACGGTATACGGATGAAGCGGCCGGGAGAACAGGTCCGCCTTCGGCGCCAGCTCCACGACCCGGCCCAGGTAGAGCACCGCCACCCGGTCCGCCAGCCGCTCCACCGCCGCCATGTCGTGCGCGATGAGCAGCAGCGACAGGCCCAGCCGGTCCCGCAGCTCGTCGAGCAGCGCCAGGATCTGGCCGCGGATCGAGACGTCCAGCGCCGACACCGGCTCGTCCGCCACGAGCAGCTCCGGCTGCACGGCGAGCGCGCGGGCGATCCCCACCCTCTGCCGCTGCCCGCCCGACAGCTCGTGCGGCCGGCGGCCGGCGAGGCCCGGCGACAGGCCCACGGTCGCGAGCAGCTCCAGAACCCGCTCCCGCCTCGCCTCGCGGCCGAGGCGTTCATGGATCTCCAGCGGCTCGCCCACGATCGACTCCACCCTCTGGCGCGGGTCGAGCGAGCTCCAGGGGTCCTGGAACACGATCTGGAAGCGCTTCCGGCGCTGGCGCAGCTCGCCCGGCGGCAGCGCGAGCAGGTCCTCGCCGTCGAAGCGCACGCTGCCCGCCGTGGGCTCGACCAGCCGCAGGGCGCAGCGCGCCACCGTGGTCTTGCCGCTCCCGGACTCCCCCACCAGCGCCAGGCACTCGCCGCGCTCCAGGGCGAGATCGACGCCGTCCACGGCCCGCACCGTGCCTCGGACCCGTCCCATCAGGCCGCGGCGGACCGGGAACTCCTTGCGCAGGCCGGACAGCTCGAGGAGGCTCATGCGGCCGGCCCTCCTGCCCAGGCCGCTCCCCACGCGGTCAACCGCGGCACGAGCTCGAGCAGCCGGCGGGTGGCCGGGTCGGCCGGCGCGCGGAACACCGACTCGACGCTCCCCTCCTCCACGATCCGCCCGCCGTCCATCACCGCGATCCGGTCGCAGATCCCGGCCACCACGCCGAGGTCGTGGGTGATCAGGAGGACGGACAGGCCGAGCTCGTCGCGCAGGCTCTCCAGGAGGTCGAGCACCTGGGCCTGGATGGTGACGTCGAGCGCGGTGGTGGGCTCGTCCGCGAGCAGCAGGTCCGGACCGGCGGCGAGCGCCACGGCGAGCATGACGCGCTGGCGCTGGCCGCCCGAGAGCTGGTGCGGGTAGTCGTCCAGGCGGCGCCGGGCGTCGGCCAGGGCCACCCTCTCCAGCAGGCGCGCCGCTTCCTCGCGGGCCTCCCGTCGCGAGACGGGCCGGTGCGCGCGCACGGCCTCGGCGATCTGGAAGCCGATCGGCCACACCGGGTCGAGCGCCGTCGAGGGCTCCTGGAACACCATGCCGATCCGCCGGCCGCGGACCGCCCGGATCTCGCGCTCGGGCAGGGCCAGGAGGTCTTTCCCTTCGAGGAGGACATGGCCGGCGACGCGGGCGTTGGACGGCAGGAGGCGGAGGACCGACAGCGCGGTCAGGCTCTTGCCCGAGCCCGACTCGCCGACCAGGCCGACGATCTCGCCCCTGCCGACCGACAGCGAGACGCCGCGCACCGCGGCGATCTCCCCGCCGGGAGCCGGGAACGACACCTCGAGCCCTTCGATCGAAAGCAGCGTCATGCCGCGTCTTGCCCGGCCCTCTGGCGCAGCCAGGCCACGGTGGCGGCGATGCCGAAGCCGTTGGCGCCGCCGCGCTTCGTCCCCTCGTGCGACAGGTAGGCGGTGCCGGCGATGTCGAGGTGCGCCCAGCTCCGGAGGTCGCCCACGAACTGGGAGAGGAAGGCCGCGGCCGTGCAGGCCGAGCCGGAGCGGCCGGCGGAGTTCCGCAGGTCGGCGTGCAGGCTCTTCATGTCCTCCAGGTACTCGGGATAGAGCGGCATGCGCCAGATGCGCTCGCCGCTCTCGGCCGAGGCGTCGAGGATCTGGCCGGCGAGCTCGTCGTCGGGCGTGAACAGGCCGGCCGCCTGGTGACCGAGCGCCACCACGATGCCGCCGGTGAGCGTCGAGTACTCCAGCAGGGCGTCGGGTTTTTCCTCGACCGCCCAGGAGAGCGCGTCGGCGAGGATGAGCCGGCCCTCGGCGTCGGTGTTGGTGATCTCCACGGTCTTGCCGTTGTACAGGCGCAGGATATCGCCCGGCCGGTAGGCGGCGCCGCCCGGCATGTTCTCGGCGAAGGCCGCGTAGGCCCGCAGGCGGACGGGCAGGCCGAGGTCGGCCACGGCGCGGACGATGCCGAGCACCGCGCAGGCGCCGCACTTGTCGTATTTCATGTCCTCCATGCTGGCCGCCGGCTTGATCGAGATGCCGCCGGTGTCGAAGGTCACTCCCTTGCCCACCAGCGCGACGGTCGGCCCGGAGTCGCCCCAGGCGAGGCGGACCAGGCGGGGCGGGTGGGCCGAGCCGGCGCCGACGGCCTGGAGGCCGCCCATGCCGCGCCGGGCGATCTCCCGCTCGTCGAGCACGGTGACCTCGACGCCGCGGCCCGCGGCCATCTCCTCTGCGCGCTCGGCCATCCAGAGCGTGGTGGCCTCGTTGGGCGGGGTGTTGGCGAGGGTGCGGCTGAACGCCACGGCGCCGGCGACCGCGGTCGAGACGGCGACGGCGGCGCGCCAGGTCTCCTCCTGGCCGGCCGGCGGCGCCACGGAGATCCGCTCCAGGCGGGAGAGCCTCTTCTTCTCGTCGGACTGGCGGTCGAAGCGGTAGGTGCTCAGGGCCATGAGGCGGACCGCGCGCTCGGCGGCCGGCCGGCCCTCGGTCTCCCCGTGGCGCGGCAGCACGAGGAGCGCGTGCCGGAAGCCGTTCGACTTCGCGAGCTCGGCGGCGCGGGAGATCCAGCCCGCCAGGCGCACCGGCGAGAGGTCCTGGCGCCTGCCGAGGCCGGACAGGGCGATCACGGGGCTGTCGGCTCCCCCAGCGCCGCTGGCACCGAGATCGGTCTGCGCGGACTGCTCGTCCCGCCCGGTCCAGCCCGGCCTGCCGGCCAGGCGCAGCAACGCGGCCCGGACCTTCTCGCCGAGGCCGTCGACCTCGGGCGCTTCGTCTTCGAACGCGCCCAGGATGACCAGGTCGGCACCGTCCAGGTTCCCGCGAGAGACAACTTCGACCGGCAGCACTTCCGCCATCCGCACCCCCTCCAGGGACGTTTCCAAGGCGCAGAGTTTAGCAGGTGCGGAGATCAAACCTGTGGTATACCTAATCCGCAATCCGGTCAACTCATCATGGACTCGACGTCACTTCTGCAGCTCCTGCAGGGCCCGTTCAACTTCCTGCGCCCGGACATGGAGGAGGTCCGCCGGCTGGTGCCCGAGCTCCAGCGCGCGCTGCCGACGCCCCGTCCCATCTTCCTGGAGGACGAGAGCGCCACGCCGATCCACGGCTTCCCCATCCTCCTGTCTCCGGGCATGGACGGCCTGCGCAAGGCGCTCGGCCAGTTCCTGCTCGCCGAGGAGACCGCCCAGGTCGCCATGGCCCGCCGCGACACCTTCGACCGCAAGGCCCATGCCGTGGCCTGGGAGCGTTACGTCGCTCTGCTCGCGCGGGCGGTGGAGAACGCGACCATCTCCAGCTACGGCCGCCAGTACCCGGCGGTGTTCTGGCTCCACCACTCCCTGGAGATCGCGCGCGTCCTCAAGGACACCCCGCGGCGCATCCTGCGCATCGACTCCGAGCTCGGCCGGCGGCAGGGCGACGCCATCAAGTACCGCATCCTCGACCGCTACCTGGACCGGGTGCTGTCCACCACCTACGAGATCGTCCAGAAGGTCGCCGGCGCCACCGAGGAGGTCGAGGAGGAGCTCTTCCCGCGCCTCCTGACCCGCATGCGCGACAACGTCCTGGTCTTCACCGAGGACTACCGGATCGGCCGCGACCTGGGCGAGCTCGGCAGCTACTTCAACGGCTCGCTGCGCATCGACGCCCGCGACTTCCGCCAGCGCCTGGACGAGCTCGGCCGCTGGCACGCGTCGCAGCTCGAATCGGACCGCGAGCTGCGCAGCGCGGTCACCAACCTCCTGCGCCACGACCCGAAGTCCGACCCGCGCGACCTCCTGATCCGGCCGGGCTACGTGTCCTATCTCTCGAACCTCAAGCCGTACAACGCCTCGAAGCTGCTCCCGCCGCACCTGGTCCAGGTCTGGGAGAGCCTGCTCGTGAAGCTCAAGGAGTTCGAGCTCTTCCACAGCTTCCGCAAGAGCCTCGTGCCGGTCGAGCCCACGCCGACCGGCTACATCGCGCGCGAGACGCCGGGCAGCCGGACCGGCGCGTTCCCGGTGGGGCTGTCGTACGCCACCCGGCCGCTCGACTTCCTGGAGCCCTGGGTGGTGGACCCGCGGGTCGAGCGCTTCGGGATGATCTACGACATCAGCGACTTCTCCCAGACCCTCTCGGTCCTCCACCGGGCCGGCACCGAGAGCCAGGACGACGCGTTCCGCATGATGTTCCGCTTCCAGCGCCGGATCAACCGGCTGGCCCTGGCGCACCGGGTGAAGCTGGAGAAATACCTGGGCGACGGCGCGTTCTACTCCTGCCGCGAGGCGCTCAAGCTCCTGCTCTGCTCGGTCCAGATCCAGCAGCTCTACGACCAGGCGCTGCGCGAGGGCTTCCCGTTCAACCGCGGCATGCGGGTGGCGCTCAACTACGGCGCCTACCGGCTGATCCCCATGGGCAGCGGCCGGCCCGGCGAGGCGGAGCGCTACGAGTTCTTCGGACCGGGCCTCGTCGAGCTCTCGCGCCTGACCACGGGCAAGGGCACGCAGGAGATCGACGAGGTCAAGACCATGCTGATCAACCAGGGCTTCTCCCCCACCAGCGTCCACCACTTCTTCGCCCCGCTGGCGGAGAAGAACGTGGACGTGGTGGACAAGAACGAGGAGTCCCGGCGCTTCTACGCCTACCTGAACCGCAACGGTACGCTGCACAACAACGGCATGGTGGCGACCGCGCCCTACATCCAGCGGCTCGAAAAGGAGCTGGGAGAGCGCCGGCTGCTGCGCGCCTCGGACGGCGAGCGGGTCTACGTGCTCCTGGAGGTGGAGGACGGCGGCGCGCCGGTCTGGGTCGGCCTGCGCAAGCTCGGCATGGCGCAGCTCAAGGGCCTGGAGAAGCTCGCCGTCTACGAGCTGGTGGACGGCGGGACGCTCGACCCCGGCACCTACCAGGAGATCCGCGGCGAGACCCTGGGCTCGGCCATCGAGCGGGAGTTCGCGAGCGGCGCTCTGAGCAGGAGATAGGATATCGTCCGCGGCATGGACGCCGTCCTCTGGCAGAGCGACCTCCCCGGCTTCGGACCGCCCCGGCGCGGCAAGGTAAGAGACGTCTACGACCTGGGCGACACCCTGCTGATCGTCGCCACCGACCGGCTGTCCGCCTACGACTTCGTGCTCCAGCCGGGGATCCCGGACAAGGGCAAGATCCTCAACCAGCTCTCGAACTTCTGGTTCGCGAAGCTGGCCGAGGCCGCGCCGAACCACCTGCTCGCCACCGACCCGGCGGACTTCCCGTCCGGCCTCGCGCCGTTCCGGGACCTGCTGCGCGGCCGGTCGGTGCTGGTGCGCCGCGCGAAGGTGGTGCCGTTCGAGTGCGTGGCCCGCGGCTACCTCGCGGGCAGCGGCTTCCGGGAGTACCAGGCGAGCCGCACGGTCTGCGGCATCCCGCTGCCGCCCAACCTCGAGCGGGCGAGCCCACTGCCGCAGCCGATCTTCACCCCCGCCACCAAGGCCGCCGAAGGGCACGATGAGAACGTGTCCTTCTCCAGGGTCGAGCAGGAGCTCGGCCCCGAGCTGGCCGCCCGGCTGCGCGACCTGACGATCGACCTGTACACGAGGGGCGCCTCCTGCGTGGCCGAGCGCGACCTGATCCTGGCCGACACCAAGTTCGAGTTCGGCTTCGCGGAGGATGGCACGCTCCTCCTGATCGACGAGGTCATGACTCCGGACTCCTCGCGCTACTGGGACGTGCAGCGCTGGGTCCCCGGCGAGGAGCCGGCCTCGTTCGACAAGCAGTACGTGCGGAACTGGCTCGACGGCTCCGGCTGGGACCACCACTCGCCGCCGCCCGTCCTCCCCGAGGAGGTCGTGCGCGGAACCCGGGAGCGCTACATCGAGGCCTTCCGGCGGATCACGGGGCGGGAGCCGGAGTTGTAGGCATCTGGACTACAATCGAGCGTATGACCTCGCGCCAGGGCACCGTTCACGGCCATACGATCACTCTGGACGACACCGTTCCTCCTCTGGAAGGAAAACGCGTCCTGGTCCTCCTTGAGCCTCTCGAAGAGAGCCAGGCCTTAGATCCGGCAACGCAGGCGAGGCTCTGGCAGGTCTGGGCTGAAAGTGGTCCTCAAGGCCCGATCGAGGACGACGGTGAGGCCGAGTTTCCTTGATCCAGCGGGGCGACATCCGCTGGTTTCGCTTTTCGGCTCCGGATAAGCGCCGGCCTGTTCTCGTCCTCGGTCGCGAGGACATTCTTCCCTCGCTCAACCAGATCCCCGTTATCCCTCTCTCAAGCCAGATCCGGACCCTCCACTGGGAGGTCCCCCTGTCTCCGGACGAGGGCGTCCCGTCCGTCTGCGTTCTGAAGCCGGAGTGGATCCGTTCTGTGGAGAGGCACCTCCTGGGTCCATGGATCGCCAGCTTTCCCGATCACCGCTGGAGCGAGGTGACGACAGCCCTCCTCGACGTGCTCGGCCTGCGGATCACGGGGCGGGAGCCGGGGCTGTAAGGCTCACCTGAACGTTCAGGGACCCTCCGTGAACGTTCAGGAAGGGTCCCGCAGCGTTCAGGAAGCCTACCGTAGCGCTCAGGGAGCCTACCGGATGGCCCCGGCCAGGTACTTGATGTTCTCGTCGTTCCAGCGGATGCCGCCGCCCAGGAAGAACGAGTCGTTCTCCAGGAAGTCGTCGTAGCCGCCCAGCAGGTAGAGGTTCGGGTGGAACCGCCAGCGGCCGGTCAGGCGCAGGTGGGGCGAGAGGTCCTGCGGGCGGTTGAAGTCGAATGCCTCGAAGGAGACCAGGAAACGGTCGTTGAAGACCGGCACCTCCACCTGGGCGCCGCCCGAGTTCTCGATCAGGCCGGCGAAAAGGCGGACGTCGTGCGGCGCCCGGTATCCGAAGAGGCCCGTGGCCGCGTAGGTGCGATCGTTCGTGATCGTGTTGATCGTCGTGACGTCGGTCGTGCCGTCCGGATTCGTCGTGGTGATGGTCTGCGTCTTCTCCCGGCGCTTGCCGCCCGGCGGGCTGGAGATGCCGGCCCGGTAGAGACGCTCCTTGTCCTGGGGGTCGATGTCGACCAGGAACGTGGTCTGCGAGCCGTCCTGGTCCGGCAGGTAGAAGCCCTGCATGTCGAGGTCGATCTTGAACTTGTTGATCGCGCCGAGCGTGCCGGAGAGGCTCTCGACGCCGCCCTGGATGCTGTCCAGGGTCGAAAGGACCTCGTCGTAGGCCTTCTCGTCGTTGACCAGCTTGCCGATCGTGCCCTCGCCGCGGGCGATCTTGCCGGAGATCTGGTTGAAGTTGTCCACCGAGGTCTGGAGGCGGTCCGTGACCTCGCGGATGTTGGCCAGGCTGCCCGAGACGTTGCCTTTGTTGTCGGCGATGAGCGTCTCGATCTGCCGCAGGGTGCGGTCCATCTGCTCGGCCAGGCGCGGCAGCTCGCGCGCCAGGGTGGCGCTCGCCTGGTTGGCGTTGGCGAGCGTGGCGGCGATGTTCGCCCGGTTCTCGGCCACGACGAGCCGGATCTCCCGGCTGGTGAGCTCGAAGTCGGAGATCAGCCGGTTGATACTCTCCCCCAGGTTCGCGCCCGAGAGCGAGCCGGTCACCTGCTGGATCGAGGTGCCGATGTCGTTGATCTTGGCGATGGCCTCGTCGATCGTGGGCGGCGTCTTGCCGGGCAGGGTCGTGCCGGGCGGCAGCGGCGGCGCGTCCATGGGGCCGGGGATCAGCTCGATGTACTTCTCCCCGAGCAGGCCCAGGTTCGCGATGCGCGCGTAGCTCCCCTGGGGCAGGTTCACCGGCTGCTCCAGCAGCAGGGTCACGCGCGCGCGCCGGCCGTCGAGCCCCACCGACTGCACCCGGCCCACGCGGACCCCGGCCACGCGCACGGACGCCTTGTCGTCCAGGCCGGCGACGGAATCGAACACCGCGTCCACCGTCTTCGCCTCCTTGGCGAACGGGTTGATGTCCTCGATCTTCCAGACCAGGACCGCCAGGATGATCAGGCAGACGGTCGCAAACAGGCCCACCTTGACGGCTTGACTCATCGAATCCCTCCGCGCCGGAGTCTATCAGCAGTGGTGCCGCACCCCCGCAGCTCGTATATGCTCAGATCCTTCATGAGTTGGAGCTTCCGTACCGCGGCCGCGCTGCCTCTGCTCGCGCTTGTCCTGCTGCTGGCCACGACCTCGGGCGAGACCGCCATCGCTCCCCGGCCGCTCGCCGGCCTGGCCGCCGCGCTCCTGGCCGGCCTCCTGGCGGCCGGGGCCCGGTCGAAGCGCTGGCTCGACCTCGCCGCGGCGGCGCTCCTGGGGATCGCCGCCAGCCATCTCCTGCTCTTCCCGGGCCTGCCCCGGGGCCATGACGTCTTTCACCACACCTGGGGCGTCTGGGCCGTGGCCCGCGAGGCCCGGGCGGTGGGCGGCTTCGGCGGCCTGATGCCGCTCTGGGTCCACGGCCTGGGCCTGGGAATGCCGCTCCTCCAGTTCTACGGTCCGGCCGCCTTCGTCGTTTCACTCCCCTTCTCCCTGGCCGGCCTCGCGCCGGTGGAAGCCCTCAAGGCCTCGTTCCTCACCTTCGGCGCGGTGGCCTCGATCGGGGCGTACCTGGCCGCGGCGCGCTGGACCGGCGACCGGCGCGCCGCGCTGGTGGCGGCGGCGGCCTACGCCTTCGCGCCGTACCGGCTGATCGACGTCCACTACCGCCTGGCTTTCGGGGAGAGCGCCGGCCTGGCCGTCCTGCCCTTCGTCCTGCTCCTCGGCTCGTCGGCGGTCCGGGACGGCGGCTGGAGGCGCGTCGCCGCCGGAGCCGCGGCGATCGCCCTGCTCGTCGTCACCCACCCGATCAGCGCCCTCATCGCCGCCACCGGGATGGGGATCTGGACCGCTGCGGAGCTGGCGTTGGAGAGGCGCGACGTCCTGGCCCGGATCGGCCGGCTGGCCGGCATATGGCTGCTGGGCGCGGCTCTGGCCGGGTTCTTCGTGGTGCCGTTCGCCGCCGAGTCGCGATACACCAGCGTGGAACGGCTGGCGCGCGGGGAGGAGAGGGCCGTCTTCTCGGACTACGGCCTCACGCCTTCCAACCTGCTGGAGCGCCGCCTCTGGAGCCGCCTCCTGGGAACGATGCCTGCGCCGGACCCGCGCGACGGGACGGACCAGGAGATGCCCTACTACTTCGGCCTGGTCCTGCTGTCGCTGATCCCCCTGGGCGCCGGCCTTCGCCGGCAGCCGCGCTTCCCGGCAGGACTGCTCTGGACGACGCTGTTCGCCCTGGCCTTCTCCCTCCGGCCGGTGGCCGGCGCGGTGTCGACCGTCTTCCCGCCTCTCGCGGTGCTCCAGTTTCCCTGGCGCTTCCTGGGGCTGGCGTCGTTCGGCACGGCAGCGCTGGCCGGCGCGGCCGCGGCCCGCCTCCTGCACGCGGAGGAGGGGGGGCGCCCCTGGGCGCGCTGGTGGAAGAGGGCCGTGCCGGGCGCCCTGGCCGCGCTGCTGATCTTCGACGCCTTTCCCTACACGGGCGCGCCCGAGTGGTTCCCCGGCTATGAAAAGCTCTCCTATGTCCGGCGGTTGCGACCCGACTGCGGACGGCCCTGGGGGTGCTGGGAGACGGTGCCGGTCGATCCGCCATACCCGTTCCGCGTCTCCGGCCTCTTCCTCCCGCCGGCCGATCCAGCGATCGGCACGTCCTACTTCTGCTGCGCCTACCCGGAGCTCGAGACTCCCCTGGCCAATGCCTTCTCGCGGCCGTTCCGGCAGCCGGAGGTGCTGATCCGGACCGGGGTGGGGCTGTCCGTGAGACCGGGGCAGATGCCTCTCCGCCTGACGGCCTCGCCCTATGCGGCGCTGCACCGCAGGCACGACAGGCCGGAGCCGCGCCCCTTCACGCGGGAAGGCGGGGAGATCCGCGTGCAGCTCGACGGCCGGCCCGGGCTGGTCACGGTCCTGGAGGAGTACTTCCCCGGCTGGCAGGTGCTCACGGGCGGCGGCTGGAAGGAGGTCCGGCCGACCCGCAACGGCCTGCTGCGCACGCGGGTGACGGCCGGTCAGACCGAGGCGCGCTTCCGGTTCCGGCGCTGGACCCGGCCGCGGACCGCCGGCTGGCTGCTCACAGGGCTGACGGCCCTCGTCCTGCTGGTCCCGTGCGCGTGGCGGCCTCGTCGGAGAGAGGCCCCTCCGCCCGGCCGTGGATGAACTGCTGCACCCGGGGGTCGTCCAGGTTGCGGAACTCCTGCGGCGGCGCGGTGGCGATGATCCGGCCCTTGTGCAGCATGGCGATCCGGTCGCCGATGCGGAAGGCGCTCTCCATGTCGTGCGTGATGGTCACGGTCGTGGTCTTGAGGCGGTCGTTCAGGTCCACGATGACCTCGTCGATGAGCGCCGTGGTGACCGGGTCGAGGCCGGTGGTCGGCTCGTCGAAGAGCAGGATCTCCGGGCTGTGGGCCACGGCGCGCGCGAAGCCCACGCGCCGCCGCATGCCGCCGGAGAGCTGCGAGGGGAGCTTCTCCTCCACCCCTTCCAGGCGGACCATGGAGAGGCATTCGCGGACCCGTTCGTCGATCTCCTTGCGGCTCATCTTCGTGAGGCGCTGGAGGGGGAACGCCACGTTCTGCCAGATGGTCATCGAGTCGAAGAGCGCGCCCTCCTGGAAGGACATCCCGAACTTGCGCCGGAACTCGGTGATCTCCCGGTTGCCCAGCGTCTCGACCGCCACGCCGTCCACCTCGACCGAGCCGGAGTCGGGGCGCAGGAGGCCGATGACGTGCTTGAGGAGGACGCTCTTGCCCGTGCCCGAGCCGCCGATGACGACCAGCGACTCGCCGGCCGCCACGTCCGTGGTCACCCCGTCCAGCACCACCTTGGGACCGAAGGACTTGCGGAGGTCCCGGATGCGGATCTTGGTCGGTCGGTCGGCCATCAGAAGAGCAACCGGGTGAGGAAGAAGTCCGCGACCAGGATGGCGATGCTCGCCACCACGACGGCCGAGGTGGTGGAGCGGCCCACGCCTTCCGCTCCCCCGCTGGTGTGGAAGCCCTGCTGGCAGCCGACGGCGGCGAGCAGGAAGCCGAAGGCCGCGGCCTTGATCAGGCCCGAGAAGAGGTCGTTCAGGTCCATGAACTGGAAGGTGCGGTCGGTGTAGGTCACCGGGTTGGCGCCCATGAGGATGACGGCCACGAGATAGCCGCCGAGGATGCCGACGGCGTTGGCCATCAGCACGAGAAGCGGGAGCATGATCGCGCTCGCCCAGACCCGCGGCACGACCAGGTAGTGGACCGGGTCGGTGGCCATGACCTCCAGCGCGTCGATCTGCTCCGTCACGCGCATGGTGCCGAGCTCGGCGCCCATGGCCGAGCCGGCGCGGCCGGAGACGATCAGGCCGGTCAGCACCGGGGCCAGCTCGCGCACCATGGAGAGCGACACGCCCGAGCCCACGAAGCTCTCGGCGTTGATCCGGCGCAGCACCGTGAACATCTGGAGCGCCATGACCATGCCGGTGAACATGGCGGTCAGGAAGACGACCGGGATCGAGTTGAACCCGACCTTGACCATCTGGCGGAACAGCTCGCGCACGTCGTAGGGGGGCCTGGGCGTCCAGACGAAGATCCGGCCGATCATCTGGAAGAAGCGGCCCATCTTCTCGAAGAACCCCTCCACGGGGCCCGGCATCCTCATCATCCATCCTCCCGCGAGAAGCGCGACAGCAGCTCCAGGACCCGGCCGCCGCGGACGTAGCGCCGCGGCAGGCGCAGGCCCAGGTGGCAGAGGATCTCCCAGGAGATGGTGCCGGCGTGCGCGGCCAGCTCCAGCGCCGGGATCTCCTGGTCTCCCTGCCGTCCGAGCAGCACGACCTCCTCCCCCAGCTCGGCGCCGGTCTCGGTCACGTCGAGGAGGGTCATGTCCATCGTAACCGAACCCGCGATCGGCACGCGCCGGCCGCGCAGCAGGGCCTCGGCCTTGCCGGTCAGGCGCCAGGCGTAGCCGTCCGCGTAGCCCACCGGCACCACCGCGATGCGGCTGCGGCGGCGGGTCACGGTGCGCCCGCCGTAGGAGAGCGGCGTGCCGGCCGGCACCTCCCGGAGCTGGACGATCCGCGCCTTGACGGACATGACCGGCCGCAGATCGCGCGCCTCCGGGTGCGGCGGCTCGCCCGGGCGCTCGGCCGGGTCGACGCCGTAGATGGCGATCCCGAGGCGGACCAGGGTGAAGCGGCTCTGCGGCCGGTAGAGGCTGGCCGCGCTGTTCGCCATGTGGATCTCGATCCTCCCCCGCTCCTCCTCGGTGAGCAGGCCGAGCACCTCGTCGAAGCGCGCGGCCTGGAGGTCGTTGCGCGGGCTGGCGAGATCGTCGGCGTCGCCGAAGTGGGAGAGCAGCCCGGCGAGGCAGAGGGTCGGAGTGCCTCGCAGGATCTCCAGCGCGCGCGGCACCTCTTCCATGGCCACGCCGAGGCGGCCCATGCCGGTATTGACCTTGAGATGGACCGGCTGGGCGCGGGCCTGGCTGGAAGCCCAGTCGCGCCAGAGCGTCAGCTCGGCGAGGCTGGAGACGGTCGGGACGAGGCGGTAGCGCCGGTAGAGGGAGATCTTGGCGGGCCGGGCGGTGCCGAGCACGAGGATCGGGATCTCAATCCCGCCGCGCCGCAGCTCCGCGCCCTCTTCGAGCAGGGCAACGCCGAGCCAGTCGACGCCCGCGGCGGCGAGGGTGCGGCTCACCCCGACGGCGCCATGGCCGTAGCCGTCGGCCTTGACCACGGCCATGGTACGGGTGCCGGGCGCGAGGCGGCCCCGGACCGTGGCGAGATTGTGCTCCAGCGCCTCCAGGTCGACGTCGACCCAGGCCGGCCGGAGCGCCGCCTCGAGGTCCTCGACCCCGGGCGCGGCTTCCATCTGGAAGTCAGAACGGGGCGGCGCTGTCGAGGCCATGCCGGTCCAGGTTGCGGAAGGAGGTCGTCTCGCCCAGGAAGACCAGCTCGACCGTGCCGGTCTCGCCGTTGCGGTGCTTGGCGATGATCAGCTCCGCGAGCCCCTTGTTCTCGTCCGTCGGGTTGTAGATTTCATCACGATATACAAAAGCAACCATATCTGCGTCTTGCTCAATAGAACCCGATTCACGAAGGTCGGCGAGCTGCGGCCGGTGGTCGCTGCCCCGCCGCTCGGGCTGGCGGGAGAGCTGGGAGAGGGCGATGACGGGCAGCTCCAGCTCCTTGGCGAGCTGCTTCATGCCGCGGCTGATGGCGGCGATCTCCAGGTTGCGGTTCTCGTACTTGCCGCCGGCCTGCATGAGCTGGAGGTAGTCGAGGATGACCAGCGAGAGCCCCTTCTCCGCCTTGAGGCGCCGCGCCTTCGAGGCCACCTCCAGGAGCGTGGGGTTCGGTGAGTCGTCGATGTAGAGCGGCGCGTCGCCGATGTTCCTCACGGTCTGGACGATGCGCGACCACTCCTTCTGGGAGAGGTGGCCGGCACGCAGCCGCGAGAAGGAGATGTCGGCCTCGGAGCACAGGATGCGCAGCGCCAGCTCCTGCTGGCTCATCTCCAGGGAGTAGACGCCCACGGCCTTGCGCTCGCGGATGGCGACGTGCTGGGCGACGTTCAACGCGAAGCTGGTCTTCCCCATGCCCGGCCGGCCGGCGATGATGATCAGGTTGCCGCGGTTGAGCCCGTGCGTGATGCGGTCCAAGTCCATGAAGCCGCTCGGCACGCCGGTGAGCATGGAGCCCGGGCGCTCCTCCAGCTCCTCCAGGGTGGTGTGGAAGACCTCGCCGAGGATGGTGAAGCCGCGGCGGATGGCCTCCTCGCCGAGGCCGAGGACAGCCTGCTCGGCGCGGCCGAGCGCCTCCTGGGCCGGGAGGCCGCCGTCGAGGCAGTCGCGGATGATCTGGCTCGACGCCTGGATCAGCCGCCGGCGGACGGAGCGCTCCTTGACGATCTCCGAGTAGGCGTCGATACGCCCGATGTCGGGCAGGTCGAGGTCGAGCGTCGCCAGGTAGGAGATGCCGCCGGCGGACTCGAACCGGCCCTGCTGCTCCAGCCGGGCCTGGACGGTGCGCAGGTCGATCTCGGTCTGCTCCTCCTGGAGCTCGAGCATGACCTGGTAGAGCACCTGGTGGCGCTCGACGTAGAAGTCCTCGGCCTTGAGCCGGCCCGACACCGTGGGCAGCACGGACGGGTCCAAGAGGATGCCGCCGAGCACGGCGCGCTCGGACTCCTCGCTGTAGGGCAGCGACTTCTGCTGGGGAAGGACGTCGATCATCGGGAACGTCAGTGAGCTGACCCGGCCATTCTCCCGTATGGGCGCCGGGAGGCGCAAGCTGCGGAAATCTGCGGATTCCCCTGTCTCGACTTTGTCTCCCACCATTCCGCTTGATATCCTCCCCTTGTCTCCGGATTGGAGATAAAGCAGACAAGCCATGGCCGACTCGAAGGTCCGTAGCCCGTCATTCCCGTTCATCTCCCTCCCCGAAGCCCTCCACCGGGCGCGGGAGCTCTACAACGCCGAGCGACGGAACCTGGTCCACCCGGACGTGGCCGTGGCCTGCTGGGGGTACTCCCCGAAGAGCAGCGGCGGCAAGCAGACGATCGCGGCGCTGCGGGCCTACAGCCTCCTGGAAGACGTTCGGGGCGACCTGCGGCTGACCGACCGGGCGCAGCACATCCTGGTGCGGGAGCCGGGCACGGCAGGCCGGAGCGACCTGCTGCGCCAGGCGGCCCTCTCTCCTCCTCTGTTCGCCAAGCTGTGGGAGCGCTACGGCGCCGACCTGCCGTCCGACCGGAGCCTGCGGAGCTACCTGGTCCTGGAGCTGAAGTTCAACGGGAACGCGGTGGAAGACCTGCTGCGGAGCTACCGCGAGACGCTCGCCTTCGCGGAGCTTCTGGGCGGCGGAGAGAGCTCCCCTCCCCCGCCCGAGCCGGCCCGGGCGCCGCAGGTCGCGGCGCTCCGGGATCTGACGCTCTCCTTCCCGCTCGGCGAGTTCCGGGCCGCGCGGCGCATCCGGCCCGAGGAGGAGGAGACCTTCAAGCTTCTTTTCAGCCTCTGGCTGGAGCAGATCAAGGAGAAACCGGGCGAGGGCTCGTAGATTTCGGCGAATACCAGTCCACCTTGCGGGTCAGGAACATCACGACCGCGAGGATCGCCAGGAGTCCCAGCGAGCCGAGGAGCAGCGCGTAGTCCTCGGCCTGGAGCAGGACGTAGAGGTAGCCGTACAGAACGCCCAGCATGCCGCCCATCGTGAGCGCCCGGCCCTTGCCCCCGAGGATCGCCAGCGAGTAGCCCGAGATCAGCAGGACGATCGCCACGGCGGCGGCGGCGTAGGCCATGCCGAACGGGATCTGCTCCGAGACCGACAGCAGCAGCAGGTAGAACAGGCAGAGCGCCGCGCCGACCAGGAGGTAGTGCATGGGGTGGAGCGACACCGGGCTGAAGACCTCGAACAGGAAGAAGGCCAGGAAGGTCAGGACCAGGAAGAGCATCCCGTACTTCACCGAGCGCTCCGTCTTGAGGTAGACGTCGACCGGCGTGTACAGCGAGACCCCGAACGCCGACTCGTTCACGCCCTGGTCGGTCAGCACCTGCTCGCGCTCCGCCTCCAGCCACTGCTGCGGATAGCTCCGGCCGTAGTACGGCACGGTCCAGGTGGCCTTGAACCCCTTGCCCGACACCTCGCGCTGGTCGGGCAGGAACCCGCCCTTGAAGCTCGGGTCCTTCCACGACGAGGAGAGCGTCGCCGTCGTCTGCTTGCCGAGCGGGAGGAAGAACAGCGACTGGCTCCCCTGGAACGAGAGGTCGAAGGCGAAGGGCAGGCTCGCCTTCTCCGGCAACGCGGCGAGGCCCGAGATCGGCACGCGCAGGCCTGTGGTCCAGAGCCCCGTCACCCCGCCGCCCGGCGCGAGCACCAGGGTGCGGTCGGCCCAGGCCATCTGCACCTCCCGCCGGAAGCCCCGCATGTCCGAGATCCCGACCGACAGGTAGGCCTGGTCCCAGAGGACGTCGGCCGGCACGATCCGCCACTGGGTGAAGCTCGGCTTCAGGAACACGCCCGAGCTGTGGAGGTTCTCCATCCGGTAGACCGGCACCTCGTAGATCCCGCGCTTCAGCAGCTTCGGATTGAGGCGGCCGTCCATCTTGATCGTCTCGGGCAGGAAGTGGGCGAGCTGCGTCCAGGTCTCGACGATCCCCTTGTCGTTCTTGTTGTGGACCAGGTAGGGCACCGTGAGCACCGGGCCGCCCACCACCTGCTCGACGCCCCAGGTCCTGCCGGTCTCGAAGACCACGGAGTCGCGGCGCTCGGTGCGCTCGCGGATCAGCCCCCTCACCATGAACAGCGGGATCATGAGGGCCAGGATCAGCAGGCCGATGACGATCATCTTGAACAGGACGGAATCCCGGTACGTCCGTTTCCGGGGCTCGGTCAGCAGCGCTTCGGTCAGGTCGGGTGTCATCTCGATCTCCTCCTTGATGGAGGGCAGTAGACCGCCCGGGTAGGGCGCCGTCAGGGCGGAACCGGGGAAAGAAGGGACCGGATCGTGGCGGAATTGTGGCAACCGTTCCCGCGGCCCCGGGTTGGAGTACATTGCCGCCATGGCCCTGATCGGACTGGTGGACGACGAGGAGAGCCTCCGGGAGACGGTGGGCTTCGCCCTGCGCCGCGAGGGCTACCGGGTGGAGCCGTTCCCGGACGGCCTCGCCGCCTGGCGGAGCTTCGAGCAGGGGCTGCCGGACCTCGTCATCCTCGACATCCTCATGCCCCGGATGGACGGGCTCGAGCTCTGCCGCCGGCTGCGCGCGCTCTCCGAGCGCCTGCCCATCCTCTTCCTGACCTCGAAGGACGAGGAGCTCGACCGCGTCCTCGGCCTGGAGCTGGGGGCCGACGACTATCTCTGCAAGCCGTTCTCGATGCGCGAGCTCCTGGCCCGGGTCAAGGTCCTCCTGCGGCGCGCCGCCCTGCGCGACGAGCCGCCGGAAGGGAGCGAGGAGCGCATCGTCGAGGTCGGCCGCCTGCGCCTCGACCTGCGGCGCTACCAGGCGTTCTGGAACGGCTCTCCCGTGCCGCTCACGGTCACCGAGTTCACCCTCCTCCACGCGCTCGCCCGCCATCCCGGCCATGTGAAGAGCCGGGCGCAGCTCCTCCAGGAGGGCTATCCGCACGACGCCTACGTGAGCGACCGCACCATCGACAGCCACATCAAGAGGCTGCGCCGCAAGCTGACCGAGACCGACCCCGCCTTCGACGCGGTCGAGACGGTCTACGGTCTCGGGTACCGGTGGAGGCCGGCCTGACTTGCGCTTCCTGACCGGCATCCCGCTCCGGCTCCTGCTCTTCAACGTGCTGCTGGTGTTCCTGCCGGCGGCCGGTTTCCTCTATCTGGACGTCTACGAGCGCGAGCTGCTGGAAGCCCAGGAGAGGGCGATGGTCCAGCAGGGCCGCCACCTGGCCGCGGCCCTGTCCGACCGGGGCGATCTCGACCGCGACAAGGCCGGGAGCCTCCTCCGGCGGCTCGACCGGCGCACCGAGGCCCGGCTGCGCATCCTCGGTCCCGGCGGCGCCCTCCTGGCCGACTCCGCCTCGTTCGGCCCGCGCCGCGCTCCGGACCCGGCTTCGGCCTCGACGTCGCCGCGCGAGGTCTCCCCCGCTCCCCGGGGTGTCCGGCAGAGCCCGGCCTACCGGGTCGGCGCCTGGCTGTACGGCCTGCCGCAGCAGGTGAAGCGGGTCCTCGGAGCGCCGCAGCCCGAGCCGCCGGAGAGCTTCTACGACCACCCGGGCCGGCCGGTCCTCGGTTCCGAGGTGCGGGCCGCGCTCGCCGGCCGCTACGGCGCGACGACCCGGCGCACCCGAGGACAGCGCTCCCTCACCCTCTACTCGGCCATCCCGGTGCGGAACGACGGCAGGGTGGTCGGCGCGGTGCTGGTCTCGCAGTCCACTCTCCGCCTCCTGGGCGCGCTCTACGAGGTGCGGCTCGGCATCTTCCGGGTCTTCCTCGCTTCGGTGGCGGCGGCGGTCGTGCTCACTTTCCTGGTCTCGACCACGATCGCGCGCCCGCTCCGGCGCCTGCGCGACGAGGCCAGCGACCTCCTCGACCGCCGGGGCCGGCTGCGCGGGCGCTTCCGCGGCTCGCGCCGGAGGGACGAGATCGGCGACCTCGCCCGCGCCCTGGAGGAGCTGACCCGCCGCCTGGAGGCCCACCTCGCCTTCATCGAGTCCTTCGCCTCGGACGTCTCGCACGAGCTCAAGAACCCGCTCGCCGCCGTCCGCTCCGCCACCGAGCTGCTGGCCGAGGTCGAGGACCCGGCGGACCGCGGGCGCTTCCTCGCCGTGGTCCAGAAGGAGGTGGCGCGCATGGAGGGCCTGCTCTCCGGCGTGCGCGAGGTCACCGAGATCGACGCCCGGCTCGACGCCGAGGAGGCCCGACCCGTGGCGCTCGACGCGCTGCTGCGCGAGGTGGTCGAGAGCCGATGTCTGCGCGCCGACAATGCCGTGAAATTCAATCTCCACCGGGCTCCGGAGCGCATCGTCGTGCGCGCCTCGCCCGAGCGCCTGACCCAGGTGATCGAGAACCTGCTCGACAACGCGGCCAGCTTCTCGCCCGCCAGCGAGGCCGTCGAGGTCCGCGTCGGCCGGGAGGACGGCCTGGCGCTCGTGACCGTGGACGACCGCGGCCCCGGGATTCCCGAGTCTCACCTCGGGCGGATCTTCGATCGCTTCTTCACCTGGCGCCCGGACGGGCCGGGGGACCGCGGTGACCGGAACGGGCACACCGGCCTCGGGCTCGCCATCGTGAAGGCGATCGTGGACGGCTACGGCGGCTCCATCGCCGTCCGGAACCGGCCCGACGGCGGCGCGCGCTTCGAGGTCCGGCTGCCGGCGGTGTAGGCTCTGACGGAGAGAGGAAGGAGGGAGGCATGCCTGGCGTCCCCGGAGCGAGCAAGCGGATCGAGGAGCGGGTCCTGGCCTGGCCGGGCGTGGAGGCCCACCCGCACCGGTTCGGCGGCGTCGAGTACCGGCTGGGCAACCGGGAGGTCGGCCACATCCACGGCGACCACATGCTCGACATCGCCTTCCCGAAGCGGGTGCGGGAGGAGCTGGTCTCGGCCGGCCTGGCCCGGCCGCACCACCTGCTCCCGCAGAGCGGCTGGGTCAGCTTCTACCTGCGCGAGGAGGAGGACGTGGAGCAGGCCGTGAGCCTGCTCGCCCGTTCCTACGAGCTGGCCCTCGAACAGCAGGCCCGGCGGAACGGTCCGACTCCCGAGCCAGGGACGGAGAGTTGAGCCGGCCGTCTCCGTGGCGCCCGCTGCGCCACGCGATGTTCCGCTCGCTGTGGATCGCCACCGTGGCGTCGAACATCGGCACCTGGCTCCAGAGCGTGGGCGCGGCGTGGCTGATGACGTCCCTCTCCCCCTCGGCCGCCATGGTGGCTCTCGTCCAGGCTGCCACCAGCCTGCCCATGTTCCTGCTCTCGCTGCCGGCCGGCGCCCTGGCCGACGTGGTGGACCGCCGCCGCATCCTCCTCGTCACCCAGACCTGGATGACGATCGCCGCCGCCGGCCTGAGCATCGCGACGTTCGCCGGCCGCATCGGGCCCTGGTCGCTGCTCCTGTTCACCGCCCTCCTCGGCCTCGGGGCGGCGCTCAACCAGCCGGCCTGGCAGGCGATCATCCCGGAGATCGTGCCGCGCGAGGACCTGCCGGCCGCGATCTCGCTCGGCAGCGTGGGCTTCAACCTCGCCCGCGCCGCGGGTCCGGCGATCGGCGGCCTGCTGGTCGCCGCGGCCGGCGCCGAGGTCAACTTCCTGCTCAACGCCCTCTCCTTCCTGGGCGTCCTGCTGGTTCTCTTCCGCTGGGAGCGCCCGCCGGGAACGTCCGTCCTGCCGGCGGAGCGGTTCTTCGGCGCCATGCGAACCGGCGTGCGCTACGTGCGCCACTCGCCGGAGGTGCTGGCGGTGGTCCTGCGCGGCGCGGTGTTCGTGACCTGCGCCAGCTCGCTCTGGGCGTTCCTGCCGCTGGTGGCGAAGAACCTCGGCCGCGGTCCGGCCGGCTACGGCCTCCTCCTGGGAGCCCTGGGGATCGGCGCGGTGGCCGGCGCCTTCGTGCTCCCCCGCCTCAACCGCTCGGGCTCCACCGACCTCGTCGTGGCCGCGGCCACCCTGGTCTTCGCGGGCGGGGTGCTCGCGCTCGGTTATCTCAAAGTCTTCTGGCTGCTCTTCGCCGCCATGCTCCTCGCCGGCGGCGCCTGGCTGTCCCTCCTCTCCAGCCTGAACGTGGCGATCCAGACCCTGGTGCCCTCCTGGGTGCGCGGCCGGGCGCTCTCGGTCTACATGCTGTTCATCTTCGGCGGCCTGGCCGGCGGCAGCGCGCTCTGGGGCGCGGTGGCCGACCGCATCGGCATCGCCCGTGCGCTCCTGATCTCCGCGATCGGCCTGGTGGTCGGATTGCTCCTGACCTACCGCATCCATCTGCGCTCGGGCGAGGGGCTCAACCTGGCGCCGTCCCGCCAGTGGCCCGCGCCGCGGGCCAGCTTCGACGACCTGGAGCCGGATCAAGGCCCGATCCTGGTGTTGCTGCGCTACCAGATCGACCCGGGGCGCGCCGCCGAGTTCGCGGCCGTCATGGACGACCTTCGCCGTGTGCGCCTGCGCGCCGGCGCCATGCAGTGGGGCCTGTTCTCGGACGCCGCCGGTCCCGGCCGCTACGCCGAGATGTTCCTGATGGCGTCCTGGATGGAGCACCTGCGCCACCGCGAACGGGTCACGGTCGCCGACGAGGAGATCCGCCGGCGCGCCGGCTCCTTCCACCTCGGCCCCGGTCCGCAGGAGGTGGAGCACCTCGTGGGTGTGACCGGGATCGGGGAGCGCTAGGTCTCTTCCTTCTCCTTCACGTACAGCGCCTCCCAGTGAGGCCGGCCGCGGCGGACGAGATGGATCTTCCCCTTCTCGCTCAGGCGCCGGAGCAGTACGGAGATCTGGCCGCCGGAGACCGGCCGGCGCAGGCGGTCGCGGAAGCGGAGGTTGATCTCCTTCGTCAGCGTGGCCGGGCCGAAGCGCTCGCGGGCGCCCTTGGTCTGCAGCATCAGGTCGACCAGGCGGCTCACGTCGGGCCGCGAGGCCGGGCCGAAATCGGCTTCCTCCGGCGCGGGGATCGGGACGGCGCGGTCCGCGAAATCGAGCGCCTCTCCGGCGGCGGCGCGGAACTGCTCCAGTCGCCGGGCGATCTCCGACAGCTCTGCGGCGTGCGCGCTCCGCTGCTCCTCGTGCAGCGCCACCTCGGCGGCGTGGAACGCCTCGCGCTCCCGGTGGAACGCGGCCTGCGCCTCCAGGCTCGACAACACCTCGGCGATCGATCGTCCCTCGTTCATGGCGCCCTCCGTTTTGGCTGCCGGGAAACCGGGCTTTTCCGCTGAGACAACCACGCAGCTCTCAGCGGAAACGCCTTCCTCGGGTGAAGATCGCCCGCGATTCTCAGCGGATCATAGCAGAGTCTCAGCGAACTGTAGGAGATTCTCAGCAGATGATCAGTGATTCTCTGCCATCGGATTTCGTTCCGCAGCAGATCAAGGCGCTGTCGCAGCAGATCGGCCTTCTGTCTCAGCGAATGACGTGTAATTGGCTGAGAAAACAGTGGATTTGGCTGAGAACTGCCGGACTTTCTCAACAGGCCAGATGCTCGCGCACCAGTGGCCACCTGCCACCGGCGCGGGAGAGCCACTCCGGCGGATGGTGCTGAACAAGCTCGCTGAAGAATATCAGAGGGTCGTGGCGGCATAGGGTCAATCCTGCCGCAAAGCCGGGGTCGGTCGTCAGCGTAGCCAGCGGGCTTGCTGCTGAAGAGTCCGCGCGAAGCGGCCACCTCCCTGCTGCAGATCGTCCCACTCCTGGCGCGTGTAGACGAGCAACTCGGCTGGTACCGGCAGAGAGCTGAGGTCCCAGGAGGCCGCGCGCCGCTCGAAGGGCTCCGGCGAGGACTCGATCACGGCGACCAGATCGAGATCGCTGCCGACTCCCGCGTCACCGCGGGCATAGGAGCCGAAGTAGCCGAGACGAAGAAGACCCGGATGGCGGTCTCCCTCCAGAGCGGCCCATTCCGAGGTCCGCCGCTCCACCTCGCGGCGGTCAGGCCACCTGAGTACGGACGAACTCAAGGATCTCACTGGCATAGCGGATCGCCTCCCCGCTTTGAATCTCCCCGTAGTGCTCGAACGGCGGACCCTCAGGGTGTCCGTCGGGATAGCGCGTGCCGACATAGAAGTTGTCGAGCACCTTCGCCTTCTCGATGAGCAACCGCTCCACCTCCACCGGAAGCTCTGCGAGCAGGCGTGCCACTACGTGGCCCCAGGCCTCCTGGCCATGATGGAGGTGGAGGGCCTTCACCCCCTTCTCCGCCGCCTGCTGGGCGGCGAAGCAGGCCCATTCATGACGCTCATCCGCACGCGACGCACTCGCCTGCTCGAGGTCCCGCTCGGCCTGTCTCAGCCAGTCCTGGGAGCGGTCCACCTTTCATCTCCTCTCGCAAACGGCTTCATGCCGGCATCATATCTCTCGTCCTATCCACCAGGCGACGAGATCGTCGCCATCATCCGCGCCAGCGCCTCGTCGAACCCGCCGGCCACGGCAGGGTCGTCGGGTCGGAGCCGGCGGGCGGCCTCGAACGCGGCTCGGGCCTTCTCCCGCTCGCCGGCCGCGCCAAGGAAGACCGCGTGCAGGAGCTGGACCTGGAAGTCCTCCGGCCAGCGCCGGACCGACTCGTCGATCAGGGCTCCCGCCCGTTCGCGCTGCCCCGACCGCGACCTGGCGAGCGCCACGAGCTTGAAGCCGCGGCTGGCGTAGGGCCTCACCACGAGCGCCTTCCGATAGTGTTCCTCCGCGGCGTCGAGCTCGCCCTGCTCCAACTCCAGGTCGGCGAGCGACTCCAGCGCCGCGGGGTCGATCGGGTCGAGCTCCACCGCCCGGGCGAAAGCGGCGCGCGCGCCGGCCCGGTCGCCGTCCTGGAGGAGGAGCCGGCCCTTCTCGTCGAAGACCAGCGGGCTGGTAGGCTCGGCCTTCTCCATGGCCGCGATGAAGGTGCGCTCGTCGCGGAAGATCGCCTGATAGCGCACCGTGAGCAGGGCGAAGAAGACCGCCAGAACGCCGAGCACCACGCCCCGCACGCGAGGCGGGAAGACGAAGGCGAGAAGCCATGGCAGGGCGAGCGACGGCAGGAACAGGTACCGGTCGGTCACCATCCACTGCGGGTGGAGCACCCACAGGTTGAGCACCGGCAGCAGCCAGACCACCACCCAGACGAGCGGCAAGGCGAGCTCCTTCTTCCTCCTGACCGCCCAGACCCCCAGCCCGGCCAGAATCGCGAGCGCCGCCAGCGAGATCAGGACCGGCGCCGAGAGCAGCTCATGAAAGGGCCGCTCCGGCCGGAAGATGGAAAAGCCCACCGGCCAAGCGAGGAGGCGCAGGTAGGTGGCGAGCGCCACCGGCACGGCCGGGAGCGAAGTGGCGAAGCCGGGTGCGCTTTCGGACGGCACGGCCAGACCGCCGAGCACCGCGATCCGGACGGCCAGATAGACAGCCGTCACGCCGGCCAGCACGGCGGCCGCCCTCCCCAGCCGCCGGTCCTTCTCGATCACGGCCCACAGGCCGACGAACGGCAGGAGCGCGATCGCCACCTCCTTCGACAGCAGGGCCAGGATGTAGAAGACCGCGGCCGGGACGAGGCCCCGTTCCCCCTTCCGGAACGACAGGAGCGCGTGCAGGGCGCAGAGCGAGAAGAGCGCCGCGAGGAGCTCCTGGAGACCCGAAGCCCAGGCCACCGAGCTGACGTGAGACGGATGGAGCGAGTAGACCAGCGAGGCGAGCAGGGCGACGATCGGCGGAAGCCCCAGTCGTAGGAAGAAGCCGCAGGCCAGCGCGCCGATCAGACCGGCGAGCAGGAGCGACGCGGTGTGCCAGCCGGCCGGATCGCCGCCGGCGACCTGGTACCAGAGAGTCGAGAGCGCCAGGAAGACCGGCCGGTAATAGCTGCTGATGACCGTCTCCGTCCCCTTGCGCAGCGCCCCGACGTCGGTCAGGAAGCCGCGCGCGATGCTGCCGGGGTCGGACAGGGACGGGCTCGTCTGGAAGAGCACGAAGTCGTCGAGCAGGAATCCGTGCGCCCGGATCGACCAGGAGACGAGGACCGGCAGGAGGGCCGCGGCGAGCAGGATCCACCCGAGAAAAGCGCGAGCCGGCGCGCTCTTCTGCGGCGCCGGCTCCGGTTTCCTCTTCCTGCGGGCGTTCCTGGCCATGTCGCGCCGGAGACTACGCGAATGCGCAGCCCCGGCGCAAAAACACAGGCTTCAATCCCGCCGCAGCGCGAGCAGCGGGTCCATCTGGCTCGCCCGGTGGGCCGGGATGACGCTCGCGAGGAGCGCCACGGCCGCGAGCACCGCCGGCGCCACCACGAACGTCACCGGGTCGGTGGCGCTGCCGCCGGCCAGGAGGTTCGCGATCTGGCCGCCCAGGAAGCGGGCCAGGGCGAAGGCCCCGGCCACGCCCACGGCCACCCCGATCAGCACCGAGGCGAAGCCCTGCCGGACCACCATGCCGAGCACGGCCCGCGCCGAGGCGCCGAGCGCCATGCGGACGCCGATCTCCCGCGTGCGCTGCGTCACGAGATACGACAGCACGCCGTAGATCCCCACCCCGGCGAGGAGCAGCGCGAGCAGCGCGAGCCCGCCGAGCAGCACGGCCGCGAAGCGCTGCCGGCCGAGCGAGCGCGACACCACCTCGTCCATCATGCGGACGTCGTTGACCGGCTGCTGCGCGTCCACGGCCCAGACCTCCTTCTGGACGGTCGCGGCGAGATTCGGCACCTCGCGGTCGGTCTTGACCACCAAGCTCACCGGGATCAACCGCACCACCATGGTGAGGAGGGGCGCCGGGGTCTGCGCCAGCGGCGAGTAGACGATCGGCGGCGGGTCCTCGTCGAGGCCGTCCTCCCGCACGTCCTTGACGATGCCCACGATCTCGCGCGGCTGCCCGTCCGAGATCTCGGGCAGGAACGGCTGGCCCATGGTGATCCGCTTGCCGATCGGGTCCTCGCCCGGCCAGTACTGCTTGGCCGCGGCCTCGTTGATCAGGGCGACCCCGGGCGCGTTGCCGGCGTCGCGCTCGTTGATGAAACGGCCGCGGACGAGCGGGATCCCCAGGCTCTCGAAGTAGCCCGCGGTGCTCAGGCGGTACTGGGCGAACCCGAGGCCCGCGGCCTTCTCGTCCATGCCGCCGGTGTACTTGCCCTCGATCGTGAACGGCAGGTCGATCCCGCCCTCGAGCGGCAGCGAGACCGCCAGCGTGGCCGCCTTCACCCCGGGCAGGCTGGCCACCCGGGAGGTCAGGTCGCGGCTCATCGCCTCCAGCCTCTCCGGGTTCGCATAGCGCGCCTCGGGCAGCGAGAGCTTCATCGTGAGCACGTTGTCCGGATTGAACCCGGGGTCGGTCCGCACCACGCCGGAGAAGCTCTTGACCAGCAGCACGGCGCCGGTGAGCGGCACCAGGGCGAGCGCCACCTCGCTGATCACCAGGAGCCGCCGCGTCAGGCTGCCGCGGACGCCGCCCGTGGACCGGGTCGTCCCCTCCTTGAGCGGCGTGCTCAGGTTGACCCGCGCCGCCTGGAAGGCCGGGGCGAGGCCGAACAGCAGGCCGGCCAGGAGCGACAGGCCGAACGTGAACGCGACCACCGTCGGATCGATGCCGATCGGCATGACCTGCTCGATCTCCGGCGGGCTGAGCGCGAGCAGCGGCTTGAGGATCAGGAGCCCGACGCCCAGGCCCAGCAGGCCGCCGATCAGGGAGAGCAGCAGGCTCTCCGTGAGGAGCTGCTTGACGACCTGCGACGTGCGGGCGCCGAGGACGACCCGCAGCGCGATCTCCCGCTGCCGGCCGGCGGCCCGGGCGAGCTGCAGGTTCGCCAGGTTCACGCAGGCGATGAGCAGCACGAACGCCACCGCGCCGAGCAGGATGTAGAGCACCGGCCGCAGCCGCCCGTAGAGGCGGTCGCGCAGGGTGCGCAGCGCGAGCGTCTCGTCGCCGGTGCCGAAGTCGGGGTGTCCGGCGAAGAAGTTCTTGCCGATCAGGGACGCGGCGGCGCTGGCCTTCTCCAGGGTCACGCCCGGCTTGAGCCGGCCCACAACCTCGAAGTAGTGGCCCTTCTCCTGGCTGGTGCGGTCCATCTGGAACGGCGTCCAGAGGTCGGCCCGCGCCGGATAGCGGAACGACTCCGGCGCCACGCCGACCACCGTGTAGGCCTCGCCGTTGAGCTGGAGCGTCTTGCCGACGATCGAGCGGTCGGCGTTGAAGCGCCGCTTCCATAAGCCATTGCCGAGGATGACCACCTTGTCGGCGCCGGGGCGATCCTCGTCGACCGTGAAGGTGCGGCCGAGGGCCGGTTGGACGCGGAACACGGAGAAAAACTCGTGGGTGACGCGGGAGCCGACCAGGCGCTCCGGCGTGCCGTCGCCGGCCATGTTGAAGCCCGAGCCCAGGTTGTCGAAGGCGGCGACCCCCTCGAACACCTCGTGGCTGTTCTCCTCCCAGTAGACGTACTTGGGCACGGAGATCGAGCCGCCCACGCCGCCCTCCTTGAAGCCGCGCATGAGCTGGATCAGGCGGTCGGGCTCCTTGAAGGGCAGCGGCTGGATGAGCATTCCGTTGACGATGCTGAAGATGGCCGTGTTGGCGCCGATGGCGAGCGTGAGCGTCACCAGGGCGACGGCCGTGAAGCCCGGAGTCTTCGCGAGCATCCGGGCGGCATATCGGAGGTCCTTGAGCAGCAGGTTCATGGATCGGTCTCCCTCTCGTTGACCACCCTACGAACGGAACGCGCCGGATGTTTCGGGGGAGTGGTATAACGCCGCCAGATCCCATGAAACGCCTCGCGCTCCTCCTGCTTCTCCTGATCTCTGCCTGCCGGCAGGCTCCGGACCGCCGCCCCGTCCTCTTCCTCGGCCTGGACGGGGCCGACTGGCAGCTCCTGGATCCCTATCTAAGGAATGGGGTGATGCCGAACCTGGCCGCGTTGGCGAAGGAAGGGCGCACCGGCGTCCTCGCCACGATCCAGCCGCCGCTCTCCCCTCTCGTCTGGACCACGATGATGACCGGAGCGAGCCCGCTGGAGCACGGCGTCCTCGATTTCACCCGGCGCAACCCCGAGACCGGGACAGAGGAGCCGATCACCCGCGAGGAGCGGCGTGTCCCGGCCGTCTGGAACCTGGCCGACCTCGAAGGCCGGGGCTCCGCCGTCTTCGGGATGTGGGCCACCTGGCCGGCCGAGCCCGTGCGCGGCCTGATGGTCGCCGACCGCTTCTTCTCCTTCACCTCCAGAGACCGTCCGCCGGGCATCGTCCATCCATTGGACCGCGAGGCCTGGGCGCGGCAGATCCTCGACCGGGTGGAGAGCGAGACCGGCTACGACGACCTTCGCGAGTACCTGCCCTGGCTGGACCGGGCCGCCTACGACGAGGCCGTCGCCCGTCCGGACCCGTACGCCCATCCGGTGAGCGCGCTGCGGCGCATCCTGGTCGAGACCCGCGCCTACGACGCCCTGGCGCACTCCTGGCTGGACAAGGAGACGCCGGACCTGACCGTCCTCTACTTCCAGGGCACCGACACGATCGGCCACGTCTTCGCTCCCTATGCGCCGCCGCGCCGGCCGGAGGTCTCCGAGCAGGACTTCGAGCGCTACCAGCACGTGCCGGAGCTCTACTTCGCCGAGGTGGACCGGCTGCTCGGCGCCTGGCGGAAGTGGGCCGGCGAGCACGGCGCCATGCTGATGATCGCCTCCGATCACGGCTTCCTCTGGGGAGACGGCCGGCCGGAAAACCTGGGGAGCGCGAAGGCGGCCACGGCCGGCCTCTGGCACCGGGATGAGGGTATCTACCTACTGAGAGGTCCCGGCATCGAGTCCGGAGAAAGAGGACGGGGCCGGGTCGATCAGGTCTGCGCCACTCTGCTGGCGCTCCTCGGTCTCCCGCCCGGCCAGGACATCGCAGGCCCTCCCCTCCCCGGCTCCCCGGACTCGGACGGCAAGCCCGTGGACTACCGGGCCCGCTGGAAGCCCGCGCCCATCCCGGACCTGCCATCCGGAGGCGAGGAAGAGGTCGCGAAGCTGCGCGCGCTCGGCTATCTCGGATCCGACTCCGGCCGCGGCGCCGGGACGCGGACCCCGGCCTCCTTCAACAACGAGGGCCTCCTTCTCCGCCAGGCCGGCCGGACCGACGAAGCCGCCCGCGCCTTCGAGAAAGCCATCGCCCTCGCCCCGAACCAGGCCTCGGCCCTCTGGAACCTGAGCGAGCTGCTGGAATCCAGGGATCGGGACCGCTCCGACGACCTCCTGATCCGAGCCGTCGAAGCGGGCTTGCCCAACAGCGCCGAGCGCGTCCTGGGCCGCGTCCGCCAAGCCGAACCGGACCGCCGACTCCGCCTCCTGGACCGGGCGCTGGCCGTCAAGCAGGACGAGCCGAAGCTCTGGCTTGCCCGAGGCCAGGCGCGCTTCGAGAGCAAGGACTGCCGGCCGGCCCGCGCCGACTTCGAGACGGCCGCGGGTCTCGCGCCGGGCGAGCGCCTGGCCTGGAACGGAGCCGGCCTCGCGAGCCTCTGCCTGGAAGACCCCGCCGGCGCCGCCCGCGCCTTCCGGCGCTCGCTGGAGATCGATCCGGACCAGCCCGAGATCCGCGAGGTGCTGGGTCAGCTCGGCGGGTAGGACCTCCCCCGCGCGGGATTGCATATACTTTACGGAATGTCCGGGCCCGAGCTTCTTCCGGCCTACGACGCGTGGCTGGTCACCGTCTCGATCGTCGTCGCCGTGCTCGCGTCGTACGCGGCGCTCGATCTCAGTGCGCGCATCTCCGCCGCGCCGCGCGGCTGGGGCCGCGCCGGCTGGATCCTCGGCGGGGCCATTGCGATGGGCTGCGGCATCTGGAGCATGCATTTCATCGCCATGCTCGCGCTGCGCCTGCCGGTGCCGATCCGGTACGACGTGACCCTGACGGTGCTCTCGCTCCTCGTCGCGATCGTCGCCGCGGGTCTTGCGCTCCTTCTGGCCAGCCGTGCGTCGATGTCGGCGGCGGTCGTGGCGGCGGGCGGGATCTGCATGGGCGTGGCGATCGCGGGCATGCACTACACGGGCATGGCGGCGATGGTGTCGCCGATCGCCGTGCACTACCACGCGGGCCTCTGGTGGCTGTCGATCGCCATCGCGGTGGCGGCGTCGTGCGCCGCGCTCGTGCTCGCGTTCCGCTTCAAGCACCACGGAGAGCTGTGGGTGGCGCCTCGCGCCGCGGCCGCGGTCCTCATGGGCGCGGCGATCTCCGGCATGCACTACACGGGCATGGCCGCGGCTCGTTTCACCCGCGGGCCCGCGGCGGCCGTCGGCGGCGTGCTCGCCACCCGCGACCTTGCGGTCGGCGTCCTGTTCGGCGCGCTCCTGATCCTCGGCCTGACCTTCCTCGGCGGAGCGGTCACCGCCCGGCAGCAGCGGCTGCAGGCCCGGCAGCGGCAGCTCACCGAGGACATGCTCCGCCATGCCGCGGCGGCGCTCTCGGAAACCGGCGAACGGTTCTTTCCGGCGGTGGTGCGCGAGCTGGTGCGGACTCTCGACGCGGAATTCGCCGTGATCGGAGAGCTGCTCACCGACCGGCCCGCCGTCCGGGCGCTTGCCGCGTCGAGACAGGGCGTCAGGGTGGACGACTTTGAATACGCGCTCGCGGGCACGCCGTCGGAACGCGTGCTGGAGGAAGGACTGTTCGCGTGCGAGTCGGGCATCCGCGCCCGCTTTCCGGCGGACTCGTCGCTGGCGTGGGGCGCGGAAGGCTACGTCGGCACGACGCTCCTCGGAGCCGACGGCGCGCCGATCGGCGTGATGGCGGTGATCACCCCGGCGCCGGTCGCCGACGTGGCGCAGGCGCGGGCCCTGCTGCAGATCTTCGCCTCGCGCGTCTCCGGCGAGATGCAGAGAGCGGTGACCGAGCGCGAGTTGCGGCGCAGCGAGCAGGCGCTCTTCCAGTCGCAGAAGCTCGAGGCGATCGATCGGCTGGCGGGCGGCATCGCCCACGACTTCAACAACCTGCTCTTCATCATCCTGGGAAACGCCGAGAACGTCAGCGAGCGCGTCAAGATGGACGAGGCGGCGGCCGCGAACATGCGGTCGCTCATCGGCGCCACGCACCGCGCAGCGGCGCTCACGCGGCGGCTGCTGGCGTTCAGCCGGCGACAGGTGCTGCAGCCGGTGGTCGTGCAGGTCAACGATGCGGTGCGCAATCTCGAAGCGATGCTGCCCAAGGCCGACAGTGGCAGGGTCAGCGTGTCGCTGCGGCTGGCCGACGTCCTGCCGGACGTCATGGTCGATCCCGTGCAGCTCGATCAGGTGCTGTTGAACCTGGTGCTCAACGCGCGGGACGCGATGCCGGAGGGCGGCCCCCTCACGATCGGGACCCATGCCGAGGACAACCAGGTCGTCCTCACCGTGTCGGATGCCGGCGTCGGCATGGATCCCGAGACGCGCGCGCGGATCTTCGAACCGTTCTTCACGACCAAGGGACTCGCCGGCACCGGGCTCGGCCTGCCCACGGTCTACGGGATCGTGAAACAGAGCGGCGGCACGGTGACCTGCGACAGCGTTCCCGGCCGCGGCACGACGTTCCGCGTCTTCCTGCCGGCTGTTGTCCGATGGCAATGAAGCGGCAGTGGCGGGCAAGCGGGAGCTCCCTCTCCCCCGGTACGGGGGAGAGGGCTGGGGAGAGGGGGAACGGGATCAACCGCCTGTGCTAGATTCACCCTTCAATTGAGTTTGAGGAGACCCTCATGAGCGCATGGCGTCGACCGGTCCTGCTGTTGTGCTTCCTCCTCCTGGCCGCCTTCGCGGCCTCCGCCCAGACCACCGGCGGTCTCCTCGGCCGCGTCACCGACGCGGACGGCGGCGTCCTGCCCGGCGTCACGATCGAGGCCCGCAGCCCCAACCTCCAGGGCACGCGGACCGACGTCACCGACTCCGAGGGCCGCTACCGCCTCACCCTGCTGCCGCCGGGCACCTACACGGTCAACTACAACCTCCAGGGCTTCGGCGTGGAGTCGCGCGAGATCCTGGTGAGCCTCGACCAGGACGCCACCCTGAACGTCGAGCTCACCCCGGCGCTCTCCGAGGAGATCACCGTCACCAGCGAGGTGCCGGTGGTGGACACCACCTCCAACACCCTCGGCACCAACCTGGAGGCGCGCACCATCGAGACCCTGCCCACCGGCCGCAACTACGCCGCGGTGGTCCAGATCACGCCCGGCGTCTCCTCCGACGCCAACCCCGAGAACACTTCCCAGAATTCGATCACCGTCTACGGCTCGACCGGCGCCGAGAACGTGTTCTACATCGACGGCGTCAACACCACCGGCGCCGAGTACGGCTTCCAGGGCAAGGAGCTGAACTTCGAGTTCATCCAGGCCGTGGACGTGAAGACCGGCGGCTACGAGGCCGAGTTCGGCCGCTCCACCGGCGGCATCATCAACGTCATCACCAAGTCCGGCGGCAACGAGTTCCACGGCGACGTCTTCGGCTACTGGGACGACGACTCGTTCCAGGGCGACCCGGACGCGATCGTGTCGACCGCCGGCACCGTCGAGGGCTTCACCAAGAAGGACTTCGGCCTCGGCCTCGGCGGCTTCCTCAAGAAGGACAAGCTGTGGTTCTTCGCCGCCTACGACCGGGTGACCAACACCACCCAGAGCGCGCTCACCGCCGGCCCGCTCGCCGGCCGGATCGTCGATTCCGACAGCGACCGCGACCTCGCCTCCGCCAAGCTCACCTGGCAGATGACCGGCAACCAGTCGCTCATCGGCACCTTCTTCCAGGACCCGCGGGACGACACCGGGGCGATCAACGACGCCCAGCACAGCCTGAACGGCGATCCGCTCACCTACGAGGGCATCCGCAGCTTCGGCGGCAAGGACTACTCCCTGCGCTACGAGGGCATCCTGGGCGAGAACTGGGTCCTCTCCGCGCAGGCCGCGCGCCACAACGAGGAGAACTCGGTCGGCCCGGCCACCTCCGGCGGCGACACCATCCAGTTCCGGTCGGTGGACAACGACTTCTTCCAGACCGGCGGCTTCGGCCTGGTCCAGGAGAAGGATTTCCAGCGCGACTTCTACGGCGGCAGCGTGACCCGGTTCCTGGGCGCCCACGAGATCAAGGGCGGCCTGGAGTACGAGACCGAGACCGCGGACGTGATCAAGCGCAACTCGGGCGGCCAGCAGGTGGACGTCTACGATGTCGGCGGCCGGCAGGTCTACAGCCACATCTACTGGACCACGCCGACGGCGACCATCGCCAACGCGCCGGTCGGGGCCCTCATCGCCTCGCCGGAGCACGACGTCACCACCGTCTATCTCCAGGACCGCTGGGCCGCGACAGACAACCTCACCCTGAACCTGGGTGTTCGATGGGACCGCCAGGAGATCATCGACGCCTCGGGCGAGAAGCGGGTCGATCTGAAGGACGACTACGCGCCGCGCCTGGGCTTCATCTGGGACCCGTCAGGCGACGGCTCCTCGAAGGTCTTCGGCTCCTGGGGCCGCTACTACGAGCAGCTCCCGATGGACCTGGTCATCCGCTCCTTCTCCTTCGAGCGCCAGACGCGCATCTTCAACTTCAGCCCGACGGGCACCGCGCCGGACCCGGCCGCCGAAGCGCTGCTCGACCAGGAGTCGGCCATCTTCGGCGGCTTCACGGAGCCGGTGGACCCGGACCTCAGCAACCAGTACATCGAGGAGGCGCTGCTCGGCTACGAGCGCCAGATCCGGCCGGCGATCTCGGTCGGCGTCAAGGGCATCTGGCGCGAGTACGGCGAGGTGATCGAGGACTTCCTCTGCGCGGACGACGGCACCTACTGCATCGGCAACCCGGGCAAGGGGATCATGAACCGGGTCTTCACCCTGGACTACTCGCAGACCTTCCCGGCCCCGAAGCCGAAGCGCGAGTTCAAGGGCGTGCAGCTCGACGTCAACAAGCGCCTTTCGCACAGTTGGCAGGGCATGGCCTCGTACCTCTACTCGAAGCTCGAAGGCAACTTCGACGGCCTGTACTCGCCCTTCACCAACGTCGGAGCCGACCCGAACATCACGGCGGCCTACGACTACTACGACTTCTTTACCAACGGCAGCGACCTGACCCGGATCACGAACCAGGGCCCGCTCTCGAACGACCGGCGCCACCAGTTCAAGGCCTCGGGCGTCTTCTTCACCCCCTGGAAGCTCTCGCTGGGAGCCTCGGCCTACTACCGCACCGGCACTCCGGTCACCCGTTACGGTTATTCGGACATCTACGGCCGCTATGAGTTCTTCCTCACCAAGCGAGGCGCCGAAGGCCGCACCCCGGACACCTACGAGGCGGACCTCCACCTCGGCTATCCGATCGAGGTGGGCCCTGCGAGCGTCAACGTGCTGGTGGACGTCTTCAACGTCCTGGACGCCCAGAGACCGATCCTGCTCGACCAACGCTGGGGCTTCCAGGAAGCCGACAACGCCTCCCCCACCCCGGTCAATCCGGGCTACAAGAAAGCGGTCCTGCGAACACCGCCGACGTCGTTCCGGCTGGGGCTGAGGGTGAGCTTCTAGAGGAAGAGAAATCGATCCGGCGAGCGGGCCGGACTGAGGTTCAAGGAAGATCCTCAGTTCGGCTCGTCGAGGACCGCAGCGACCGAGTTGGCGACCACAGCCTTCTCCAGCCACCGCTCAAGCCGTTCCGGATCCTTCTGGGCCAGAATACGTTCGCGAGCAGCATCGGACACTGCAATGCCACGAGCTTGAAGAACCATCAACAAGTCGCGAGCCGCTTGGTCGGCACGGCCCTCGACACGCCCTTGCGCGACGTACTTCCTGGCAAAATCGCTCTGGTATTCGTAGCCCTTCATCTCCGCCTCCAAAGCGCGGCGAGTCGCATCATTGAGGGAATTATACACGAGATCGTAGTAGAACTGGCCCCGGTCGTCGTCGAGTCCTCGGAACGCGGGCAGCACGGCGGATGCAATCATCTTCCCCTTCTTCGTCTTGCCGTGTGCCAAGGCGGAGAGGACTCCAAGCTCAGGCCGTTGGGACGCTTCCTCAGGGTCCGTCACGACCGGAACCTTGGTGCGGCGCAGCACGGGCGGACGCAGGATGAATCCGGGAATACCCGTCTCGATCGGTTCGGCGCACCAACCGGCTACTGCCGGATCCGGAGCGATCACAAGCAGAGCAACCGGACAGCCATGGACGGCCCGCGACACCATCGCATACGCTGGCCAACTGAGGCGCTTCCTGGGGTCCACCGCCAACTGGACCTCGACGATTACCACCCGGACCGGGGCTCCGTCGTGAACCAATAGGACAACGATGTCAGCACGGTATTCGGCGGGCTGAATCTCGGTCAGGTCCGCAGAGGTAATCCTGGCTTCTGTATAGGGAGGAAGCGAAAGGCCCAGCACCTCGACCAGAATTTCGGCCGCGAGCGCAGGACGATTCTTGAAAAGATCCACCAGGATCTCATGGGCCATCGAAGGCATGGCCGGGAATCATCTCATCACCGCGGAGTGAGATCAATCGGTTGGACCCGGATTCAGGTGAAAATCCTCCGGTGCGTCTCTGCTAGCTGAGCATTGTTCTCCATCATCGTCAAAAGATCTCCAGATGACGCTCGCAAGCTACCCCCGGAGTCCGGTCTCCACCATGAACCCTCTCATCACGGGCACTTCAACCGGTTCTGCGTACAGTAGGGGACCGCGGGAACCAGCCCGGTTACGTTGACCGTCACGCCTTGCCGGATCACGTACTCCGAGGTGCCGACGATGCTCGGGGCCTGCGGGTCCCAATTGTAGGTGTAGCCGAGGTGCGTCCACGGATAGCCGTTGGGGATCTGCCAGGCGGAGAACGCTTGGCCGGCCATCCAGGCCTGGAAGTCGGTGGTCGCTTTCGGGACGGGATTTTCGAAGTCCGACGGGCAGGGTCCCATTGTCGTGGGGTCCGGGTCCGGGCAGGGCCGGAAGAACTGGTTCGGGACCTTGAGCCCGACGACGTTGAGCTGCAGGATCTTCCACGTGCAGGGGTCCGGATTGACCTGCGGCGGCAGGCCCTGGAGCTGCTGGATCTTCAGCACGACCTGAGCCGCGGTCAGGCTTGGCGGCAGAGACCGGCAGAACCGGAGGAGCTGATCGGAGCGCGAGACCCAGATATCCGACGGCGTCAACTCGAAGCCCGGGGAGAAGGCGCAGGCGAAGCTGCATCCGCCGCCTCCCCCCGGGCAGTCGCAACTGATGAAAGACCCCATCGGAGTGCTTCCGGTCGCGGGCACCGGCCACAGGTCGGAAACCAGGTGCTCGGCGCGAAACACCGCGGCGTTGGCGACCGCGGCGTCGTAGACACTGTCGAGAGAGGTCGGGCTTGCGGTCTGCCGGACGATGCCGGCCGTCTCCAGGCGGTGTTGAACCCGCACCCCGGCCAGGGAGGCGGGCTGACCCTGGGTGGCACATCCAACGACGCTGACCATGAGGACGAACAGAACTATGCCCTGCCCATGCAGACACCGACTTCGCTGCATCCATGACAGCATGAGTCTCCCCTTTCGCCTTCTATCGATCTGAAATCACAACAAACGGCAATCTAGTCTAGTGTCTCACGGTCCCGAACGACCGGATCCACTCCACGTCCATCACCCGGGCTTCCTCGGCTGGGTTCTCCACCGCCCAGACGAGCGCGTCGATCATCTCGGCGCGGCGCACGAGGCCGAGGCGGCGCGCTGTGTCGCTCGTGCTGGGGAACCGCTCGAAAAGAGCGTAGATCGGCAGGAGCGCATAGGGCCAGAGGTGGCCAGGCCCGAGCACGTACCAGGGCCGGACGCAGGTGGCGGAAAGGTCGGCCTCCGCGATCTGACGCTCGCACTCGGCTCGCACGGCCACGTAGCTCTTCATCACCGGCGCGGGCTGAGCCACGCTCAGGTAGACCATGTGCCGGACTCCCGCGGTCCTGGCCGCCTGCACCGAGGCGCGGACCGAGGCCAGATCCACCTCCCGGAACTGGCGCTCCTTCCAGGGAGCCGGATGGGAGACGCCCACCAGGTGCACGAGCGTGTCCGCCGGAGCCACCCGCTCCGCGAAGGTGGCGCCGTCCAGGGCATTTCCCGGCACCACGCCGCAGCCGGTCGGGAGACGCCCCTCCGAACCTTGCCGGGCCAACGCGCGGACCTCATGGCCACGCTCGAGAAGGGCCTCGATCAGGGGGACTCCCAGATACCCGGTTCCACCGGTCACGAAGACACGCCGACGTTCGGTTGCTCTCTCCACCGTCGTTCTCCCTTTCCTCACTCGACCTACGTGGCCGGAGGACCGGCGGATGTAACGCTGACGGCCCGCCACCTGCGCAGCGGTGACACAACCATCTGCGGCAGGCCGCGCACGTTCCGTCTCTGCCCTTCCAGGCTCCTCAGGCGTGAAAAGATGGCGTTGCCGCCGAGAAACCTTGTTTGCCGCAACGCAACCTTGAATCGCGGCGAATAAGTCTGATCCGCGGCAGAAGATCCTTATCCGTGATGAAACAACCTTGCCTCGCGGCAGAGAACGTTTGTTCGCGGCCCGTCAACCTTGAATCGCCATGGATAACGTTCCTCCTCCGCGGGATATCGTTGTTTGGCGGCGGATAAGGTCAAATCGCGGCAAGACAACGTTGAAACGCGGCAGACAACGTTGACGAGTCGGCGAATAACCTTGAATCGTCGTGGATAACCTTGTTCCGTCCTGGATAAGCCCGTTCCGTCGTGCGACAAGGTCGTTTCGCGGCGGATAACGCCATCTCGCGGCAAGATAACGTTGAAGCGCCGTGGATAAGCTCAACGAGCCGGCGAACAACCTTGAATCGCCATGGATAACGTTGTTCCGCCGTGGATAACCTTGTCCCGGCACAGGAAAGGCTCCCTCGCGGCGGATAACGTTCAGACCGGCTCGACCGACGTCCTCTTGCTGCCCGTGAAGCCTCCGGGAGGCTCACGCGGGGTGGTTGTCGCTTCGAGGCCGTACTCCTGCTCTCCGTTGCCGTAGTGGCACCAGGCCGAGAACTGCGGCTTCTGCTTGCCCTTGGAGGCGCCGGTCATGGTCTCGAACCAGGCGACGTGACCCTCCGGAGTGCGGGCCACCTGCAGCCGGTCGCGCAGCGGCGGGAGGTCGTTCGTGTTGCCGTCCAGCGCCCGGAGACCGGCTTGCTTCGCTCCCCCGAGATCGTCTCCATCCGCGAGCAGCTCGCGCACGATCCAGGCCGCCACGGTGTCCAGTGCCTCCTTGCCGGCTGCCTTCTTGAACCAGGGCTCCTTCTTCCTGTTGGCGTTCAGCCCCATGACGAGGCTGTACATCACGTCCCGCGTCGTGTCTCCCCCGCTCGACGGATTCGACGGGCTGTAACGGGTGCGGGCGCCGGGAGAGACGATGTTGCCCTGGAGCTTGCCGGAGGGGACCGAGACCAGCGACAGGAGAGCGATCTCTCCCCGCCACCACCGGCTCGAGAGATCGACGATCTGTTCGTCCCCCTGCTTCCGCGCGAACCAGCGGAGTGCGGCGAGCGCCGTCCCCCACCAGTTGTAGTGGCTTGCGGTGAGAACCTCGTTGGCGTCGCCCCAGTTGTAGTGGCCCTTCTTCTGTTCTGCGAACAGGTCCAGGACCTTCCCTCGGGCCTTGTCCTTCTGCTCCCCGTTTCCGAACGCCCGGGTCCAGCCGTAGCTGCAGGCCGCCGCAAGCGCCTTGTGGTTGGGAGTCCCCCCTTGGAGGTTCAATCCTCCGGGCTTCTCCGGGTTGCCTTCCCCATGGATCAGATCGACGATGGTGCTCGTCAGGTCCTTTTCGGTCCCCATGTCCGTCCCCCCACGGTCTGCCAGGTTTCTTCCATCTTAATCCTACGGCTGCGGGACCGGAAAGAGCAGGTAGTGGCTGACCGTGGCCCCGTCCTCCACCACGAGGAGAAAGCTCGCGCCTCCCGCTTCGATCCGGGTCACGGCCTCCGCATTGATCATGGTGTCCGTCTTCTCCTTGGGAAGCGTCGTGATCTGGGTGAGCTTGCCGTCGTCCTGGCGGAACCAGAGCGCCCAGTCCTTGACCTGGCCGTCCGGCAGGTCCGGAGAGACCCCGGCCACGATCCAGAGGCCGTGCGCGCCGGGGTCGTAGAACATCCCCCGGATCCCGTTGCCTTTCAGGTTCAGACGGGCCGCGACCCTGGCTGTGAAGGGTGACGAAGCGGGTTTTTCAATCTCCAGGAGGAAGGACTCCTTGGTCGTCGCATCCGTCGGAGCGCGCAGTCCCAACAGGAGATGGCCGTCCCGGCTCCAGGCGGCCCCCTCGATGTTGAAGCCGCCATCGGCCGTCTTGAGCTTCCTTGCTTCGGCAAACTCGGCCGGAATCTGGAGCTCGGGGAGCTTCTCCTGCTTGAAGTCCTGGAGCGCCAGACGGCTGATCACCGACCGTTTCGGTTTGACCTGTCCGTCCTTGTTGAGGCTGTGCGACGTGACCAGGAAGGCGCTCGACTGCCGGTCCCAGGCCACGTCCTCCAGGTCCTTCACCTCGGAGCTCAGCTCGACGGGCTTGAAATCCTCCTTCCGGACCTTGCCCGACTTCAGGCGTTCCGCGGCGTTCTCCAGGAGGAAGACGACCGGTCCCGGGTCCGGGTGCGGATCGTCGGCCACGACGAGCAGCCGGTCGCCCGGCAGGAAGGCGACGCCTGAGACCTCTTCGATCTGGATCTCGCCGGCGACGATCGGATCGACGGTTGCGACAAAGGCCCAGAGGAGCAAGCTTCCGAGCATGAGAGTCACCTCCTGTGCTGGAGACGGACGCCGAAGCCGATTTTAGCGGAAGGAGCCCCCCGGGCAGGAACACCCGGGGGGCCGGAAGGCGGGTCAGATCTTCGGAGCGTCGATCAGGTAGGCGACGCCGCCGATCTCGTCGTTCTTGTCGGCGTCTTCTTCAACGATCTGGAGGGTGTAGGTCGTGGCGGGGATGTCTGCCTTTTCGTTCTCCGTGGTCGGGACGTCGACCCGGTTCTCGAAGATCAGGGCGACGTCGAACTCCTCGCGTCCGTCGAACGTCACCTCGAAGTAGGCCTTCTCGGAGTCGGCCATCTCGAAGGTGTTCTGATCGACGCGCTTGAGGTTGACGGGCTCGATCCCCTCCTCCTCCATCTTGGCGATCAGCTTGTCGGGCAGGGTGATCTGGACGCCGCCGCGGCGCAGGAACGGATTGTCGAGCTGCTCCCTGGGCTCCCGCAGGAGCACGCGGATGCGGCGGGCAAACTTGTCGGGGTTGCGGACGATCACTCCCACCCTCACCCGCCGGTTGGCCAGCAGGTCGACCACGTTCACGTTCTTCCAGACGATGTTGTTGTTGTAGCGCGTGTTGTAGTCGACGTTCGTGGTCTCGGCGAAGGTCATCGGGTCCTGCGGCGTGTCGAGCCTGGAGAGCAGGCAGTAATGGCCGGTGCCCGGCGGGCTCCACGGCAGGGTGATCTCGGTCGTCGCGCCGCCGGCGAGGCTCGCCACGGTCGCGGTGCCGATCAGCGTCCAGTCCACCGGCCAGGAGAGGCCGGCCGAGGCGTTGGCGTAGTAGACCTTCACCGGCACGTCGATCGCCGTCACCGTGCTCCGGTTGCGCACGTTGACCTTGACGTAGTTGACCTGGCCGTACTCCGGATTCTCGTGCGGCCCGGCGGTGTTGGTGTGGCGCACCCAGATGTCCGGGCTCATCCACATGGGATAGCCGAACAGGGGGACCTCGGGCTCGACGCCGGTGTCCTCCGGAACCGGGAGCTCCTTGTCCTTGCTCCACACGTCGGTGCGGTGGCGCGGGGTCACGTTCTGGCAGATCGACGAGGCCGAGGAGCACGACTCGTTGCCGGACGGGTGGGCGATCACCATGTAGGAGTAGGTGACGTCGTCCGCCACGTCGCCGTCGGTGAAGGTGGTGCCGGCGACGTCGTTGGCGATCTTCGCCATGCCGGCGCCGCAGCCCAGGTCGTTGCGGTAGACGTCGTAGACGATGCCGGCGCCCGAGCTGGTCCAGGAGAGGTTGACGACGTCGTCGCCGGGGGTGAGGGTCACCGTCGGCACGGCCGGCGGCGTGCAGGCCGCGAACGTGGTGCTCGCGCCGGCGTCCGTGGTGCAGGCGATCAGGTGGCGGTTGAAGGCGGCGAACAGCGCGCCGCCGTGCGGGGTGCCGTTGGCGAGGTTGCCGTCGTCGTCGTCCACGGCGCGCAGGGCCCGCCAGTAGGTGCCCGTGGCGCAGCCGTGCGAGCTCCACGGCGAGGTGGTGGTCACGCAGACGAAGGCGCGCGTGGCGGACGGGCGGGAGAGGTACCAGAGGCGGCTCGCCACGGACCAGGCCTGCGGCGAACCCGGGCTCGCCAGGTCGATGTTGGTGAAGTCCCAGAGCGCCTCGGAGGCGATGTAGGACTCGCAGTGCCCTTCGCGGTTGCACGGGCCGACGTAGCCGGTGCCGCTCGTCGGGCAGTGGGTCTGGGTGAAGTTGGCCACCGTGTGCGCCGTGCCCGAGACGTGGGCGCCCCAACTGATATCGCGCACGCCGGTGCAGGCCAGACAGGCGTCGCCGTAGCCCGCGCAGTTGGTGGCGCGGAAGCCGTCGCCGATGCACGAGGTGTGGCTGACCAGGGAGGCGGTGAAGTCGCCATAGGTCTCGCCCGTGCCCTTGTCGAGCGAGGTGCCGTTGCCGTCGTTGGTGTCGAAGCCGTGGCCGTACTCGTGCAGCGAGACCTCCTCGATCTCGCCCGTGTTGCCGCAGCCGCCGCCGGAGCGGTAGAAGTTCACGTTGCCGAACGTGGGGCTCCAGAAGGCGTTGCAGGTGCTGTTGATGTTGACGTTCGCGGTGAGCTGGGCGTTGAGCCAGGCGTTGGCCGGGAACCAGCCGCGCGCCACCTGCTTGGCCCGGTTCAGGTGGTAGAACTGGGTGCGCGAGGAGCGCGTGTTGCCGAGGCCGCCGTGGCCTGGGGTCGAGCAGTTGTTGGCCGGCGACAGGCCGAAGTCGATCACGCCGCTCGCGTTGGCCGGCTCGCTGATCGCGCCGCAGGTGTCCACGATGCGCACGAAGGGGGCGTTCAGCGTCGAGCTCACGGCGCCGCCCGGGAAGACGTAGACGCCGGACCCGTTGGTGCTGAACGGCGCGATGGAGATGTCGGCGGAGGGCATCGGCCGGGTGGACTGGACGCCGCCGAACATGACGCCGCCGCGCACGTAGCCGTTGACGTAGTCGTTGATGTCCACCAGCTCCAGGACCTCGCCCTTCACCGCGTCCACGCGGGCGCGCCAGGTGGCGTCGGAGCCTTCGCGGACGAAGAGGAACTCCCAGACCGGCGCGATGCCGCGCCCGCGGCCCGGCGCGTAGCCCTCGGAGAACTTCGCGTCCTCGATCGCCGCCGGCAGCAGCCGCAGCGAGCCGCCGTCGAGGAAGGTGTCGGCGGCCGTGAAGCCTCCGATATACCGGGCGAGGATCGAGAGCGCCTGCTGCCGCTTGACCGTGGCGTTCGGCACGACGCTGCCCGGGGACGGCAGGCTCTCGGCCTCGATCTGGATCAGGTTGCCGTGGTTGACGGTGAAGGCCACGTGGGCGCCTTCGACCGGCAGGCCGCCGCGCACGAGGTCGAAGTCGACGCGCCAGAGGTAGTCGGCCACCTGGCTGGAGTGCTCCTGGCTGAGCTGGAGCTGGGCCGGCTTGACGCCCAGCATCGGCGCCACCCGCGGCAGGAAGGCGCGGGCGATCTTCTCCATGGCGGCGAGATCCACGTCCTGGCCGTCCTGGAGATAGGCCGAAATGTCTTCCAGCGTGAGCCGGTTGCCGCTGCCCGGGATCCAGGGGATGCCCGCGCCCGCGGCGGCTTCGAGAAGGCCGGTCCGGCGATCGAGATAGATCGCCCACTCGCCGGCGTCGCTGCGGAAATCGGCCACGGCCTGCCTCATCTCGGGCTGGGCCAGGGACTCCGCGTCCTGCATCGATTCCACATCCGAACGGGGATTCAACCGCTCGCTGGCGAACGCCAGGGACTCCAGCGTTCCATCACCCTGCTTGGGCACGACCGCTCCCGCACCGGCGGGAACGATCAGGGCCAGGCCCAACGCCATGGCCGCCATTCTGCATCGCAGATCGATCATGAAAGCTCCTCCTTGAAGCGAGGAAACAAGACTCCCCCACGGCACACCCACGGGGGAGCGCCTGATCAAAGACACGTGTCTCTAATTAAGAAAGGTACGTGCGGCTTGGATTCGGGGACAGCTTCACGGAGCTGTCACACCCGGTCCGCGTCGAGCAGCGCGGGCATGATCAGGAGGAGGGCGCCGAGGCAGACGAAGAGGCTGAAGGCGAGCAGGCCGCCGAGCCGCGCGTTGGCCGGGACCTGGGAGAGCAGGAGGACGCCGAACGACAGGCCCACGGCCAGGGTGTCGATGGTCACCGGCGGCCCGGTCGCGGCCAGGGCGTCGGCCGCCGCATCCTCCCCCGCGAGACCGGCCTCCCGGGCGCGGCGGTGGCGCTCCAGGAGATGGACGACGTAGTCCACGCCGACGCCGAGCGTCATGCTGGCGAACATGGAGGTCGCGACGCCGAGCGGGATGCCGAGCCAGCCCATGAGCGCGAAGCTCAGGAGCATGGCGAGCGCCGGCGGAAAGACGCAGAGCAGGCCGTGGCGCAGCGAGCGGCCGAGCACGGCGGTCAGGGCCAGGATGCCGGCGAGCGACAGCACGAGCGAGCGCACCTGGGTGGCGACGATCGCCCGGATCAGCGCCTGGCTGACCGCGATGTCGCCGGCGAAGCCGAGCCGCAGACCCCTCGGCGCCAGGCGCTCGCGCTCGTAGGCGCGCAGGTCGGCCATCAGCCGGCCGACCGTGGCGTAGCTCGGCTCCTTGAGGAACGCGGTCACGATCACCCGTGTGTACGCCGGATCGACGAGCTGGCTCAGGCGCTCGGGACCCCGCACGCGGCCGTAGTGCGTCCACAGCGACCGGGCGCGGTCGGGCAGGTCCGGGAGCCGGCGAGCGGCGGGATCGTCCGGACGGAGCATGAAGGAGGTCGTGGCCAGGAGCTTCGCCGGGCCGAGCACGCCGCCGACCCGGTCGTGCGCGGCCAGGAAGGTCTCCAGCCCTCCGACTTCCCGCAGCAGGTCCGGGACCATGAACGGCTCTTTCCGGATCTCGACCTCCAGCCGTTCGTCCGGCTGTGGATCGAGCCAGAAGCGCGGCGAGCCGGCCTTGAGCGGCACCCGGAGGACCAGCCGGCCGCCTTCGAGACGGGCGCTCTCGATCGAGCCGGACCAGTTCTTGCCTCTCTCCGGGACCGGGACGACCCGGAGCCAGCTCCCCGCCAGGCGGGACGGATCGAGGCCGGCTCCCCCATCCAACTCTACACTGTGATCGCCGAGCGCGGCGCCCGCGACCTGGCCGCGGAAGCTCAGGGGCTCGGCCTCCACCGCGACCAGGAGCTGGTGCGATCCCAGGTACTGGCGATCGAAGCTGCGCATGGCGAGCGCGAAGGCGCTCCGCGGCGCGAAGCCGTCCACCCAACTGTCCTGCACCTTCAGGCGGCGCAGGCCGTCGAGCGAGACGAGGACCAGGAGGGCTGTGGCGACGAGCACCAGGCGGCGGCGCCGGACGACCGTGCGCGCGAGCCGGTGGAAGAACCGATCCGATTTTCCATCGGGGCGGTGGAAACGGCCCAGGTCCGGCTTGAGCAGGACGAGGAGGGCCGGCACCACGCCGAGCGACCAGCCCAGGCAGACCAGGATGCCCAGCGAGGCGAAGAGCCCGAACGCCTGCACCGCCGGCAGCGGCGAGATGGCGAAGGACAGGAATCCCACCGCCGTGGTCACCCAGGTCTGCGTGACCGGCCACGCCATCTCCTCCATCGTGGCCGTGACGAGCCCGGCCGGGTCGAGGTCCGGGCGCTCGCGGCGGAGCTCGGAATACCGGTGGTAGACGTGGACCTGGTCGGTCACGCCGACTGCGGTCAGGATCACCGCCAGGATCGTGGTGGTCAGGTAGACCGGCACGCCGAGCCAGCCCATCACGCCGAAGGTCATGACCAGGCAGGCGCCGAGGGTGGCGAGCGGGGTCAGGGCCGCCTGCGGATGGCGGAACGCGGCGAGGAAGATCAGCGTCATGACCGCGAAGACGATCGGCACCAGGCCCGGTCCAGTGCGGCCGGCCGGGTCCACGACTCCGTCGAGCCACTTGGCCGGCACGCCGAGGTCGGCCAGGATGTGGCTGCCGAGCAGCGCCTCGGCGACCGGCGCGCCGAGGACCTCCACGGTGTCTCCGTCCCGCGCGAAGCCGGACGCGAGGCCGTGGACCTTGCGATAGAAGTCGCCGCGGTCCCATTCGGGAGGCGCGCCGACCATCACCGCCGTGGACCGGCCGTCGGCCGAGACCAGGATGCCGCCGTAGATGCCGATCCGCCGCAGGTCGTCGCGCACCTGGGCGGCGGCTTCCGAAGTCTCGGGCTGCGGCTCCAGGAAGGTCCGCAGGAGGAACGTGCCGGGCCGGAGACGAAAGGTGTTCTCGGTCGCGAGGCTCAAGACGTCGGCCGGGCGGACGCCGTCGAGCCGTTCGAGCGCAAGGCTCAGATCGCGCACGCGGCGCAGCGTCGCCGGGTTGAGCGCGCCGTCCGGATGCGGGCTGTGGATCACGACCACGATCGGATCGCGGATCCCGGTCTCGCCGCGGATGCGCCGGTCGTAGACCACCTCCGGGGCTTCGGCGGGAATCAGGGCGTGGCCGTCCGTGCGTAGCTCCAGGCGCGACAGGCCGGGGGCCGCGGCGAGCGTGGCCAGGAGGGCGACCGCCAGCGTCCGGAGCGGATGCCGGACGGCGGCGCGGGAGAGCGGGATCACCGGTGGAAGTCTATCGCCTGAGAGAGGACGGACGGGAGCCGGGCGCGGTCCTGCGGCCCGGCCCCGTTCGCGTTCTTACTTCGCGGTCTCGTTGGCGTAGGCCTTGACCGTGGCCGTGCCGTCCTCGGAGATGTTCACGCCGTCGAACTTGCCGCCCTTGCGGCCGACGAGCTCGATGTGGAAGTTCATCTGGAACGTGCTGTCGACCAGGAAGCCGCCCTGGCGGTTGCGGGTCAGGGTCGTGGAGCCCGGGCTCGGCATGCCGTTGGCCTCGCCGCCGACGATCTTGATGGACTCGAAGTTCTCGTCGCTGGCCCCGCCCTGGATCGAGTACATCGCCGTGTCGAAGCGCTGGAAGTCGGCCTTCACGTCGCGGGGACCGATGTGGGTCTCGCAGTGGGCCGGCAGCTTCACGGTCGCCGTGGCGCCCGTGTAGTCCTTGATGCCGTCGATGTGGAGGATCACGGTCGAATCGAAGCTCTCGACCGTGCCGTTGAAGATGCCGCCCTGGTGGCTGGTCTGGTTGACGAAGCCGCCGTGCTCGGCCGAGTAGGCGACCTGATCGGCGAGACCCAGCGAGTGGATCTGCTGCGGCGTGCGATAGGTGCAGTTCGGCGGGATCGGTCCGCTCGGGCCGACGTTGCACGGTCCACCGCCGGTGGCGATGTAAGCGGAAGCCACACCGGCGGCCGCCAGAACCACGGCCGCCGCCATCATACCTGCCTGCTTCAACTTGATCATTCTGACATCTCCTAGTAAGGCCGAGGAGGATCCCCGGAGACACAGGCTCCTGGTCGCGGCCCATGCCGCGGCTCAGGGCATCCGCGATGCCTCTCACAGGAGTCCCCCTCCCCCCGTCAGGCAAGCATCTCTATTGAGTCAGGTACACAAGGGGTCCTTTCGCGAGCCGCTTGCAGACGAAATCGTGCGAATTCGATCCGGACGCTCCCCGCCCGGCGGGGAAACCGGGTAAACGGCCGGCGGCTTCCGGGGTCTTTGTGGAGAGAGGAACCTCTTCCAAAGGAGCAAACCCATGAAACGCACATCCCGAGCCCTGGGGCTCGCCCTCCTTCTCCTGATCCTGGCGTTCGGCACCAGGGACGCGACGGCGCAGTCCTGCGCCGGCAAGCTCGCGGGCGACGTCTGCCGCGCGGCAGCCGGAGCCTGCGACGTCGCCGAGACCTGCGTCGCCACCAGCGCGCCGCTCTACACGCCGACCGAAGGCACCCTCCAGGTCGGCGCCGCCTGGAACTACACCATGGGCTACGGCTTCACGCCGAACAAGACGATCACAATCACCTCGCTTGGCGGCCTGTTCAACGGCACCAAGACGGTCCAACTGTTCAACCGGTCGACCGGCGCCGTGCTCGCCAGCGCGTCGGTGACCTCGGCCAACGCCTGGGCCTACACGAGCATCGCGCCGGTCACCCTGGCGGCCGGCACCGCCTACTCGGTCGGCGTCTCGCTCGCCGGCTCGGGCGGCGCCTACCGCAGCGGCACGGTGGCCACGCCGCGCGCGCTCGCCGACGCCACGATCACCGGAAGTTGCTATCGCTCCGGGAGCGGCCTGGAGCCTTGCGCCGGCACCGTGGTCTCGGGCACCCACTACGGCATGGCGGACCTCAAGTACTACGTCGGCGGCTCGCAGCCGCTGTACCAGCCGACCGACGGGACCCTCAGCACGGACGGGCCCGGGGACTACAGCGTGGGCTACGCCTTCACGCCGAACAAGGCGCTCACGGTCACCTCACTCGGCGGCTTCTTCAACGGCACGAGGACCGTCTCCCTGTTCAACCGCTCGACGGGCGCCGTGCTCGCCAGCGCGACCGTGACCTCGGCCAACGCCTGGGCCTACACGGCGATCACGCCGGTGGCGCTCTCGGCCGGGACCTCCTACTCCGTCGCCGTCTACCTGCCGGGGACCGGCGGCGCCTATCGCGGGGGCCTGACCCTGCCGGCCACCCTCACGGACGCGACCGTCGAGGGATCCTGCTACCGGCCCTCCAGCACCGCCGAGCCGTGCGGCTACAGCGGGCTCGTCACGAGCGGGAACTACGGCATGGCCGACCTCCAGTACTCGGCCTCCAACGGGCTCGTCTGCCCGGCCGACGCGCTCAAGACGGCGGGGACCGTCTGCCGCTCGGCGTCCGGGACCTGCGACGTGGCGGAGTCCTGCACCGGCTCCTCCGCCGCCTGCCCGACCAATCTCTTCAAGGCCTCGGGCATCACCTGTGACGACGGCCAGCTCTGCACCTACAACGACGTCTGCAACGGCGCCGGGAGCTGCGGCGGCACCACGATCACCTGCGGCGGAGGCAACGCCTGCTCCACCACGGTGTGCAACGGGACGAACGCCTGCGAGCCCGCGAAGGTCTTCTGCAACACCCCGCCCACCGAGTGCTACAACACGCTCGGCTCCTGCAACACGACGAACGGGAGCTGCACCTACACGGTCAAGGTCGGCGCCTCCTGCGGCATGCGCGGCACCTGCCAGGCCAACGGGAGTTGCTACACCCCGCCCATGCCGGTCGCCAACGGCGAGAACGACTGCGCCGGCGAGACGGTCCCGGCTCCGACGCCGATCGGCTGCGACAGTTGCAGCGCCGGCCAGACGTGCGTGGTCGACTCGACGATCACGGTCCCCAAGGAGTACCAGACCTGCAGCGGATATACGCCGCGCAAGGGCGATGTCGTGCTGCACGAGGCGGCGGGGCTGACCCAGCTCCTGATCGGCAACGTCGTGGCCTCGGGCTCGCCCGCGTATACCCACGTCGGCGTGTTCCTCGATCCCCAGCCGCCGGGCGCGAACCAGAACAAGCAGATGGTCCGCCACCATGCGCTGAACATGAACGCGCTCGCCGACGCCGCCGGGCCGTCCGATCTCCTGGAGGCGGCTCTCGCCGTCCTGTCGCTCAACAAGAACTCCTCCTACTGCAAGACCGCGCAGATCGATCCCTCCAAGCTGCTCGACTCCGGCGGGTTCGTCTCCGGCGTGCCCAACATGCACACGGCGGACATGGTGACGGAGACGGACGGGGACGGAGGCCTCTTCTGGCAGGACTCGATCGCGCGACGCAAGCTCATCCTCCCGGTCAGCCGCTCCGCGGGCGAGCAGGTCGCCAACGGCATGCTGGCGCGCAACGACTACTACTCGCTCAACTCCCTGCTCGACGACGCCAAGGGGATGTCCCGGCTGAACAACGGCAAGCCGGGGACCAACTGCGCCTCGTCGATCATGAGCTGCCTCCCGACGCCCGTCTCGCGGACGACCGTGACGACGGACAAGATGAAGAACGCGGCCTTCCAGGCCTTTGGGGCGATCCGCAAGACGGTCCTGGGCATGAACAAGCTGAAGAACGCCGTCCTGGTGTGCAAGGCCACGTTCTGCGGCGGCTTCCTGCCCCTGCCGTGCCCCATGGACTGCGACGGCGTCGCGTCGGAGATCGCCAACGGCATCGCCGACCAGGTGATCGCCTGCATCCTGTTCGGCCCCACGGCCAACGGCTGCGAGTGCACGCGCGACAACCGCAAGTGGCACTTCGCAAGCTGGTCGAGCGGCCCCCCCACCCCCACCCAGGACGACATCGACTGGGTCAACGGCCGGATGACGGACATCGATTTCGTGCAGGATCCGTGGACCGGGCCCGCGGCCGGGGGCCAGGCGGTCACCACGATCTACCCGTCGAACACCTACCTGCCGGGCGACATCCTCAAGTCCGGCAACTATCCTCAGGGCAACAGCTACGACCTCGTCCTCAGGACCAACGCCACCCGCAAGTACGGCCACTGCTACTCGCAGCCGAGCCTCGCCATCACGCCGAGCCCGTCGTCCGCGAGCACCGGCACGGAGCTCCACTGGACGGCCACGAGGACCGGCGGCGACCCGGGGACCGCCCGCTACGCGCTGTTCCGCCGCCCGGTCGGGAGCGGGACCGCCGGCTGGATCCCGAGCGTGAATTCGCCCAACTGGCAGGTGAGCAACGACCTCTCCTGGACCCCGGCCTCGAACGAGACCGGGAGCTGGGAGATCTACGCCTGGGTGAAGGACGGCCAGACGACCCCCACCCAGAACGGCTACGGCTACGCCGCCGGCGCCAACGCGGGGGTCGTCAACGTGACCAGCGGCGTGCTCCAGAACTACCCGGCCAAGGGCTGGGTGGACGGCTACAACAACCAGCACATCTGGGGCTGGGCCTGCGATCCGGACTACCCGACCCAGAGCAACCGCGTGGACGTCTACACCACCTCCGGCACGTACATCGGCACCTCGGGCGCCTTCATCGGCTCCGTGGCCGCGATCAACAGCGCCTGCCTCGGCGGCACGGCGCACTACTTCGACTTCTACCCGAGCGGCGGGATCGCCTCGGGCACCCACTTCAACGTGTGGTCGATCGACCTGCCCTACGCCACGCCGGGCAACGACAACCGGAAGATCGGCGGCAGCGGCTCGATCGGCGACGGCACGGAGTTCGTGATCCCGTAAGGCTAAGGATGGAGGTTGAGCGGCACCTCGTGCCAGTACGAGGTGCCGCCGACGTTGACCACCAGCACGAGCGAGGCCTGCTCGCCGGGCGCCAGGATGCCGCCGACCTCGTCGAGGATCAGACCCTCGACCTGGCCGGCGGCCATGGCGTTCATCAGGTCCGGATCGCGGGAGCCTTCGAAGGCGTAGACCTGGCCGCCGACACGCAGCAGCACCGCGACCATCTCGGTGCCGTCCGGCAGGCCGGCCGACCAGGAGAGGTCCACGAAGATGGAGCTGCTGCTCTCCACCGCCCCGGACTCGCCGCTGCCGTGGCAGGGCACGCAGGGGTTCACGCCGGGCTGCGGACCGTTGCCGCTGTCGGCGTGGAGCACGGAGTATTCGGGCAGCGTCGGCGCGGGGCCGTCCAGCCGCAGGGTCGCATAGGCCCCCTTTTCGCCGGGAGCCGGGGCCTCGCCCATCGCTCGCTCGAAGAAACGGCTCGGGCCAGCGAGGTCGGAGCCAGGCAAGGGAACGCCGTCCAGCGCCAGCGCGACGTCCTTGCCTTCCAGGACCGGCTCCCATCGTTTTCCCTTGAGGACAGGAGCGCTGTCGGCGTCGGCCAGGGTGCCGGCCAGCCAGCCGGTGAACATTGCAGCGGCGTAGGAGCTGCCCGGAGGCGCCGGCCAAGTCTCTTCTTCTCCGGAGAGATAGAGCCCGTATCCCAGCACCAGGGCCTTCGCGTCGGGAGGCGTCTGGGCCGAGGGCCTCACCTCGCCGGTCAGGCCGAGCCAGGCCAGGTCGAGCGCGCCGGCCGGGATGACGCCCGGCACCGAAGCCGGGAAGAGCATCTCGTGGTGGTTGCCCGCCGCCGCCACGGTGACGATCCCCTCCTCGTCCTTCAGGTAGGAGAGCACGCGGCCGACCGCGTTGCCCAGGTCGGTCGGCGTCTCCGGGAGCCGGCCGAAGCTCATGTTCACGGCGAGCGGCCGGTCCCCGTTCTCCACCGCCTCGGCGACGGCGCAGAGCTGGACGAGCACGTGGACGTCGGACGCGGACGGCAGCCGGGCCTCGATCGCGCCGACCTCGGCCAAGTCGAAGAGCCGGATGTCCACCCGCTCGTCCGAGGCCTCGCGGATCGTGGCGGCCACGCTCCAGCCGTGCGGCGTCCGCCAGTCGAGCACCGCCACCCACGGCAGGCCCGAGCGGACCAGGCAGCTCCCATCGAAGCAGGGAAAGGAGGGCGAGAGGCGCGGCTCCGGTTCGGCCGGGATGAGGGCCGGCGTCTCCTCTCCCTTGTCGAGCCACGGGCAATGGCCGTCGTAGGTCAGGCCCGGACCGCCGAGCACGAAGGAGCCGGCGCCGCCGCAGGGGACGACCTGCGCTTCCAAGCTCTCGACGTCGGACGGCTCCACCGCGCAGCCGGACGGGAGCTGGAGCCATGAAATGGGATCGGCAACGACAACCCGGGTACAAAGAAACATCAGGACGACAAACAGTCTTCGAACGTTCATGGCAGGCTCTCCGGCAGCAAGGTGATGGTCATCGGATAGATGAGCCGACCGGAGGACCGCAGGTCCTCAGGATTCTCCACGCGCGCCGGGATCCGCTTCGAGGCCGAGACCACGACGTAGACCTCGTGGCGCCCGGGAGTCTCGGTGCCGAGCACCCGCGAGGCGATGCCCGAGAAGGTCGCGCTGCCGCGCTCGGCTTCCAGGCGCACCTCCTCCGGCTCCCGCACGCGCCGCAGCCCGCCGTCCTCGCGGCGGAACAGCGCGAACGAGAGGCCGGACGGGCTGTCGCCCTGAGGCCGAAGGACGATGCGCACGGTCGTGCCCGGGTAGGCCCGGACCTCGGCCGTCGTCTCACCCTCCGACCGCACGTCTGCCAGGCCCCGCCCCGACACGTCGTAGGCGAGCCCCTCGGGCAGCACGGGCTGGCGCAGGAAGACGCCGATCACCGCCAGCACGAGCATGGCCGCGATGGCCGCCACCGTGCGCCAGGACCGATTGCGGTCCGGGCGCGCGCCGTCGAGCACGGCCTTCCTCACCCGGCGCAGCGGCAGGCTTCGGTCGACACCCGCAACGCCGGCGATCCCGAGCAGCCGGCGGCGGCCCGCGGCGCTCCGCGCCAGCAGCCCTTCGAGCTCCCGCGCCTCGTCCTCGGACAGCCGGCCTTCGCGCCAGGCGCGCAGCCGTTCGTCGTCGGGAGCCGGGAGCCCGTCGTCCAGATCCTCGGCTGCCAGCGCGCGGAGGAGCCGCTCGACGTCGTTCGGGTCCTGCGGTTGGTCGCTCATCACCTTGTAGGAGTCGTCCGCGCGGTGTTTTGCCCCCCTTCCTCCGCGGCGGACCGGAGGAGCAGGATGGCGCCCCAGACCTGAGGCGGATGGCCCGCGCGCACCGCCGCGAGCCCGGCCGCGTGCGCCTCCGGCACCGTCCGCCCCCGGGCGATCGCCCGGTAGAACGCCTCGTTGTAGAGATGGGCGGCGCCGTCCGGGATCGGGCCGCGGGTCGCCACCACCCAGCCCGCGCCGAGCCGCGCCAGGAGACCGCCGAGGCCGTACTGGCCGCTGTCCGCGGTCACCGGCCAGCTCGCGGTCCGGCAGCCGCTCAGGTTCGCGAACCGTCTCGGAGCCGGCAGCCGCGACCACTCGATCAGGCCGAGATCGCCGTCGGCGAGCAGGAGCCGCGACATCTCCGGGAACACCGGGTCGTAGCTCGCGTGCGCGTCCACGTGCAGCCACTCGGCCTGCGCCAGCGCCCCGCGTACGGCGGCCCGCGTGGCGTCCCCGCCGCGCAGGATCCGGCCGCCCGGAAACAGGCTCCGATAGATGGAAAGCGAGCGCTCGGCGCCGGCCAGGTCGCCGGTCGGATCGACCACGAGCACGGGACGCGCCGCGCCTTCTCCTCCCACCGCCGAATGGGCGCCCGCGGTGTACAGGGCCACGGACGTCAGGTCGCCCAGCCATCGTCCCGAAGGAAGAGGCATCGCCGCCAGCGGGATGAGCTGGAGCGATCCGTGCAGCGCGAAGGTCGTCACCGGCCCCAGTCTCTCGAGGCTCCGGGGCAGGACCGCCCGGGCAATCGGCTCGCACAGGGAGCGCCACCTTGCCTGATCTCCTCTCCCGGCCTCGACCTCGGCGGCGATCGCCTGGAGCGCCGCCAGCCGCTGCCGCCGAGGCAGACGCGTCCGGCGCTCGACCTCGACCCGGCCGCCGGCGTCCCGATGCAGGAGCACGACCTCGTCCTCCACCGCAAAGGCGCGGAAGCCCACGCCGCGGTCGTCGGGCGTCGCGGGCGCAGCGCAGCCCGGCCACTCGCGCCAGAGCCGGCGCAGCCTCTCCTCCAGCGCCACCCGGAGCGCGGCGGCCTGGCGCTCCCGGTTGCTCGACGCCACCCGCGGCAGCGCGGCCAGCTCGCGGAGCAGGCCGTCGGATTCCTTGTCCAGATCGGCCCAGCGTCGCGCATCGGCGCCGCGCGCGAGCGCCCGGCAGCTCTCCCGTTCGCGCTCCTGCGCGCTCAGCGAGTCCAGCAGCAGGAGCAGTCTCCACGCGCCGCCTGGATCGCCACGCTCGACGGCGACGCGCGCGGCGCGGGCGAAGTCCTCGGCGCGCTCGCCGGGGCCGAGCGGCAGGCGCTGGTCGAGGCCCGCGGCGATGCGGCCGTGCTGGACCAGGGCGGCGTCGAACGCGCGCGCGGCCGCCGGGAGGTCGCCGGCCAGCCGGTGCGCCCGCCCCTCGCAGCTCAGCCGCGCGGCTTCGAGCTGCGGGTCCTCCGTCCCGATCGAGCCGCACTCGGCGAGCGCGGTCCGCGGCTCGCCCCGCTCGACCGCCGCGAGCCCGGCAAGCAGCGAGCTCCAGTTGTCGAGCGTCCGCCGCCCGCCGCTCCCGGTCCCTGGGGACGCGGCGATGCGACGCGCCGCCTGGATCAGCGCCCGCGGATCGCGGCCGGTGCGCAGGTCCAGGTAGGCCAGGTTGATCCGCTGGTTCGCGGCCTCGTAGGGGTCGCGCTCGATGGGGACCGCAGACATCGCCGCCCGCAGACCGGAGCGCGCGGTCTCGAGCTGCTCCGGCGTGGCGTCCGCATGCAGGAGGGTGAGCCAGGCGAGCTGCATGCGGGCGTAGGCCTCGCTCTCCGGCCGGCAGCCGAGGCTCGCGCACTGCCCGAGCAGC